>JAEXXM010000011.1 GCA_023405815.1 Pseudomonadota bacterium | reverse complement strand
CGAGATGGACGCCGCCTCCAATACCGGCGTCGACAACATCCGCGAGTTGATCGAGAGCGCCCGCTACAAGCCGATCGTCGCGCGCTTCAAGGTCTTTATCATAGACGAAGTCCACATGCTCTCGAAGGGCGCCTTCAACGCTCTCTTAAAGACGCTCGAGGAGCCGCCCGAGCACGTGAAGTTCATCTTCGCGACCACCGAGATACGCAAGGTGCCGGTGACGGTTCTGTCGCGCACGCAGCGCTTCGACCTGCGCCGCGTCGACGTGCCGGAGCTCTCCGCCCACTTCGTCAAGATCGTCGCCAACGAGGGCGCAACCGCCGACGCCGACGCATTGGCGCTGATCGCCCGCGCCGCCGAGGGCTCGGTGCGTGACGGACTTTCGCTGCTCGATCAGGCGATCGCCATGGGCGAGGGCGCCGTGCGAGCCGATACGGTTCGCGCCATGCTCGGCCTCGCCGACCGCGGACGCATCTTCGATCTTCTCGACCACGCATTCCGCGGCGACGCCAAGGCGGCGCTCACCGCTTTCGACGAGCTCCATCGCGATGGGGCCGATCCGGTGCAGCTCATCGACGATCTTGCAGAGGCGGTCCACGCTGCTGCGCGCGTCAAAGCGGTCGGTACCGACGCCGGCAGCGAGGGATTGAGCGCCGAGGAGAAGCGCCGCGCTTCGGCCCTCGCCGATCGCCTTTCCACACCTCTGCTCTCGCGCGCCTGGCAAATGCTCTTGAAGGGCGGCGAGGAGACGGGCAAGGCCGCCAATCCGCGCGCGGCGGCCGAGATGGTGCTGATCCGCCTCTCCTACACCGCGGACCTGCCCTCGCCCGACGAGCTTATTCGCATGCTTGGCGGCGAAGGCGCCCTCGTGCGCAGCGGCAAGCCGGCGCCGGCCGAGAGCACCGCGAGCCGCAACGCACCCCTCAACAGCGCCGAGCCGGCCGAGCCCGCTTCGCCGATGCCGCCATCGGCGAGCGCCATGCCCATTCCGTTCGCCGATGCCGGGGCGGAAGGCGACGATGAAGGCTTTTTCGACGCCGACTACGAGGCTTCGCTCGACGAGCTTGCCGGCGGCGCGCGGGTTGTCGCCTTTGCCGACCCGCGTTCCTTCGACGAGGTGATCGCCATTGCCGGCGAGCGGCGCGACATGATGCTGAAGGTGCACCTGGAAGACCGCGTCAGCCTCGTCAAGTTCGATGCGGCTGCCGGCTCCATCGACCTCTTCCTGCTGCCCGGCGCCCCGCCGCACATCGCCAACGAGCTGCGCGAGAAGCTCAATGCTTGGACCGGCCGCAAGTGGGTCGTCGTGCTGTCGAAGGCGGCGGGCGAGCGTCCGCGTGGCGCGGTTCGCCGCGAGCGCGAGGCGGCCGAGCTTGAGGCGCTGAAGTCGCACCCGGCCGTCAAGGCGATACTCGACCAGTTCCCTGACGCGAAGATCGCGGACATCCGACCCCTGATTGGTGCTCCGCGCGACGAGACCGGCACCGGCTGACGCCAGACCTGGAGGCACGAGCGAATGAAAGACGTGATGGGCATGATGAAGCAGGTGGGCCAGATGCAGGCTCGCGTGCAGCAGATGCAGGAGGAGCTCGCCGCTCTGGAGATCGACGGCCAGTCGGGGGGCGGCCTCGTCAAGGTCACGCTAAGCGGCAAGGGCGACGTCAAGAAAGTGCGCATCGATCCGAGCCTCGCCAAGCCCGAGGAGGTAGAGATACTCGAGGACCTGATCGTCGCCGCATCTGCCGACGCCAAGGCCAAGCTCGACGCCAAGCTGCAGGCGAAGATGCAGGAAATGGCCGGCGGCCTCCCGCTGCCGCCCGGCCTCAAGCTGTTCTGAGGCGCGCCATGGCTCTGAAGATTTCATCGCCGGTGTTCGATGATGGCGGGGAGATACCCGCCAAATACACGTGCCAGGGTGCAGATGTCTCGCCGCCAATCGTTTTCTCCGGCGTGCCCGCCGAGGCCAAGAGCCTCGTCTTGATCGTCGATGATCCCGACGCGCCAGACCCAAAGGCGCCGAAGATGACTTACGTGCATTGGGTTCTTTATGACCTGCCGCCGGACACCAAGGGCTTCGACGAGGGCATCAAGTCGTTTCCTGCCGGCACCAAGGACGGCACCAACGACTGGAAGCGCACCGGCTATGGCGGTCCGTGCCCGCCCATCGGCCGCCACCGCTACTTCTTCAAGCTCTATGCTCTAGACACCAAGCTGGCGGGGTTGGACAAGCCCACCAAGGACGCCGTGCTGAAGGCCATGCAGGGACACGTGCTGGCCGAGGCGCAGCTAATGGGCACCTATCAGAAGACCTGAGCAGCGAGCATGCGACGCCCCCTCGGAGCCCTTTGTCTTTTGGTCGGAGGGCTCGCCTCCGCGCACGCCGGCGACCCGCCGCGCGGCTTCGTCGATGTCAAGACGATGATCCCCGATGTCATCGTCGAGATGCGCTATACGACGGCGCACAATTTCGTCGGGCGACCCATCCCCGGCTATAACGCGCCCCGCTGCCTGTTGACCCGCCCGGCCGCCAAGGCGCTGCAGTGCGCAGCCGATGATCTGCGCGGACGCGGCTTCGTGCTCAAGGTCTACGACTGCTATCGCCCACAGCGCGCGGTGAATGCCTTCGTCGCCTGGGGCCGCAACCTGCGCGACCAGAAGATGAAGTCTGAGTTTTATCCCGAAGTCGATAAGCGCAACCTCTTCCGCGACAACTACATCGCCTCGCGCTCCGGCCACAGCCGCGGCAGTACGCTCGACCTCACCATCGTTCCGATGGAGAAGAAGGCTGCCGCATTCGATCCGGCGACAGTCGACGTCCGTGCCTGCGATTCAAAAGCTGGCACCCGCACCGACGATGGCAGCGCCGACATGGGAACCGGCTTCGATTGTTTCTCCGCCCTGTCCCATACCTTGACCCCCAGGGTGAGCGAGAAGCAGCGTGAGCACAGGTCGCTGCTGCGGAGTGCCATGCGCGGCTGCGGCTTCTACAACAATCCCAGCGAGTGGTGGCATTACACCCTGCGCGGAGAGCCCTACCCGGAAACCTATTTCGACTTTCCCGTGGAGTAGTCGGTAACCAGTAGCCATATAGGGTAATGGAAACCCGCGAGGCCGAAACAAGCGAGGAACGGCATGGCATTCGATGACGTCAAGGCAGAGCTCGGCATCCTGATGACGCGGATGCAAAACGAGCCGACCGACAAGCACGAGCTCTACCTGCAGCTGATGGAGAAGCTCAACGAGCTGAAGGCCTACGGCATGCCGCTGCCGCAGGACCTCGTCGCCATGGAAAAGGCTCTCGAGGCCGAGTTCGCCGAGGAAAAGCGCGAGGCCGACGACGAGCGCACCTCTTCGCGCGACTAGTCTATTGCTGCGTTTTCCGCGACCAGCGCAGTCGCATCCACATTTGCGGCCGGAGTAGAATCTCTCCTGGCCGCGAAGGGGCTAGGGCCCAAGAGGCCCCGCGCCCTAGGCGCGGCCATCACTCGCGCGACGAGGCGGCATACAAAGCTTCCGTCCCCTCGTGTCAGTCGGCTCAAACGCGTGCCTGCGGCGGACGCACGGTCTTCGCGAGTGGCATCTTGCGGGTTGCCTGAACGCGCTGCGGCCCGTTGAGGCAGGCGCCTGTGATGTTGGCGAGGAACAGCCGGGCTGCATACTCCCAACTGTACTCCGCCGCCTTCGCGCTGACGCGCCTGCGATCGAGCGTCAGAGCGGAGAGCGCCGCCTGGCGCAGGTCGTTGGAAAGGACGCCCGTGACACCATCGGTTACCACATCCTGCGGGCCGCACACCGGCAGGGCCGCCACCGGCACGCCCGAAGCCATTGCTTCCAGGAGCACCATGCCGAACGTGTCGGTGCGGCTCGGGAACACGAACACGTCGGCCGACGCGTAGCACTCGGCCAGCGCCTCGCCTGTCTTCTTGCCGACGAACAGCACGTCGGGGTATCTCGCCCGCAGCTCGTCGAGCAGCGGACCAGCTCCCACGACCACCTTGCGGCCCGGCAGCTGCAAGTCGAGGAAGCCCTCGATGTTCTTCTCTGAGGCGATGCGGCCCACATAGAGGAATACCGGCCCTTCGCCGAACAAGCGCACCGGTCGCGGGTGGAATAGCTCCGTGTCGATGCCGCGCGTCCACGGCAGCACACGCTCGAAGCCGAGCCCCTCGAGCTCGCGCCCGAGCGAAGGCGTCGCCACCATCAGGCCTGCGCCGGCGTTATGGAAGCGCCGCAGAGCAGCTACGGTCCATGGCGTCGGAATGGCGAAGCGTTGGCTCAGGTACTCCGGGAAACGCGTGTGGAAGCTGGTCGTGAAACGTATGCCGCGCGTGCGGCAATAGCGCCGCGCCATCCAGCCGATCGGCCCCTCGGTGGCGATGTGCACGGCGTCCGGCTTCGCCGACTGAAAGTGCCGCGCAACGCGGGCGAGGCCCGGCAGCGCCAAGCGGATTTCCGGGTAGGTCGGGCACGGCAGTGTGCGGAACTCGTGCGGCGCCAGAACCGTCATGTCGACGCCGAGAGCGGCGAGCTCGATCGAGAGCCGCTCGTAGGTCCGCACAACGCCGTTCACCTGGGGGTGCCAAGCGTCCGACGCGACGAGGATTCGCATCATGCAACCTGGAGCGCTTCGGCGAGCTTCGTAGCCGTCTTGCGCTCGCGCTCTTTGACGACGTCGTGCCAGCGGATCAGCTCGAACGAGCCGTCGGCGTGCTCACCGATCGCCGTGCAGCTCTCCACCCAGTCGCCGCAGTTGAGATAATGGACTCCATCCATCTCCCGCGAGGCGGCGTGGTGGATATGCCCGCAGATCACGCCGTCGACCTCGTTGCGGCGCGCTTCGTCCGACAGCGACTTCTCGAACTCGCCGATGAAGTTGACTGCCGTCTTCACGCGAAGCTTGAGGTGCGCCGACAAGGACCAGTAGCCGAGGCCGAAGCGGCGCCGGATGAAGTTCAGCGGATGGTTCATCCACAGCGCCAGCTCGTAGCCGCGATCGCCGAGGAACGCGAGCCAGCGGGCGTAGCGCACGACTACGTCGAACTCATCGCCATGGATGACGAGGTAGCGCTTGCCGTCGGCCGTCGTGTGAACGGCCTGGTGCTCGATCTCGATGCCGCCGAAGTGCTGGCCGCAGTATTGGCGCAGACCTTCGTCGTGGTTGCCGGGAATGAAGATGACGCGCGCGCCCTTGCGCACTTTGCGCAGCAGCTTCTGCAAGACGTCGTTGTGTGCCTGCGGCCAGATCGCGCCGCGACGGATGCGCCAGAAGTCGACGATGTCGCCGACGAGGTAAATGGTGTCTGCCTCCGCCTCTCTCAGGAAATCGATGAGCTGCTCGGCCTGCGATGCTCTCGTCCCGAGATGGACGTCGGAGATGAAAAGCGTGCGGTAGTGCATCATGCCCATCCCTTTGAGGAGAAAAGAACTCCTCGTCGCTCGGTCTGGGCTTCAATGACCGGATTCAGTTTGCAGTATTGTGACAATCGCCCTGCGGACGAGGGCAATCGTGGTTAACAGGTGGCGCCAGGGTGACGCTAGGGCGTCGAAACTGCCTGTTTAATAGACTTTGACCGGAAAATAGCGCTCGACCAGCTCATCGAGGCGACCATTTGACCGCAGCTTGGCGAGCGCACCGTTGAGCAGCGTCCTGATCTGCGAATCCGTTTTCGGAACCGCGATGGCGATGCCGTCGCCGAAATACTTCGGCTCGAGGTAAGGGCCTCCCTTCAGCTCGCAACAGCGCTTCGAGGCCGTGCCGTGCAGCCAGAACACGAGCCCGATGCCGTCATCGAAGATGTAGTCGACTTGCCCCTGGATGAGCGCATCGCGCGCGAGATCCGGGCTTTCGTAGGCCTGGATGGCGCTCGAGCGGAAGAAGGTGCGCAGGAACGCTTCGTGCGGCGAGCCTTTGGCGACGCCGATGCGCTTGCTCTCCAGCGCCTCTGGCGTGATTTCCACCTGCTCGCCGCCGCGCCGGGCGGCAAAGCGCCCGGGAGTCTGGAAATACCTGTCGGTGAAATCGACCTCGGCCAGCGTCTGTGGCGTGACCGCATGCGCGGCAATGACGGCATCTGCCTCGCCGCGGCGCAAAGCCAGGAGCAGCTCTCCCCACGGACGCACCTTGATGTCGCAAGCGGTGTTGAGCTCGGTGCAGATGGCGCGCGCGAGGTCCACGTTGAGGCCGACGAGCGTGCCGTCCTCGTCGTAGAAGTTGAAGGGCGGGAAGTCGGCTTCCGTCAGGAAGCGCACCACGACGCGCCGCGAAGGCTCCTCGGCATCGGCCTGCGCCGGAGTCGGCACGTCCTCCCCCGTCGCCTCCTGCGCGAGCGAGACGGTGGGCGCCCATGCCGCCACTGCCAGCAGTGCGAGCAGCGCGGTCGCCAGGCGGCGCCACGAGATAGACGAGCCGAGGGTCGAATTTTGAAGGCGCATAGCCGGTCGAATCCGCGAAGCGGGGAGCAACGTCGCCCACTATGGTGAAACGCAACACTATGGCAAGATCATCGTCGGCCCACCGGGGGGAGGGCCCGCGTGGAGAGTATTCGAAGAACCGAGCCGGGTGCGTCTGAGCCCGCCGTCGGGGAGCCGATCGAGACGGCGCCCGACGCGGAGCGCGATCTGACCGATCGCAAGCTGGCCGAGGCCGTGGGCGGCCTATTGGTCCGCACGCCCGAGTGTTCGGCCGCCTCCGGCCTTTGGCCGTGGCAGGGCCGGGCCCTTGCCGCCGCGCTCATCGCGTTGCTTGCCGGATTTGCGCTGCTGCCGGAGACGGCACTCGTCGTCCTGCTCGCCCTCATGGCTTTCCCGTTCCTCTGCGTCGTGGCTCTGCGCACCGTCGCCCTCTGGCAATTTCAGTTCTCCGCGGCCGCCGCACCGGAAAAGGCGATCTCGGACCACAACGAATTCCCCGTCTACACGGTACTGGTGCCCTTGTTCCGCGAGGCAAAGGTCGTTCGCCAGCTGCTGGCGGCGCTGCGTGAGCTCGACTACCCGACCGAGCGGCTCGAGATCATCCTGATCGTCGAGGATGTCGATCGCGAGACCCAGGATGCGTTGCGCGGCGCAATCGTCGATCCGCACATGCGCGTGCTCGTGGTCCCCGACGGTGCGCCGCGCACCAAGCCCCGCGCCATTCAGTATGCTTTGCAGTTCGCCGTCGGCGAGTTTGTGGTCGTTTACGATGCCGAGGACGCGCCCGAGCCGGACCAGTTGCGCCGCGCCCTCGCAGTGCTGAAAGCCGGCGCCCCCCACATAGGCTGCCTCCAGGCCCAGCTCAACATCTACAACTCGGATGCGAGCTGGTTCACGCGCCAGTTCGCGATCGAGTACACGGTGCTGTTCGACTGCATCCTGCCGACGCTGGAGCGCCTGCAGCTACCCGTGCCGCTTGGAGGCACGTCGAACCACTTTCCACGCGCCGTGCTCGACGCCGTCGGGGGATGGGACCCCTACAACGTGACCGAGGACGCAGATCTCGGCATCCGTCTTGCGCGTCGCGGCTGGCACGTCGGCGTTCTTGCCTCCACCACCTGGGAGGAGGCGCCGCCCACGTTCGGTGTCTGGAAGGGGCAGCGGACGCGATGGCTCAAAGGCTGGATGCAGACCTACCTCGTCCACATGCGCCATCCGCGCCGGCTTTGGAATGAGTTCGGCGCGCGCCGGTTCATCGGTTTCCAGGTGTTGATGGGCGGGATGATCCTCTCCTGCCTCGTGCACCCGTGGTTCTACGTGCTCATCGCCGTGGGTGCTTGGCAGGGGCGGTTGCTCGCGGTTCCCGAAAGCATGTTCGGCCAATGGCTGCTCGCCATCGGTATCGTCAATCTGATCGCCGGCTATGTCAGCGCCATCGCCCTCGGTACCGTCGCCTCCGCCCGCCGCGGTCGTCCCGGCCTCGCCGCCAATGCCATGATGATGCCGTTCTATTGGCTGGCGATCTCGTTCGCCGCCTACCGTGCCCTGTGGCAGCTGATTTGGGCGCCGTTCCATTGGGAGAAGACCGAGCACACCGGCCGCACGAGCGCCGAGGCGGTCCGGCAGAGCTCAGGTGAAGAAGCGGAGCGCTTCGCGTGAGATCTTCTGGCTCGCCTTTTGGTAGCCGACCCAGGGGTCCGTCTTGCGCTTGATGCGCTGCAGGACGGCGGGGATTGTAAACGCGTTCGCTGCCTCGATGCGCGACAGCTCGGCCCACGTCACCGGGGTCGCAACGCTCGCCTCCGGCTTTGCGCGCGGCGAATAGGGCGCGATCGCCGTAGCGCCGCGCTCGTTGCGCAGCCAGTCGATGAATATTCGCCCGCGCCGCTTCGCTTTCGACATGGTCGCGACGAACCGCTCCGGCTCCGTCTCCGCAAGCTTCTCGGCGACGCCGCGCGCGAAGCTCTTGACTGTCTCCCAGTCCTGGCGGGCGCTGAGTGGCGCGATGACGTGAATGCCCTTGCCCCCGGTGACGAGCGCGAAGCTCTCGAGCCCCGCGGTCTGCAACAGGCGGCGCACGTCGCGCGCGGCTTCGCACACGTCGGCAAAGCCGAGCGTGGTGTCGGGATCGAGGTCGAAGATCAGGCGCTCGGGATGATCCAGATTGCCAATGCGCGCGCCCCAGGGATGGATCTCGAGCCCTGCAATCTGTGCTACGCCCACGAGCCCCGCCGCGCTGTCGACCATGAGGTACTCCGCCTCGTCGCCGTCGTTCTCGATGATTGGAACGGGCCTCAGCGCCGCCGGCATTCCCTTCTTGTGGTGCTTTTGGAAAAAGCGCTCGCCCGATTCCCCGTTCGGGCAGCGCACCAGGCTGATCGGGCGGTCGCCGGCGTATGGCAGCATGCGGCCGCTGACGGCGACGTAGTACTGCGCGAGATCGAGCTTTGTCAGCCCTGCTTCGCTGAACAGCACGCGCTCGGGGTTCGTCAGCCGGACACCGGCGATGTCGTCTGGATCTGCGCTCCTAGCCATGCTCATCACCGCCTGCGCCTGCACTTCCCTTGCCGGCTTGTCGCCTCGCAATCCGAGAAATGCCGGATGCCTCAAAATGCCGTCGTTCGTCCGCTCGGTGAAGGCAACCTGTGCGACGAGACGCGGCTCGACCCAGTCCGCGTCGCGGCTGATGGCGCGCGGGGCATCGACGAACGGGCTCGTCTTGCGCGCGAGCTTCGCAAACTGGGTGCTCAAGTCGTCCAATGTCGCAGCGTCGAACCCGGTTCCGACGCGGCCGCGATAATGCAGCTTGTCGCCGACGAACTCCCCGATCAGCAGCGAGGCGAACGGCCGTCCCTTCTTGTCCGACTTGCGGTAGCCGCCGATGACGAATTCCTCTTCGCCCGTGCACTTGCACTTGAGCCACGTTTGCGTGCGCCGCGATTGGTACGACTTGTTCGCCTGCTTCGAGACGATGCCTTCGAGCCCCATCCGGCACGCGTGTGCAAACACCCGACTGCCGTGCCCGACGACATCCTCGCTGAAGCGAACAGAATCAAGCGCTCCCTTCAGCACCTTGCGCAGGATCTCCTTGCGCCGTTTCAGGGGCTCGTCGCGCAGATCGCGGCCATCCAGCTCGAGAAGATCGAACACGTAGTAGGTGAGGGGGGTGTGCCCCTCCTTGAGGCTGCTCTGCAGGAGCTGGAAGCTCGAGCGGCCGTGCTGGTCCAGAGCCACGATCTCCCCGTCGAGCAGCGCGCTGCCGACTTTCAGCCGGCGCAACGCGTCGGCGATGGAAGCGAATTTCTCCGTCCAATCCTGTCCGGAACGCGTGTAGATGCGGCAATGCCCTCCCGCCACGGCGGCGATGGCGCGATAGCCGTCATACTTGATCTCGTGCAGCCAGCCATCGCCTTCGGGTGGCTCGGCAACCAGCGTCGCCAATTGCGGGGAGACGAACGCCGGGAGCCTATGGGACGAGCGGGCATGCCCACCCTTGGGGTGGACCGTAAGGGCCTCGGACCGCGGCGATGTGCGTGCCATTGGCGCCAACCCTATCATGCGCCTGACGCTGGGTTTGGCGCGTGCAGAGCAAGTCCGCCGCGCGGCGAGCACATTACCTCGCATGCTGCCAGTAAAGTTCGCTTTAAGGGCCCCCTTCGGCCCCCGGCGCAGGCAGCTCGACGCGGGGATCGGCAACCTCGCGAACGAGCCGCAGCAACGTCGATGCCTTCACCGGCTTGGTCAAGAAGCGAACCCCGGTCGGCAGGTAGGTCTGCGGCTCCAGCACTCCCGAAACGAGCACAACACCGGTGCGCGGAAACTCCTTCCGCACGCGGCGCGCGAGCTCGAACCCGTCGACGTCGCCAGGCATGTCGACGTCGCTGACAATGGCGCACAGGCCCCCTTCCGCGACCCGCGATAGAGCCTCGGCGCCCGTCGCAGCTTCGATGACTTCAAAGCCCGATTGACCCAAGATGTCGGAAACGTACAAGCGCACGAGCGGCTCATCCTCGACGACGAGCACCGCAGCCTGTGCTGGCGACTGGCTACCCATGGGATACACAACGGCTATTTGACTTGGCGCGTTCCTTAAGAGGTGGGCTTTGAGCGCATCGGTTGCGTGCCCCTGCGTCCAGGCGTCGCGATCTAGTCGCAATGGGTACTAGGGGTACGAACACCCGGCGAGGCATCACCATGGATCCCGCTACTTCGCCGCTTCCGGGGAATCGAAGCAGTAGCTGATCGCCTCCTTCCCCTGATGGCGATCCCACACAGGGCGTCGGCGCTACCCCCGAGCGCCGGCGCCCGCGTCTTTCCCGATGTGGTCGAGCGCGATCCCCGCGAAGTAGTCGAGCCACAGAAATCCGAGCGCGAGGAACTCGAGCACATCGCGCTCGAGCGCCGGCAGGATGACGACGCTCCCGTTCTCCACGCGCTTTACGAACCCCTCGCTCTCGGCGTCCCGCAAGAGCTTCAAGACATGCACGCGCGACGAGCTGATGCCGCGCGCGAGCCCCGAGATCGAGACGGGGATCGGATCGTGACGCTTGAGGGTCGGGCTGGCCGAGGATACCAAAGTGAATAGAAGGAACATTCCGCCGTTGCGCTCGCCGAAGAGGCGGAGCGCCGGCACGTGATCTACGAACCGAAAGCCGGCGCGAAAGTGCGAGCTGAGAAGCCGCGCCAGTCCCTGCACGAACTCCGGATTGTCGAGCGCCTGAACTGCACGCGCGGCAGCCGGAAGAAGCGGCGCGGCAGCCACGAAATGGTAGTGCCATCTAGCGCGCTGCTGCGCGATAAGTCGCTCCGTCGGCACCAGCTCCCGCAGACGGCGGTCGCGCCGGTCCGGAGCCGGCGCGACATAGCCGGCGAGCTTCATGAGCGCGAGCAGTGCGCCCGCGCGCGTCGCGCTGCAGATACCTTGCTCGACGCACAGCTCCTTCAGCCGGCCTGGCGTGAGGCCGATGCCCTCGTCGTGACGGCGGAAATGCAGATCGAGCATGAACAGGACCGCGAAAAAGCGTCCACGATCGCTCAGGATCGCGTTCAGCACGCGATTGCCGCGGTGGTGTTCGACCAGAGCCGTCGCCATGCGCTGCACAGCATCGTGGAAACCCGGCGCTGATTTGAGCTCCTCGCGCTGCCGCTGCGAGATCGGCCCCCTGTCGGAAAGTAGCTGCTCGATCCGATTCCCGGGGACCGGCCGCAGCCACGGAGCCTCGCGCTGGCGTGCCCCGCGCTCGGCGCCGGAATGCGTATGAATATCTACAGTTGAACTCACACGGTCCTCTGTTAACCAGCGAATGGGGGCGACGGACAACGACGACGCACCCGCTCCCGCGCCGGGCACCCCGCTGCGGCATTGTCGATAGTAAGAGGGGAAATACAATGACGGATCGTCAGGATGTGAGCAGGCGTACCGCACTGAAACTCGGGCTCGCCGGAGCCGCTGCGGGCGTCACCGGGCTCGACGCGCATGCAGCCGACGCTGCCAGGTCGGCGGGCGGCAGCGGGCACAGGCGCCCCAACATCCTGTTTCTGCTCGTCGACGAGCAGCGCTATCCGACCGTCTATGAAAGCGAGGCGCTGAAGGAGTTCCGCAGGGCCTACCTGCCGGCGCAGAACGCTCTCGCCGCGAAAGGGCTCACCTTCGAGCGCCATTACATCGCCTCCGTCGCCTGTGTGCCGAGCCGCACCTCCCTCTACACGGGTCACTATCCTTCCCTGCACGGCGTCTCCAACACCGACGGTGCCGCCAAGGCCGCCAACGATCCCGCGATGTGGTGGCTGAGCCCCGGCTCCGTTCCGACGCTCGGCCACTATCTGCGCACCGGCGGATACCGGACCTTCTGGAAGGGCAAGTGGCATGCCCACGAGGCCGACTTGAAAATTCCCGGCACTGAGGCCGTCGTCACCAGCTACGACGAGAACGGTTTCGCCGATCCGGCCAAGGAGGGCACCTACCTCAAGGCCAACGTCCTCGACAAATACGGCTTCGACGGATGGGTGGGGCCGGAGCCTCACGGCTCCGACCCGCTGCGCTCCGGCTCATCCGCGGCCAACGGCAAGCAGGGCCGCGATCCTGCTATCTCTGCCCAGGTCGTGAAGCTCCTCCAGGATCTCGATGCATCCAAGGACGATGCGCCCTGGTTCATCATGGCGTCCTTCACCAATCCGCACGACATTGCGCTGTGGGGCTTTTTCACCAACCTCACTGCAGCGCTGCAGGATCAGTACGACTTCTCCGTCCCCGACTACGTGCCGAAGGAGGTATTCGACAAGGACAAGTTCGCCAGGACGAGAATGGAAAAGCTCGACGGCAAGCCCTCGTGCCAAAGCTCGTACAAGGACGCCTACGGCCAGTTCATGCAGGCGAGCGCCGTGCGCCCCGAATACTACCGCCTCTATTACAGGCTGCACGCCGACGTCGATAAGCATCTTGGCGAGGTCGTCGGCGCGCTCGAGGCTTCGCGCTTCCTCGACAACACGGTCATCATCTTCACCTCCGACCATGGCGACCTCTTGGGCTCGCACGGCGGCCTGTTCCAGAAGTGGTACATGGCCTACGAGGAGGCGCTGCACGTGCCGTTCGTCGTCGTGCCGCCGGGTGAGACCAAGGCGCGTTCGGTGCCGATGCTCACGAGCCACATCGATCTGGCGCCGACGATTCTCGGACTCGCCGGCATCGACGCGGAGGTCGCCCGTCAGCAGCTCGCGTCTGGCTTCACCGACCCGTTGCCTCTCGTCGGTCGCGACCTGTCACCGATCATCATGGGTACTGCAGAGCCGGAGAAGCTCGCCGCGCCGATCTTCTTCATGACGGATGACGACCCGAGCCGTGGCCTCGACCAGAAGAACTTCATCGGCCTCAGCTACGATTCAGTCTCGCAGCCGAACCACGTCGAGACCGTCATCGCCGAGCTCGACGGCGCGGTGTGGAAGTATTCCCGCTACTTCGATCACCCGCGCTACTGGTCGAGCCCCGGAACGCCGGGCGATAGCGGCGTGCAAGACCTCGTCGTCAGACCCCTGCGGCGTGAGTCGACGGACGAGGGCACGGCACAGCGGCTCTATCAGCAGAACGTCAAGACGGTCCCGGTTGCGGAAGAGTTCGAGATGTACAACGTCTCGGCCGACCCGCTCGAGCTCGAGAACCTTGCCGGCAATCCGAAGTGGCAGGAGCGCGAGGCGCAGCTGAAGCAGCTTCTGGCCGAGCAATGCGGGAAGAAGCGGCTCGTGCCTCAAAGCGGCGTGGTGCCGGGCGAGATGGCATGCCGCAAGGCATGACCGCGAGCGCACAAAAAATAATCCCGACCGCGCGACGAACGCGGTCGGGAAAGTAAGCCGGCAGGTAGGGGCTGCCGAGGTCCCGCAACCCTCGCCCAACGCCGTGTCATAAACAAACGACACGCGGTCGCATCTTATAGATCGCATCAATAAGCCCATTGACGCGCAAGACGGTGTTAGCCTTCGCTTGCCATATCGAACGTCCGGCAAGGGAAACGCATCACATGGTCACACGCGGCTTCACGGGTAGAGGCAGGCCGACAGGCACGGAGGACCGCATCCCCCCGGGGCAGCACCTCGTCGACGATTTCCCCGTTCTGTCCGCCGGACCGACGCCGCACATAGCGACGGACCAGTGGAGCTTCACGCTGAAGGTTGGTCCCAAGCCCGTCAGGCGCTGGAGCTGGGAGGAGTTCAACGCCCTTCCACAGACCAAGCTGACGCGCGACATCCACTGCGTCACGACCTGGTCCAAGTTCGACACCCATTGGGAAGGCGTGCTCATCGACGACCTCCTAGCGGTGGCAGGGCTAGAGGCCCCGACCGACTTCACGCTCGCGCACTCGTTCGACGGTTACTCGACCAACGTGCCGACCAAAGACCTGATCGGCGGCAAGGCCATGGTCGCGCTCCGCTACGATGGTGCGCCGATCGAGCCTGATCACGGTGGGCCGGCTCGCCTGCTGGTGCCGCACCTCTACTTCTGGAAGTCGGCGAAATGGCTGAGCGGGCTGCAGTTCACCGAGCGCGACACGGCCGGATTCTGGGAGCTGCGCGGCTATCACATGTACGGCGATCCCTGGCGCGAGCAGCGTTATGATACCGACTGAGGGGGCGGATCGCGATCGGCCGGCGGCGAGGTGGCAGAGCGCACGCATCATCGACGTCGTCCAGCGCACGCCGCACATCAAGAGTTTCTTCTTCTCGCTCCCCGTGCCGTTCCAGTTCCGCGCCGGTCAGCACGTCGACGTGCGCCTCACCGCGCCCGACGGCTATCGGGCAATGCGTAGCTATTCGATTGCCTCGGCGCCGGCGGCCACGCCCTCATCGACGATCGAGCTTGCCATCGACCTCCTGGAGAGCGGCGAAGTATCCCCGTTCTTCCACGAGGTCGCCGCCGTCGGCGATGACATCGAGATGCGTGGCCCCTTGGGCGGTCACTTCGTGTGGAGCCCCGACGATGGCGGTCCGCTGCTGCTGCTTGGCGGCGGCTCCGGGCTCGTCCCCCTCATGTCGATGGTGCGGACGGGACAAGCTGGCCTGGCACCGCCGCCGACGGCGCTGCTGCTGTCGGCCCGCACCTGGGAGGATACGCTCTATCGCGACGAGCTGATCGAGTTCGAGCGCAGGCAAAACGACTTTACGGTCAATTTCGCATTGACGCGCGATGCGCCGCAACGCCCTCAGGACTACGGCCGCCGGGTCGATGCGCCGATGTTGCGTGACGTCATCGCCCGGCTGCCGTCGTCCCCAAAGCACGTCTTCGTCTGCGGCGCCAACGCCTTCGTCGGCGCCGCTGCCGATGCCGCCCTAGCGGCTGGAGTATCGCGCAACGCAATCCGCACCGAGCGCTACGGCGGCTGACCTCCCCTAGAAGCCGAAGTCGCTCAGACCCGGGTAGTCGTCGGGCCGGCGCCCGAGCGGCCAATGATACTTCCGCTCCTCCGGCTTGATCGGGTGCTCGTTGATGCTGGCGAGCCGCCGCCGCATCAGGCCGTCCGCGTCGAACTCCCAGTTTTCATTGCCGTAGGCGCGGAACCACTGGCCGCTGTCGTCGTGGTACTCGTAGGCGAAGCGCACCGCGATGCGGTTGCCGGCGAAGGTCCACAGCTCCTTGATGAGGCGATAGTCGAGCTCGCGGTTCCACTTCCGCGTCAGGAACGCTTCGATCGCTTCGCGCCCTGAGAAGAACTCAGCGCGATTGCGCCACCTGCTGTCCGGCGTATAGGCGAGTGCGACCTTTTTCGGATCGCGCGAGTTCCAGCCGTCCTCTGCAAGCCGGACTTTCTCGATGGCCGTTGCCTCAGTGAAGGGGGGGAGCGGGGGACGTGACATGTCCATTTTCCGTTTCTGTAGGGATGGCTTGGCTCAGGGAGTGCAGCTTGTGCAATGAGCAGATATTGCTGTTCGGGCCTAGGCGCAGCAGGATTTGCGAATGTGGATCCCGGTATACCACCGTAGAGGGTCTATTTGTCTCGGGTCGGCTGGGATTCGCGCATGATCGACGAACGAGTTGCCAAGCGCTCGCTTATCCTCGTCGCCCTTCTCGGCCTTGCGTCTGGCGGCGCCGCCACCTTCGCCGGCTACCCCGAGCTGGCGAGTTGGATTTGGATAGCCGCGACAATTCCCGTCGTCGTCGCGCTTTCCCTCTCGATTGTTCGCGACTTGGGCGCAGGCCGCATGGGCGTCGATGCCATCGCCCTGTTGGCGATGGTCGCCGCTCTCCTCCTCGACCAGTCCTTGGCCGCCATCGTCGTCGCCATCATGTACGCGGGCGGAACGGCGCTCGAGGACTATGCTGTCGCGCGCGCCGAGCAGAATCTGAAGTCCCTCGTCGATCGCGCCCCGCGCTTTGCCCATCTGCGTGATGGAGACGCAGTAGCCGACGTCGATATCCGCAGGGTGAAAATTGGCGATGCCGTTCTCGTCAGGGCCGGCGAGATCGTGCCGGTGGACGGATTGATCACCTCTCCGGTCGCAGTGCTCGATGAGTCGGCCTTGACAGGAGAGCCGATCCCCGTCGCCCGCAAGGCGGGAGAAAGCGCCCGCAGCGGCACGCTGAATGCAGGCGATACCTTCGAGATCACCTCGACGGCGACAGCCGACGAGAGCACGTACGCCGGCATAGTCCGCCTCGTCACTGCCGCGCAGACCGCCAGGGCACCCTTCGTCAGGCTGGCCGACCGCTACGCCCTCCTGCTGCTTCCTCTGACGATCGTCGTCGCCGGTCTTGCCTGGGCCCTGTCGGGAGACCCGGTTCGCGCGCTCGCGGTGCTCGTGGTCGCAACACCGTGTCCCCTGATCCTTGCGGCTCCGGTCGCATTCATCGCCGGCGTCTCCCAGGCCGCGTGGCGCGGCATCATCGTCAAAGGTGGAGCGCCACTCGATGCGCTGGCGCGCACGCACACCGTCCTGTTCGACAAGACGGGGACTCTGACCGTCGGAGGAGCGCGCCTCATCGCCATCGAGAGCGCGCCTGGCGTCGACGCCAACGAGGTCTTGCGGCTCGCGGCCTCTTTGGAGCAAGCCTCCCAGCACGTGGTTGCGGCCGCGATCATGTCCGCCGCGGCTTCAAGCGGCATCACCCTGCAGATGCCCCGGCAGGTGCATGAGGTGATGGGGTCCGGTCTCGAGGGTGTTGTCGACGGGCGTAAGGTCCGCGTCGGCTCGCACCAGCTCGTCTACGGAACGCGAAAGCTCGAGGAGTGGGCTGCCCGCGCCCTTCGCCGCGCCTCCTGGAGATCGGCCCTCAGCGTGTTCGTCGAGGTGGATGGCCGCCCCGTAGGCGCGCTGCTGATGGCCGACGAGCTGCGCAAGGAGACGCCTCGCGCCGTCCAATCGCTGCGTTCGGCCGGCGTTGCCCGCATCGTCATGGTGACCGGAGACCATGCCGACGCGGCCGAGACCATTGCCGCCGCCCTCAATATCGATGCCGTCCTCTCGGACCGCGTTCCGTCCGACAAGGTCGATGCCGTCGTCATGGAGAGCCGCCAGCACCCGACGCTGATGGTCGGAGACGGCATAAACGACGCGCCGGCACTCGCAGCGGCGGACGTCGGCGTGGCGCTTGGCGCCCGCGGCGCGAGCGCATCCTCCGAGGCGGCCGACGTGGTGATCGTCGTCGATAGGCTCGACCGCGTTTCCGAGGCTGTCGCCATCGCCCGGCGTGCGCGTCGCATTGCCGTCCAAAGCATCGTCGCCGGCATGGGGCTTTCCGGTCTCGCCATGGCCGCGGCCGCATTTGGCTGGCTCACCCCGGTCGCCGGGGCCCTGACGCAGGAGGCGATCGACGTGGCGGTGATCCTCAACGCCTTGCGCGCGCTGACGCCCGGCTGGCGCCGGCGCCGGGAAGCATTGTCGAGTCAAATGGCGCGGTCGCTCGCCGAGGAGCACCGCGGGGTGGAGCAGGAGCTCGACAAGTTGCGGTCCATATCCGACGCGCTCGACGATGCGAGCGGGCAGCGCGCTGTCGATCTGATCCTCGACGCCCACGCCATCGTCGAGGACAGCATCGTCGCGCACGAGCGCGAGGACGAGACGATCCTTTATCCGCGTCTCTCCAAGCTGATGGCCGACGCCCCTGGCCTCTTGGCGATGAGCCGCGCCCACCGCGAGATATTGCATCAGGGCCGGCTCCTCGCCCGGCTCGCACACGGCTTGCGGGCGGAGGATGCCGATCGGTACCTGGTGCGCGACGCCCAACGGGTGATCGGCGCGATCGAGGCCCTCGTGCGCATCCACAACGCGCAGGAGGAGGACATCTACGAGGCCGCGGCACCGCCTTGAGGAGTGCGGATGCGGACGTAACTGATTGACTTTGAAAGATTATGGAGCGGGCGATCGGGATCGAACCGACGACATTCAGCTTGGGAAGCTGACGTTCTACCACTGAACTACGCCCGCCGCGATTTGCCTCATACCACGGCCCCGTCGGCCCCGCAAAACTCCCTGTCGGCTTCTCCCCGGGGTTCGCGGGGCGGTCCCGAGCGCCTGATCGCGATCAATGCCGGCAGAGCCCAGAGGTATGAGATTTCCCAAGATGACTGACGCTCTCACCTTCGTGCTCGGCTCGCTTACCCTGCTTGCCACACCCGGCCCGACCAACACGCTGCTGGCGACGTCGGGGGCCGTCAGCGGCTTTCGTCACTCGTTGAAGCTGCTGGCCGGCGAGTTGGGCGGCTACCTCACGGCCATCGCGTTGCTGCTGGTTGTCGTCGGCCCCGTGGTCGCCGCGGTTCCCGCCTTCGGCATTGCCCTGCGCATCGCCGTCTGCATCTATCTCGTCCATCTCGCGCTGATGTTCTGGCAGCACAGCGCGGCGCCGCTCACCACTGCGCAACCCGTCACGCTCTCCCGCGTGTTCGTGACGACGCTGCTCAACCCCAAGGCGGTCATCTTTGCGTTCACGCTGCTGCCATTCGGGCCCGCCGCCGCCCTCCCTGGCATGCTGCCCTGGCTCGCCGCACTTTGCGCCATGATAGTGATCGTCGGCGGATCCTGGATCGCTCTCGGCGCCTCGATGCATCGACGGGCCGACGCGGCCGGCCACGTGCGCGCCTACCGCGTCGCTGCCGTGGCGCTCGTGCTCATCGTGGTGATGATTGGCTGGAACACTGTGGCGCTCGCCTGGAGCTAGGAAACAGCGTCCCGGCCGTCACGTCTTTCGGGCGCAAACGACGCGTCTTTCGCCTGCCTCGTCCACATGCCACAGCGGCTCATCATACGCACGCGAGCGCTTGAATAAAGCAGCCACCTGACGGTCTTGCCCAAGGCCAAATTCGAATGCGAGCCATCCTCCGGGTTTGAGATAGCGGGCACCCTCGACAATCAAGCGGGTATGCAGAGTGATCCCATAAGGGCCGCCGTCGAAAGCTTCCCGGGGCTCACTGAGAAGCAGATGAGACCGGTCCCCGCTTATCAGGCGAGACGTTGAGATGTAGGGCGGGTTGGAGACAATAAGGTCTAGCCCCCGTTCGAGCCCGGCAAGTGGTTCGAATAAATCCCCCTGCATCACCGCGACGCGCTCCTGAAACCCCAACTGGGTCACATTGTGACGCGTTGTCTCCACGGAGTCGGCTGTGAGGTCGCAGGCGATCACACGGGCATCCTCGGAATGCGTAGCGAGCGCCAACGCGAGATTGCCGGATCCACAGCACATATCGACGCAAACAGGAACGACGCTCATGCTGCGGAGCAGGCCCTGGGCCACTCGTCCGAGCAGCTCGGTCTCCTTTCGTGGACGCAGAACGGCGCCTCGGATCTCAAGCTCGATTCCAAAGAACTGGACCCGAAGGTTAGGGTTTGGGCTTCCATTCTCAAGTGGACACAGCTGCATGAAGAGTTCCCTCACCGGAGCGGCAAGGACACGTTCGCCTCGCCACGTCCACGCCCGTTTTTGCCCCAGATTGGAACAGTCGCCGTCCGCACCTGTGTGTCACTCGATCATGAGCGACACGTTAGGTAAGCCGACATCGACCTGCATCCCTCGGACCTCATTCCTTGCAGGCATCGTGCCGGCTTCGAAATGTCGCCGATGCATGTCTGAAGCAAAGTTGGGTAGCAGCTCCCTAGGCCTTGTCCTTCACTAGGGCGTCGCGGATCTCCTTGAGGTAGATCTCCGACTGCGTCGGCGGTGGGGGAGCCGCCGCCGCCGGCTTGCGCACTACATTGATCGCCTTGATGAGGAAGAACAGCGCCACGGCCGTGATCAGAAACTGGATGATGGCGTTGAGGAACAGCCCGTACTTAATCTCGACCCCCTCGATGGGCGTGATGGCCAGCGCCGAGAAGTCCACCCCCGCCATGACATAGCCGAGGATCGGCATCATGATATTGGCGACGAGGGTCGAGACGATGGGCGTGAAGGCGGCGCCGATGATCACGCCGATGGCAAGGTCGATGACATTGCCCTTCATCGCGAAATTCTTGAATTCTTCCCACATCTCTTTCATGGCTTCTCCCTCGAAATAGCGGGCCGGAGACCGCCGGCCGCCCCAGCGTTCAGCTTAGGCGAAGAAAAGCAGGCGCAAAACGCTCCTTTGGGGTGGCCCCGGGGCATCGCGCCATATATGCGTCGAACTATTGTCGTGTAGGTGTCTGGGGCGACCCGGCCTCCCGGGTTCGGACCGGCACGAGGGAGTGAGCCGTCATGATGGAGCGCAAGGAGCGTAAGCCGTACTGGCGGCATACGAAGTGGCAGATGCTCGCCAGCGTGGTGCCGTTCCTGGTGATGATCATCGTGCTGCCGCTCTATGCCGAGAGCCTCAACGGCGAGCGCTTTCTCGGCTTTCCGCTCGGCTACTTCCTCAGCGCCCACGGCATCGCCCTCGTCGCCATCTTTACGGTGGCGAGCTTCGTCAACCGCCAGGATGCCATCGACCATTGGCATGGCGCGCACGAAGACACGTGAGCGAAGCCGCGGATCGATAGTCAATGTCCGTCACCTCGCGCACCCGCTTCGTCAATCCGCGGCTTGGGACATATTTCGGGATATTCGCTAGCTCGCTCGCCGGGCTGGTGATCCTGCTTCTCATCTTCGAGCAGCTCGGGACCTCTGACTCCGTGCTGCGCTGGGCGATGTTGCTCGGCCCCCTCGCGCTCTACGCTGCTATCGGCCTGTGCGTGCCGACGCGCGAGCCGATCGAGTTCTTCGCCGCTGGCCGCCGCGTTCCCGCCGGCTACACAGGTCTCGGCATCGCCGTCGCGACCATGGGCGCGACGGGCATCGTCGCCGTGACCGGTGTGTTCTTCCTCATCGGTTTCGACGCGCTCTGCCTGATGATCGGGGGGCTCGCCGGCTTTGTATTCATGTCGGTGATGCTGGCGCCCTTCTTCCGCAAGTTCGGCACCTTCACCGTTCCGAGCTACCTCGGGCGCCGCTTCGAGAGCCGGATGGTCCGCCTCGTCTCCGCCGGCCTCATGGCCGTGCCGGCACTGCTGATGCTTGCGGCCGAGCTGCGTATCGGCACGCTTGCCGCGGGTTGGCTTGTCGGGCAGGCGCAAGGCTTCATGGTCTTTGTGATCGTCGCTGCCTTCGTCTTGACCATCGTGCTCGGCGGCATGCGGTCTCTCACCTGGTCGGGAAGCGCCGAGGCGATCGCGGCAGTGCTGGCTCTCCTTGTGCCGGTCACCATCGTCGCGGTGATGATCACCAACTTCCCGCTGCCGCAGCTCACCAACGGACCGCTGCTGCGCGCCCTGATGCACAGCGAGGCGGCGCAGGGCCTTCCGATCATTGACGCCCCTGCGTTCGGCTTTGCGCTTCCCGGTGAAGGCATGGCGCACATCGCCAAGCGCTTCACGGCGCCCTTCGGCGCCATCGGACCGACGGCCTTTGTCGTCACGATATTGACGGTGCTTGCCGGCGTCGCCGCTTCGCCGTGGTTGCTGCCGCGCGTGACGATGACGCCTGGCGTCTACGAAACCCGCAAGTCGCTGGGTTGGGCCACCGTCTACTTCGCGCTCATCATGCTTACCTGTGCCGCCATCGCCGTCTATATGCGCGACTTCCTCATGGACGCGGTGAAAAGCGGAGGGCCCGCCTCGCTTCCCGGGTGGATGCGCCACCTCGTCGATCTCGGCTTTGCGGCCATCGATCAGGCTGCTCCGGTCACCTACACGAGCGTCGCCTTCGCGCGCGATTCAGTGCTTCTCAGCGTGCCTGTCGCGGCCGGTCTGCCAAGCGTGTTCGTTTACTTCGCCGCCGCCGGGATCGTTGCCGCAGCACTCGTCGGCGCCAGCACGACGGCCAGCGCGGTTGGGAATGTGGTCGCCGAGGATGTCGTCAATGGCCTCTCCTGGGAGCCGCTGCCGCGCGATGGACGGCTGCATGTCGCCCGCCTCGCGATGGCCGGCGTTGCCGTCGCCGGCGCCCTTGTGGCGCTGATCGCGCCGACCGATCCGTTACGTCTGATGCTCTGGTCTCTCGCGCTCGTTGGCTCGACGTTCTTCCCGGTGCTCGTGCTGTCGGTGTGGTGGAAGCGGATGAACGATTTCGGCACCATTGCAGGCATGAGTTGCGGATTTGCCGTCACCGTGATCGCTATACTGGCCGGCGAAGGAGGCATCCTCGGCCTCGACAGCGCGCTGGCCGCAATTTTGGGGTTGCCGGCCGGCGCCCTGGGTGCTGTGCTCGCCAGTCTTGCCACGCCGCAACCGAGCCGCCGCGTCCTCGAGCTGGTGCGCGAAATCCGTATCCCCGGCGGCGAGGTGATCTACGACCGCGAGATGCGGCTGCTGCGGCTCAAGAGCCGCGAACGCAGCTCATGACAAGAAATCTGGAATCCTGCCGATGACCGTGCACGAACGGCTCACACTCTATCCGGCCATAGAGCCCTACCGCACGGGCCAGCTCGACGTCGGCGATGGGCATACCGTCTATTTCGAGGAGTGCGGCAACCCCCGCGGCCAGCCAGCGCTGCTCGTGCACGGCGGCCCCGGCGGTGGATCGAACCCGACCATGCGCCGTTTTCACGATCCGAGCCACTACCGCATCGTTCTCTTCGATCAGCGCGGCTGCGGGCGCTCGACGCCAAATGCCTCGCTCGAGGCAAACACCACCTGGCACCTCGTCGCCGACATGGAGCGGCTGCGTGAGAAGCTGGGCATCGACCGTTGGCAGTTGTTCGGCGGCTCCTGGGGCTCGACGCTTGCACTCGCCTACGCCGAGACGCACCCCGAGCGGGTGGAGAGCCTCATCCTGCGCGGCATCTTCCTGGTGCGCCGGGCCGAGCTCGAATGGTTCTACCAGCAGGGCTGCAGCTGGATCTATCCCGATGCCTTCGCGGCATTCGAGGCGCCGATCCCGCCCGAAGAGCGCGCCGACATGATCGCCGCATACCATCGCCGGCTCACCGATCCCGATCCGCTCGTGCGGGTCGCCGCCGCCAAGGCGTGGAGCGTGTGGGAGGGATCGACACTGTCGCTGCTGCAGGACCCCGAGCGTATCCGTCAATTCGGCGCCGATGCATATGCAATCGCGTTTGCTCGCATCGAGTGCCACTACTTCGTCAATGGTGGCTTCTTCTCCAGCGACGACCAGCTATTGGCCGACGCGCACCGCCTCGCCGGTATTCCCGGCACCATCGTGCACGGCCGCTACGACGTGGTGACGCCGATGAAGAACGCCTGGGACTTGAAGCGCGCCTGGCCGTCCGCCGAGCTGCGCATCGTCGCCGACGCGGGCCACGCAATGAGCGAGCCGGGCATCGCTCATGAGCTGGTATCGGCAACTCGCCGCTATCGGCGTGGGGCGACCCCCGCCTAGCCGGTGAACGTGCCGAGATAGTGCAGCACGACTTCGCGCCGGTGCGGCCGGTCGCGATGCTCGGCAACGTAGATGCCCTGCCACGTCCCCAGCAGCATCTGCCCCGACTTGACGGGGATCGACAGCGACGTTTGCGTCACCGCCGCCTTGATGTGCGCTGGCATGTCGTCGGGGCCCTCGACGTCGTGGACGTAAGGGCCCCCACGCGGGGCGATCCGCTCCAGCGCATCGAGGAGATCGGTGTGCACGTCCGGGTCCGCGTTCTCCTGGATCAGCAGCGACGCCGAGGTGTGGCGGATGAAAAGCGTCAGCAGCCCGTCTCGCGCACCAATTCCCTCGAGCCAGCGCCTGACGGCGGACGTCTGATCCCATAGGCCGGGACCGCGCGTATCGACGGTGAGCGTCTCGAGCGCCTGCGAGATCGCGCCCTCTTTCGGCTCTTTCGTCATATTTCGCCTGCTTTCGCCACGGGGATTCGACTGCGCCGGACCGCTAATTGCGCCCGCCAGTGCAATTTTTACCCGCCGTTTAACCTGACGTTTACCGCGACTCGCAAAGCCTTGGGGACGAGCGGAATCTCGTTTTGCGCGTCCCGATTCGGCAACAGCAGCCGGCACAGCCACAGCCCCTAGGGGCTCCCGAACAGCGCCAAGGGATTGAGATGTCGAACCAAGCCTACAATGAGATCTATGGATCGCGCGCCGAGAGCGCCACCATGGCTTCAGGCGAGCCCTCGGCGGCTTCGATGCTCGACCATATGCGCGACCGCCTGGCCTCGCTCAGCGACGAAGCGAGGTCGATCCGGGCGCAGATGCCTCACGAGTTCGAGCCCGATGTCGAGCGCATTCAGCAGCAGATGCAACGTTTGGGCGAGCGCCTGTCCGACCTCAGCCGCGGCGCGCTTGTGCCCTATAGCCCCGCGCAGCGGGTGCATGAGCGGCGCACCAAGGAAGTGCGCTTTGTCACCCAGGACGATTATCGCGTCGCCCGGGCACAGCCGGATCAGGTGATTGCCCTCGGCGCTCCCGGCGCCGCGAGGCGCGCCGAGCCTGGCCAGGACATCAATCCCTGGGATGAGGCGGCGGCCAGTGCCCTCGTCCAGCTTTACGAGTCGGGCGAAGCCTACGCATCCCCGGCGCGCGGCGAGGCCACCATGCCGCCGAGCGCGCGCGCCAGCACCCGTATGGTCGCCGCCAGCCGCTCGGTCGACAGGCCGGCCTACGGCGGCGCTTCCCGTGCCGCGATGACCGAGGCGCCGCAGTCTCAGCGTGGCTGCGCGATGGATTCCGACCTGCTCGATCGTCGCTTCGCCGAGATCGCCGCTCGCATCGAGGAGAGCCTCGCTCAGATCCGCCCCGAGGCGGCACTTGCCTCTCTCGGTTCTCGCTTCGACCAGCTCGAGACGCAGATCAACGCCATGCTCGGGCAGATGGCGACCCGTGCCGACATCGACGAGCTGCGGCTCGCCGAGGCGCAGATCGAAGAGATCGCCGGCCAGCTCAATCAGCTCCGCCGCCAGATGGCCCGCCTCGACATGATCGACGCGCACCTCGGCACGCTCACCTCCCAGCTCTCCGACGAGCGCCTGACGCGCCTCTTCAACGAGGGTGTGCACGTAAGTGCCGACATCGGCCGCCTCGACGCGATCGACGCCCAGCTCCGCATGATCGCCGTGCAGCTCTCCGACGAGCGCCTGTCCGGACTCGTCAGCCGCTCGGCGTCTCGCGAAGTCGATTATGAGGAGGTCGCCAACTTCGCCGCACAGCGCGTCGTCGCCGCCAGCATCGGAGGCGCGCACGATCGCGACGCACATGCGCGCGAGATCGGCGAGGTGCGCGGCATGCTCGAGAGCCTCATCAACGAGCGCCGCCACAACGACGAGAACAACGCCAGCATGCTGGAGACGATGCAGCAGGCGCTCATCCGTGTGCTCGATCGCATCGATTCCCTCGAGCTGGCTCAAACTCAGGCAGTGGCTCCCGCGCCGGCGGCCGCCCCTCCCTCCGCACCCGCCTATCAACGGGCCGCGGCTCCCGTTGCCCCCATCGCGGCGGCGATGGCCGCCTCCGCCTCCGTGTCGTACGACGATCTCATACCGGCGACGGCGACGGTCTATGCCGAGATGCCCGCTATTGAGGCTGGCGAAGCTTCCGACTTCCTGCCGCCCTTGGAGGCTGAATCGGCCCTCGCCGACATTGAGGCCTACGAGCAGGACATCGCCGCCGAGCAGGCGCCCCCGCGCATCCCGGTCTACACCACCGGTAGCTTCGACCTCGACGAGGCGTTCTCCCGCTCGCGCGACGCCGAGGCCGCGAGCTTCGGTGAGCCCCAGCCCGAGAAGCGCTCCATAGAGGTGCTGCGCCACGACTTCATCGCCGACGCGCACCGCGCCAAGCTGAAAGCGGCGAGCAAGCCCGACATGACCGCCGACAGCGACATGCGGGCAGGCGAGCTGTCGGTCGGCGCCCGCGAAACCCCCAAGGCGCGCCGTCGCTCAATCTTCTCCTTTCGCTCGCAGCGCGTGGCGATGAGCCTCCTCGTCATCCTTGCTGCGATCCCCGCGGCCATCTTCTTCATGCCGCGCACGACGGCCGAGCAGATGAACTCCGCGACCCCCGCGGCGATCACGATCGAGCCCTCCGGCAAGCGTGGCGGGGCGCTCCCTGCCGCCGAGCCCACGGACGCCGTACCCATGGACGCGGAGCCGATGCTTCCGGCCGCACCCACCGTGGTGCCTCCGCTCAATGCGCCATCGAAACAGACGCGTCAGGACGTCCCCGCGCTCGAGCCGCGTGGCACTGGCGAGTATGAGGACGTGAATGCCGCCGGCGCCCCGATCGACACGGCCTCCCTGCCCGATGGCATCACGATGCAGGACGGTGCCGCCAGCGGCCAGCACCTGGCGCAGATGAACGAGCAGGCGCGCATGGCCTATCTCTCCGGCCAGGTCGGCATTGCCGCCGCCAAGGCGACGCCCGCTTCGCTGATGGAGGAGCAACTCCTGCGCCAGAGCGGTGTCGAGACCGACGCCGGTGACGACAAGAGCGTGAAGCTGCCCCCGGCCACGGTCGGCCCCTACTCGATGCGCCTCGCCGCCGCCCAGGGTGATGCCTCGGCCCAGTTCGAGGTCGCCTCCCGCCTCGCCGAGGGCAAAGGCACCGATCAGGATATGGTCGAAGCCGCGCAGTGGTATCGGCGCGCCGCCGCCAAGGGCTTCCCGATGGCCCAGTTCCGCCTCGGCACACTTTACGAGCGCGGTCTTGGCGTGAAGCCCGATCCGCAACGGGCTCAGGTCTGGTACGAGCGCGCCGCAACCCAGGGCAACGTCAAGGCCATGCACAATCTTGCCGTGCTGATCGCCTCGCGCACCCCTAAGGCCGACTATAAGGCCGCCGCCCGCTGGTTCGAGACCGCCGCCGCATACGGCCTGGCCGACAGCCAGTTCAATCTGGCGGTGCTCTACGAAAATGGCATGGGCGTCGCGAAGGACGCACAGCAGGCCTATAAGTGGCTGATCCTTGCTGCAAAGTCGGGTGACAAGGACGCCGCCGCCCGCCGCGACGCGCTCAAGGCGAAGCTGAGCCCCGAGCAAGCCGCTAACGCCGAGGCCGATGTCGAAGGCTGGCGCGCCAAGCCGATCACCGGCATGGCCAATGACGCGCGTCTTGCTGGTCAGGCCTGGCGCGATGGCAACCGCCGCGGTTGATTGCCGACACAGTCGGACTTGAAGCGATGCGCCGCCTTAGCAGCGGCGCATTTTTTCTTTGGCATGCGTATCTTTACTTAAGCGGTCTATCCTAGGCGGGGGACGGCAGCTCCTGCCTTGACACGGCGTATGCTGTCGGAGCATCAGGCGGCAATCGCCTGCTCGCCACGGTCATCGTTGGCGCGCGATCGCACGAGTTTTGCGCAGTTGAGCTGATGAACATCTACCTGCCGATCGCCGAGATGTCAGTCAACGTCGCGCTTTTCCTCGGCATGGGCTGGGCGGTCGGATTCCTGTCAGGGATGTTCGGTGTCGGCGGCGGCTTCCTCCTGACGCCGTTGCTCATCTTCATGGGTGTCCCGACCGCCGTCGCCGTCGGCACCGGCTCGATGCAGATCCTCGCCTCGTCCGTCTCCGGCGCCATCGCCCAGTACCAGCGCCGAAACGTCGATATCAAGATGGGCGCCGTGCTCGTCGCCGGCGGCATCGTCGGCTCGGTCGTCGGCGTCTCGTTGATGAAGATGCTGCGCCAGATGGGTCAGTTCGAGCTGTTCGTGTCGCTCTGCTACGTCACCTTCCTCGGGGCCGTTGGCGCGCTGATGATGATCGAGAGCGTCGGCACCATTCGCAATCGGGAGGCTGGGCAGGTCTCTGCTCGCAAGACCGGTCAGCACAGTTGGGTGCATGGGCTGCCCCTCAAGATGCGCTTCCACCGCTCAAAGCTCTACATCAGCGCTCTTCCCCCGGCGATGATCGGAGCCTTCGTCGGCTTCATGGCGGCGATCATGGGCGTCGGTGGCGGCTTCGTCATGGTTCCGGCCATGATCTACCTCTTGCGTGTGCCGACCAGCGTCGTGATCGGTACGTCGCTGTTCCAGATCGTGTTCGTCATGGCGGTGACCACGTTGCTGCAGGCCATGCAGAACAAGGCGGTCGACGTGGTCCTCGCCCTGCTCCTCATCGTCGGCGGCGTGATCGGCGCCCAGTTCGGCGCCGCTGCCGGCGCCCGCCTCAAGGGCGAGCAGCTGCGCTTTCTCCTCGCGGGCCTCGTCCTGCTCGTCTGCCTGCGCATCGGCTGGGACCTCATGATCAAGCCGACCGAGATCTTTTCCATCGGTCCGGCGCTGGGAGGCTGAGCCGATGAAGCCGTTTCTCGCCGCCTTGCTTCTTTTGATATTCATGCTGCCCGCCCAGGCGCAGGGCGTCGCCGCGACCCCCTCTGGCGATCCGGCGGCGACGGTGGAGGCCGATATCTCGACGCGTACGCTCGAGGTGACGACGGGCTTCACCGGCCATGAGATCGTCGTCTTCGGCGCTATCGACAACAGCGATGCCCCTCTCGGCGGCAGTGGTTACTACGACGTCATCATCGTTGTTGAGGGCACGCCGTTTCCTCTTGTCGTCCGCCGCAAGAGCGATGTCGGCGGGGTATGGATCAACACGTCCTCGGTCACGTTCAGCTCGGTGCCCAGCTACTACGCCATCGCCTCGACCCGCCCCATCGAGGAGATTGCCGGGCCGCCGGTCCTGGAGCGTCACGCCATCGGCTTCCGGCACATCAAGATGACGCCGAGCGCAAAGTACAAGGGCACGCTCAAGGACTATGAGATCACTGCTTTCCGCGACGCCGCCATCCGGCTGAAGAAGAAAGAGAACCTCTACGTCACCCAGCCCAAGGACGGCGTGACGTTCGTCGGGCGCAGTCTGTTCCGCGCCAGCATCCCGCTGCCGGCCAACGTCCCGGTCGGCCCGCTCGTTGCGCGTACTTACCTCTTTCGCGACGGACAAGTGGTGAGCGCGCACATCGCGCGCGTCTCGCTGCACCGGGCCGGCATCGAGCGCCTCGTGCACAATTTCGCATTCATCTACCCGGCGAGCTACGGGCTCTTCGCCGTCCTCCTGGCGGTCGCATCGGGGCTGCTCGCCTCGGCCTATTTCCGCCGCCAGCCCGGCTAGACGAGCGCGGCCGGCTCTCTTGGCCGCCGAAGGCGGCAGGGGCGCGTCATGGCGAAGCCATGCTCCGCATGGATGCGCCCCAAGCCCGAGGCGCAGCCGTCGGCTCGGGCAACGCTGGCAGGATGGGATGCCTGTTTCAGCTCATGTCGGGACGAACTAGTCTTCCTTCAGAAGACGCGTCGCGACCGGGTAGAGGCCTTCCTGCCCGAGCAGCCATACCTGCATGCCGTCACTGCCGAACAGCGGCTCGAACGCATCGTCGAGAATGTTGAGGCCGCCCGTGTACGTCCCGAATGCCGGCATGACGAGGCGGCGTCCGTTGCCGACGAAGCATGGCCGGCGCAGCGTGTATCCGTGCATCGACAGCTTCGCGGCCGGATGCAGATGTCCGGCGATCTCGTGCGTGACGTGCCCGGGCCGCGGCTCGTGCCTCAGAACGATGCCTTCGACCTCGATCTCGCTGACGACGCTCCCCCCGAGGCGCTCACCGACGCTCGGATCGTGATTGCCCGTGACCCAGATCCACTCGCGCTCCTCCTGCATGATCTGCAGGATCTCGATCTCCTCCAGTCCGATGCGCCCCGACGCGTCGATATCGTGCAGGCTGTCTCCGAGCGCGATGACGGTTGCGGCATCACAGCGGTCGATGGCCGCGGCGAGCCGGTTCAGCGTATCGCGCGTATCGTATGGAGGGACGAGCTGTCCGCGGCTGGCGAGCGAGGAGCCCTTCTCGAGGTGCAGGTCGGCGACGATCAGCGCGTCCTCGCTCGGCCAATACAGCGCACCCGACATGTCGGCGCGAAACAGCTTTCCGCAGATAGAGATTTCCTGGTCCTGGAAGTCGTCGTAGGCGAGGCGCTCAGGTTTCAGCTCGAGCATTGCATCTCCTCTACCGGCTCACCGAGCAGCGACAGGGCCGCGGCCTCGCGAAGCAGATCCTCCCGCGCAAAGGCGGCCACGGCCTCCCTGCCTATCTCGAGAAGGATCGGCAGCGAGAGCGGCGAAAGCCTTGCCAGTGGTTGATGCCTGATTCTGCCCTCGATTCGCCGTAGAAAATCACCCAGCCGGGCAATGTCCAGAAGCCCTGTGGCCGCGTCGGCCCAAGCCGCTTCCAGGAGAATGTGATGCGGGTCGTGCCGCCGGAGCACATCGTAGATGAGATTGGTGGAAAGCGCGATCTGCCGTCCCGTCTTCTCGCGGCCGGGATGCCGCCGCTCGACGAGCCCGGCAATCAGCGCCACTTGCCGGAACGTGCGCTTCATAAGGTTCGATTCCGCCAGCCACGCGTCGAGGTCATCGCCCAGCATGTCCTGCGAGAACAACTCGTCGAGGTCGAGCGCCCCCGCTGCGATGAGGGCGGAGAGGTCGCCGAGCCCCCAAATCGCCATGCCGTAGTCGTTGGCGACGAAGCCTAGCGGTCTCGCGCCGATGCGGTCGAGACGGCGCGTCAGCAGCATGCCGAGCGTCTGGTGCGCGAGCCGGCCCTCGAAAGGGTAGGCAACGAGGCAGTGGCACCCGCGGCGGGCGAACGTCTCGATCAGCACCTCGTCGCGACCGGGAATCTGCGAGCGCTCCTCTTGCATCTCGAGCCAGTGCGCGACGGACGGCGGAAGGCGGTCCCACTGCCGCGCATCGGCGAGCATGGCGCGAACGCGTTCAGCAAGATGGGTCGATAGGGGGAACTTTCCGCTGTTGTAGCTGGGGATGATCGGATCGCGGGCGCTCGCCCTCGTCACGAAAGCCTCGTTCTCGCTCATGCCCTCGAAGCGCAGCACCTCGCCGCCGAGCACGAATGCATCGCCCGGCCGCAACTGCTCGATGAAGTACTCGTCGACCTCGCCCATCACGCGCCCGCCGGCGAATCCGTGCCGCAGCGCCGCCGAGCGCCGTCCGGCCAGCCTCACCTTGATCATGGGTGCGGCGACGATGGTACCGGCGTTCATCCGATAAGCCTGCACGAACCTCGGGTGTGCAATTCGCAGCCGGCCGTCCGCTGCGGGCTTGAGCTTCGCGTAGCGCTCGTAGCCCTTGAGCGCGTAGCCGCCGTCGATCACGAACTGCAGTACGCGATCGAACGTTTCCCGCTTGAGCGCTGCGTAAGGCGAGGCGGAGGTCACCTCCGCATAGAGTTCGTCGGGATGGAAGGCGTCGGCGCAGGCCGTGCAGAGGATGTGCTGGGCGAGGACATCGAGCGCGCCTCGCCGCGAGAAGGTCACGTCCTGCGCCCCGGCCTCGGCCGCATCGACGGCGGCGCGGCATTCGAGCACCTCGAACCGGTTCGACGGCACCAGTAGCGCCTGCGAGGGCTCATCGAGCCGATGGTTGGAGCGACCGATGCGCTGGATGAAGCGGCTCGCGCCCTTGGGCGCCCCGACGTGAATGACGAGATCGACGTCGCCCCAGTCGATGCCGAGGTCGAGCGTCGATGTGGCCACCACGGCCCGCAATGTGCCGGCTGCCATCGCCGCTTCAACCTTCCGCCGCTGCGCGGCATCGAGCGAGCCGTGATGCAGGCCGATCGGCAGACCGAGGTCGTTGATGCGCCACAGGTCCTGGAACAGCAGCTCCGCCTGCATGCGCGTGTTGACGAACAGGAGGCACAGTCGGTGCTCGGCGATCGCGGCGTAAATCTCGCCGATCGCATACCGCGTGGTATGCCCAGCGGCAGGCATCGTCTCGTCGAGCTCGAGAATGTCGATACGCGGCTTGGCGCCGCCGCCGACGAGCACGAGGTCGGCCATGTCGAGCTGCGCGCCGGGTGCCGTCTGCGGTACGAGGTAGCCGCGCAGCTCCGACGGTCGCGCGACGGTCGCCGACAACCCCACCGTGCGCAGACCCGGTGCAAATGCACGCAGGCGCGCGATGTCGAGCGCCAATAGATCGCCGCGTTTGGTTGCCGCAAGCGCGTGCAGCTCATCGAGGATGATCGTGTCGAGCCCGGCGAACAGCTCGGCACTATCTTGATGGCTGAGCAGCAGGGCGAGCTGCTCCGGAGTGGTCATCAGGATGTCGGGCGGCGCTTGGCGCTGGCGCGTGCGACGCGCCGCCGACGTGTCGCCGCTGCGGGTCTCGGTGCGGATGGGAAGCTCCATCTCCGCGATTGGCGTCATCAGGTTGCGGGCAACGTCGACCGCCAGCGCCTTGAGTGGAGAGATATAGAGTGTGTGCAGCCGCTGGCCGCGATTGGGGCGCGCCCGCTGCGCCAGGCTGACGAGGCTCGGCAGGAAACCGGCGAGTGTCTTGCCCGCGCCGGTTGGAGCGATGAGCAGCGTCGAGCGGCGTTCGCGCGCGGCGTCCAGGAGGGCGAGCTGATGCGGGCGCGGGCTCCAGCCCCGCGAGGCGAACCACCCGGGGAACGGTTCGGGCAGCAGCGGCTCAGTGGCCGTCCGACGCGCGAGGCGCCTCCGGCCTGGGGCACTCGAAACTGGTTTCGCCATTCCCAACGTAGGTACGCAACGCTCCGCTGTCGAAAGCGACGAGCAACTATGCTAATGCCGAGGCCGTGCCACAGGCACGCCGTGGCACCTGCCACTCTTCGCGAAGGGAGAACGTACCCATGGACCGCAACACCTTCCTGGGCGGAAGCATCGTGGGCGTTCTCGTTCGCCTCGTCATCCTGTCGATCGTCGTCGGCATCATTCTTTCGGCGCTCGGCATCACACCTGACAATTTCTTCTACCAGATCAACATCCTGCTGCGTCGCATTTACGACCTCGGCTTCGGGGCCGTCGAGTCTGTCCTCGGCTATCTCATCCTTGGCGCGATGGTGGTCGTGCCTATCTGGTTCATCTCGCGCCTCATAAAGAGCATGCGCGGGCCCGGCGATCACCCCCCGCCGCCGCGCGCCGGCTCCGTCTAGCCCTCGAGTGGCTTTTTCGCCCACTCCTCGGCCCGGCGGCCGACGATCTCCGCGAGGGTGCGAGCGCCTTCCCGGCGCACCGTCCCCGCCAACTCGCGTTTGATGCGCTCGATGAGGCCGGGACCCTCGTAGATGAGGCCCGTATAGAGCTGCACCAGCGTCGCACCCGCTTCGATCTTGGCGAGGGCCGTCGCACCGCTGTCGATGCCGCCGATGCCGATGAGCGGGATCTTGCCTCCGGTCGCCTCGTAGACGCGCGCGAGCATGACCGTCGAGCGGTGAAACAGCGGGCGCCCGGACAATCCTCCCGCCTGCCGCGCGTTGGCGCCGTGCAGTCCCGGCCGCGATAGCGTGGTGTTCGACATGGCGATCCCGTCGACATTCTGTGCCGCGAGTTCGGACAAGATGCCGCCGAGGGAATCTTCGGCAATGTCAGGTGCCAGCTTGACGATGATCGGTCGCTTCGGTTTCCCGGCAGCGATCTGGCTGGAGCGCGCCGAAAAAATACGCGTCAGGAGCTCGCGCAGCGCAGCAGGGTCCTGCAGATCGCGCAGCCCCGGCGTGTTCGGTGACGAGATGTTGATGGTGAAGTAGCTCGCGACGTCGTAGAATGTTTCGATCCCGAGGGCGTAGTCGGCGATGCGGTCGACGGCCTCCTTGTTGGCGCCTATGTTAATGCCGACGATGCCGGTGTGGGGCCTGCGCCGCAGTCGCATCAGCGCGGCCACGTGTCCGCCATTGTTGAATCCCAGCCGATTGATGACGGCACGATCCTGCACGAGCCGGAACACGCGCGGCTTCGGATTGCCGGGCTGCGGTAGCGGCGTGACGGTGCCGACCTCGGCGAATCCGCAGCCGAGGCGCAGGATGGCATCGGGCACGCGCGCGTCCTTGTCGAATCCCGCCGCTATTCCAACGGGGTTCGGCAGCGTAAGGTCTGCAAAGCGGACATTGAGCACGCTATCGTCCGGCTCGGCTGCAGGAAAGGCGCCCAGCTCCAACGCGCGCAGCGTCAGTTCGTGCGCTTCTTCAGGTGGCAGAAGGGCGAGCGCGCGCGGGGCGAGGTCGAACAGTGCCTTCAACATGCGGCGAAATCCTCCGGTAGTTGCGGCACGCCGTCCTCTCCGGGCTGCAACGTGTGCACCGAGACAGCAAGAGCCGTAGCAAGGGCACCATAAAGATGAGGAAACTCCTCGCCGCCCCGCGATGGCTCCCACCGCAAGTTGCCGCCGAGATCGCGCGCGGCAAATTGGATCAGAACCAGATCGGCTTGACCGCGGAAGTGCTTGGCGAGAGTCCCGGGTAGCTGAGATCGCAGCGATAGATGAATGAAACCATCGCGCAAATCGTCTGCCGATCCGACGAACGCGCCTTCGCGGCACGCCGCATCCCACTGGGAGCGCGACAAGACCTTGAACACATATCGTCGCGCTGTCATCGCATCCTCACGCGCGTTTGCTGCGCAAAGACTTCTCGTCCGCGCGGCCATATCTCCGCTGCCTGCGTCACGCGCGCGCGAAGTTGTCTCCGCAGATCAACACTGCGCGAGTCATGCATCCGAGATAGGTGCTTTTCTGAGATCGAGTCTGTCACGACGCGTGCAGTCATGATACTTTCACGCAACTGGCACTCCACGACTGACCTTCGGCAGTTGCCACCTGCCACATTCCGCGGCCGAAGCAAAAAGAAGTTCTATGTTCCCCGGTCTCCCTACAGCGTCTCTGACCCTTACGCATCTCTTCTCGTCACCATTCCACTTTTCGGTGCCCTCCTACCAGAGGCCGTACTCGTGGACCACCGTTGAAGCCGGACAACTGCTCGAGGACATAAGCGCCGCAGCTGGGCTCGGCGGCATCACCGATTCCGAAGAGCCGGACTACTTCCTCGGTACCATCCTCCTGCTCGACGGTATGGGCGGTGATTTGCCGAAAGCGCGTGAGCGAGAGCCGCGCATGTTCGAGATCATCGATGGCCAGCAGCGCCTGGTGACCCTGGCGATGCTCGCTGCGGTTCTACGCGATCTCGGCAACGAGCGATGGTTGTGGGCCGGACGGGGCCGCCTGGATCAGCTGGTCGCGGCCGATTCTGCTGCATCACGGCAGCTGGGCGCCCGCTTCCGCATCGAGGTATCGGCGCGGGAGCAGGCCTTCCTCGAGCAGCATGTCCAGACCCGAGGCGCCTGTCTCGGTGTCTGCAACGCCGAGACGCTCTCCGATGCAGAGGAGCGCCTGCTCAAGGTGCGGGACCACTTCGTGCGCGAGCTGTCCGCGCTCGACGAGGCCGATCGGCGACGCCTGACGGACTACCTGTGCGACCAGTGCCATTTCGTCGTCGTGCTTACGCGCGACATCGACCGCGCCCATCGACTGTTCACCGTGCTCAATGAGCGCGGACGCTCTCTCCAGCGCAATGACATCCTGAAAGCGGAAGTCTTGAAGGGGATTCCGGAACAGAGCCGCGCTGCCGCGCTTGAAAAGTGGGAGGACGCGGCACGGCTGCTCGGCCCGAGGTTCGAGACCTTCTTCAGCCACGTTTTCGCCATCCACAGCCGTGGCGACACGAAGATCATCGCCGGCGTGCGCCGCACGATCCGCGAGGTCGGAGGCCCCGAGGCATTTCTCAATGAGATCGTCGTCCCTCTCTCCCGCGCTTACGACACCATCGTGCGCGCCGGCGACGTCAACTTGAATCTCGATCCCGACGTTCGTCGCTATCTCGTCTATTTGGGCCGTCTGCCCGAAGGCGACTGGGCGCCCGCCGCCATCCTCGCCATGCAGCAGTATGACGATGACCCCGTGCGCGCCAAACTGCTTCTCAAGGAGATCGACCGGCTCGCGCATCTATTGCGCGTGCTCTGCGTCGGGGCCGGAAAGCGCGTGCGCCGGCTCGCTGAGGTCGTCCAGTTCGTCAAGTCGCGCGCGCCAATAAGACCCGGCGAGGGCCCGTTCGCGCTTTCCCGCGACGAGGTACGCAACATCGGCTACCACCTGCGGTCCATGTATCGGCGTGATGCGCAGGTCTGCAAACAGCTTCTGCTGCGCCTCAACGACGAGCTGAGCCGCTCGACCACCGTCCTCGACCCGAAGGACTACAGCGTTGAGCACGTCCTGCCGCAACGTCCCGGCGCGACGAGCGAGTGGCGCCGATGGTTCGCCGACGCGGAGGAGCGCGAGATGTGCACCGAGAGCCTCGGCAATCTCGTCGCCGTGACGCAAAAGCAGAACGACCGCGCCCGCAACCAGGAATTCTCGCGCAAGCGCGAGATCTATCGCGGAGCGGGCGATGATCTCCCCGTGCTGGCAATTACGCGCGACGCGGTCGAGGCGAGCGTATGGCGTGCGGAGGAGATCCGCGCCCGTGAGGCCAAGCTGCTCGGTCTCATCCGCGACACCTGGGGGATCGAGGTCGCCGGCATGCAGGGCGCGCGCAGCGACGTCGCATGATGGCTACGCGCGCCTGACGCCGGCCGCGCATCAGCGCGCGACCTTTGCCGCGCGCCAGGCCTCTCAGACTTCCGGTCGCGACGCTCGCCCGCGAAGCGGCAAGGGCGCAAGGCGCCCCGGCCTCAAATTGTCATCCCGGGCGAAGCGAGCGCAGCGAGCAAGACCCGGGACCCAGCATAGGAAGCGCCAGAGGTCCGATACAGTGTCCTTCGACGCATATTGCGCTGGTTCCCGGATAGCGGCTCGCGATGCTTGCCGCTTCCGGGATGACAGTTCCACGTCTCAGGCAGCCTTCGTCAGTTCCCCGGCGAGCGCCTTGTCGATCAGCGCGCGCGTCTCGTTGATGCCGTAGAGCTCGATGAAGCTGCCGAAGCGCGGACCTTTTTCCTCGCCGAGCAGCACCTCGTAGATGGTGTTGAACCACGCATTCGACACCCCGGGGCGCTCCGGCGTCGCGCCTTTCGCGTTCGGGTCCTGGTAGCGCGGCACCGAACGGCCGACATCGTAGACGATGCCCTGCAATTCCTCCGCCGTCGCATCCGGCTTGGCCGCTGCGAGCGCGTCTGCCAGTGCACGCAGTGCCGCCGTCTCCACCTCGTCCGCCCGCCGGTACTTCTTTCGCGGCTTCACGAAGTCCGCGTAGTAGCGCACCGCGTATCCGGCCATCTCGTCGAGCAAGGGATGGGTCTGCGGGTTCACGCCCTTCACGTGCCGTCGGATGAAGCCCCACAGCACGTCCTTGTCGTCCGCATTCGAGGCGGCAACGAGGTTGAGCAGCAGCGCGAACGTGATCGGCACGTTGGCTGCCGGCGGGTTGCCGCCATGGATGTGCCAGACGGCATTGTCGAGCTTCGCCTTGTCGTCTTGGCGCGGATAGGCGGCGAGCAACTGCAGATACTCGTCGACCGCGCGTGGAATGACGTCGAAGTAGAGCTTCTTCGCCGTCTTCGGCTTCTGGTACATGAAGAGGGAGAGGCTCTGCGGGCTCGCATAGGTCAGCCACTCGTCGATCGTCAGCCCGTTGCCCTTCGACTTGGAGATCTTCTCCCCCTTGTCGTCGAGGAACAACTCGTAGTTGAAGCCCTCGGGCGGCGTGCCGCCGAGGGCCTTGCAAATGCGCGAGGAGAGCTGCACGGAATCGATGAGATCCTTGCCGGCCATCTCGTAGTCGACGCCGAGCGCGGTCCACCGGAGCGCCCAGTCGGCCTTCCACTGACACTTGACGGCACCGCCGGTGACCGTCGTCTCGACCTTCTCTCCGGTCTCCGGATCGATGTAGACGACCGTGCCTTTGCGCGGGTGACGCTCGATCATCGGCACCTGCAGCACGCGCCCTGAGCGTGGCGAGATCGGCAGGAATGGCGAATAGGTCGCACGACGCTCGGGGCCGAGCGTCGGCAGGATGATGTCCATGACCTTGTCGTAGGCCTTGAGCATCTTCAGCAGCGTCTCGTCGAACCGCCCCGACCTATAAGCTTCGGTCGCCGACATGAACTCGTACGCGAAGCCGAAGCGATCGAGGAAGTCGCGCAGCATCGCATTGTTGTGGTGCGCGAAGCTCTCGAACTTGCCGAACGGGTCGGGGACGCTGGTCAGTGGCTTCTCGAGCGCGGCGTGCAAAACTTCCTGGTTCGGGACGTTGGACGGAACCTTGCGCAGGCCGTCCATGTCGTCCGAGAAGCAGATGAGGCGCGTCTTGCGCTTGCCCTCGGTGAGCAGCTCGAAGGCGTGGCGGACCATGCTCGTGCGCGCCACCTCGCCGAACGTGCCGATGTGCGGCAACCCCGACGGCCCATAGCCCGTCTCGAAGATGACTGTCTTCTCCTCGCCGCCCTTCAGCTTCTCCAGCCGGTTTATGAGCCGGCGGGCCTCCTCGAAGGGCCAGGCCTTCGCTTCGGCGAGAGCGGACGAGGGGGTGGCATTGCTGGACGGCATCGAGAGGGGCTTCTTTATCTGGAGTAGCTGGGACGTAGCATCAAGGCGGCCGGAACCCTATGTTCCGGCATGGACTTGCGTCAACGCCGTTGCAGGGCTGCGGGCGCGATGACGCGGATGAAATCCACCCACCAAGGGAGTTGAGCCGGCGTGCAGGATGACCCGAATACCAGAGCAGCGCTCTCGCCGCAGGAAGCGCTCATCTACGCGATGGTCACCACGGCCGCGTCGGACCGGACGATAGCTGATGTCGAGATTGCGCGCATGCACTCTCTGGTGCGCGAGCTGCCGGTGTTTCGTGGACTGGATGAGAGCTGGTTCAACCGCGAGGCGCGGGAGTGCGGAAGGATACTTTCGCGGTCCGATGGCATTAAGAATATCGTGCGCCTCATCGCTGAGGCGCTGACCGGTGAGCTGCGCGAAACTGCATATGCGCTGGCTGCCGAGGTGGCCGCGAGCGACCTGGCACTGAAGGACGACGAACGCAGCTTTCTCACGCTGCTCGCCGAGGGCCTACAACTTGACGATCTCGTCCGCGCTGCGCTGCAGCGATCCGCACATGTGCGGCATGTGGCGCCTTAAAGCGTGTTGAGGCGAGCCGAGCGCCAAAAATCGCTGCACTGCAGCCAGCATTTTGCTGGGATAATGACAATTGATTCCGTAACCTATTCTTTAGCGGAACTTGTGATCGAATTGTGCGTCGGTGGGTGAATCGAATTCTGCACGCAAGGCCGTTTGCATGATCGCGCGCGAAGATGTTCTGGAACAAAAGCACGCGCCACATACGCCCACAGCCCTCTTCGACGAGTTGGGGAAGCTGCGCGGCTGGTCGCCGGAGTTTGGCGACATCTGCGGGCTGACCGCTGATCTCGCTGAGCGAACGACGTCGGACTTCTGGCCGGACATCGATGCCGGCCGCTGGGCCGATATTTGGCGTAGGATCCAGGCGGACAGCTCGGCCCTGGTCATCCATGTCGAGGAATGTCGGCCGACGGAAGGCAACGAGCTTGTCGAGCTGGAGATCGGTCGCTTCATCGAGGCCGGGCAACCGCTCGCCAAGGTCGAGGTGCGCCGCTCCGCCGCGTGGCGCCTGCACCTGATGCAGCAGGAGATCCTCGAGACCATGGCCTGCGGGGCGCACCTGTCGGGCATCATGGAGGCGCTCTGCCGCAAGGTTGAGATGATGGCGCCCTCGGTCATCTGCTCGGTTCTTCGGGTCGATCACCAGCAACGGCTGCAGCACGTCGCCAGTCCGAGCCTGCCGCTACATTACGCCCGCGCGATCGATGGCCTGCAGGCGGGACCCAAGGCCGGCTCTTGCGGCACGGCCGTCTACCGTGGCGAGGCCGTCGAGGTGGTCGATATCGCGGCCGATCCGCTGTGGGACGACTATCGTCATCTCGTGCTGCCGCTGGGTCTCCAGGCCTGCTGGTCTAGCCCCATCAAGTCGCCGGATGGCCACGTGCTCGGCGCCTTTGCGTTCTACTACCCGCGCCCGCGCGGGCCGACGTTGCTGGAGCGCCAGATCGTTTCCACCTGCCTGCACCTCTGCATGATCGCCTTCGAGCAGGAGGAGACGCGTGCGAGGGTCTACGAGCACGCCTTCACCGATCCGCTCACGCATCTGCCCAACCGCGCCCGTTTCCGGCAGCGCGTAAGCGAGCGTCTGGCTATCGTCGCCGAGACGGGTCAGCGCGTCGCTGTCCAGTATATCGGCCTCGATGGGTTCCGTGTCATCAACGATGCGCTGGGCCACCAGGCCGGCGACGAGATATTGAAGGTCGTGGCCGATCGACTGGCGAGCCTCGTCAGAGACTCCGATGCGGTCGCACGCATCGGTGGCGATGAGTTCGCGATCGTTCAGGCCGGCAATCTGAGCGACGATGACATTGCCAACCGGGCAAAGCGCATTGTCGACCTCCTGGCAGAACCGTTTATCTCCAGCGGGCAGCGTCTCCAGCTCGGGGCGAGCATCGGAATTGCGATCGGGCCCGACGATGCGGCGGGTGCCGACGACCTCATCCACGACGCAGCGCTTGCCATGCGGCGCGTAAAAGAGCTCGGACGCGGGGCATATTTCTTCTACGAGAAGGAGCTCAACGAGCGGATGCAGCGGCGTCGCCGGGTCGAGGCTGACCTGCGCAGCGCTCTGGCGCGCGATGAGCTCGAGCTGCACTTCCAGCCGATTTTCGACCTGACGACCGGAACCGTCATCGAGGCCGAGGCGCTGCTGCGCTGGAACCACCCCGAAAAGGGTGTCGTGCTTCCGTCGGAGTTCATACCTATCGCCGAGCAGTGCGGGCTTATCGAGCAGGTCGGCGCGTGGGTGCTTCGCAAGGCGTGCCTTGAGGCGGTCAAGTGGCCCCAGCAAGTCACCGTCGCCGTCAATCTTTCCCCACTTCAGTTCGACAGCCCGGACCTTGCTCAGACTGTCGCCTCGGCGCTGGAAGCGTCGGGCCTTTCTCCCTCGCGCTTGGAGCTGGAGGTCACGGAATCTGTGCTTTTGCGCGACAGCCCCGTCTACACAGCCCTGCTCGATAAGCTGAGCGACCTGGGCGTCTCCATCGCCCTTGACGATTTCGGCAGCGGCTACTCCTCGCTCAGCTATTTGCACCGGTTCAGCTTCGATCGCATCAAGATCGACCACTCCTTCATCCGCGACATCGCCCGTAATCAGGGATCGCTCAAGATCGTCCGCGCCATAGTCATGCTAGCGCATAGCCTCGGGCTCGAGGTCACGGCCGAGGGTGTCGAGACGGACGAGCAACTCGCCGCGGTGCGCGGTGAAGGCTGCGACGCCGTCCAGGGCTACTACACCGGCGCCCCGGTCCCGATGACCGAGTTCACGGAACGGCTGAGCCGCGGCGGCGAGCGCGTTTCCGCCGCCTGAACCGGCAAAAAGGCCTCGAACTCTTTCCAGCCAAAGGTTACAATGTTGCATTTCGCTGTCCCCGCTGACGGCGCACAAACGAGCGCGGGCCATGCCCCGACCTGGGAGAAAACGATGAACCGACCAATCGCTGCACTGCTGCTATCTGCCGCCGTCCTGCCGCTTGCCGACACCGCTAACGCCGCCAGCCTCACCTCGGGCAAGAAGCTCGAGATCCGCGTCGACGAGGCGAAGGTCGAGGACGAGAAAAAGGCCCTGTGGGCGCAGTTCGGCGGCTGGTGCGCGATCGCCGAGTGGCATCCCGCGGTGAAGTCTTGCGAGGAGACGAAGGAAGGAGACACCGAATTCCGGACGCTCACGCTGCAGGACGGCGGCAAGATCAAGGAAAAGCTGCTCGATCGCGGCAATGCGAGCTACCGCTACGAGATCATCGAGAGCCCGCTGCCCGTGAAGAACTACGAGGCCCAGTTCACCGTCACGCCGGACGACGACGATCTCGACGAGGTCAACATTGTCTGGGCTGCCACCTATGACGCCGCCGACGGCAAGGAGGATGCCGAGGCGCGCAAGACGATCGACGGCATCTTCAAGGACGGCATCGCCAGCATCAAGGGCAAGCTGGGCGACAAGGTCGTCGATAAGAAGAAGAAAAAGGACGACGACTGAGCCGAGCGCCTTCAGCCGATGCCGTTGACGAATGCGTCGATGGCATCGGCGGCGTTGGCAAGATTGCCCGAGCGCGTGAAGCCGCTGCCCCCGCGCGGACCGAGGTCGTGGTCGCCGTCGCTCGCCCAAGCGAACCGGATTGCCGGCGACAGCTCGTAGCTCGTGACCTCGCCCTTCGATCCGAACGGATCTCGCTCCCCTTGCACGATCAGCGTCGGGCAGGCGAGTTTCTCCAAATGCGACGTGCGCTGGTTCTCGGGCTTTCCCGGCGGGTGAAACGGGTAGCCGAGGCAGATGAGCCCCGCGATGCTTCCGGCGCTATAGAGGTCGTCGGCCGCAAGGCTGGCGACGCGCCCGCCCATCGACTTGCCGCCGATGAAGAGCCTCTGCCCGTCTAGTCCCTCGCCGCGTAGTTGCTCGACCGCGCGCATATACTCGCCAATGAGCATTTCGGCGCGCGGCGGTGGTCGCCGTTTCCCGCCCTGCCGCCGCCCGGCCATATAATCGAACTCGAATCGCGATACCTGCACTCCGCGATCATTCAAAAGCCGCGTCATCGTTTCGAGAAATGGGCTCGTCATAGCCGCGCCGGCGCCGTGCGCCAGCAGCAGTCGGACCTTTGCCTCGCGCGGGCCGGTAGTGAGGAATTCAGTCACGGATTGAACGTCGCCTCGACCGAGTGTGGTTAATCACCTTATGCAACGGAAGGTCGCTTTTTAGCCGAACGCGGCTAGTATGGCCTCAACATTGCGACTGGGGGAGCTATGCAACGCACCCGTCTTTTCATTCTCATCGGATCGCTATTTGCGATCCCCGCAGCAAGCGCAGCCGAGCCCGCCACAGGCGCAGCCGCCAAAGTCCCCGCGCCCGTCGAGGCTAAGCGGGCGGCTGTGCCGGCCCCAGAGCAGAAGCCGGCCACCCCGGCAGATGCCAAGGCCGGTGCGAAGCACGCCGACAAGAAGAACGCTAAAGAGAAGAAGCCGAAGATCCTTGCCCGCGACCTGTTCGGTAAGGCCCAGAACGCGGCCGACCTGACGCCGCGCGCCATCGGCTGGTACGCCAAGGGCTGCCTCGCCGGCGGCGTCCATCTCGCCGACGCCGGCCCCGATTGGCAGACCATGCGCCCGTCGCGCAATCGCGCCTGGGGCCACCCGAAGCTGATCGCGCTGCTGAAGCGCCTCGCTTCCGAAGCCAAGCAAGACGGCTACCCGGGTCTGCTCGTGGGTGACATCTCCCAGCCGCGCGGCGGCCCGATGCTCACCGGCCATGCGAGCCACCAGGTCGGACTTGACGCCGACATCTGGCTGACGCCGATGCCGAACCGCATCCTGACCCGCCGCGAGCGCGAGGACATCCAGGCGACGACGATGCTCGACAAGACGGGCCTCTCCGTCGACCCTAAGGTATTCACCCCCGCCCATGTGGCGCTCATCAAGCGCGCCGCCTCCTATCCGCAGGTCGAGCGCGTGTTCGTGCACCCCGCGATCAAGAAGGCGCTCTGCGAGGCAGCAGGTACCAACCGGTCCTGGCTTCACAAAGTGCGCCCCATCTGGGGCCACTACTACCACTTCCACATTCGTATCGGCTGCCCCAACGGCGGCTGCGAGACGCAGCCACCCGTCAAGGGCGACGACGGTTGCGGTGCCGAGGTGAAGAGCTGGCTGAAGAGCATCGAGGCTTCCTTGAAGCCGAGGCCCAAGCCGCCGGGCCCGGAGAAGCCTGAAATCCCGCCGAGCGCAAAGCGGCAGATCACCATGGAGCAGCTTCCTGCCGAGTGTAAGGTGGTGCTCAGCAGCCCTGGTGTGCCGCCGCCGGCCGACGAGGCGATGGCCGCGACGCCGACCGCCGCGACCAAGAAGTAGCCTTGCCGCTACTCGGCAGCGATGCCCGTTGGCATCGGGCAGGAGACGCCCGTGCCGCCAAGGCCGCAATACCCGTGCGGTACCTTCGACAGGTACTGCTGGTGGTAGTCCTCGGCGAAGAAGAACTCCGGCGCCGGCAGTATTTCCGTCGTGATCGGCCCGAGCCCACTCTTGGTCAGAGCCTTCTGGTACTCCGCCTTCGAGGCTTCCGCCGCCTCGCGCTGGGCATCGGTGAAGTAATAGATGCCGGAGCGGTATTGCGTCCCGACATCGTTGCCCTGGCGCATGCCTTGCGTCGGATCGTGACTCTCCCAGAACGTCTTCAGGAGGTCGCTATAGCTGATTTCCTTGGGGTCATAGACCACGAGCACGACCTCGTTGTGCCCCGTCTGGCCGGTGCACACCTCCTGGTAGGTGGGGTTCTGCGTGAAGCCGCCGGCGTAGCCGACCGCCGTGATCCAGATGCCGTTGCCAAGGCTCCAGAACTTGCGTTCAGCGCCCCAGAAGCAGCCGAGCCCGAACATCGCCGTCTCGAGACCTGCGGGGTAGGGCCCTTTGAGCGGGCGCGAGAAGATGTCGTGCTCGTCGGCGGTAGGAATGGCCGTCGTCCGGCCTTTGAGGGCGGTCTCGGCCGTCGGCATGAGCGTCCTGTTCTTACGGAAAAGCATGGCTCAACCCGGTTTGATGCTGACTGGGCCTGATATAGTCTTTGGCCAACCTCGGCAGCAGGCCCCTTAGGGTCATGTTATTGTGATGTAATCTGCGCACAGTGCCGGGTAACGATTAGGGGGGAGTGAACGATGGCGGATGCGGTTGCGACGGGAGACGTGATGCCTGCTCCGGCCGCGAGCCAGAGCCCGCGCACGGTCTATGCTGCGGGCGGCGGCCGCAAGTTCGCGTTTTCCTTCGTGTTCCTGCTCTTGCTGCCGTTCTTCATCAGCCTGCCGCCGATGCTGTTCTGGCGCATCTCGCAGGGACATTGGAATGGCACGCTCGGCCTCGTCGTGTTGGCCGTTGGCTTCACCTTCATCATGTTCCTGGTCGTCATCGAGCTCATGCACTCGCTGATGGCGCGCATCGAGCTCGGCGAAAAGTCGGTGAAGATGACGCTTCCCTCCGGCCGGGGGCCGACGCCGATCGTCCGCTACCGCAGCCACGACATCCCCTACGATCAGATCAAAGCCGTCGAGACGCGCCGCGAGATCTACGGTGGTTCCGTCGCCCCGGTGCTGCTGCAGGGCGCGCGCCTCATTCTCAAGGACGACAGCGCGGTGAAGCTCGGCTACGTCAGCGAGGCCAACAGTGACCCCTGCTTCCCCTATCCGGAGATCGCCCAGAAGATCGCCGAGCGTGCCGGACTTAGCGTCGAGCACAAGGGCAACGTGCGCCGTTCCCTGCAGAAGAAGTACCTGGGCCTGAAGCACGGCTTGCTTACGCCCGGCGACGGCACGGTCGAGGACAGCGAGATCGAGGCGCTGAACAAGAGCCATCGAAGCTGGGTGATGCGGCTCATCACGCTGCTGGTCGTACTGGTGGTGAGCGGCATCGCGCTCGACATCATTTTTCCGCCCAGCAGCGGCCTCCCGCCGGCACTGACGAGCATAACGAAGCTCGTGACACAGGGGAGTGCGACCTCGACTCCGGCCGTGAAGCAGCCCGAAAAGAAGAAGTGACCTTACCTGTCATCCCGGAAGCCGGAGCGGAACGCGACGGCTATCCGGGACCCAGCGTTAGGCTTGTCGCAGATGCCGCTAGTTCACATGCACCTTCATCTGCACGCGCCGACGGCCGAAGTAGCCGCACATAAGTGCCAGCGTGCCGAACAGTAGCGACATCGGCGCGCTGAGGATGCTCAGCAGCACCGGGTTCCACACCCACTCGGATGTCATGGCAATGATGTTGGCGCGCGTCGCAACGAGTGATGCAGGCGCCAGCTCGGTCCAGTAGTTCATGACGCTGTGCGCCACGAACTGCCCTGTCCCGTTGAGCGCCGGTGTCGCGTCGGCGACGAGCGCCACCATGGCGATCAGCGCGAAGAAGCTGGCGAGGAAGCGCAGACTTGCCATGGACGTTGCTCCATTGCGAACGCATGAGCACGGAAACCAACTCTATCCCTGCGCGAGCGCTTTGTGCAGCCCTTCGAGCGTCGCGATGGCGTCCTGCCCCGCATGGATGAAGCCGTCGACTCCGGCTGCTCGCAGCGCCGCCTCCGCCTCTCCCGGCCGGCCGGCCAGCAGAACGCGCTGCGCGCCGGCGGATTTAAGCGCCTTGGCGGTCGCTTCGGCTTCGCGAGCATAGACCTCGTCCGATGACGAGATGACCGCGATCTTGGCCCCGGAGGCTTTGAAGGCGTCGGCAGCCTCGGCGGCGCTCTTGTATCCGTCGCTGGTGAGGCCCTCGATGCCCCCCGCGGCCAAGTAGTTCCACATCCACTGCGAGCGCCTGTTGTGCTCGGCGATCTCGCCGAGATTCGCCATGAATATGGACTTGCGCTTGCCAGCCTTGGCGAGGAATGCATCGCCCGCATCGCGGAGCTTCTCGAATGCCTCGCCCAGGCGATGCGGTGTCAGCGGTCGCACCACCGGCGCCGGAGGCGAAGCCGCCTCGGCGTATGGCGTGATCTTCACACCGTCGTCGCCGAGGAACGGGAACACCGACACGCCCGTGAGCTCGATGCGTCCGGTGGCGATCGCTTTGCTGCGGGTCTCGGCGACGCGCGCGATGTCATCCTGTATGGCGCCGCTCGTCAGCGCGGCGACGAGACCGCCCTTGCTCTCTATGCCCTGGAAGAGTTCCCACGCCTTCTTGGCGAGGTCGCTCGTGAGCTTCTCGACGTACCAGGAGCCGCCGATCGGATCGACGACGCGTCCGAGCTGGGATTCCTCCTGCAGCACGAGCTGCGTGTTGCGCGCGATGCGACGCGCGAAGCGGTCCGGCACGCCGAGCGCCCAAGTATAGGGAAGCACGGTGATGGCGTCCGCACCGCCGAACGCTGCACCCGCGCACGCGGTCGTCGTGCGCAGCATGTTCGTCCACCGGTCGCGCTTCGCCATCATGCGTTGCGACGTGGTCGCAGTGATATGCGCGGAGCCGGACGTCGCGCCGCTAGCCTCGGCGATGCGGGCGATGATGGTACGCGCGGCGCGCACTTTGGCGGCATTGAGGAAGAGGTCCGTGTCGACCGCCAGTGAGAAGGCGAGGGACGGGAATGCATCCTTCGGCGCAACGCCGGAAGCCTCGAACGCGCGCAGATAGGCGACGAGCGCGGCCGCCAGGAAGGCCAGCTCCTGCGCCTCGCTGGCGCCGGCCTCGTGCGCTACACTGCCATCGACGAGCACGCTCGTCAGCGGACGGCCGGCGCTGCGTGCTTCACCCGCGAGCTTCGCTGTTTCGCTGAGCGCCTTGTCGATCGGAGCCCATGCGGCCCCGAAACGGGCGAGCGCTCCGAGCGGATCGACGTTGAGTCGCGAGACGGCGGTGCCGCCGGCTTCGGGCTTCAGCGCTGCAAGCGCTTTGAGGTAGTGGCGCGCCGCGTCGAGCCCGGCCACGCCGCCGGCGAGTTGGATTGGCGCATAGTCTATAAAGACGCCGGTGAGCGTAGCGGCAGCATCGTCGCTGCTCGCAATCTTGATGCCGATCTGCCCCGGACCGGCGATCTGCAGCACCGCACCGTTGGCGCCGCCCTCGAGGTCTTCGAGGATCACCTTGTTCGCCGAGGCGGGATCGGCCTCGACGACGCGCTGATGGATCTGCCAGCCGAGCCCGTCCGCCTTCGCATGCGTTCCGCGCGTGAACGGTGCCGCTCCCGGAATTGCCGCGTCCGCACCCGCCAGCGTGTCGGCACGCGTATAGAGCGGCTCGATGCGCAGTCCGTCCGCGGTCTTGGCGACGAGCTTCTTGTCGAAGTCCGCCCCCTTGAGGGCCTTGTCGACGAGCTGGCGCCACTTCTCGTAGTCGGCGGGCGGGAAACCGGAGGCAAGCTTGGTTGGTTCGGTCTCGGTCATGTCCAGGCGTGTCTTGGGATTGCGAGCGGCCACCCCGCAGCGAGGCAGCCTTTCCACTTCTATAGGCTGATAAGCAGCCTGTTCGCACGCGGGAAAGCGGCCGTCAAAGCCTTCCGCGTCGCTTCGGCGCGCTGGTTCGGCGGCGCCAAGTCCTGCATGCAACCGATATTTGCAATGGGTCGGTCCACATGCCAAGAAAAACCGGCATTGTCGCGTCGAGTCGCGTGCTACGCCGGTAACCCGGTAGCCCCAGATTGGAGCCCACGATGCCCGATAAGTCCAAGTCCGCAGCAGTTGAGAACCCTGCTGCCGACCCGCGCTTTTTCGCTCAGAACGGGCGCATCCTCATCGGGGGCAGTCACGCAGGCGTTGAGTACATCGAGCTGAGGCTCGCCAATCGCCATGGCCTCGTCACCGGCGCCACCGGCACCGGCAAGACCGTCACCCTGCAGGTGCTGGCGGAGAGCTTCTCCGCTGCCGGCGTTCCCGTCTTCGCCGCCGACATCAAGGGCGACCTTTCCGGCATCGGAGTCGCGGGCGAGCAAAAGCCCGGCCTCATCGCACGCGCCGAGGAGATCGGCCTTCCTGGCTATTTCAACGCCGCATTCCCGGTGGCGTTCTGGGATATCTTCGGCGAGCAGGGCCACCCAGTGCGCACCTCCGTGCAATCGATGGGTCCGTTGCTGCTCTCGCGCCTCCTGGATCTCACCGAGCCGCAGGAAGGCGTCCTCAACATCGCCTTCCGCTGGGCAGAGGACCGCCGCGAGACGCGCGATCCGAAGATGGTCATCCGCAAGCTGCGTGACCTGCGCGCCGTCATCGAGGAGATGGGACGGCGCGCACCCGAGCTGCGGAGCCGCTACGGCAACATCGCGCCGCAGACCGTCGGCGTTCTGCAGCGTCGTCTGCTGGTGCTGGAAGAGCAAGGGGCCGACAAGTTCTTCGGCGAGACCGCGCTCGACATCAACGACTTCATGCGTTTGAAGGACGGCTATGGCGTCGTCAACGTCCTCGCTGCCGACAGGCTGATGGACAACCCGCGCCTATACGCGACCGCGCTCCTGTGGATGCTCGACGAGCTGTTCGACAAGCTCCCCGAGGTCGGCGACCTCGACAAGCCCAAGCTCGTCTTCCTGTTCGACGAGGCGCATCTGCTGTTCGACGACGCGCCCAAGGCCATGCTCGACCAGATCGAGCGCGTCACCCGTCTCATCCGTTCTAAGGGCGTCGGCGTCTACTACGTGACGCAAAGTCCCTCCGACGTCCCCGACCGCGTTTCCGCCCAGCTCGGCAACCGCGTCCAGCACGCGCTGCGCGCTTTCACACCCAAGGAGCAGAAGGCGATCCGCGCCGCAGCCGAGACCTTCGTCAAGAATCCGGAGTTCAACACCGAGCAGGCGATTCAGCAGTTGAAGGTGGGCGAGGCGCTGGTGTCGACGCTGCGCAACAAGGGTGAGCCGTCGATGGTGCAGCGGGCGCTGATCCGCCCGCCCATGGCGCGCATTGGCCCGCTCACGAAGGAGGAGCGCGCAGCGTTGATCGAGGCCGATGCCGAGAACAAGCGCAAGTACGCCAAGGAGACCATCGTCGAAGGCGCCTTCGAGCGCATCGAGGCCATGAACTCGACCATGGGTAACGTGTCGGAGACGATAACCGACATGAAGGAGAAGCTCGGTGGTTGGTTCGGCATCGGCCGCAAGGACGGGTGACCGAAAAACTTCAATTCATCCCCGCGGCTTGTGACGTACTTCTCATTGGACATCGCAGAATATAGCTTTGCAGAAGCGGCCGACTCGACCCAATTGGCATCAACTGCCGCATCGGTGGGATTTCGCGGTTCTAACGCACGAGGATCGACGATGAGCTTTCTTCCCGGCTTTCGTTTCCGCAAGCAGATCGGCGTCGCGAAGGGCGTCAAGGTCAACCTGAGCAAGTCGCGCGTCAGCACCAGCCTCGGCGGCAAGGGGGCGACCATCAACGTCGGTGCCGACGGTAAGCGCATGGTCACGCTTGGCATTCCCGGCACGGGCATGAGCTATCGCACGCCTCTGACGGGCACGGTCATCCTTCTCCTGCTCGCTGTCGTGGCCGTGGTCGGAATTGCATACCTGGTCCAGCCCGAGTTGGTCCGCGCCGCACTGCATTGGTGGCAGCCGGCCTGGTTCTGAGCATCCGGCTGCTGCAGGACTGCTTTTGAGGTCTTCGGACGATCAGGATTCCTCAGAGCACCCCTATGCGGGTGCTCTTTTCGTTGTGCAACACCGATCGCCGTTGAGCGCCATCAAGGTGCCGCACCCGTGCTGGCGTCATGGTGACACGAGCACGCGAGGCAATTCGCATGGGATGGAAAACCGGCATCACCGTCGTCGCAGCAGCTGCTTTCGCTGCCTCAGGTGCGTCGGCCGGAGAGACTGATGCACTGCTGGCCAAGGGGCGCTCGTTGCTCGAGGCCAATTGCTCGCGCTGTCATGCGATCGGCGCCGACGATGAGAGCAAGCATAAAGAAGCGCCGCCGTTTCGCGTCGTCGTAACGCGCTATCCGCCGGACAATCTCGCCGAGGCGCTCGCCGAAGGGCTCATCTCCGGGCACCCCGATATGCCGGAGTTCGTCTTCGAGCCCGACGAGGTCGAGGCAATCACCTCATACCTCGGCTCTCTCAAGCCGCAGAGCAAATAGACAAAAGAAAGGGCGCCGACCGGACGGGCCGACGCCTCCTAGTCCACAAAGCGACCTTTAAACTGCCTTCTCGGCCATTTCCGCGACGTGATCCCAGTTGACGAGGTTGTCGAACCAGGCCTCGAGGTACTTCGGGCGCGCGTTCCGATAATCGATGTAGTAGCTGTGTTCCCACACGTCGCAGCCGAGGATCGGCTTTGCGCCGTGCATCAGCGGGTTCTCGCCGTTGGGGGTCTTCATCAGCACCAGGGCGCCGTCCTTGACCGCGAGCCATGTCCAGCCCGAGCCGAACTGCGTCTTGCCGTTCTCGATGAAATCGTTGCGCACCTTGTCATAGCCGCCCGCACCGTCGACGAGCTTCTGCACGACGCCCGGCAGCTTGTTTCCGCCGCCGCCCTTCTTCATCCACTGCCAGAAATGGATGTGGTTGTAGTCCTGCCCGACGTTGTTGATCACCGGCTGCGCCTTGTCGGCGTAGGCCTCTTTGCAGATTTCCTCGATGCTCTTGCCTTCGTACTTCGAGCCGGGAATGAGCTTGTTGGCCATGTCGACGTAGGCCTGATGATGCTTGTCGTGGTGGTATTGCAGCGTCTCTGCCGACATGAACGGCGCGAGTGAATCATAGGCATAGGGGAGCGGCGGGAGCTGGAATGTCATGGCGGCCTCCGGGTCAGGTGCTGGGCGGTGAACGGCGGGGAATTGATTTGCCGCGAAACCTACCGGCTCGCATGTTCCATGGCAACGCAGCCTTTGCGCGCCAGTTCCGCCCACGCCACCGCGACCGAGCGGCTGCCTGCAACAATTCTGCAATATGCGACGGAGGGGGGAGGGCGCAGCGACCCTGAACGCTGCGCCCTCGTGGATCACTCCGGGGAAGATGGGAGTTCAGGGTTGAATGGAGGCTAGCGCCCGCCAGCTGAACGCTGGCTGAACGCCATCCGGGGGTCTGCTCCGCCGAGCTTTTGCCCGGGATCAAAGAGCCCCCGGCGCCGGCGGTATTGCGAATAGCACCTGTTTCGAGAAACACGCGACGCCGAACGCCATTTCGCGCCACGGTTGCAGTAGTTGCTGCATCTTCGAGTTTCTTTTCGGGCAATCAATTTTTGACTGCCTTGACAAATTGAAGGCAAAAAGTAATTGAAGCTGCTCTACATGTGGCAATTGGCGAATTGCCTTAGTCACGCATTCAGAAGGACTGCCTGATGGCCACCCCCAATATCGATAAATTGTCGCTCAAGGATCTCATCGAGCTGGAAGCGAAAGTCCAGAAGGCCATTAGTGCAGCTCGCGATCGTGAGCGCGCGGAAGTAAAGCAGGCTGTGGCGCTGCTCGCGGAAAAGCGCGGCTTTTCTGTTTCGGAGCTGTTCGGCGGCCGCGGTCGCGGTAAGGCCAGCGCCGCTAAATATGTGAATCCGGATAACAAGTCTGAGACTTGGACGGGCCGCGGCCGCAAGCCGAATTGGCTCGTGGCGAAGCTCAACAAAGGCGCCAAGCTCGCCGATTTCGCCATTTAGCGCGAACGGGATTTGCGATCCCGAGCGGCTGCACGAATAAGAACGAAGCGGGCCCGCCGGCGAAAGCCGATGCGGGTCCGATCGTTTTGGAGCACGATCCGGATTTCGGGTCGATCTATGGAACGGATCGGTGCGCGCAGTGGTTGAAGCCCTCTCGAGAGGAGTACGTCATGCCATTGATTAGTAAGAGCCGGCTCCTGATTGTCGCCACCCACGGATTCGAGCAGTCGGAGCTGGAAAAACCCCTGCAGCAATTGAAGGCGAAAGGCGCAAAGGTCGAAATCGCTGCCCCCGAGACCGGGCACATCAAGGGCTGGAGGGGAGGCAACTGGGGCACCCCCGTTGCCGTCGACCTGACGCTCGATCAGGTCGAGGTTGGCAACTACGACGCCCTGGTGCTCCCGGGCGGGGTCATGAACCCCGACAAGCTGCGCATGAACGACAAGGCCGTCGCACTCGTGAAGGCATTCGTCGACGGCGGAAAGGTCGTGGCGGCCATCTGCCATGGTCCGTGGATGCTGGTCGAGGCCGATGCCGTCAGGGGCCGCGAGGTGACGTCGTATCCCTCGATCCGCACCGACCTCGTGAACGCCGGCGGCCACTGGGTCGATAAGCAGGTCGCCACCGCAGATGGCATCATAACCTCGCGCAATCCCGGAGATATCGACGCCTTTGTCGCCAAGATCGTCGAAGAGGTCGAGCAAGGCCGCCGCCGCCGCGCGGCTTGAGGATTCGTTCCGAAGCGCCTGCTAATCTTTAATTAATGCGCCCGCGCCGATAGTGCGGGCGCCGTCGCCCTGCTCAGTATTTTTGGCACTCGATTCTTGACAGTGCTAACAGCCGGGATCATATACGCGGCGCGGGGCCGGTACGGCACTGAATGAAGCCTTGCGCCTCCGCATCCCTTCGCCTCGTCGCTTTGCGGTGAGGCATCCAGTTTAAAAAGCGCAACCACATCATGAGGTTGATCCCATGAAGTTCCGTCCTCTTCATGACCGCGTCGTTGTCCGTCGCGTCGAGGAAGACACCAAGACCGCGGGCGGCATCATCATCCCCGACACCGCCAAGGAGAAGCCGATTCAGGGCGAGGTCGTCGCCGTCGGCCCTGGTGCCCGCGACGAGACCGGCAAGGTCAATCCGCTCGATGTGAAGCCCGGTGATCGTGTGCTTTTCGGCAAGTGGAGCGGCACCGAAGTGAAGATCGATGGCGAGGATCTGGTGATCATGAAAGAGAGCGACATCTTCGGCGTTCTCGAAGGCAAGGCCAACGTCAAGGCGGCCGCCTGATCGCGATCGCGCTGTCGAATAGTCGTCAAAGCTGAAAAGCTGATAGGAGCTTTCCCCACATGTCCGCCAAAGACGTGAAGTTTTCGCAGGACGCGCGCGAGAAGATGCTGCGCGGCGTCGACGTTCTTGCCAACGCCGTCAAGGTCACGCTCGGCCCCAAGGGCCGCAATGTCGTGATCGAAAAGTCGTTCGGCGCCCCCCGCATCACCAAGGACGGCGTCACCGTCGCCAAGGAGATCGAGCTCGAGGACAAGTTCGAGAATATGGGCGCCCAGATGGTCCGCGAGGTCGCCTCCAAGACCTCCGACCTCGCCGGCGACGGCACCACTACCGCCACCGTTCTCGCCCAGGCGATCGTCAAGGAAGGCGCCAAGTCGGTTGCTGCCGGTGCCAACCCCATGGACCTGAAGCGCGGCATCGATCTGGCCGTCAGCGCCATCGTCGAAGAGCTGAAGAGCAAGGCGCAGAAGATCAAGTCGAACGACGAGATCGCCCAGGTCGGCACCATCTCCGCCAACGGCGACGTCGAGATCGGCGCCAAGCTCGCTGAGGCCATGAAGAAGGTCGGCAACGAGGGCGTCATCACCGTCGAGGAGTCAAAGAGCCTCGAGACCGAGCTCGACGTCGTCGAGGGCATGCAGTTCGATCGCGGCTATCTCTCGCCCTACTTCATCACCAACGCTGAGAAGATGGTTGCCGAGCTCGAGAGCCCTTACATTCTCATCCACGAGAAGAAGCTCTCCGGCCTGCAGGCCATGCTACCGGTCCTCGAGGCCGTCGTGCAGTCCGGCAAGCCGCTGCTGATCATCGCCGAGGATGTCGAGGGTGAGGCTCTGGCGACGCTCGTCGTCAACAAGCTGCGCGGTGGCCTCAAGGTCGCTGCCGTCAAGGCACCGGGCTTCGGCGATCGCCGCAAGGCCATGCTCGAGGACATCGCCGTCCTCACCGGCGGCACCGTCGTCAGCGAGGATCTCGGCATCAAGCTCGAGAACGTCACGCTGCAGATGCTCGGCCGCGCCAAGAAGGTGACCATCGACAAGGAGAACACCACCATTGTCGACGGCGCCGGCAAGAAGGACGACATCGAAGCCCGCGTGAAGCAGATCAAGGCGCAGATCGAGGAGACGACCTCGGACTACGACCGCGAGAAGCTGCAGGAGCGTCTGGCGAAGCTCGCCGGCGGTGTTGCCGTGCTGAAGGTCGGCGGCGCCACCGAGGTCGAGGTGAAGGAGCGCAAGGACCGCGTCGACGACGCGCTGCACGCCACGCGTGCCGCTGTCGAGGAAGGCATCGTCCCCGGCGGTGGCGTGGCTCTGCTGCGCTCGATCAAGGCACTCGAGAACCTCAGTGTCGAAAACGAGGATCAGAAGGTCGGCATCAACATCGTCCGCAAGGCTCTGCAGGCTCCGGCCCGCCAGATCTTCACCAACGCGGGCGAGGACGGCTCGGTGATCGTCGGCAAGATCCTCGACAACAACAAGTACAACTACGGCTTCAACGCCCAAACCCTCGAGTACGGCGATCTCGTCTCTCAGGGCGTGATTGACCCGGCGAAGGTCGTGCGCTGCGCCCTGCAGGACGCCGCGTCGGTCGCCGGCCTCTTGATCACCACCGAGGCGATGGTCGCCGAGCTGCCCAAGAAGGAGCACGCACACGCCCCGATGCCGGGCGGCGGCATGGGCGGTATGGGCGGCATGGACTTCTAAGTCCCCGCGCCACATCAGGTGTGGAAGAACTGAGAAGCCCCGGCCATCGGCCGGGGCTTTTTCGCGACTCGTGAGGTATTTATCGGTCCACTGTGGCCTCGGTGCGCCACGTTAGCCTTGACGGCAAGATGCATCGATTGCCACATGCCTAATCGTTCGTTTGCGTCGGAACCGGCCCAGTCACGGCCATTTTCTCCATCTAGCTTGCAGGCGCTTTTGGAGACCGAGGGATGACCAGAATAAAGGCTGTTTCGACGCGCGCGGGGCTCTTGCCCGCGATCGCGGCTCTCTGTGTTACCGGTTCGGTCGCAGCCCGCGCCGAAACACCGTCTCCGACACCGCAAGAGCCCGCGACCACGCAGACCCAACCCGCCGCGGCGGCTGCGGCTACTCCAGCTGCGCCGCCGGCCGCTCCGACTGCGACACCGTCCGCGACCCAGCAGGCGACCGTGACGGAGCCGACGGCGACGCCAGGAGCCGCTGCAACTCAGGCTCCCGCCGCACAATCGCCCGCCGCGCCCACTCAACCCGCCGCCGCCACCCCGGCCGCTACGCCAACCGAGCCTCCGAAGTCGACGGCCGCGCTGCCCGACCCGGCAGCCTCTGCGCCCGCGACCGCGGCACCCCAGGTGCTGCCGCCGGCCGATCCAATCGTTGCCAGCATCCGTCAGAAGCTGCCCGATCTCGCCAAGAGGGCTAACCAGGACGACGCCGCTGCGCTTTCCGCCTACTACGGTGAGCTGACCGGTGCTCCGATCTGGGCATCGACCAGCGGCCTCACCGACAAAGGCAAGGCTGTCGTCGCCGAGATCGGCCGCGCCGAGAATTGGGGCCTCCCCGTCTCGGCTTTCAGCGTGCCCTCTCCGGCCGTCTCCGGTCTAACCCCCGAAGCCGTTGCCGACACCGAGCTGCAGGTCGCGCTCGCGGTCTTGAAGTATGCGCGCTATGCCCGCGGCGGCCGCATCAATCCGTCCAGCATTTCTCAGCTCATGGACCAGCAGCCGACGCTGGTGCCGCCGAAGACGGTGCTGGGCGAGATCGCCGCCACCGACAAGCCCGACGCATATCTCACTTCGCTGCACCCCAAGCACCAGCAGTTCGAGGCGCTGCGCCAGATGCTCATCAAGCTGCGTGGCGGCGAGGTGAAGGAGGAGACGCCCGTCGAGGATCCTGCGCTGTCCGTGCAGCTCCCGATGGGCCGCATCATCCGCCCCGGCTCGTCCGACCCTCAGGTCTCGCTGCTGCGCCAGCGTCTCAAGGTGCCGGCTTCCGACCCCGCTGCCGAGAGCGTCTACGACGATCAGCTCCAGCAGGCCGTCAAGGAATTTCAGCGCTCCAAGAACCTCACACCCGACGGCATCGTCGGCAACGGCACCCGTCAGGTCCTGAATGGCGGCCCGCGTCCCGTCGCGCAGTCGAACGACTCCAAGATCGAGCGAATCCTCATCAACATGGAACGCTGGCGCTGGGTGCCGGCTGACCTGGGTGAGTTCTACGTCTGGGACAACGTTCCCGAGTTCCTCACCCGCATCGTCAAGAACGGCCAGGTCATTCACACCGACGAGATTATCGTCGGCCAGCCGTCGTGGCCGACTCCCGTGTTCTCCGCCGACATGAAGACGGTTGTCTTCCGCCCGAGCTGGGGCGTGCCTGACGGCATCAAGATGAAGGAGCTCGCTCCTCTTCTGCGCAAGAGCTCCGGCGCCGGCTTCTTCGGCATCTTCGGCGGCGGCTACTCCGCTCAGGCCGTGCTCGACGCCTACGACCTGCGCGCCTACGCCAACGGCCGCCAGGTCGATCCTAATTCGATCGATTGGGCCAACACCGATATCCGCCGCTTCAGCTTCCAGCAGCCGCCGGGGCCGAAGAATGTGCTCGGCGAGGTGAAGTTCCTGTTCCCCAACTCCCATGACGTCTATATGCACGACACGCCCGAGCGGAACCTGTTCGGCAAGTCATTCCGCGCTTTGAGCCACGGCTGCATGCGCGTGCACGAGCCGCGTAAGCTCGCCGAGGTCCTCCTCGCCGAGGATAAAGGCTGGTCGACCGCCAAGGTCGGCGCCATGTGGAACAGCGGCGGCGAGGTTGCCCTCGACAAGCACATCCCCGTGCACATCACCTACATGACGGCGCGGGTCGACGACGACGGGCAACTGAGGACTTACGGCGACTTCTACGGCCTCGATAGCCGCACCGCCGCCGCTCTGACCGGCAAATCCATCCGCTTCGAGCAACCCGCCTACGCCGACGATGCGATCGCCTCATCTGAGGACAGCCCCATCGGCGGTCAGCAGCAGCAGTACACGCGCCGCGCCAAGAAGAAGCAGCAGCAGGGTCCAGACTCGTTGGCCGACGCCATCTCCGGCCTCTTCTCGCCTTGACCTAGCCTCAAGCGTCGCGGCGGGCGGAAAGCTCGCCGCGCGCCAGCTCCTTGAGCTTTTCGCGCGCCTGGGCTTCCTCCATTGGAAAGCCGGCGCCGATCCACCAGTCCTCGAACGCCGCGACGATGCGGCCGACCGGCGGCCCGGCCGGTACGCCGAGCGCCATGACGTCGGCGCCGCGCACCGGAAGCTTCGGCGCCTTCCAGCGCTCCGCCAGCCCGACACGTCGCGCGCGCGCTTGATCGCGGGCATCCTCGCCTGACCGCGCCCAGTCGAGCAGCGCCCCGTCGACAAATGCTTCCGGCCCATGCCGGTAGATGAAGGCCCTGGCCACAGCCTCATCGCTCTTGGGATCGAACGCCGCATCCCGGCGCGCGGCATCGGCGATGCGTCCCGTCTCGACCAGCGACAGCCGTAGCCGGTCCTTCAGCCTCGCAGCATCGTCCGCCCCGAGCGCCGCGAGCCGCAACACCGGATCGGGCGCCCGGTCGAGCGCACGCTCGACCTCGGTGAGCCGTTTGACGAGTCGCACGTCGCCCGGGACGTCGAGCAGCGGCTCAAGCAAATCCGCCGCATCCATTGTCGCGAGAGCCGACACTGCGCCGGGTGCAGCGAGCAGCAGCATGAGCTCGGCCCGGATGCGCTCGCCTGAGAGCTGCTTGAGTCCGCCCTTTTCCGTGCGCGCCGCTTCCAGCCCCTCCGGGTCAGGAACGGCCGGATCTCCATACTGCGCGAGGAAGCGGAAGAAGCGGAGAATGCGCAGGTAGTCCTCGCGGATGCGCTGGTGCGCATCGCCGATGAAGCGCACGCGCTTCGCCTTGAGGTCGCCGTAGCCGCCGAGCGGGTCGTGCACCCGCCCCTCCGCATCGCAGTAAAGCGCGTTCATCGTGAAGTCGCGACGCATGGCGTCCTCGCGCCAGTCGGTCGTGAACGTGACACGCGCATGACGGCCGAAGGTCTCGATGTCACGCCGCAGCGTCGTCACCTCGAACGGCATCTTGTCCGCGACAAGCGTAACTGTTCCGTGCTCGAACCCCGTCGGCACCGCGTGAAGCCCCGCACGCCGCGCGAGCTGCACCACATCCTCGGGGAGAGCTGTCGTTGCGATGTCGACGTCCTTGACCGGTGTCCCCATGAGTGCGTTGCGGACCGCGCCGCCGACGGCGCGCGCCTCTGCACCGTCCGCACGCAAGGCCCGGAACACGGCACGCGTCTGCGGCCAGTTCAGCCAGTCGGCCTGCGCCAGGCTGACGGTCCCGGCGTCGCTGTCGTCGGAGTTCGCCATCGGTCCTTCCCGCCGCTGTCAGTCGATGTGGCCCGGCTCGATCTTGCCGTCCTTGAACGATGGCGGAGTATAGACCTGCCCCGGCTTCCCACCCGTTACGGACCCGAAGCTGATCAGCGTGATGAGCACGACCGCCGCGCCGGCGGCGAACAGCCAGATGAGCGGAGCATCGTCGAGCACGTGCGCCGCCGCCGGTCTCTCCTCGCGCGTCATGTAGATGTAGGCGACGTACACGATCGTCGGCAGCAGGAAGAGGAAGATGTTTTCGGCGACGATGCGGATCATGGCGAAAAGAGCCTCTTGTGCAAGTTTCTCATTATCCCGGCCGTCGCGCCCCAAATATACCGCTGCTCGAAGGGCATCGCGTAGAAGCGTCTCTCTTGCCCGCGCCAAAAGCGCGTTTCCGTCCGATGGTTCGCCTCATCCATCAGGAATGCAAGCGGGACTTCGAAAGCATCGGCAACCTCGTGCTGGTCGAGCTGCAACGCGAAACCTTCGCGGACGAGGCTGACCACCGGGAAGATCCGAAAGCCCGTCCCCGTGCGATAGGCGTCGAGATAGCCGAGTGTCTCGACGAACGAGGGATCGAGGCCGATCTCCTCGTGCGCCTCGCGCAGCGCCGTCGCCATAGGATCCCTGTCGGTCGGCTCCATCCGTCCGCCGGGAAAGGCGATCTGCCCTGCGTGACGCTTCAAGCTCTCGGTGCGCTGCGTCAGCAGCACCGTGAGCTCGGGGCGCGCCACGATCGGGATGAGCACGGCCGCAGGGGCCAACGGGGCGCGCGCGACCTCGGGAACGAGTTCGGGGCTCAGGTCGAAATCGCTTGGCGTATCAGGGGCGTTCGGATCGACGACCGGCACCAACGGGCTCAGATGCTCGAGAGCCAGGCGACGGAATCCATCCGCCGTGAAGGGAAATGGGGCTGGAGTGCTCACCCCCTGCATATCGCATCTGTAAATTTCGATTCCAAGCCGGGTAGGGCCCTTAAGAGTTCCGCGGCAGGTTAAGCTCGCATAGGGTTGGCAAATCACGATAACGTCCAACTGACACGCGAATATCAGCCAACGCGCGTGAAAGGATTGCCAGGTGCCGATGCGGCATTGCCGTCGACTGCTCGGAGCGCTTGCCGTCCTCGTGGTGGCGGCGGCATCCTCCGTGAGCGCGACGGCGGCCAGCGTGCAGGACTTCCTCGCCACCCTGTCACCGCAGCAGCAGGACGAGTTCATCGCCTGGCGCACCGCCAAGAGCCAGCACGATAAGCTGCTGGACGCCTACTGGTCCCAGGTTGAGAAGAAGCGCAAGGGGCGAACCGCAAAGCGCGGATCGACCAAGTTCTTCGACGAGGGCGACTACGTCTGGAGCTACCCGCCGACGTACAAGGGCCCGCGCCTGAGCGCCGACCTCGACAAGCAATGGACGCGCTTCCTGGCCGCACAAGAGAAGCATCCAGAGTCGCCCAAGCCGTCAAAGCCTCTGCCAGGTGTCGCCGACTTTCTCGCTGCCGCAAAGAAGCACTATGGCTTCGTGCCGACGCGCATTTCCGAGCGCGAGTTCAAGCGCCGTTATGCCGCCGAGGCCGTCTCGCTCGGGCTCACCAAGGAGCAGGTCGTGCGCGTCTACGCCCTGGAGACGGGTGGCAATGGGACGGCCGACATGCAGTCCGGGATCAACCCGGTCACCAAGAAGGGCAAGCCGATCTCCTCCGCCCTTGGCTACGCCCAGCTCCTGCACGCCAACACCATCGGCGAGCTCGTGAAGCACGGCGATCAGTTCGTCAAGCGCCTGCAGCGCCTGCAGGCCAATGCCCAGGATCAGGCGCGCGCCGAGGAGTTGCAGCGCAAGATTGCCTCGCTGCAGGCGATGATCCGCACCGCAAAGTCGGTTCCGAACAATTGGTATCGCCACGTCGCCTTCGCCCAGTCATCGAAGGGCTATGGCATGCACGCCATCAACCTCGACGGCGACATCGGACCTTGGTTGCAGTCCTTGAAATTGCGTGGCCTGAAGGACTTCGCCGCCCGCAAGGGGGTAACCAACCTCTCCGGCGAGGAGATCGAGCTGATGAACCTGTCGGGTCCGGGAACCGGGCTCGAGATGATGCAGCCGACCGGCCTCACGGCACCTACCCCCAACTTCTTCGCCCGCCGGGCCTACTACGTGAACAAGATGGTCATCGACAAGACCTCGGCCGAGCTCCTGGCCGAGTTCACCCGTCGCATGGACAGCGGCACCCGCAAGCCTGGGGCCGTCGAGTTCGCCGAGGCCTTCGACGAGGTCTCGCAGGTGCGCCAGACGGGAATCCAGGGCGAGAAGCTGCCCTGGCGCTGACGCGACAGGTGCCCGGTCTGCCTGTGATTTCCCCCCGGGCGATGCAGTTTTGCATCGGACATCGCCGAGCCCCCCCTCTATGATGCGATCAAACTGAACGGGGTGTCAGCATGCGTGGCATGATGGGTCGTGGTCGTTTCGCGTGCGTATTTGTTTGTGCAGCGGCGATTGTCGGATCCGGCGCTCCGCAGGCGGACGCCCATGAGTGGTTCCGCATCCCGAGCTTCAGCTACGCATCCGATGCCGAGCTGGGCCCGATCGACCGCACCGGCTTCATCCTTTCGCCGGACTGGTCCATCAGCGACGAGGTCACGCTCGGCGGCTCCGGTGGTGCCCTTCTGAGTGACCCCGACGGCTTCTCGATCGGCGCCAAGGCCGGCTACGACTATCAGGTCGGCGGCGTCCTCATCGGTGCAATCACCGACGCCTTCTATTCTTGGGCGGATGGCGGCGGAGCGCCCGGCTACAGTTCGGACCTGAACTACTATGGCACCATCCGCGGTCGTCTCGGCGTCTCGCTGGGCCGCTTCCTGCCCTATGCCACGGCCGGCTATGCCTATGGCGGCCTCGAAGTGACGGGCCCGACCGGCTCCGACAGCAAGACCCTGAGCGGCTGGACCTACGGCGGCGGCCTCGAGTTCGTCTGGAACAAGGACATCACGCTGCACGGCGGCTACCGCCGCATTGATTTCGACGATGAGACCTTCTCATCGCTTCCGGCGAACCAGAGCACGCTGTCGCCCGAGATGGACGTGTTCGACTTCGGCTTCGTCCGCCGCTTCTAGTCACGATTACTGGTCTTGCGGATCGACCGCACTTGTCATCCCCGCATTTTTTGCCGGGATCCATGCTGCTGCTTTAACCTGAGCCTCGGATCGCTGGATCCCGTGGACAAGCCACGGGATGACATTTTCCGGGACTCGCCGACGCCACAACCTCTTGGCCGCCGTAGGCGGCCAGGCGCCAAGGGCGCCCGGCGCGAGCGCCGGCTATCAACTCGCGCTGCGGCTAGAAAGCTTGAAAGCTTCTTTCCACTCGTGTCGCTCAGAAACTAGGGCCACTTCACCACCGGCGGCATTGACGACAGGATCGAGTCGACATTGCCGCCCGTTTTCAGCCCGAAGATCGTCCCGCGGTCATAGAGCAGGTTGAACTCGACATAGCGCCCGCGGCGCACGAGCTGCTCCTCGCGGTCGGCATCTGTCCACTTCATCGCGTAGTTGCCGCGCGCGAGCATCGGATAGACGCGCTGGAATGCGCGCCCGACATCCTGCGTGAACGCGAATGCCGCGTCCCAGCTGCCCTCTTCCTCCGAAGGCGTAAGGTAGTCATAGAAGATGCCGCCGATGCCGCGCATCTCCTTGCGATGCGGCAGGTAGAAGTACTCGTCGCACCAGGCCCGATAGCGCTGATAGTCCGCGATCGGGTGCGCCGCGCACGCGCCGTACATCGCCGCGTGGAAGGCCATCGAGTCGGCATCCTCCTGCTTGCGGCGGCGCTCAAGCACCGGGGTCAGGTCGGCACCGCCGCCGAACCACCATTTCGAGGTGACGACCATGCGCGTGTTCATGTGCACGGCCGGCACGTTCGGGTTCTGCGGATGCGCAATGAGCGAGATGCCGGACGCCCAGAACTGCGGATGCTCCTCGGCGCCGGGAATCTGCTTGCGGAACTCTGGCGAGAACTCGCCGAACACCGTCGAGGTGTGCACCCCGACCTTCTCGAACACACGCCCGCTCATCATGCTCATCACACCGCCCCCGCCCGGGGCGCCGGTGTGATCGGTGCGCTCCCAAGGGGATCGCACGAAGCGGCCGGGCTCGCGGTCGGAAAGAGGGGCGCCGTCGGGAAGATCATCCTCGACCTTCTCGAAGGCCGCGCAGATGCTGTCGCGCAGTTCCTCGAACCACGCGCGCGCCTTGGCCTGGTGCACGGTAAGCACGCCCTCAGGCGTTACGGCAAGTCCCGCCATTCGTTTATTCCCCGAACCCTTTTGTTGGCGCAATTCCCCCTATATATCCCCACGAGCGATGTCTAGGGGCGCACTCTCCTCGGGCCTCCCAAGACCTGGAAAAACCTGACAATCTGCGCCCAGACGTGTGCCTCGTTGCACGCGGCGCTTTCCTCGCCCCCAAGGGCCGGAGCCGATCATGATCGCCCGCATATTCAGCTGGCTCGAGACGCACGTCGCCTCCTTCCCGGCCGAGCCGCCGACGATGCCGCCTGCCTCGTTCTGGGGCTTCGTCATGCACTACACGCGGCCGTTCTGGCCGCTCATCGTGCTTTCCGCGGCGCTGTCGGCGACGATCGCTCTCATCGAGGTGTCTCTGTTCGGCTTCCTCGGCAATCTCGTCGACTGGCTGGGAAAATCCGATCGCGACTCGTTCTGGTCGACCCACGGAACGTTCCTGACAGGCATGGCGGTTGTCGTTCTGGTCGTGCTGCCGACGCTGAAGTTCTTCTACGAGTCCGTCGTCCACCAGGGGCTCATATCGAGCTTCACCATGCGCACGCGCTGGCAGGCGCACCGCTACGTGCTGCGTCAGTCGATGTCGTTCTTTAACAATGACTTTGCCGGGCGCGTCGCCACCAAGGTCATGCAGACGGCGATGTCGGTGCGCGAGGTGGTCATGAAGATCACCGAGGTCCTGCTATACGTCTCGATCTACTTCACCGGAGCAGTGTTTCTCTTCGCGGCGACGGATATGCGCCTGTCGGCGCCGCTCCTCATTTGGCTCGCCGGATATCTGGTGACGATGCGCTATTTCATCCCGCGGCTCGGGAGGATTTCGCACGTCCAGTCCGATGCGCGCTCGGTGATGACCGGCCGCGTCGTCGACACCTACACCAACATCTCCACCGTGAAGATGTTCGCGCATGCCGACCGCGAGGATGCCTACGCCCAGGAGAGCATGCAGTCTTTCCTCGACACCACGCGCACGCAGCTTCGCCTCGTCACGCTGCTGACGGTGGCGCTCAACTGCCTCAACGCCATGTTGCTGTTCATGGTGACCGGCACCTCGATCTGGCTATGGTCGATCGATGCGGTGACCACGGGTGCGATCGCGCTTTCGGTCGGCCTCGTGCTGCGCCTTCAAGGCATGTCGCATTGGATCATGTGGGAGGTCGCCGGTCTCTTCGAGAACATCGGCGTCGTGCAAGATGGCCTCGAGACGATTGCGCGCGAGCGCGATGTCCTCGATGCCCCGCACGCCAAACCGCTCGTCGTCGATAAAGGCGAGATACTCTTCGACCACATCCGCTTCAATTACAATCGCGCCGCTGTTTCGGATCGGGGCAGCGTCATCGGCGACCTGTCGTTGCGCATCGCGCCGGGAGAGAAGGTCGGGCTCGTCGGCCGCTCCGGCGCCGGCAAGTCGACTCTCGTCAGCCTTCTGCTGCGCTTCTACGATCTCGACGGCGGCCGCATTCTCATCGACGGCCAGGATATTGCGCAGGTCACGCAGGACAGTCTGCGCGCGCAGATCGGCATGGTCACGCAGGACACCTCCCTGCTGCACCGGTCGGTGATGGAGAACATCCTCTATGGTCGCCCTGACGCGACCGAAGCCGACGCCATCGCCGCGGCGAGAAAGGCGGCCGCCCACGACTTCATCCTCAACCTCGAGGACCTGAAAGAGCGCAGGGGATACGAGGCGCACGTCGGCGAGCGCGGCGTGAAGCTCTCGGGCGGCCAGCGCCAGCGCGTCGCCATCGCCCGCGTGCTCCTCAAGAACGCGCCCATCCTCGTGTTGGACGAGGCGACGAGTGCCCTCGACAGCGAGGTCGAAGCCGCCATCCAGGAGCAGCTCGCGAACCTCATGCAGGGCAAGACCGTCATCGCCATTGCCCACCGCCTGTCCACCATCGCCGCCATGGACCGCCTCGTGATCATGGACCACGGTCGAATCATCGAGCAGGGCACGCACGCCGATTTGCTGCGCAAGGGCGGCCTTTACGCCGAGCTGTGGGCGCGCCAGTCGGGCGGTTTTCTCGCGCAGGACGCGGCCGAATGACGTTAATCAGTGCCGGCGCCCGTGTGCGCCAAATTGCCTACGGCTTTCTTCGCCGCCGGGGTTGAGCACGGTTCCGAAGAATGTCAATAAACCGCATGGCAAATCGCCTGGTTCTATAGCCCTATCGCGCCTGACAGCGCCCGGGCTCGATGGCATCAGCCCACCTGAGCACGGTCGTCATCCCTGCCGGCGGCAGCCGACGGAAATAAGAGTCAAGCGCGGCTCGTCTGGGTCAGCGATCTAAGCGGAGGCACCCGTGGCAGTTGAAGCCGAAGAACCGGACCGCAGGGATTTCCTGGTCCTGGCGGCAGGCGCATTCGTAGCCGTCGGCGGCGCGATGACGCTTTGGCCCTTCATCGATCAGATGAATCCCGACGCGGGTGCTCAGGCTTTGGCCTCCATCGAGGTCGACCTCGCTCCGGTGAAGGAAGGTCAGGCGATCACCGTCCTCTGGCGCGGCAAGCCGGTCTTCATCCGCCACCGCACGCCGGAGGAGATCGCAGCCGCCAAGGCCGTGCCCATCACCGATCTCGTCGACGAGTTCGCGCGCAACGACGCGCTGCCCGAGGACACCCCCGCGACCGACCCCAACCGCACCAAGGACGGCCACGAGAACTGGCTGATAATGGTCGGCATCTGCACTCATCTTGGCTGCATCCCCAAGGGGCAATCGCTGGGTGATGCGAAGGGCGACTTCGGCGGCTGGCTGTGTCCCTGCCATGGCTCGCACTACGATACTGCGGGGCGCATCCGGAAGGGCCCCGCTCCGCGTAACCTTGAGGTGCCGGTCTACAATTTCGTTTCCGACACCAAGATCAAAATCGGCTAACGGGCGGCGAACTCCATGTCTGGACACGGGCTACCTCACGGATCGACCTACGAGCCGACGACGGCCTTCGGAAAGTGGCTGGACGCGCGGCTGCCGATCGTCCGTATGCTTTATGCTCAGGCCGTCGACTTCCCGACGCCGCGTAACCTCAATTACTGGTGGACCTTTGGCGGCATCCTGAGCTTCATGCTGGTGGCGCAGATCGTCACTGGCATCGTGCTAGCGATGCACTATCAGCCGAGTGGCCAGCTTGCCTTCGACTCGGTCGAGGCCATCCGCCGCGACGTGAACTTCGGCTGGCTGCTCCGCAACTTGCACGCGGTCGGCGCCTCGATGTTCTTCCTCGCCGGCTACATCCACATCTTCCGCGGTCTCTACTACGGTTCCTACAAGGCGCCGCGCGAGGTCCTCTGGATCATCGGCGTCTTGATCTTCCTCGTGATGATGGCGACGGCGTTCATGGGCTACTCGCTCCCCTGGGGCCAGATGAGCTTCTGGGGTGTCACCGTTATCACCAATCTCTTCTCCTCGCTCGACGCCATCTGGAAGGGGCTCGGGACGACGATCGTCGAATGGCTGTGGGGCGGTTACTCGGTTTCCAGCACCACCCTCAACCGCTTCTACGCGCTGCACTATCTGCTGCCGTTTGTACTCGCCGGCCTCGTCGGTCTGCACATCTGGGCGCTGCACGTCGTGGGCCAGAACAGCCCCACGGGTCTCGACATCAAGACCGCATCCGATGCCGTGCCGTTCACGCCTTATGCGACCTCGAAGGATGCGGCCGGCCTTTTCGCATTCCTGCTTCTCTTCGCTTGGTTCACGTTCTTCCTGCCGGATTACCTCGGTCACGCCGACAACTACATCGAGGCGAACCCGCTGGTGACGCCGCCGCATATCGTGCCCGAGTGGTACTTCCTGCCGTTCTACGCGATCCTGCGCGCCATCCCGGACAAGCTGATGGGCGTGATCGCCATGTTCGCTGCTATCGCCATCCTCTTGTTCGTGCCGTGGCTGGACACAAGCCGGGTGCGCTCGACCAAGTACCGCCCCGTCTACCGCTGGTTCTTCTGGATGTTCGTGTTCAGCGCGGTCGCGCTCGGCTGGCTCGGCTCCAAGCCGCCGGACGCCGAGTACGTGTTCTGGGCGCGCGTGTTCACGTTCTACTACTTCGCACACTTCCTCATCGTCATGCCGCTGGTCGGCTGGTTCGAGACGCCGCTGAAGGTGCCGGGGTCGATCACCGAGGCGGTGCTCGGCAAGGATAAAGGCGCGAAGCTTGCGCCGGCCAAGAGCTGACGGGGGGCTCTCATGAAACCAGTGCAGCCGAGATGGCGCATCGCGGCGGTGGTCCTCTTGGGCGCGCTGCCGCTCTTCGGCGGAGCCGCACAGGCGAGCTCGGAGGGCGCTCACATCGAGCGCCAGGATTGGAGCTTCGCCGGCTTCTCTGGCCAGTACGACCAGGCGCAGCTGCAGCGTGGCTTCCAGGTCTTCCAGCAGGTCTGCACGGCCTGCCATGGCCTGAAGCGCGTGCGCTTCCGCAATCTCGTCGAGCCCGGCGGCCCACAGTTCCCCGAGGAATCTGTCAAGGCGCTAGCCAAAGGGTGGCCCTACCAGATCTCCGGCGAGCTCGACGACCAGGGCAACCCGATCGATCGCCTCCCGGGCCTGCCTGACCCGATCATCGGCCCCTACAAGAACGACGTGCAGGCGCGCGCGGCGCAGAACGGCGCTCTGCCGCCAGATCTGTCGCTGGTCGCCAAGGCGCGCAGCGCGGAGCAGCCGTCCGCTTGGTATAGCCAGTGGCTGCTCATGCTGCGCGATATCGCCATCGGCTATCAGGAGGGCGGCGCGGACTATCTCTATGCCCTGCTCACCGGCTATCACGAGCCGCCGGCCGACATGCACATGAGCGACGGCATGAACTACAACGTCGCCTTCCCGGGCCATCAGCTCGCGATGCCGCCTCCGCTTTCCAAGGACGCGTTCGTCGAGTACCAGCCCGAGGCGGGCGTCAAAGGCTCGCTCGAACAGAATGCCCGCGACGTGACGGCATTCCTAGCCTGGGCGGCCGACCCTCACCTCGATGCGCGCAAGCGCCTCGGCTGGCAGGTGATGCTGTACCTGCTCATCACCACGATCCTGCTCTTCCTCGTGAAGAAGCGGATCTGGTCGCGCGTGAAGCACTGACGAAGAGCTGGATTTAGCTCGCCGCGAGGTCCGTTGCAGCGAGCCGTCGAGATCGATTGGAGGAGCCGTGGGCAAGTCCGTCTTGGGGATCATCGGCGGTAGCGGCTTCTACAACCTGCCCCGCATCGAGAACCCGCATTGGGAGAAGGTGTCGAGCCCGTGGGGCGAGCCATCCGACGAGATCCTCTTCGCTGAGATCGACGGGCTCCCGTTCCGGTTCCTGCCGCGCCACGGCCGCGGGCATCGCATCTCGCCGACCCATATTAACTTCCGCGCCAACATCGATGCGCTGAAGCGCGCCGGCGTCACCGACCTCGTCTCCATCTCCGCCTGCGGCTCCCTCAAGGACCAGTTCGCGCCCGGCCATTTCGTCCTGGTCGACCAGTTCATCGACCGCACCTTCGCGCGCGAGAAGAGCTTCTTCGGCGAGGGCTGCGTCGCGCACGTGTCGATGGCCCATCCGGTCAGCCCGCTGCTCGTCGACATCATCGAGAAGGTGGCCAGGGCCGAGGACATTGACCACACCAAGGGCGGCACCTACCTCGTCATGGAAGGCCCGCAGTTCTCGACCCGCGCGGAGTCGTTCCTCTATCGCAGCTGGGGCTGCGACGTGATCGGCATGACCAACATGCCCGAGGCCAAGCTCGCCCGCGAGGCCGAGATTTGCTACGCGACCGTTGCCATGGTCACCGACTTCGACTGCTGGCACGAGGAGGTGGCGCACGTCGATGTCGCCGCGGTGATTGCCGTGATGAAGGGCAACACCGAGAAGGCGCAGCGCCTCGTGCACAAGCTCGCGGAGATCTTCCCGCGCGAGCACCCGCCGTGCCCCATCGGCTCCGACACCGCGCTCGACGTCGCCATCATCACGCCGCCCGACGCGCGCGATCCCGCGTTGATGGCCAAGCTCGACGCCGTTGCCGGCCGCGTTCTCGGCAAAGTGGGCGCCTAGCTCTTCAGACGCAGCTCGTGGGCCGCGACATGCGTCGCCGCCATTCCGAGCACCGGCGTCTGCAATCCGTGACGGCGAGCACGCGCCAGCATGTCTCCGAGGATGTGCGCTCCTTCGGTTCGCCGTCCGGCCTCGATATCGCGAAGCATCGAGGACGTGAGCGCCGAGCCTTCCTGTGTCAGCAGCGTGCGGTATTCGTCCATGAGCTGATCGGGCGGAGAGAAGCCCTCGGCTTCGGCGATGGACCGCGTCTCTTCGAGCAGCGCAAGGATTGTTTCGCGCCCACCATCGGTCGCGAGGATCGTCCCGATGCTCGCGCGCATGAGGCAGGTGATGCCGGCGAACGCGGCGAGAAACACGAACTTGTTCCACATGTCCTGCCGGATCTCGTGCGTCGCATAGGCGTCGACGCCGGCGACCTTCAGGCGATCCACCAGTTCGCTGCTGACCGGATCGCTCGCGCCCTCAACGGGGCCTGCAATCACCGTCATGAATGGCGACAGATGCTCGATCACCCCATCCGGGCGCAAGTTGGTGGCGCCATGGACGATCCCGCCGAGCAGCGGCGTCCCGGGAAAGCGGGCCTGCAGGATGTCGAGATGGCGCACCCCGTTCAGCACCGGCAGCAGCCGCGTCGTGGGGCCGAGCAGCGGCGTCACCTCGTCCAGCGCCGCAGCCAGCGCCGGCTCCTTGCAGGCAAGGATGACGGCATCCGGCACGCTATCGGGCGCCGCGCCCGCCGTCAGGACCTTGACCGGCGAAGAAAAATCACCGAGCGGGCTTTTGAGGATCAGCCCCCCCGAACGAAGCTGCGCGGCCCGCCCCTCGCGCACCAGGAACGCCACATCGGCACCGCCGGCGATCAGCCGGGCACCGAGATAGCCGCCAACGCCTCCAGCCCCGAGCACGACGACCTGCATTGGAGGCTCCTATCCATCATGATGCCCGCTACACCTGAACCCGTGCATCGTCCTGCGCAAGCTCCGGCTGTCTGTCTCCGTCTGCCGGCGGGCGTCGCCCGGCTGACGCGAATCGTTGCCGATTGCGCTTGCACTGTCCGGCCGGGAACGGCACACACGCACCATGCCGGATAGCGCCCCTGAGCCCCATCCCTTGCGCCCCTTCGATGCGCGCATGCTCGCCGTCGGCGACGGCCATTGGCTGTACGTCGAGGAGGTTGGCAGGCGCGGCGGAATTCCGGCGCTGTTCTTGCACGGGGGCCCCGGCAGCGGCGCGCAGCATCTGCACCGCCGCCTGTTCGATCCCTCGCGCTTTCATGCATTCCTCTTCGATCAGCGCGGCTCGGGGCGCAGCCACCCCTACCTGTCTCTGAATGAGAACTCGACGCAGAGCCTCATCGCCGACATCGAGGCGATCCGCGAGCACTTCGGCATCGAGCGCTGGCTCATCGTCGGCGGCTCTTGGGGGTCGACGCTTGCGCTCGCCTATGCCGAGGCCTTCCCGCAGCGCGTAACCGGCCTTGCCCTGCGCGCCATCTTCCTCGGCACCAGAGCCGAGGTGGAATGGGCGTTCGTCGACGGCCCCAGGCTGTTCCGCCCCGACCTTTACGCCGACTTCATCGCTGAGCTGCCTGAGCACGAGCGCGCCGATCCGCTCGCCGCCTATCTGCATCGTCTCGCCGACCAGAACCCGAAGGTGCAAGCACCCGCGGCGCACGCCTGGGCGGCCTACGAGCGCGCATTGTCGGAGCTGGCACCGGCGCATGCGCGGCTTTCAAGCCAGGTCGGACGCAGCGATCGCCTGCCGCCGACGCCCATCGTCGAGGGCCACTACATCCGCAGCGATTTCTTCCTTGAGGACGGGCAACTGCTGCGCAATGCGCACAGGTTGAGGGACATACCGGGCGTAATCGTGCAGGGGCGCTATGACCTTCTGTGCCCGCCCAAAGCGGCCTATGCCTTGGCCGAGGCATGGGGAGCGTGCCGTCTGCAAATCGTCGATAAGGCCGGCCATGCCATCACCGAGCCTGGCGTCATGGAGGCACTGACCGCCGCCATCGACGAGCTTGGCTCTTGCCGCTGAGGTCAGGCGCTGGCGAGCTTCTTTACTGCCGCCTCGCGCCGCCGCTGGTACTCCTGCTCCATCGTGTCTATGTGTCGATAGACGTTCTCCAACTCCTCCTTGCGCTCCTCGCTCTGCGCTTCCTCCAGCCACTGCGCGAACTCTTCGCGCAGTGTGAAGAGGACATCGAGCGCGCCGTCGATCTCGCTGAGCTCGGTTTGTGTGCTTTTCTCGTTGCCCGACATCCGAGCGCTCCTTTGCCTGCGGCGACGCCGACACGCTACATTGGCCAAAACGCCGGCGCAAACTTCAGGTGACCGATGCTTAAAGCACTTCTATCGCTCGTGTTAGCATTGCTGGCGATCACTCCCGCTCTTGCCGGCGACGGCCTGACCTTGACCTTCGGTGATGAGGAAAAGCGCTTCACGGCGTCCGATCTTTTGGCGCGCTCCGATGCGGCGACAATCGAGATTCCTGACGACGTGTCCTACAAGCGCGCGATGCGCTATCGCGCGGTTCCGCTCTTGGCGCTCATCGGCGGCGCCGCGCAAGAGTTCGACACGCTGGAAGCCCGCGCCGCCGACGGCTTCGTCTCTCAGATTCCTCTTGAGCTGGTCGAAAAGGGCGGCAGCGTCGCCTGGGTCGCTGTTGAGGATCCGCAGAATCCTTGGCCGCATCTGCCGGGCAAGGACGTCTCGGCAGGCCCGTTCTACATTGTATGGCAGCACCCTGAGCGCTCAGGCGTCGGCACGGAGCTGTGGCCGTATCAGACCGTGGCGATCACTGGCACCGAGTCGCCGGCGCATCGCTGGCCGCAGATGCGGGTCGCTGGAGATTTGCCCGCCGATGCACCGGCGCGGCATGGGCAGGCTGTGTTCACGATGCAGTGCATGCCCTGTCATCGCATGAAAGGCGCCGGTGCCGCCGAGGTCGGACCCGACCTCGGCCAACCGATGAACCCGACGCAATATCTGACGCCGCAGGGGCTGCGCGCGCTCATCCGCGACCCGAAGTCGGTGCGCACCTGGCCGCAGCAGCAGATGCCGGGATTCAGTGAGAAGGCCCTCTCCGACGCCGACCTCGACGCCGTTATCGCCTACCTATCGCAGATGGCTCGACAGTAGTCGCGTCGCCGGCAGCCGGGCATGATCAGCACGGCAGCAGGTTCTTGTTGCGCGCATAGACGGCCATGGCCGGCCAGATCCCGGGGCCGCCTTCGATCGCCGCGCCGGCATTGAGCCGCACGACCGTCGGACCGCCGTCGAGCGCGTAGAGCTCGTCCGTCAGCCCCGCGAGCTGTTTGTCCCAGTCTGTCCAGTCGGCATGGTCGAAGAACCGCGCGCGGCGTTTCACCGTGTCGCGCTGGTATTTGGCGCCGAGCATGTCGAGCCCGCGCTTGAAGATCGCCGCCTGCCGCTCCAGCCCCAGCTCGAGGAAGGCCTCGTACACCTCGGGCGCGACCACGCCGGATGAGTTCAGGAAGAACTGATGCACGCCGCCGTTCTCGAACTCGGCGTTGAAGATGTGCATCATCAGCAGCGAGCGCTGCTCCTTCGGCATGGCCGCGAGCTGGGCTACGAATCCGGAATCGGACGTATCCCAGTTTCGAGTGCGCGCCATCAGCGCTTGGTTGAGATAGCGCAGCCGCGCGATCTCGCCGAGGCGGGCGCGCTCCGACTCGATGCGCGTCCATAGCGTCGGCGTCCGCTCTACATAGGCGGTCATTGCCTTGCCGAAAGCCTCCCGCGAGCCAAAAGCCTCCGCAATCTTGAGCATCCGCTTGTCGAAGTCATTGAGCGGCGTATCGAGCGAGGAGTAGGAGAAGTACCTTGCACGCGCCTCCTCCTCCACCGGATACTGCGGCCCGAACAGCGCCATCGCATCGGCGAATAGAGCGTGCTCGCGCACCATGTCGGCAGTTTTCAGGGCTTCAAGAATGTTCGGGGCGAACACGCCGCCCTTCATGAAGAAGAATGTATGCAGGCCGTCGCGCCCGAGGCTGTCGTGCAGGACATCGAGCAGAACCAGCGTGCGCATTTCGGGATCGAGCCCATCGAGCGAGGCGAGAAACACGGCCGGCGGATCGACGATCGCGCGCACCGCGTAGCGGCCGACCACGTCGCTGATGAGATCCTCGAAGCGCACATGGCGGATGTCCGCGTCCGCTTCCGTGAACGACTCGTTGGGTGACGCGCGCAGCTTGCAGCCGTTGTCGCTCACATCCTTGGAGTAGGACTGTATTGGAACTCGAACGTCGAGGATATCGGTCCTCTTCTTTTCCGAGCCCTTTCCGTCCTCCGTCGCCTCGCGCGCGACTGCGAGACCGGCCGCGACCAGCACGACGCACGCGGCAAGGATTCCTGTCGCACACGAAGTTCGCATCGATGAAACGCCAGCGCCTCAGTTCGGGAAGCTGATGTGGATCTGCATATGCACCAGCTCCGGATAGTAGGCCTTGAGCAGCGCCCCGGCAAACCACAGCAGTATGCCGAGCAGTATCATTGCGGGTACTGCGGCCAGCACCGCCTTGATCGAGAACATCATCAGGTGGCCGAACGAGACGTCGAAGCGGTTCACCGACACGCCGGAGCCGGCATCGGCCGACAGCATCTCGCCATGCCGCACGTCGGAGGCGCCGAAATCGTGCGTGAGCGTCGCCGCGCGCGCCTTCGCCTCCTTCTCGCGCTTGGCTCGCTCGCGCGCCTCGCGCTCTCGTCTCAATGTACGTGGAAGATCATCCGAGCCCTCGTCCGCCGAGAGGGGGAAATCAACGCTGGCCACGTGTAAAGCCTCCAAGAAATACAGCCCGCTCTCGCCCTGAATGGGCGAAAGCGGCCTCTAGGCAATGTCAGCAGTGGGGGCGGTAAAACGCCTACCGCCTTCTGTTCGATATTGCTATTTTGCGCCCGTAATTTGGCGGGGAGGGGTTTGACTTGAGCGACTTGCGGCACCTTGTGCGCACTATTCCGGATTACCCGAAGCCGGGAATCCTCTTTCGCGACGTGACGACGTTGATGGGCAACGCGAAGGGATTCAAGACGGCCATCGAGGCCATGGCAGCCCCTTACATGGACGACAAGATCGACGCCGTCGCCGGCATCGAGGCACGTGGCTTCATTCTCGGCGGCGCCGTCGCCGATCGTCTCTCATGCGGCTTCATCCCCATCCGCAAGAAGGGCAAGCTCCCCTGGAAGACCATAGGCCAGCAGTACACGCTCGAGTACGGCGTCGACATCATCGAGATCCACGCCGACGCCATCAAGCCGGGCGAGCGCATCCTCATCGTCGATGACCTCATCGCCACCGGCGGCACCGCCGAGGCAGCGGCAAAGCTCATCAGCCGTACCGGCGGCCTCGTTGCCGGCGCCGCCTTCCTCGTCGATCTGCCCGATCTCGGCGGCCTCGACCTGCTGCGCAGCCACGGCATCCGCACCCACGCGCTGATGGCGTTCGAGGGCCACTAGGCTTTGCCGGGAAATTCCCTCCCCGCTGACAAGGTCCGCGAGGCGCTGGCCCGCATTGCCGGCTGGCGCTTGGCTCCGTTCGAGCCGGTCGCCTGCCCGGTGTGCGAGGCAAAGGGCCTCGCCATCGAGGACCGCTCGACGCGGCCCTACGCCGAGTGGTACGCGCTCTCCTGCTCCTCTTGCGGCCTCGAGCACACCATCCACATACCCATGTCTCCGACCATGCCCGGCGGTGAGTGAACGATGAAAATCAATGGCAAGGCATACCGTACGATCTGGCTCGCCTCTGACGGCTGGTCGGTCGAGGTCATCGACCAGACGCGGCTGCCGCACGAGTTCTCCGTCATCCCGCTGAAGTCCATGGAGGAGGCGGCACGCGCCATCCTGACTATGCAAGTCCGCGGCGCCCCGCTCATCGGCGCCACCGCCGCCTACGGCCTCGCCATGGCCATCCGCCAGGATGCTTCCGACGAGGCGATCGACAAGGCCGTCGCCTATCTCGCCAAGCAGCGGCCGACGGCCATCAACCTGCGCTGGGCGCTGGAGGAAATGCGCCGCGCGGTGCAGAACCTGCCGCGCGAGGAGTGCGTCGCCGCCGCCTATGCGCGCGCGGCGCAGATTTGTGACGACGACGTCGAGACCTGCCGCCTCATCGGCGTCCACGGCAAAAAGTTGATCGAGGACATCGCCAAGAAAAAGGGCGCCGCGCCCGTCGAGGTGCTGACCCACTGCAACGCCGGTTGGCTCGCCTGCGTCGACTGGGGCACGGCAACGTCGCCTGTCTACCAGGCGCACGATGCTGGCGTGCCGCTGCATGTCTGGGTCGACGAGACCCGTCCCCGCAACCAGGGCGCCTCGCTCACCGCCTACGAGCTCGGCAGCCATGGCGTGCCCCACACCATCGTGGTCGACAATGCGGGCGGACACCTGATGCAGCACGGCAAGGTCGACATCGTCATCGTCGGCACCGACCGTGTCGCCGCCAACGGCGACGTCGCCAACAAGATCGGAACCTATCTCAAAGCATTGGCGGCAAAGGACAATGATGTCCCGTTCTACGTCGCGCTGCCGCACTCGACCATCGACTGGACGCTTTCCGAGGGCATGTCGATACCGATCGAGGAACGCTCATCCGACGAGGTCCTGAAGATGCCCGGCCGTCTGCCCGACGGCAGTGTCGTCACCGTCGAGATCGCCGCCCCCGGCTCGCCCGCCGGCAACCCGGCGTTCGACGTCACCCCCGCGCGCCTCGTCACCGGCTTCATCACCGAGCGCGGCGTATGCCCGGCGACCCGCGAAGGGTTGCTGTCCCTCTACCCGGAGCGGGCAGCGAAATAGGCTGCTACAACCTTTTATATTTCTGCCAAAGAACCTGTGGCAGTGTGTGCGCCGCAGTTCCTTTGCCGCGGGTTGCCGAGCGTGAAAAAGGCCAAGCAGAAATCGAAGTCGAAAGACGAAGCCGAGAAGCTCGCGCGCCGCGCCGTCATCGAGACGGCGCTCGCCATGAGCCGTTCTGGACTTTCACCCGGCCGCTCCGGGAATGTCTCGTGCCGCTGGAAGGGCGGCATGCTCATCACGCCGACCGGCATGGCATACGAGACGATCAAGCCGCGCGATATCGTCTTCATCACCGCGAAGGGAACGCTGCCTAGCAAGTCGCTGCGCAAGCCGTCGAGCGAATGGCGCTTCCATCTCGCCGCCTACAATGCGCGCCCCGATATGAATGCCGTTGTCCACACCCACTCGCTCTACGCAACCGTGTTAGCCTGCGCCCACAAGCCCATTCCGGCGTTCCACTACATGGTCGCTGTGGCGGGCGGCATGGACATCCCGCTCGTGCCTTACGACACGTTCGGCACGGACGAGCTGGCGAAGCACGTTGCCGGCGGGCTTGCCGAACGCAACGCCTGTCTCATGGCCAATCACGGACAGATCGCCATCGGAAAGGATCTGGCTTCTGCACTCGAGCTTGCACACGAGGTCGAGGTGCTCGCAGAGCAGTACTCAAAAGTGCTGACGCTCGGTGAGCCCCACATCCTGCCAGACGAGGAAATGGCCCGCGTTCTCGAACGCTTCAAAACCTACGGCCAACGCGCCCAGAACGGCTGAACCGCCGGGCAGATCAATTCGTCGCCAGGCTCTGCAGCGTGGTCCTGCACGAGCGCCGCCACTGCTCCTTCGTCATGTGAGTGCCCTTGTCCCAGATCGCCATGCACTCGCTCATGCGCTGCTCGAACGTCGGCTCGCTCGAGATGCTTCCGGTGGTAACGGCCGGCGGCGTGGACGATTTGGGAGTATCGGCGGAGGTCGTCATATCCGCGAGCGCGACGGCGCTGAACGCCGCGACACCCGTCGTGGCAATGAAAATCCCCTTGGCAATTCTCTTCATGATCCTGTCCCGTAATGAAGGAACAGCAGCGGACGCGCCGCTGTTCCTGCGTTTCCTGGCTGAGCTGTTGCTAGCTAACGCGCGGGCCCTGCATTTGTCGCAACGCCGCTTCAATTCGACGCCAAGTCTGCGCCTCGATTGTGTTCCCTTGGTGCTCGAAATCCCGAGCCTTTTGAGCGGCATGGGCCAGAGCTTTGTCGCCCTGTGCCTCGCGCAGTTTGCGTGCGTGCTCCTCGACTTCCATCGCCTGCATGTCGGAACCCTCCATGTTTATTGGCGATGGAGGGCATATGGGACTGACGCGGAGCGCTGCCAATAGCCCGTGACGGGAGCCGCTTCCACGCCCGCCGCCGCGAGTTTTCCACAAGCGTTAAAGCCGGCCGTGCCTCAGTTTGCGAAGCGGAAGTGCATCACATCGCCGTCCTTGACGACGTACTCCTTGCCCTCCAGCCGCATCTTTCCGGCATCCTTGGCGCCGACCTCGCCTCCGAGCCCCACGTAGTCGTCATAGGCGATGGTCTCGGCGCGGATGAAACCCTTCTCGAAGTCGGTATGGATGACGCCCGCGGCCTGCGGCGCCTTGGTGCCGCGCGTGATGGTCCAGGCGCGCGCCTCTTTCGGACCCACGGTGAAGTAGGTGACGAGGTCCAGGAGCTTGTAGCCCGCGCGAATGAGGCGATTGAGGCCCGGCTCGGCGAGGCCCATCTCGGCGAGGAACTCGGCCCGATCCTCGGGCGGCAGGCCGGCGAACTCCGCCTCGATCTTCGCCGAGATGACGACGCTGACGGCCCCTTCGGCTTTCGCCTTCTCCTCCACCTTTTTGGAGTAGGCATTGCCGTTGGCTGCGGACGCTTCCTCGACGTTGCACACGTAGACGACGGGCTTCGACGTGAGGAGCTGCAAGCCGACGAAGATCCCCCGCTCCTCGGGAGTGATGTCGGCCGTGCGCGCGGGCTTGCCCTGACGCAGCGGGACAAGGGCCTTCTCCATCACCGCGAACAGCGCCTTCGCTTCCTTGTCGCCGGCCTTCGCCTTCTTCTCGGTAGCGGTAATGCGCTTCTCCAGGCTCTCCATGTCCGCCAGCATCAATTCCGTCTCGACCACCTCGGCGTCGGCGAGCGGATCGATGCGGTTCTCGACGTGGGTGATGTCGCTGTCCTCGAAGCAGCGCAGCACGTAGGCGATGGCGTCGACCTCGCGAATGTGCGAAAGGAACTTGTTGCCGAGGCCTTCGCCCTTGGAGGCGCCGCGCACCAGGCCGGCGATGTCGACGAAGGTGAGCCGCGTCGGGATGATCTGCCCCGAGCCGGCGATGGCGGCGAGCTTTTCGAGGCGCTCGTCCGGCACGCCCACCTCGCCGACGTTCGGCTCGATGGTGCAGAACGGATAGTTCGCGGCCTCGGCCGCCGCCGTCTGCGTCAGCGCGTTGAAGAGGGTGGATTTGCCGACGTTCGGCAGACCCACGATCCCGCATTTGAAGCCCATGGTTGCTGGTCTCGGAGCTATGGGGTGGGAGGGCCGGCGGTCCACCCGGCCCAAGGTTGCCGCATGCCTAGAGGCTTCGGCCGCAAATGTGAAGCCCGGGCTTTGCCGCAGTGCCGGCGGCTGCCTCCCCACAGGGAGCACGCTCCTGGTCCCGGGGGCGCCGGCGCCCTACCTCAGCCCGGCGCGATCCGAGCCGCACGGGTAGATCCCGTTGACGATGCTCGCAATCACGTCATCCGTCTCGGCCCCGGCCTGTCCGAAGCGCGCCGCGGAAAGCTTCACCCGCACATGCTCCAGCAGCGATACCGGCACGACGCCGCCATCGAGCATCATCCCGCCAAAGGCGCGCGGCAGACAGATACGCGGCCTGGCCCCGGTATCCAGCCGGGCAAGCCGATCGCCGATCAGCGCGAAGCAGTCCGCGAGGCGCTCTTGTCGGCAACGGGTGACGAACTCGTAGACGGCCTCTGCCCGCGCCGCTCGCGGGCAAATGAGAGCGCTCAGCACTACTAGAACGACTGCCAGCTTGGGCACGGTCGTCCTCCACGCGCACCAGGAAGATCATCCGCTCATCAGCATGAGGCACTATTCTGGATCACAATCGGGCGCACGCGCAAACGCTGCGCGCTAGCGGCCCAAGCGCCCCCGGCGGCAGGTTTCCTCGATGAAGCCGATCGCCGCCGCGACGCCATCCTCGCCGCGAATGGCTCGGCCGAGCACGGACGCCCGCTCTTTCATCGCAGCATCATCCATAGCGATGATTGCCTCGGTCAGGCGGGCGACGCTCAAGTGCTTGATATCCGGCGCAAGCGGACCGACGCCGAGGCTGACGATCCGGCGTGCCCAGAACGGTTGATCTCCGAAAAACGGGAATGCAGCGGTCGGCTTCCCCGCACGCAACGCGGCCCCGGTCGTTCCGGCTCCGCCGTGGTGGACCACGGCGCTGACGTAGGGAAACAGACGATCATGCGGCGCCTCGGAAAGCGTCCTGATGCTCGGCGCGGTCGCAGCCCCGACAAGCGCACCCCCTCCCGTCGCGAGCAGGCCGCGCCGGCCACTCCGCTCCAGCGCCTCGATGCAAATCTGCGTCAGTCGCTCGGGGTCGAGCCCCGGCATGCTGCCAAAGCCGATGTAGACCGGCGGCTCGCCTGAGCCGAGGAACGCCGCAAGATCGGGGTCGGGATGCCAGTCGGGGTGGTCGAGAAACCAATAGCCGCTCACCAGTACGTCGCTTCCCCAATCTGCCGGGCGCGGCAGCACGTGAGGGCTGTAGGCATAGACGGTGGCCATCGGCAGAGGAGGCGATCCGGACGACAGACCGAGCGCTGCGCGGCGCCACTCGCGGAGCAAGCCGCCGAACAGCACGCTCGCGCTTCTTGTCGCGAGGCTGTGGCTCATCCGGTTGAGCGGTCCGAGGCTGGAGAACGGCAACAACGGCGTCGGGAATGCCGACGTTGCGGTGAAGCCCGGCAGCGGCGAGGCGAGGATCCACGGTGCCGCGAGCTTTTCGGCTATGTGCGGCGTCGCCAGCGACTTCGGATGCGCCACCATGATGTCCGGCGCAAATTCTCGCGCCGACTGCCATTCGCCATCGAGCACGTCGCGCATCAGCGGGCGAATGTGCTTCAGCAGACGCAGGCCTCCACTGAAGCCTTTGCCCTTCGCCAGCGCTGCCTTGCCCTCGGGCGTCGCGATGAGATCGAGGAATTCGCCCGGCAGGCCGGCAAAGTCTAGGCCGTAGCCCTTCGCCATCGCCTGGAATTGCAGCGGAGCGGTGAGTCGCACCTCGTGTCCGCGAGCCTTCAGTCCGAGGCCGAGAGCGACGTACGGCTGTATGTCGCCGCGCGTTCCGAGCGTGTGAATGGAGATGCGCAAGGCAGAACCCAGCTTTCAGCCTCAACGGTATCGAGACAGCGCGAAGGCCGAATAGCGTCGGCCAAGCTCCCTCGCGGGGTAGGACGCATTATGGCATAGGCACGGATTGACCTCGGTCAACATGCATTGGCCGCCAAATACCTAGTCTAGCGCATATGCAGAGGCCGTCTCGTCGGAACCGATGCAGGTGAGCAGGCAGTTCCCGTCGCGCTGAGAGCCCGAAGCCGCCCCCCCCGCGACAGCGCCCGCTCGAGCGATGCAAGGAGTGTAATCATGTCTCCAGCCAGAAACACGTGGATCGCGCTGATTACAGCAGGTTTGATCGCAGCCGGATCGTTCGGCGCCTTCGCCCAATCGGAGCACGAAGGTCATCACCCAGGAGGGGTGACTGCGCCTGCGCCTCCGGCACCGTCGGACAAGGCTCAGGAAACTGCGCCACCCCAGATGGGGGGCATGAATTGCATGATGGGTGGCAAGGGCATGCCCATGATGAAGATGATGCACGAGATGCACGGCAAGATGATGGGCGGCGGCATGGCCATGCAGCCCGAGGGCGATACCGGTCCCGCGAGCCAAGCCATGAACGGGGTGATCGCCAGAATGCAGAAGGATCTGGCGCTATCCTTTTCTGGCGATGTCGATGTCGACTTTGCCAAGCGGCTCCTCGTTCAGCATCAAGCCGCGGTTGACATGGCCAAGGTCGTGCTGGTGTTCGGCAAGGACACGGAGGTCAAGAAGCTTGCTGATGGCGTCGTCAAGGCAAACGAGGCAGATATCGCCAGTCTGCAAGATTGGCTGAAGAAGCAAGCCAAATGACTGGCGTGGCTAGACCCGCCGAAGCGCATTATAGACCCACGCGTAGATCGCACCGAGGACGAACCCGATTGCTGCGATGCTGATCAAGCCGACGAGGAACCGACCGAGCTCAAGTGGCTCGGCTGACCGCACGGCGCGGAAATCCAGACCATGGGCAAACGAGCCGAAAATGCCGAAAGCCGCTTCGGGCCAGAGCCAAACGATTAAGGCGCAGGCTACGTTCACGATGGCCAAGGTAATTGCCATCGCCGAGCCTACAGTTATTGGATGAAGCCTTTCCATGGTTGCTCTCCGTTCGTTGGTCGAGCCCCCGATTTGTAGGAAGCGGCCCTTGCTGCACGGATGCTTGCTGGAGCACTCCGGCCGTGCCGCTACCGGCGCAACAGTATACGCCTGCGCGCAATGCCCGGCTCGGTCAAAGCGGGATTTTAGCTACCGGAACCGCGTCAGCGCGAAGGCCGAATAGCTCGTCGGGCTCGGCAGCTTCTGCTGGCCGCTCATCGCGTCGGCAAGCGCCTCGCCGATGTCCGTGCCGGGATCTGCCGCTTTCACGGCGATGACGATGAACGGCCGCTGCCAGCTCGTGCCGCCGGTCTCGCAATTGGCGCAAGGCTCGCGGTACTGCCCGAGGTTCAGCGTGTAGATCGGGACATCCGCAGCGACGGCGGTCGAGACGAGGTCCGCCGCCTGCTTGGCGCGGCGCTCGGCGCGCGCCACCTCCTCCTCGGCGTTGCCTTCCTGCGAGGCCGTGCCGACGGTGATGACCTCTTTTGCATCACTGAGGGCGTTGCGCACTTCATCATCGAGAACCGCCGCGGCGAGTTCTCCGCGCGGGATGGGTTTGCCGTCCTTCTCGAGATCCTCGGCGCTGCCGCGCACCCACAGGAAGCTCTTGTTCAGCACCACGACGTCGAACGATCCCTTGCGCCCGGCCTTGTCCTTGCCTTCGATGGCGAAGACGGTGGAGTTGCGTGTCTGCCGTACTTCCGCCTGCTCGGGGGCGAGCGCCGCTGTTTCGACCTTCATCGGCTCGATGACGTTCTTGCGGATTTCCATCGCCGTGTAGGTGCCGGCGGCGCCGGTTGTCGCCACCAGGACCGCGACGCCCGCATTGGTCTTGAAAAGACCGAGGAACCAGGCGATGCGATCCCACCAGCCCGCGCCCTTGTCGTAGACGCGATAGCCACGCCACAGCCAACCGAGCAGACCACGCCGCCGGTCCTCGCCTTCCTCCCCGCCGCCCCATGCATAGCCGAGCGGCTCAGGAGCGGCGCAGGCCACCCACGCCACGATGAAGCCGAGCGCGAACGCGCCCGCAGCGTACCAGGTGAGACCGGCGATCAGGTCGGGCATGGCGAACTCCCCTGCCGAGTTGAATACGTCGGCGGCAACGGCTCCGCCGAGCACCTCAGACGAGCTGCAAACGCATCAGAAATTGATGTGCTGGATCACGTAGCCCGCGCCGAAGGCGATGAGGCCGGCGATGACGATTTGCGGCAGCACCGACACGAACGTGCTGAGCAGCGCCACGAACGCTTGGAACAGCGCCACGACGCCGGACCACAGCACCAGCGCCGCCCGGTAGAGGATATAGGCGATGGCCGCCAGTGCCACGATCAGCACCACGATCTTCCAGATCGGCAGCGCCTGCCAGTCCGACGAGAACACGGCCACGATCTGCCCGAACGACCACGTCCAGATCAGCTGCAGGAACTTGAAGATCGCAGCGATGCCCTGCTGCAGAAACTGCACGATGGAATTGATGATGCCGTTCACGTGCCCCTCCCCTGTCGATGCGGTCGCGCGCGCAGGTCCCCCGGCGTCGCTCGCGTTACAGTGCGCTGCCGTTGTTGCTTGCGCAAGCTTGCTCGTTCGGCCTTCTCAGGCTTTGAGCCGGTATCCGGTGGTGAAGATTCGCCAGATAACCCCAAGGCAGACAACGAGAAACACCAATGTCATGCCGAGGCTGGCGACGATGTTGACATCGGAAATTCCATAGAAGCTCCAGCGGAATCCGCTGACGAGATAGACCACCGGGTTGAACAGCGTCACCTTCTGCCAGAACGGCGGCAGCATGTTTATCGAATAGAATGTGCCACCCAAGAATGTCAGCGGTGTCACAACGAGGAGGGGGATGACCTGCAGCTTCTCGAAGCCGTCGGCCCAGATGCCGATGATGAAGCCGAGCAGCGAGAATGTCACCGCCGTCAGCACCAGGAACGCCAGCATCGAGATCGGATGCGCGATGTGTAGGTCGACGAACAGCGCGGCCGTACCGAGAATGATGAGCCCGAGCGCGATCGATTTCGTCGCCGCCGCTCCGACGTAGCCGAGCACGATCTCGATCGGCGATATGGGCGCCGACAGGAGCTCGTAGATCGTCCCTGTGAAGCGTGGGAAGTAGATCCCGAACGCCGCATTCGAGATCGACTGTGTCAGGAGCTGCAGCATGATGAGGCCCGGCACGATGAAGGCGCCGTAGCTTACCCCGTCGATGTGCGCGATGCGCGAGCCGATCGCCGCTCCGAAGACGATGAAATAGAGCGACGTCGACAGCACCGGCGAGATGATGCTCTGCATAAGCGTCCGCAGCGCGCGCGACATCTCGAACACGTAGATCGCCTTGACCGCGTGCAGGTTCATTTCTTGCTCCTGACGAGATCGACGAAGATGTCCTCGAGAGAGGACTGCGTCGTGTCGAGATCGGTGAAGCCGACGCCGGCCGAGCGCATGTCGTCGAGCAGGCTGGTGATGCCGGTACGGCCGGCGCGCGTGTCGTAGTTGAACGTCAACGAGCTACCGTCGCCGGAAAGCTCCAGTTCGTGTCTGGCGAGGTTGGGCGGAATGGCGGCGAGCGGCGAGCTGAGCTGCAGCGTGAGCTGCTTCTTGCCGAGCTTGCGCATCAGCTCGGCCTTCTCCTCGACGATGATCAGCTCGCCCCCCGTGATGACGCCGACGCGGTCGGCCATCATCTCGGCTTCCTCGATGTAGTGCGTCGTCAGGATGATCGTGACGCCGGTCGCGCGCAGCTCGCGCACCACCTGCCACATGTCCTTGCGCAATTCGACGTCGACGCCGGCTGTCGGCTCGTCGAGGAACAGGATCGAGGGCTCGTGGGACAACGCCTTGGCGATGAGCAGGCGCCGCTTCATGCCGCCCGACAGCGTCATGATGCGGTTGTCCTTCTTCTCCCACAGCGACAGCGCCTTGAGCGTCTTCTCGACGTAGGTGGGGTTCGGCGGCTTGCCGAACAGGCCGCGGCTGAACGAAACCGCGCCCCACACAGTCTCGAAGGCGTCCGTGGTCAGCTCCTGCGGCACGAGACCGATCATCGCGCGCACGCGCCGGTAGTCGCGCCGGATGTCGCCGCCGTCGACGGTGACGCTGCCCGTCGTCGGATTGACGATCCCACACACGATGGAGATGAGCGTCGTCTTGCCGGCGCCGTTGGGACCGAGCAGCGCGAATATCTCGCCGCGGTTGATATCGAGGTTGACGTGCTTCAGCGCCTGGAAGCCGCCGGCATAGGTCTTCGACAGATCTTTGATTGAGATGATGGCGGCCATGGGCGGGGGAATAAGCACTTCGGCCGCAGGCTTCAAGCCGGCTGATACATCATTCCTTGTCGCCGCGTCCGGCGAGCCACTTCTTGAGGTTCTCGGCAAGGGCCGATGCGCGCTTTGCCTGTCGCTCGCCGGCAGGATGCGGATTGCGCGGTGCGGGCTTGGCTTTCCGCGGCGGAGGTGCCTCTTCCTCCGGTTCCTCGCCCTCACGCGTCTTCAGCGCGACCTGCGAGAGAAAACGGGCGCTGTCGCCCTTGGCGAGGTACGGCGCTGCGTCCGCCATGGCATCGAGCATCGGATCGAGCCAGGAATACTCGACCTTGGCAAAATCGTGCAGCACGTAGCGCGCCACGGCTTCCTTGGCCCCCGGATGCCCGACGCCGATGCGCACGCGGTTGTAGTCGTTGCCCATGTGGGCGGTGATCGACCTGAGGCCGTTGTGGCCGGCATTGCCGCCGCCCGCCTTCACTTTCAGCTTGGCGGGAGCAAGGTCGATCTCGTCATGAAAAACGTAGATGTCCTCGACCGGAATCTTCAGGAAGCGCGCAGCCTCGCCGACGGAGCGGCCGCTCTCGTTCATGTACGTCATCGGCTTCAACAGCACGACGCGCTCCCCGCCGAGGCTGCCTTCTGCCGTCTCGCCCTGGAAGCGCTTGCGCCAGGAGCCGAGCTTGTGGGCTTCGGCAATCCTGTCGAGTGCCATGAAGCCGACGTTGTGCCGATGGCGTGCGTATTCTCCGCCTGGGTTACCCAATCCGACGAACAGCTTCATGGGGGCTCACCGCGCGGAGGAAGATTGCGGGCGCAGCGTCAAGCTGCGCCCGCAGCCGTTTTACTTCTTCGCGCCGCCGGCGGGCTTGGCCGCAGGAGCGGCACCGCCCTTGGCGGCACCGGGAGCGGCAGCCTTGGCGCCGCCGGCCGCAGCGGCCTTCGCGTCGCCAGCAGCTGCAGGCGCAGCACCGGGGGCGGCCGCCGCGGCAGCAGCCGCAGCCGGAGCTTCCTCTTCCTTCACCGCGCCGGCGATGGTGGCGATGGTGAAGTCACGCCCCTTGATGGTGAGTTCGGCATCCTTCGGCAGCGTCACCGAGGAGATGTGGATCGAGCGACCGATCTCGAGGCCGGTGAGATCGATCTCGAAGTACTGCGGGATGTGATCCCAGGGGCAGACGACCTCGATGTCGTGCCGCACGATGTTGAGCACACCGCCGCGCTTCAGGCCCGGCGAGAGCTGATCGTTGATGAAGCGGACCGGAACCTCGACGCGAATGCGTCCGTCCTTGCCGATGCGCAAGAGATCGACGTGAATTGGCACGTCCTTCACCGGGTCGACCTGCAGGTCGCGGGGGATCACGCGGCTCTTCTTGCCTTCGACGTCGATGTCGAGGACGGTCGAGGTGAAGTGGCCCTTGAGGACTTGCTTCCAAAGATCGTTGTAGTCGAGGACGATGGTCTCGGGCGTCTCCCCGTTGCCGTAAATAACGGCCGGGACTTTTCCTTCACGACGGGCTTGGCGTGCGGCCCCCTTGCCTGCACGCGGGCGCGCCGTGGCTTTCAGCTCGATCGGTTGCTGAGCCATGGCAGTTTCTCCAAAAAATAGAGGGCCTTGCGGCCCGTTAACCGACGCGGCCTCCAAGGGTGCCGGGCGCCGTCTCATGCCTTTTTGCTTGAGATGGCGCGGTTTATAGCTGTAGCGCCGGTAATTGGCAATTGCCTCGCCCGCTGCCAGGAGCGTCGGCGGTCACCGCCCCACCCCCTTCAGCACGGCATGTGGAACCCTTTGGCCCCGCGTGCATATTTGCCACCCCGGGCTGTCTTGTTCATGAATGATGTTATACTGCCCGCGTCACTCCCTGAACTGGATCGATCGATGCCGCAAAAAGTGACCAAGCGCCGTCCCGCCCCCGAGCAGGACAAGATGATCGCCGAGGCCCTGCGCGGTGTCGGACGCCCGGTCAGCGCTTACGAGCTCATCGAGGAGTTGCGGGACAAGGCCAGCTTGGCGCCTCAGACCGTGTACCGCTCGCTCGATCGCCTCATTGCCGACGGTCAGGCGCACCGGCTGGAATCGATCAATGCCTTTGTCGCCTGCCGGCATCCGAGCCACGACGGCACGGCGGTGTTCGCCATCTGCAACGACTGCGGCACCGTTACGGAATTCGACGAGCCGGCGGCCGTCGATCGACTTGCTGCCTGGGCCAAGAAGGCGAGGTTTGCCGTTGAGCGCATGACGCTCGAGCTGCGCGGCCGCTGCCACTCCTGCACCGGCCGCGCCGACCGCTGAGCGTCGGCTGCAAGGGGCATTCACCGAAGATTTGCGTTGAGCTTCTCGCACTCCCATCGCGCTGGCAGTGGCGCGAAGCGATGCATGCGATCAACACTTCGGTGTTCGGCTGCGCCCAAGCCCACTTCGCGCTTGACCACGGTTAACGAGCGGATAATATAACATCCAGTAAGAGTATCGGGGGGCGTACCAGTGAGAGTCTGCGTTGCGTGGAGCGCCGCTGCGGCGGCGCTGGTGATGAGTATTGCGCCGGTGGCAGCGCAATCGGCATCGACCGAGCCGTCCGGAGGGACATCCGGCGAGACGGTTCAACTGCCGGAGGTGACGGTTACGACCGCGAGCCCGGTCGCCAAGCCGAAGAAGACGGCCAAGCGCAAGACGACGTCCACTGCAGCCTCGGCTGAGGCGGACTCTGCGCCGCCTGTCGTGCCCGAGCTGCAGCCTCTGCCGGGGGCCATCGTAGACGACCAGTCGTTCGTAGCCGTCACTGTCGCTACGGCGCGCGAGATCGAAGCGAATCCCGGCGCCACCCTCACCGACACGCTCCAATACAAGCCCGGCATCGCCGGCACCAACTTCGCGCCCGGCGCCAACCGGCCGATCATCCGCGGCCTCGACAGCTACCGCGTCCGCACTCAGGAGAACGGCATCGGCACGCACGACGTCGCCGCGATCTCCGAGGACCATGCCGTTCCCGTCGATCCGCTCGCCGCCGAACGCGTCGAGGTCGTGCGCGGTCCGGCGACGCTGCGCTACGGCAGCCAGGCCATCGGCGGCGTCGTCGCCGTCGAGAACGAGCGCATCCCGACCTTCATCCCGCAGGGTGGCTTCACCGGCCGCATCGTCGGCGGGTTCACCTCGGTCGATGACGGCGCCGACGGTGCGATCAGCGCCACTGCCGGCTCCGGCGGCATTGCCGTGCATGCCGACGCCTTCAAGCGCAACGCCGACGACTATCAGTCTCCGCGTGGCACTGTCCTGAACAGCTTCGTCGAGAGCGAGGGTGCCTCGGTCGGCGCCTCTCTCATCGGCAGCGACGGCTTCGTCGGCGTGTCGTACACGCGCTTCGCCAGCCTCTACGGCATCCCCGGCGAGGAGGCGGAGGAAGGCTTCATCCCGCGCATCGACATGGAGCAGAACAAGTTCATGGCCAAGGGCGAGTGGCGTGTGCGCAACTCCGGCATTGATGCCATTCGCTTTTGGTTCGGCGCCTCGGACTACGCGCATAGCGAGCTCGCCGTCGAGGATCCCGAGAACGAACCCGGACAGTTCGAGATCGGCTCGCGCTTTACCAACCGCGAGCAGGAAGCGCGCATCGAGGTGCAGCATCTACCCTTCATGACCGGCTTCGGACAGGCGACGGGCACCCTCGGCGTGCACGTCGACAACCGCGACACCCGCGGACAGAGCTTCGAAGGGGAATCGCTGCTCGAGCCGGTGCAGACGCAGAGCATTGCCGGATTCTGGTTTGAGGAGCTGGCGGTGACACGCCAGCTTCGCCTGCAGGCGGCTGCCCGCGTGGAGCACACCACCGTCGACGGAAGAGGTTGGTCCGATGTCTCCGACCCAACCCTACCGGAAGTGTTCCAGGGCGAGCGCAGCTTTACGCCGTTGAGCGGCGGCCTCGGCTTTCTCTATGATCTGCCTTTTGCGACGGTGGCCCGGCTCAACGGTCAATACGTCGAGCGGGCCCCCGATGCGGCGGAGCTGTTCTCCAAGGGCATGCATGAGGCGACGGGCACCTTCGAGGTCGGCAATCCTTTCCTCACGAAGGAAAAGGCTGCGACCGTCGAAGCCGGCCTCAAGAAAGCGACAGGCGCCTTCCGCTATGATGCATCGGTCTATTACACGCACTATCAGGGTTTCATCTACCGGCAGCTGACCGACGTCGAGTGCGGGGCGTTCCTTGACGAGTGCGGCGTGCCGCTGCCCCCGGACGAGGAGAGCTTCCGGCAGGTGTTCTTCCAGCAGCGCAACGCGACTTTCTACGGCGCCGAACTGTCAGCCCAGCTCGATGTTGGGCGCGTGTGGAATGGCATCTGGGGCGTCGACGCTCAGTACGATTTCGTGCGCGCGCAATTCGAGGGTGGCGAAAACGTGCCGCGCATCCCGCCCCATCGCCTTGGCGGCGGCGTCTACTACCACGACGCCAACTGGATGGCGCGCATCGGCCTCCTGCATGCCTTCGCGCAGGACGAGATCGGCCTCAACGAGATCGAGACCCCTGGCTACACCCTGGTCAATGCCGAGCTGAGCTACACGACCACGGTCACCGCTCCCGACGGCACGTCCTCGCTCGTCACCATCGGCGTGCGCGGCGACAACCTCGCCGACGAGGAAGTGCTCGACCATACCTCGTTCAAGCGCCGCGAGGACGTGCTGCAACCCGGCGCGAGCGTGCGGGCCTTCGGCTCGGTGAAGCTCAACTGATGCTGCAGCGCATTGGCCGGCCGGGAGCATCTCGGCTGGCCAGCGCGGCGCGCCTGCAATACTCTTCCCCGCGTGATTTGCCGCGAGGCTCGCATCGGGAGGAGGCGCCCATGGGTACGTGTTCTCAATCGCATCACGCCAACCATTCGCATCAGCACGGGCCTGGCTGCGGCCACAAGGCGGTCCGCCACGGCGACCACGTTGACTACCTGCATGACGGCCACATGCACCACATGCACGGCGACCACGTCGACGAGCACGTGGTCGAGGTGTCAGACAAGAACCCCGACCGCTGCACGCCGGCGCATAAGTGCAAGGGGCACGACGCGAGCCACAAGCATGGGCCGGGATGCGGCCACGAGGCGGTCCCGCACGGCGACCACGTCGACTATCTCGTCGACGGCCACCTGCATCACCCGCACGGCGATCACTGCGACGACCACGGCCCGCTCGACAGCGCCTGACGCCGTTGGCGCGTCAATCGCGCAAGATCGGTCGCCCGGCCATGAGCGCCTTGACGAGGTCGACGTTGCCGTTCGGATATCTAAGAGTCCGCTCGGCGGGCTGCACGCACGTCCGCCGGCGTCGCGCCGAAGCGCTTGCGGAAGGCGCGATGGAAATAGGAGACATCGCCGAAGCCAGCCGTGTGCGCGATGTCGCTAACTTTGCGGGCGCTGTTGAGGGGGCTCGAGAGCAAGCGGTGCGCCATGAGCAATCGCTGCTCCAGAACGAATTCCGAGAACGTCGTGCCGGCCCGCTCGAACAGAACCTGCACGTAGCGCGGGCTGGCGCGATGGCGCTTGGCGATGTCGCCGAGGGAAAGCCCGCTATCGCCGAGGCGCGCCACGATATCGGCCTTGATGGCTTCGAAGCGCGCCGCCGCAAGTCCGCGCGACTTGGCCTGCTCGGCCTCGTCGCGGCGTACCCCGAGCGCAAGCACGACGAGATCGATCAAGTGCTGGGACACCGCCTTCTGCGCCAGTGCGTCGAGGCCGGTGGCATGCTGGACCACGAGGTCGTAATACTGGTGCAGCAATGAGGCGAGGGTTGGATCCTGCGCGATGGGCTGCGCTATGCGGTCCTCGGCGTCAGGGCATTGTTCGAGCAGAGCCTTTCGGTCGACGAGGACGGTTTTGAATCCGCCGTTCTCGAGCTGCGAGACATAGGCTCCCTTCATCGACGCATCGCCGAGGCTGATGCCGCGCGGCGGCACATCGAGCGTGCGTTCGCCCATGACCACATGCAGCGGCGAGTCCGGGGACATCACCAGCACGAGATCGGAGTTGACCCCCAGGGAGGTGAACCGTATCGGCGTACCCGTCGAGCAGGAAATGCCGAGCTGAGGGAGGTGCGCCGGCGTGATGGTGCAGCGGACAGGCCCGTCATTGAGCGGCGCCAGATCGACCACCATGACGCGGCGGCAGAACTCCTCGCGCCAGAACTCGTAAGCAGGTCCGGCTGCATCGCCGGAATAGCCGAACTGCGGTGGACCGCTTGGCTTGTCGTCCTGGTCGTCGGCCATGCCGAGAAAACTCCGCCTTCTATCCCACTATCCTCAGGCAGAGACGAACGGGATTCAATACGCTGTCAGTCCGGATTTCGCCTGAGGTCACCCGCTGTTTCGCGCCTGTCCATACGACTGTTGCAGGCCCCCAACAGGTGCCGCGGACAAGCTCGCGTGCGTTAGGCGACACACCACTGTGCGTGCCAGTCCACGACCCATGGGGCGGCTCCTGCCTAGTGTCTGGCCACCGCCGGGAATCGCTGTTCCCAGCGGAACAGATGCACGAGGAGGCGGCGCGCATGGGCTTTGGGGGTTTTGTGGTCGGCTTCGCGAGGTGCGGTGGCCAGCGGGCAATGGCGCTTTGTGCCGCGATCGTCCTTGTGCCCTGGTTCGCTGCGCCTGCCGAGGCCGCGTGCACGATCACCGGCAGCGGCACGCAGACGACGGTCCAGTCGAGCGACTCGATCGACTGCACAGGCGCCGGCAACACGACTGTCTCGACCAACAACGGCGTAAGCAACGTCACGGTCAACATCGGTAACGGCATCCTCGTAACGACGCTGAATGGTGGTGCTAGCGCAGGCATCGCTTTCGATACGGCGAGCGCCAGCACGATTACCATTTTCAACCAGGCCGCGGTCACGTCGGACAACACGGGCATCCTCGTCTTCGGTGGCTCGAACAACACCATCAATGTCAACGCCGGCGCGACGATCGCCACGACCACATTGGGAAGCACGGGAATCGCACTCAGCGGTTCGAGCAGTACCAACACGATCAACATCGGTGGAACGATCGGGGATCTGACTGCGGGCACGCGGGGTGTCGACATCACCGGCTCGTCGAGCGGCAACCTGGTGAACATTCTCGCGACCGGTATCGTGCAATCGGCCGGTTCGAACGCCATCAACCTTTCGGGTGCCGGTGCTGCAAACGCAATCGCCAACCAAGGCACGATTTCGAGCAACACCAACACGGCCATCTTCGGCTCCACCAACCAGGACTTCATCGTTAACCAGGGAACCATCACCACCGGCGGCACGACGGCCGTCGACCTGAGCGGCGGCGCAGACCTTTTTCAGCTCCGTGCGGGCTCGTCCATAACGGGCCGGGTGCTCGGCGGTGCCGATACGGACACGCTGAGCTTCGGCGGCAACGTCGACAGCTCGTTCGACCTCGGCACCTTTGGCGCGGCTCAGCAGTTTCGTGAGTTCGAGCAGTTGACGAAGCTCGGATCCGGGAGCTGGACGTTGACGGGGACGACGAGCGACGTCGCTACGATGCAGATCAGCAATGGTACCCTGATCGTCAACGGTTCCATGGCCAATATTTCTACTTTCGTTGACTTTGGCGTGCTCGGCGGCTCCGGCACCATCGGCAATCTTGGGGTGGGTACAGGCGGCACGGTTGCGCCCGGCAACTCCATCGGCACGCTCAACGTCAATGGCACTGTCGTGTTCGCTGCCGGCTCGAATTATGAGGTCGAGGTCAATGCGGCCGGACAGTCCGACCTGATCAACGCCACGGGCAGCGCAACGCTGGCTGGCGGCACCGTCGCCGTCGTCACCGAGGCGGGCGCCTACGGCACCACGACGCAGTACACCATCCTGACCGCGGCCGGCGGCGTCACCGGCACGTTCGCCAACACGACCATCTCCGGCTACAACCCGCTGTTCTTCATCGCGGCTCTGAGCTACGACGCCAACAACGTCTTCCTCACCCTGGACTACAACGACGCGGCCTTCCTCGACATCGCCGAGACGCCGAACCAGGAGGCCGTCGCCGGTGCCATGATCTCGCTTGGTGCCGCGGCGCCGTTCCTGTCCCAGTTCGTGGGTCTCACCAACGAGGAGATTCTGCTCGGTCTCGACACGCTGTCGGGCGAGGTGCACGCGAGCATGAAGGGCGTCATCGGCACCGGACCCTCGCTGTTCGCCTCCGCTGTTCGTTATCGTCTGGCCAGCGCATTCGACCCTGTCGGACGCGACAAGCTCGCCCGCGTCGCGCAGCAAGGTCCGACCTACCGTCTTGGTGCCCTCGAGCAGGGCACAGGCGACGCCGAGATCGTGCCTGTCGCCCCCTCGCCCTACATGTGGCTCTCCGGCGCCGGCGCTCGGGGTGATATCGACAGCGACGGCAACGCTGCAGCGGTCGACTCGAATGCACGCGGCGTGTTCGGCGGCCTGGATATCCCCGTCGAGAGCTACTTCCGCCTCGGCGTTGCCGCCGGCTGGACCCGCACGGACGTCGATGTGGACGCGCGCGCTTCATCCGCCGATGCCGACGCCTGGCACATTGCCGGCACCGGCGCGGGCGCCTTCGGGCAGATCAGAATTCGCGGTGCTCTCGCTTACGGCGACTACGACATCGACACCACGCGCACGGCCATCATCGGCACCGACCGCTATACGGCGTCGGCCAACTACGGTGGTCATCGCGTCGAGGGCCTGCTCGAGGCGGGTTACGTCATGAATGCTTATGGCGCTACGTTCGAGCCCTATGCCGGCGCAGGCTTCTCCTGGCTGCGCGTCGGCTCCTTCACCGAGACGGGCGGCGGTGACGCGAACCTCACCAGCGCCGGCTCGACCGAGAACGCTCCGTTCAGCGTGCTCGGTCTGCGCTACACCGCCAACTGGAACGCAGGCGGTTCTGTGGTGACGCCGAGCCTCGACGTCGCCTGGCGCCACTTCTTCGATGGCACCGATCCCACGAGCACGCTCGCCTTTGCCGTCGCCTCGGGCACACCGTGGACCGTTGCCGGCGCATCGGTCGGAAGCGATGCCGCGGTCATCTCGGCGGCCCTCGAAGCTACGTTGACTCAATCGCTGTCAGCCGATGTCCGCTACCAGGGCGAGCTCTCGGGAGAGGCGGAGACGCACGCCTTCGAGGGAGGGTTGAAATTAAAGTTCTGAGCGGGAGCTCGGCTACTGGAGCAGCGCGCAGTGCTCACGCTTCAAACCTCACTCAGTAAAAGAGGCTCGAGACGCTTTCCTCACGCGCCGTGCGCAGGATTGCTTCACCGATCAGCGGCGCGATGGAGAGCACGCGGATGTTCTTCGCCGCCAGCACCGCTGCCGTCGGCTGGATCGAGTCGGTGATCACGAGCGACTTCAGCTTCGAGGCTTGGATGCGGCTCACCGCGCCGCCCGACAGAACGCCGTGCGTGATGTAGGCCATCACCTCGACGGCGCCGTGCTTGAGCAACGCTTCGGCCGCGTTCACCAGCGTGCCGCCGGAATCGACGATGTCGTCGATGAGAATGCAGCGCATGCCTTTGACATCGCCGATGACGTGCATGACCTCCGATTCACCCGGGCGGTCGCGCCGCTTGTCGCAGATGGCGATCGGCGCCTCGATGCGTTTCGCCAGCGCGCGCGCGCGCACCACGCCGCCGACGTCGGGCGACACGACCATCAGGTTGTTGCCCTTGTATTTGTCCTGGATGTCCCGGACCATCACCGGTGCTGCGAATAGGTTGTCGGTCGGGATGTCGAAGAAGCCCTGGATCTGCCCGGCGTGCAGATCGAGCGTCATCACGCGGTCGGCGCCGGCGCGCTCGATGAGGTTGGCGACGAGCTTCGCCGTGATCGGCGTGCGCGGACCGGGCTTTCGGTCCTGGCGGGCGTATCCGTAGTAGGGGATCACGGCGGTGATGCGGGCTGCCGACGCGCGCTTCAACGCGTCGATCAGGATGAGCAGCTCCATCAGGTTGTCGTTGGCCGGGAAGGAGTTCGACTGGATCACGAAGACGTCCTGGCCGCGGACGTTCTCCTGGATCTCGACGAATATCTCCATGTCGGCGAAGCGCTTAACCTGCCCCTTTGTGAGAGGCAGCTTCAGGTGCGCGCTGATCGCTTCGGCAAGCGGTCGATTTGAGTTGCCTGCAACGATCTTCATCGTTGGGGTGGCCCGGCCCTCGGGGCGGGGATCGAAGGGCATGTACACCTCCACAGCCGCTCGGAGCGCGCTTCTAACAAGAGGGCCCGCGCCTGTAAACGGCGGGGCCCCCCAAAATAGCGTCGGTAAATGCCGGCCTTAATGCCGGTCAGTTCGAGCTGGTCTTCTGCGTCGGCTGCGGCAGGAGCTTCACGATGCCCTGAGCGGCTGCGGCAGCCGCCGCATCGGCGGTCTTGCCCCACGAGCCGTCGAGCGAGCCCTGCGGAACCTCGTTCTTCTGAGACACCGTTCCGAGCTTCTTGCCCGTCGGATCGGTCACGCTCCAGTCGATGGTGATCGGCTGCTTGCCGTCCTTCCCGGCCCCCATCGCGACTTTGCCGTCGACGATGTAGGAGTCGGGCGATTGCGTGTCGGCAAGCGTCACGCCGCTGCGGGTGAGCTCACGCTGCAGGGCCGCGCGCAGCGAGCTGCTGCCGTCGCCCGGTGCCCCGGTGACTGTTGGCACGAATGCCCTCACCGGGCCGCCCCGGCCGACGCTACCCGTGACCATGGGCGACTTTGGTGCTGCATAGGACGATGACGGCGATGCTGCCGCCGTCTGCACATAGCCGCCCTGCGTGGCGCTGGCGACAGCCGGCGCGGCGCCCGGCATCCAGCCGGCCACCGAGGTGACGGTCTTCGTGGCGATGGACTGCACGATGTTCGGCGTCACGGCCGTCCACGGGTCCTTGCTCTTGCCCGAAGGAGCGGTCTCTTCGCCGCTCACGCGGTGCACGCCCTTGCCGCTCGCGTCGGTGACGTCCCAGATGTAGGACACCTTCGACTTGGAGCCCTTCTCCAGCGACGAGACGACGTAGCCGCGCAGCGTGTACTCGGCCTTCTCGTCCGGCGACTTCGCGACGCGAATGTTCTGGCGCTCGAGATCGGCGACGAGCTGATTGCGCAGGTCGGTGGAGACGTTCTCAGGCGGGCCGATGACCGGCGCGACCGCGAACTGTGCACCACGCGGCGCAGCCATCGGCGGCGGACTCGCGACCGATGCCGTGGGCGCATCACCACCCGACGAGCCGAATAGCGATGTGATCGAATTGGCGGTTTCGCATCCTGCCAGTCCGAAGGCCACAAAGCCTGCGATTACTGCGAATGCCATTGGCTTCGTCTTATGCCAAGCCGCAGCAGCATCAAAGGTCGTCACGGCGACGCTCCCCCGTTGAGTACCCGCTGTTTGTTCCGGCGGCCGGCGTACGAACCCTGCGGCCTTACTCTCCCTAATGACCGGTACCTCTCTAAGAATCGTCTAACCAGTCATCAAAGCCGCGTCCAGATCGAATCCGAGCGTCCTGGCGTCCTGGCGCATTTCGCCGAACAAAACGCAGGACGCCATTGTGGATTGTGCAATTAGGACACGACAATGGCGGAGATTTGACGGCCGTAATCCCCCTCTGAACGGTGCTGCGAGCGCCGAAAGCTGAAGAAGAGCGATTCGTTCGCGTAGGTGCACAGGGACTGCCTCTCAACCTCGGCTACGCCGGCCTTCCTGAGGCGCATCTCGACAAACGCGGGCAAGTCGAAATGCGCCCGTTCGTGAGGATTTTTGCGCGAAAGAAACATTGCGTTGTCCGCGCAACTTTCCACGAGGGCCGCTTCGAAGTCTGGACCGACCTCATATGAAACTTGGTTAATGGCGGGCCCGATTGCCGTGATAATGCGATTTCGCCGCGCCCCTAATTTCTCCATTTCGGTTACCGTGGACTCGAGCACGCCCCCGACTGCCCCGCGCCAGCCGGCATGTGCCGCTCCGACGACGCCCGCCTCCAGGTCCGCGAACAGCACTGGCGCGCAGTCCGCGGTGAGCACGCCGATGACGAGGCCGGGCGTGGCCGTCACAACCGCATCCGCCTTGGGTCTGGCATCCGCGGCGATGGGGGCATCGATCGCCACCGCATCCCCGCTGTGGACTTGATAGAGCGTCGCGACATCGGGATGGGTCCCCCCGAGGTGGCGCGCGACCCTGGCGCGGTTCTCCGCGACATTGGCCGGCAGGTCCGCTGAGCCCGGACCGCAGTTGAGGCCGGCATACAGCCCCTCCGACACGCCGCCGGCGCGGGTGAAGAACCCGTGGCGGATACGAGCGGACCGGGCGAGCGATGAGGCCGTTATCGGTTGCAGCATGGCTTGAGACCTAGGATGCGCCTTGCCCTCTGTCCACGGGGCCGAATGCAGGTAGCAGGGCGAGGTCAACGCTTCGTATGCCCACGGCTTGAAAGCGGCCGCCCATGCCGGACGGGGCGATGAGGCGCGCTATGCCGGCTTCGATCTCCCCGGCCCGGTTCGGATTGGCGGCCATCAGCCGCGAGGCACGCTCGACGGCACCGAGGCGGCCGAGGAACTCGCCCTGTGGCAGCGGTCCATCGCAGGCCAGGCCGTGCGCATGCAACGCGTCGGCGAAGCTGGAAAAATCCACCTGAGCCGTGAGGTCGGCTTCGCCCGGCGCCTCGAGTGGGTTTCTATATTGATGCGCGCTGACGGCCTGCAACGTGTCGCCGTATCCCGGAGAAACGTGCCCATAGTCGAAGAACAGCCCGGCGACGGGCGCCCCGAGCTTAACGACCAGGGTGGCGAGCGCAGCGAAGGCATCGCGCCGGGATTCGAAGATGTCCCCTTCCGCCGGGATAGGGAGGTCAGCGGGCAATGCGGCGTCGGCGACGCGAGGACCATCGACAAACGCCAGCCCCGCGGATGCATCGAGTCCGACCGACCTCTGATGCCAACTGTCGGCGCGGAAGATGAACTGCTCCGCCGGCAACGTGTCGAGGAACTCGTTGGCGATGACGATGGCCGCACCTGAGCCGGGAGCCGGATCGCAGCTCCACGTAATCGGCACGTCCGCACCAGCGAGCGCCGCGCGCTGCGCCTTCTCCAGTGCCGAGTTCGTTTCGACGAGATCGACCTTCAGCGCCGCGAGGAAGGGAGGCACGAGCCGCGCCGCGCGCAGGGCATCGCGCATCAGGGTGCCGCGCCCGGGTCCGAGCTCGATGAGGCGCACCGACTGCGGCGCACCCATCTGCTGCCAGACGACGGCGCACCACAGCCCGACGATCTCGCCGAACACCTGGCTGATCTCGGGGGCCGTGACGAAGTCCGCCGCGGCGCCGATTGCCCCTTGCCGGCGATAGTACCCGTGCTCGGGGTCCTGCAGGCACGCATCGATGTAGTCGGCGACGCTGATCGGGCCGTCGTGGGCGATGCGCTGGGCGAGCTTCAGCGCCAGTGGCGTTTGCCTCGTCGTCTCGCCGCTCACTTCGCCTCGCGCGTCAGCGCGTAGCGCAGAACGAGGATACCGAGCAGCAGCATGGGGATCGAATAGGCGATGCCCGCCGTCAGAGGCCCGACGTTGAAGGCGTGCGCGAAGTGCGGCTCGCGGAACAGCTCCGCCGTCGACCGCGCCAGCGCGTACCCGACGAGGAATGCGCCGCTGACGAGCCCCGGCCGCTTCAGCGCGCCGAAGTAGTGCGTCATCAGCCGCAGCACGAGGAACAGCAACAGCCCCTCGAGCGCCGCCTCGTAGAGCTGGCTTGGATGCCGCGGCGTCGGCTCGACGCTGGGGTAATGGATCGCCGCCTCGGGGAACACCATGCCCCACGGCATCGTTGTCGGTCGCCCGAATAATTCGCCGTTGATGAAGTTCGCGATGCGCCCGAAGAACAACCCTATGGGCACCGCGGCGGTGACGAGGTCGCCTGTGCTCCACGGGTTCACTTTGTTGCGGTAGGCGAACGCCCAGATGGCAATGGCGCAGCCGACAAGTGCGCCGTGGAAAGCCATGCCGCCCTTCCACACCGCGATGATGTCCTGCGGATTGGCGAGGTAGTAGCTCGGCTCATAGAAGATGACGAAGCCGAGCCGCCCTCCGAGCACCACGCCCGCAGTTATATATAGCAGCAGGTCGTCGACCTTGGCGGCCGGGAATGGCGGCGTGTCCTTTGCCCACAGATGCGGCTCGCTGAGCAGACGCCGGATGTACAGCCATCCGAGCAGGAGGCCAGCGAGATAGGCGAGGCCATACCACTTGATGGCCACCGGCCCGAGATGCAGGGCGACCGGGTCGATGTTGGGGAAGGGAATGACCCACAGGCTCGTCAGCAGATTCATGGGACTAGATGGGACCGTCGAAACGGCCTCTCCTATGGGCTCGATGCACCCTCGATCCGGGCGCCGCACGATTTCGGCGCCGTGACGCTCTGTCAAGGGTCGACGAACCCTTGAATGGGGTAGGCCGGTTGCCCATAGTCCGAGCCGCAGCGAGCGCGCATTGCATCGAGCAACTCACGGAGCCAGGCCATGACCCAGACCACCAACCGCTTCCTCGATGAGTTTGCCAAGCTGATGACAGACGCCGCCGGCGCGGCCGATGGCCTCAGGAAGGAGGCCGAGCAGCTCTTCAAGTCGCAGGGCGAGAAGTTCTTGCGTGAGATGGATGTGGTGCGCCGCGAGGAGTTCGAGGCGGTGAAGGCGATGGCAGAGAAGGCGCGTACGGAGAATGAGGCGCTGGGGGCCCGCATCGCTGCGCTGGAGGCACAACTCGCGTCGCGCAGCGGCACCGCTTGAGCGAAAACTCATTCGCCCACCGGTACTTTGACCGTGGACAATGCCGCCCTGAACTTGCGACTCGCACCTGCCTCTGTTTTCGTCGCGCGGGTTGATTGAGTGCGTCGCTCGTGGTGTCGCGTAGCTTTGTATCGACTACGAAAAAACGAAGAACGCGAGACCATAGAGGGATCCTCGAAGCATGTCGGCTGAACATGTCGGCTACGGCCGGGTGACAAACCCCATCGATCTCATCGAGAGGTTGGCTGCAGCCCACGACTGGACTTGCGACCGCACCAACGACGACGAGCTGACGCTCGTGATCGCCGGCACCTGGACCGACTATCACGTCTCGCTAAATTGGCGCGACGACCTCGAGGCTCTGCACCTCGCGTGCGCATTCGATTTCCGTGTGCCGGAGAATCGCCTCAACGAAATGTACAAGCTCGTCGCGCAGATCAACGAGCAGCTCTGGCTCGGCCACTTCGACTTGTGGACCACGGAGGGCCTCGTCATGTTCCGTCATGCGTTGCTCCTCAACGGCTCGGTGGCGACCACGCGCCAGTGTGAAGCAATGCTGCAGGCTGCCCTCGAGGGCTGCGAGCGCTACTATCAGGCCTTCCAGTTCGTCGTCTGGGCGGGTAAACCGAGCCGCGAGGCGCTCGTCTCGACCATGTTCGAGACCGAGGGCCAGGCCTAAACTGGGCGCCATGACGCCCGCTGTTCCACGGGCGCACCAATGAGCTTTACACTTGAAGGTCCTCTGCTCCTCGCAGGGGCCGGTAAGATGGGGGGAGCGATCCTTGAGGGATTGCTCGCCCGCGGGCTGGATGCGCGACAGGTGATCGTGCAGGAGCCCTCGCCCGCCCCGGCGGTCGCTTCCTTCCTCGCCGGCCAGGCGATCGACGTCGTCCCCTTCATCGACGCCCTGACGCAGCCGCCGGCGGTCATCCTAGTCGCCGTCAAGCCGCAGATCATCGATCAGGTGATGCCGGGCCTTTCAAAGCTCGCCGGCCCCGATACGCTTCTCCTGTCCATTGCCGCCGGACGCCCGCTCTCAGCGTTCGAGAAGTACCTGCCGCATGCGCCCATCGTGCGCGCCATGCCGAACACGCCGGCGTCGATCCAGCGCGGCATCACTGTTGCCGTCCCCAATGCCAGCGTAACGCCGGTGCAGCGCGCCCTCGCCGACGACCTCTTGTCGGCCGTGGGCGAGGTCGTCTGGGTCGACGACGAATCCTTGCTCGATCCGGTGACGGCAGTGTCGGGCTCCGGACCCGCTTACGTCTTCTTTCTGACCGAATGCCTCGCCGAGGCAGGCCGCGCCGCCGGCCTCGACGCCAGGCTGGCCGAGCAGATCGCCCGCGCCACTATCATCGGTTCGGCGGCGTTGCTTGAGGCCTCGGAGCTTTCGCCATCCGAGCTGCGCCACAACGTGACCTCGCCCGGCGGCACGACGGCGGCAGCGTTGGAGGTGCTGGGCGGAGAGGAAGGGCTGCAGAAGCTCATGACCGCCGCAGTGGCCGCTGCAACGAAGCGCGGCCGCGAGCTGGCCAAGTGAGCGAGAAGCTCAAAGCCGTCGCGGCCGCGTCTCTTGCAGTTGCCTGAGCGGGCGTTAGCCCCGGCGGGCCCAGGCAATTCGGTGGACGGTGGCGCCGACGGCTAGAAGCCAAGGAGGAGAGGCCTTTTGCCGGTTGCGCGTGAGGCGCCTTCCGCGTCGCATCCGTGCTCATCGTTATGATATATTGTTACACTTCTGGCAACGCTCGGAATGCCGCACTCACGAGAATGTGTGCGCATCGGGACTTTTTCCCTGCTGCGCTAGGGACTTGTGCCCGCAAGGATACGAAGTTCTTGGGGCTCGATCCGCCGCTCTTCCGACCAGCCGCTGCCAAATGCCAGTGGCTTTTACTGCCGCCCGATGCCTTCAGATCGTCGCCCCGAATTCTTACGTGATAGCCATGCTGCCAACCGGAGCCGCGCCAATGCTCGACCAATTGACGATCAAGGGACGCCTCGTCGCCGCGGCAATGAAACTCGCCGCCGAGCGTCCCTGGCACCAGGTGACGCTCACGGAAATTGCCGAGGCCGCCGGCGTGAGCCTGGTGGACGTCCGCAACGAGTTCACGAGCAAGAGTGAGGTCGTGGCGGCTTTCGTGCGCATGGTCGATGACGCCGTGCTCGCGCGCGCCCCGCACCGCACCGGCACGCAGCCCGCCCGCGATGCCCTGTTCGAGGTGATCATGAGCCGTTTCGATGTGCTCGCCGCCTACAAGCCGGCCTTGAAGTCCATCGCCGCCGCCTGGCCCCTCGATCCCGCCATCGCCTGCGCCGTCGCGCGCTCGCAGCCCTGGATGCTGCGTGCTGCCGGCATCCGTGCCGACGGGATCGAGGGGCAATTGCGCGCTGTGGGCCTCGGAACGGTCTACGCTTCGGTCTACCGCACCTGGCTCGACGATGATGACCCGGGGCTTGCCAAGACGATGGCCGCGCTCGACCGGCGCCTGCGCCGCGGCGAGCAGGCGCTGCAGCAGTTCGATAGCGTTTTCGGCAGGCTCTGCGATTTCGCCAGGTCGTGCTGTGATGCTGCGAAGAAGCGGCCGGCTGCGACGACGCCCACTCCCGAGCCCGGCACCGATGCTGCCGCCTCCGTTCCCCCCGGCGCTCTATCGTAACGACGAGTATCGGCTCTCTTGGCCGCGAAGCGGCAAGGGCGCAAGGCGCCCCGGCGCGAGCGCCGGCCATCAGCTCGCGCTACGAGGGCCGCGCGCAACGTTCATCAATGCTCGTGTCGGGGAACAAGAAATCTAGAGCGGCACCGAGATCACCGCGCGCAGGCCGCCCATCGAGCTCTCGCCGAGCGTGATGTCGCCGCCATGGCTCTTCGCTATGTCGCGCGCGATCGCGAGTCCAAGGCCCGTGTTGCCCTCATCCTGGTTGCGCGCGTGGTCAAGCCGGTAGAACGGCCGGAAGACGTTGGCGCGCTCGTCGGGCGGGATTCCGGGGCCGTTGTCGTCGACCTCGACGCGCACCCATTGGCCTTCCACGGCGCCGCGGATGATGATCTGGTCGCCGAAGCGCGCCGCGTTCGACACGAGGTTGGTGACGGCGCGCTTGAACGCCTGGCGCTTCAGCGGCAGCACCAGCTCTTCGCTGCGCTTGCGCATCTTGAGCTCGATCGGCGTGCCGAAGTACTGCGCCTCAGCCTCCACTTCCTCGAGCAGCTCGCGCAATTTCGTCGGCGCACTTTCCTCGCCGCCGTCGCCCTTGGCGAACGCGAGGTAGTCTTCGAGCATGTCCTGCATTTCGCGCACGTCGGCCTGCAGCGACAGCGCCTCGGGTGAATCGCCGAGCAGCGCCAGCTCCAGCTTGAAGCGCGTCAGGATCGTCCGCAGGTCGTGGCTGACGCCGGCGAGCATGGTGGTGCGCTGCTCGACGTGCGTCGTGATGCGATCGCGCATTTCGAGGAACGCGACGGCGGCCTGGCGCACCTCGCGCGCGCCGCGCGGCCGGAAATCGTCAGGGACCTTGCGCCCCTTGCCGAAGGCATCGGCCGCTTCGGCGAGGCGCAGAATGGGCCGGATCTGATTGCGCAGGAACAGGATGGCGACCGTGAGCAGGATCACCGACGAGCCGATCATCCACAGAAGGAAGATGTGCGAGTTCGACGCGTAGGTCTGCGAGCGCGTCGCGACGAAGCGCAGGATCGCGTTCTCCAGCTTGACGCGAATTTCCACGTGTCGAGACTGGCCGACGGTGTCGATCCAGAACGGCTTCTGCACCTGCTTGCGGATCTCGCCCGACAGCGCGCGGTCGAGCAGCGCGAAGAACGGCTTGGGGCGCGGCGCTGGAAGATCGCCCGGCGGCAGAACCTGCATCGACAGGCTCAACCGATCGCGCGCCATCTCGATGAGCTGGCTGTAGTCGTCCTTCTTTGGATACTCCTCGTAAATGTCGATAAGCGCCGCGATGTCGCGAGCGGTGGCCTCCGAAAGGCGCCGCGTCACCGCCTGCCAGTGACGCTCCATGAACACGAACGCGATCACGCCTTCGAGCACCACGATGGGCGCGATGATGATGATCAACGCGCGCGCATAGAGGCCCTTCGGCAGGACGTCGGCGAGCCAGCCGCCGATGATCGCCATGTTGCGATTGTGCGTGCGTGCGAACCAGGCGCCGAACGCAACGAGCCACCCGGGCGGCGGGGGCAGGCTCTGCCACGCCTTGCGGAGGAACGCAGGTGTACGCGGTCGCGAAAGCCGTATGCGCGGCAGCGCCGGAACACGGACACGCCCGAGCGCCTGCCACAGCGCAGGCCACGGCAGCAACGAACGGCGCTCCGGCTCGTCGCCTCTGGCGAGCATCAACCGACAACCTCAGGTACGCGCGGGATCAATCGGAGTAGAGGATATACCCTTTGCCGCGCACTGTCTGGAGGTACACGGGATTTGAGGGATCGGTCTCGATTTTCCGTCTCAGACGGTTGATTTGAACGTCTATGGCGCGGTCGCTGCCCGTGGAATCCTCCGGCGCCAGTTCATGCCGCGGGATGGGCATGCCGATGCGCTGGGCGAACATGCGCAAAAGGTCGCGCTCGCGCTCGGTGAGCTTCACCGTCTCCTCGTTGTGCTTCAGCTCCCCGCGCGACACGTGGAACACGTAGTTCCCCATGCGCACTTCTTCGCTCGGCCCGCCCCCGCCTGCTGCGCGCCTGAGGATGTTGCGCAGGCGCAGGAGCAATTCGCGCGGCTCGAACGGCTTCGGCAGGTAGTCGTCGACACCCGCCTCCAGTCCCTCGATGCGATGCTCAGGATCCGAGCGTGCCGTCAGCATGCAAATGGGAACGGGGCGCGTAGCCTTGAGCTCGCGCGCAAGGTCGAGACCGCTTTCGCCCGGCATCATCACGTCGAGCAGCACCGCGTCGAACTCGAGCCCGCGCATGCCCGCGCGTGCGCTCGCTGCATCCTGCGCCGTCGTCACGCGGAAGCCTTGCTCGGAAAGATAGCGTCCGAGCAGGTCGCGGATCTTCTGGTCGTCATCGACGATGAGCACGTGCGGCGCGTTGTCGGGAAGCGGTGCGCTCGCGACCTTTGCGGATCTCATGTTCGCCCCTCGCCTAGAAGTGCCCGCGCCTCATGTGGGCGCCGCAGAGGCCAGCTTTACCAGCGCCTCCACCCGCGGGCGATCCGACTCGGTAATCATGGCAAAAAGGAAGCGGCGCGCAAATTCGGCGGCGCCTGGGCCGGCCTTGGCGAGCGCGGCCTCGATGTGCTGGGTCTGCAGTGCCGTGAGCTTCTCCACGAGCCGACTGCCCTTGGCGGTGACGAACAGTCGCCTTTCGCGCCGGTCGTCATTTCCCGCCCTTTGCATAATGAAGCCTTTATCAATGAGCTGCTTTAGAACGCGAGCGAGGCTCTGCTTGGTGATCTTGAGGATGTCGAGCAGATCGGCAACGCGCAGGCCGGGGTTGCGATGCACGAAATGCAGCACCCGGTGATGAGCGCGCCCGAAGCCGTATTCCTCCAGCACCGCATCGGGGCCGCCTGTGAAGTCGCGATAGGCAAAAAACAGGAGTTCCACGCAGGCCACGAGGTCGCTTTGATCTCCGCCATCCGGCGTCGGCCGGGAGGGAGTGCCGGCGGCAGGCTGCGTGCCGCCGGAGCGCGACATGCGGCGGGCCGCAACGCTGTCGGACGTTATGTCAGTCATGTTGACTTATTTGGCCTCGATTGTTAGTCATGGCAAGTCATTTTGCGCAATCGATCTGCGTCTTCGCGCGGGTGAAATGCCCGGGCGAAATGCGCGCGGGGGCGGTCTGGATCACCAGCAACGGCGCCCACCGGCTGTCTCGTCACCGAGCCAGTCTAACTAGCGATCTTGGCGCGAAAGTCTACGGAGAGGATACGCATGTCCGGGCCAGCCCCTTTTCACGATCGCGACGGTCTCATCTGGCTCGACGGCAAGATGGTCCCTTGGCGCGAGGCGAACATACACGTCCTCACCCATGCGCTGCACTACGGCAGCGCCGTGTTCGAGGGGCTGAGGGCCTACGGCGGCGCCATCTTCAAGCTGTCGGAGCACTCGCAGCGTTTGAAGGACAGCGCCGATATGCTGGACTTCGAGGTGCCCTACTCCGTCGCCGAGATCGATCAGATCTGCCGCGACGTCGTAGAAGCCAACAAGCTCTCTGACTGCTACATCCGTCCCATCGCCTACCGCGGCTCCGAGCAGATCGGCGTCTCGGCGCAGGCGACGAAGATCCATCTCGCAGTTGCAGCATGGGAGTGGGGGTCCTACTTCCCGCTCGAGCAGCGCCTGAAGGGCATCCGCCTCACCATGGCGAAGTACCGCCGCCCTGACCCGGCCACGGCGCCCTCGCGGAGCAAGGCAGCCGGCCTCTACATGATCTGCACCGTGGAGAAGCACCGCGCCGAGCGCGCCGGCTATGCCGACGCCCTGATGCTCGACTGGCGTGGCCGCGTTGCCGAGTGCACCGGCGCCAACATCTTCCTCATCAAGGACGGCGTTATCCATACGCCCGATCCCGATTGCTTCCTCGACGGCATCACCCGCCGCACTGTCATCGAGCTCGCCAAGAAGCGCGGCTATCAGGTGATCGAGCGGGCGATCATGCCAGAGGAGTTGAAGGATTTCTCCGAGGTGTTCGTCACCGGCACCGCCGCCGAGGTGACGCCGGTCTCCGAGATCGGCGAGCACAAGTACAAGCCGGGCGAGATCAGCATGAACCTGCTGAACGACTACATGGCGTCCGTGCAGCCGTCGCGCAAAGCCGCGGAGTAAATCCACAGGCCGAAAAGTGCCGGCGGGCGAGATTATCGTCCGCCGCACAAGGGGCGCTTATGCAAGGCGTGGCCGCAACGGCACACCCGTGCGTACCTCGTGTACTGAGTTTTCGCCATTCGGTTGCCAGGGCTCCGGGCCTCCCGCACACTGCGTTCGGGTTGAGATGCATCGGGGCTTGAAGATGCAGCGACTGGGCTTGTCTGCGATCATTCTGGCGGTGGCTCTTGCTGCGCTGCCGACACTCACAAGTGCGCAAGAAGGCCCGGGTGGCCTGATCAACCCTCAGCGCGATTGCCAGACGATACTCACCTGCAACTTCCGCAAGGGCGGCTCATATCGCGGCTGTCTGTCGAGCTATAGCTGCCGGGTTTGCCGTTTCGTGAGGGTCTCGTGCGGCGCCGGCCGCGTGTGTGAGAAGATGCGCTGCGGCTGGGGCGGCGTCAGCTAACGGTTTCGCGGATTATCGCTTGGAGACGAGCGCCTGGAACACCGAGGCGCAGAACGCCGCCACCGCCGCCCCGAACACTACCAGTGCCACCGCATCCGGGCTGTGACCGACTGCAGCTCCGATGCCGGCGATGGACAGCGTCCAGAACAGCGCCGGAAACAGCGAGACGATCATCATGCCGCCAAGCTGATGGCTGGCGTCCTCGTGGCTCTGAGCCCGGGCGATGGCCTTCGCGTTGGTGTGCATCGATCTGACTCCGGCAGGCGGAACTGAAACGACGACGCTAGGTGGCTGATCCTAAGCAATATGTTAACGCAACACGTGCGGGAAAGTTTGAGCCGGATCAATATTAACGCGCCGTAATCCACTGTTTGCTCTGGAGCGTCGGCGCCGCGGCGGATATCGGCTACGTCGATCCCTTGCCTTGTGAGCACCTCACGTATGAACGGCCCTGTCGCCAAAGATCGGATCGACGTCCTCATTGTCGGGGCCGGGCATAATGGGCTCACCTGCGCGGCCTATCTCGCCGCGGCCGGCCTAAGCGTCATCGTGTTGGAAAAGAACGACGTCGTCGGCGGCGCCGCCGTGACCGAGGAGTTTCACCCGGGCTTCCGCAACTCGGTCGCGTCCTACACGGTCAGTCTCCTGAACCCCAAGGTGATCGCCGACCTGGAGCTGGCAAGGTATGGCCTTCGCATCGTGCACCGGCCGGCCGCGAACTTCTGGCCCGTCGACGAGCGCCGCTATCTCCTGATGCGCGGCGGCCTCGCCGAGCGCCAGATGGCCATCGCCCAATTCTCGCAGCACGACGCCGAGCGCCTGCCGGACTATGACGCCACGCTCGAGCGCGCCGCCGATGTATTGCGCGATCTCGTCCTGACGACGCCGCCCAATGCTGGAGATGGGATACTCGAAGCCATCAAGGGCGCGCGCGTCGGCAAGCGCCTCCTCGATCTGACGCTGGATGACAAGCGCGTCCTCGTCGATCTCTTCACCCGCAGCGCGTCGGACTTCCTCGACGGCTGGTTTGAAAGCGACGTCGTCAAGGCCGCCTTCGCCTTCGATGGCATCGTCGGCAACTACGCCGCCCCCTCGACGCCCGGGACCGCCTACGTGCTTCTGCATCATTGCTTCGGCGAGGTGAACGGCAAGCGCGGCGCCTGGGGGCACGCTATCGGCGGCATGGGCGCCATCACGAGCGCCATGCGCGCGTCGGCTGAGGCGCGCGGCGCACGTATCCGCACCGGCGCCAAGGTGGATCGCATCATCACGGCCGGCGATGCAGCCGTTGGCGTCGCCCTCGCCGATGGCGAAGAGCTGTTCGCACGCGCCGTCGTCGTCAATGTGCCGCCCAAGCTCCTCTTCCGCGATCTCCTCCCCCCTGGTTCCGTTGCCAAGGAGACGCGCGCCTTGTTCACAGGCATGAAGACCGGGTCGGGTACGTTCCGCATGAACGTCGCCCTGAGCGAGCTTCCCGACTTCACCTGCCGGCCCGGGACGAACGCCCAAGACCACCACGGTGCCGGCATCGTCATTGGCCCGACGCTCGGCTATCTCGAGCGCGCCTATCTGGATGCCAAGCTGACAGGCTGGTCGCAGTCTCCCGTCGTCGAGATGCTCATTCCCTCGACGCTCGACGACAGCCTCGCGCCGCCAGGACAGCACGTCGCCAGCCTGTTCGTGCAGCACGTCGCCCCTCGCCTTCCTGCGCCGCAAAGCTGGTCCAATCCGCGCGAGAAGGAGGCCTTCGCCGATGTCGTCATTGACACGGTAGCGCGCCACGCCCCCAACTTCAAAAGCGCCGTTCTCGGCCGCCAGCTGCTCTCTCCGCTCGATCTCGAGCAGCGCTTCGGCCTCGTCGATGGCGACATCTTCCACGGCGCGCTGTCCCTCGATCAGCTCTTTTCGACGCGCCCGCGCCTGGGCTATGCGAATTATCGCCTGCCGCTGGGCAGCCTCTACCTGTGCGGCTCGGGGGCGCATCCGGGCGGCGGCGTCACCGGCGCGCCGGGGCACAACGCGGCGCGCGAGATCATCCGCGACTTCAAGGGTTGGCGGCGCGGTCCGTTCCGCGCGCGGCCGAAACGATAGCCATGGGCAAGATCGCCATCACCGATCGCGTCGAGCTCGACGAGGCCGAGATCGAGGAGCGTTTCGTGCGCGCCTCCGGCCCCGGCGGACAGAACGTCAACAAGGTGTCGACCGCGGTGGAGCTGCGCTTCGATGTGCGGTCCTCGCCTTCGCTGCCGGGCGATGTCCGCGTGCGCCTTGCCAGGCTCGCCGGCCGCCGTCTCACCGACGAGGGCGTGCTTGTCATCCGCGCCGAGCGGCACCGCACGCAGGAGCGCAACCGCGAGGACGCGCGCGAGCGCCTGTTCGAGCTCATCCGCGAGGCATCGATCGAGCCCAAGCGCCGGATCAAGACCAGGCCGACGCGGGCCTCCAAGGAGCGACGCCACGAGGCGAAGGCCCGCCGCAGCAACGTCAAGCGGTTGCGCGGGGGCAAGCCCGACCTGTCCTAGTTGCAGCAAGGGCTGGATTTGCCGCTTTGCAGCATATCGAGCGCATAAATCACAGCCGCCATGCACACGGCGCATTGTGCGATCGAGGCGTTTGAACTTATCGTCGGGCCGAGTGTTGCGGCCGTTACTGCGGCCGATTGCGCATATGACATGATTTCCGCGATTTTCGGCACATACATTCTGATTCGCTGCCCGTTGCGGGCAGTACCGATCACGAGGGTGCAAGAGAAATGCGAATGCTGGTGAATGCGTGCTTTGCTGCCGCCGCGGTGGCCATGGGCACGAGTGCTTTGGCGGCGGAGGGGCCGCTGGGCATCTGGTACGATCACACGGGCCGTGGCGCGGTGGAGATCACCGACTGCAATGGATCGCTCTGCGGCAAGGTCGTGTGGGTGCAGGACCCCAAGAACGCCAAGGGCTGCGGCCTACAGATCCTAGGCAACGTGAAGCCGATGGGAGATGGCACCTTCGACGAAGGCTGGATCTACGATCCCGACAAGGACGCCAAGTTCGACGTGGAGCTCGTACCCCAGGGCGACAAGTTGAAGGTTGTCGGCTATGCCGGCGTGAAGTTCCTCAGCCAGACCTTCACCTGGACCCGCGCCCCCAACGACTTGCAGCGCTGCACATCCTGAGCACGGCGCTCCCCGGCTTCATCCGGTCTTTGCGCCGGATGGTGCCTCGTCGATGACGGCCATGAGAGGATGGTGCGCGCGCCTAAGCCGTTGCACCTCCTCCAGCCCCCACCAATAGGCATTGCGCACCAGCTCCGCATGCCGGTGCCAGTCGAGAATGCCCATGTCGGCCGGAATGGGCGGCACGAACAGCGCATCCCCCGGCCGCAAGTGCCGGTGGAAGTCGTGGCGGTTGGCCATCAGCGAGCGCATCAGCACGGTGGTGAGCCCCGGCGCGTCGGGAAGCTTGCCGCGCGCCAGCGGGTTGATCGTCATGCGGATGAGCTCGGCGCGCGAGGGCAGCGTGCTGTAGTCCACCTCGAAGCGCTCAAGCTCGGGAATGTGGAAGCTGACGACGACGTTCGGCCCGCTCTTCATCTGGTGCATGATGCGCACGGGAACGTTGTCGAGCAGGCAGCCGTCGACCAGCATCTCGCCCTCTGCCGTATAGACGGGCGGCAGCAGCACCGGAATCGATCCCGAGGCGCGTATCGCCTCGAACATATCGCCGCGGTCGTGCCGGTGTAGTTCGTAGCTCGACAGGTTGGTCGATACGGCGAAATAAGGAATCCAGAGATCCTCGATGTTGGTGCCGGCGAAGTAGCGCTTGAGCTGCGCATCGTAGTGCCGATGGTCGAGCAGCGAGTAGCGCGGCCAAGTGTAGTGCTGCATCGCCCGATTGGTGACGAAGATGTCGTGCGTGCCTCGGTCGATGTCGTCGGGATGCTTGCCCATGGCGAAGGCGCCGGTCATCGCCGCACCCGCCGACGTGCCGCCGAGCGCGTCGAACTCGAAGCCGCTTTCCATCAGCGCCTTGTAAAGACCGACGTGCGCCGCACACAGCGCTCCCCCGCCGCACGCGATCAGCCCGAGCGCGCTGCCGTTGATGAAGCGGTAGAGCCGCGCCACGGTCTTAGCGTCGTCGAGCGCCACGTGGTGGTGCATGGCGAGGTTGCGCCGCCGCAGCCAGCGGGCCGTCCCCGAGATGGGCTCTTCGCGCCGCGCATGCACGATGGCGAGGCGATGGTCCTCCGGTCTGACGAACGCCGCTGCATGCTGCTCGAGCGTGTTTGGCGTCGGATCGGCGCCGTCGACGGCCACCGCGAGCACGAGGTCGGCGTGGCGGATCGCCTTCTGCGACCAGTTCGTCAAGTCCGCGTCGGTGACGAATACGAGGTAGTCGTAGGAGCTTTCGAGTTGGTTGAGGGCTTGCGTTGCCTCGGCGCTGTCGAGTGCCTTGGGCAGCAGCTCCGCAGCACGCTGCGCATCGACGACGAGCGTATTGGCCGCTGCCGAGAAAACCCCCGTCAGCATGCCGAGGAACGGCTCGGGGATGTGCGATGAGCCGGCGCGAATGATGGCGACGGTGCGCGGCCGCGGATCGGCCACCACAGCCTCCGGCGCCGTCGTAGCAGCAAGGCGCTGCGACAGCGCCGTCGTCAGCGTGCGCCATATCCCGGGGCACTTGCCGGCGATGCGGTCGAAGTCGTCGCGCCCCAGCCGCAGCACCAGGCTGTCGCGCATCGCCGAAACGGTGGCCGTGCGCACGCCCCCTGTGAGGAACGCGATTTCGCCGATGGGCTGCTCCGGGCCGATCTCGGTGACGGCCTCCCGGTGCCCCTCCAGGGTGACGACGAAGCGCCCGGATAAGACAATATAAAGCGCATCGGCCGCCTCGCCCTGGCGCACGAGGACGTCGCCCCGTTTGAGGCTCCGCGTTTCGAGTTCGGCGATGAGTGCGCCCCGCTCGTCGGCCCCGAGCCCGGCAAAGATGCCGGCGGCGAAGGGTTCGGACCTGGGAAGCCGCAAATGCATTAGGGTCCTCGGGCAGTCGGTCCCAGCATAGTCCGGCTGCTTCCTGAAGGCGCGGTGAAACTGTCAGGGACGGCTGGCAGTATTGCGCGATGCTGGGCTAACTTGGGGAGGCCTCCAGCCTTGCCGTCGGGACCTTCAGGGGATTGGATATGAAACTGCTCGCCTTCCTGCTTGCCGTCCTTTCGGCGATCACCTCCGCCGGGACCTTGCTCCTCGGGTTCATGTTGACCTTCGCTGACAACCCGGAGTCTCCGGTCCTCACCTGGGGGTATGCCCTCATCTTCGTGGCGTTCCTGATGGTCCTCCTCGGCGTACTCGCGGCCATCCTCGTCTGGTTCCGGCCGATGGCCGCGGAGAAAGCCTTGTGGCTCCTGGTCCTCGACGGTCTGATCGCCATGGTTCTCGTCACCGTCGCGATGTCGGTTGCGCAGACGCCCGAGGGGCCGACGCTCGGCATCGTAGCCGGCAACTTGCTGATAGGCGGGCTGATGCCGGCCGTCGCGGCGTTTGCTGCGCTTCTTATGCTGCGCCGCCACCTGCAGACATTGCCCACCAATGAGGTCGGCTGACCAGTAGTGTTCCTAGATCAGGCGCCGCTCGATCAGCCAGCGAGCGCGTAGGGTATTCTCCAGCGTCTTCGTATCGCGCGATCGGCGCAGAGGGTCGGGTGGCCGCGGCGCGTCCTCGCCGTCAGCAACGAGCCGGCCCTCGGCGATCATGGCGCCCGGCGAAAGGAGCGCATCCTCTAGATCGCGGCTGTAGCCGAAAGCGTCGAAGTCCTCTTCGTAGATCTGCCGCACCAGCTCGATCGTTGTCGAATTGTAGTAGGCGGCGAGCTTCTCGGCCGCGCCACGGGCATGCGGAGCAAAGCGCTCCAGCCTGAAGCCCGGCGAGATCTGCTCGAGAAAGCCCGCGATTGCCGCAGGGTTCTCGAGAAAGAACACCGCATCATACGCGACCTTCGGATAGTTCAGGTTGATGTGCTGCGGCCGGAAGTGGTCGTCGAGGTTCTTAGGGTCGTAGGCCGCCAGCGCGCGCAGAAAGCCCTCGAAGCTGACCGGCCTCAGGCCCCGCAGCTCGAGGTAATGGCTGAGGTCCTCGTTCTCCACTTTGTCGAGATAGCCCGACAGGGCGCGGGCGAACGGATTGCGCACGCACGTGAAGAGATGACGGTCGCGACAGCGGGACGCGGCGAGCCCCTTGCGGCGCAGGCACGCGTCGTCGGCATGTGGGCTTTCAGCCCGATCGAACGACCGGCCCGATTGGGCATAGGCGTTAGCCTGCGCGCTCTTGAGGCTTTGCTTGATCGTCGAGCAGCCCGCCTTGGGGTTGGATACGTAGACCAGCGGCAGTTCAGGGGTCCACCAGACGTGCATGTCGGCCTGGATGCCGACTATGTTTCCGAGGTAGTTACGCAGTTTCCGTCGCGTCAGCTTCATCCCGTCGTCCTTCGTTGAATGGTCGAAATGACGTCGTCCTCCCGGTCGAGCGACCAGGAGGTCAAACGCACAAAGGAATGCGTGCGGGGAAACGCTTCGGTCGGCGCGCAATGCGCCAGTGGAAGGGGTAGTCAGAGCTGCAATACCGCTGCAACGGCGGCCGTGCAGAAATCCGTCGCCGTTGACCGCACCAGCAAACGCACTGTTGCGAATTTGGCTCCGGATAGACGCCGCTCAGGCGGCAAGTCGCCCTTCGGTCAGCGGCATCGGTTCCGGACGGTAGGAACCGAATGTGACGACATTATCGCCGAGTGCATCCGTTAGCGCAGTGAGGAAACGCTGCGGATTGAAGCCCCGATGCCCGTTGAGGCGCAGGCTGGCGGCGACCGCGATCGCCGGCGCGATGAGAGCGTGGCCGTTGTCGAGCAGCATCTGCCGCAAGCGGCGCGCACCGAATACCTCGATCAGGTGCCGCAGGCGAACGAACGCGGTCAGCGCCCGCTGCGGCTCCGTGTGGTGACGGTCCTTGAGGAACGAGCACGCCGCGTCGAGATCGGCTTCGCTGGCGCCGTTGAGGAGGATGAGACCGCGGCCGCCCTCGATGAAGGCGCGCATGGCGGCAGCGATGTCTGCGACGTCGGCCGCCGGCACGTCGGAGAGGTCGAAGGTCGTCGCCATTTTCGTCTGCTCCAGTTGAGGGGTTAGTGGCGGGTGCCGCAGAACACCGACCACGGGGTGCCGGTCATCAGGATGATGTCCTTCGGGCGGCGGTCGTTGAGAAGGAAATCGACGCTGTGGCCGACGAGTTTGCCGTTGAGGTTGACGACCTCGGCTTCCGCGAAGCGGTACCGCGATCCATCGTCCGCCTCGATCACCCCGAACCCGTCCTTGGCGCTGAACTTGGTGATGCGTCCGTGCATGACACTCTCTCCGGTTACTGGGCCGCTGTGGCCCTGTCGTGGAGGGAGAATGGCGCGCCGGGGGCGGTGGCGCTGTTCCGGCAGTGACAGGGGCGCGCAGGACCGGCCTCGTCCGCCCAGGGACGGCTCGCCCCGGCCGCAATTGCCGTGTATGAAAACGGGCGGCTGCAGCCCCGGCCGCACATTCAGCCGGGGTTCATGGGGCGGGGGCTAGCCTCGCCGGCATTGAAGGTAGAGGACGCTGACGTGAAGACGATGATGACCTCCTGGCGACGTGCCGCACTTCCGGGCCTGGCCCTGCTTGGTGCCATCGCTGGAGCCTCCTCGCCCGCATCCGCTAACTGCGACTGGTACGTGAAGACCTCGCTCGAGCAGCAGCAGCGCAACCTGAAGCTCAAATGCGGGTTCTCGGGCCCCGAGTGGTCGGTCGACAAGGGCGCGCACGCGGCCTGGTGCGCGACCGTCAGCCCCGACACCTCCCGTGCCAGCGCCCAGAAACGCGAGGCCGACCTCGCCAAGTGCGCCGCAAAGTAGGCTCCACGCTCGCCTACACACACCTGTCATCCTCGGCTTCATGCCGAGGATCCAACTCTCCGCTTGCTCCGAAGTTTTCCGATAGACATCGCCCCGCCGAGATTGCTGAACCCTGGGTCCTCGGGACAAGCCCGAGGATGACATTTGGGCGTCTATTGCACGAAGGTTGGGCGCACTAGCTTAACGCCGGGCTTGATCCATTCGCGGCTGGGGCCGATGCTGCGGCGGACGGCGCATCGCAAGCCCCAAGCGAGGGACATGACCAACCCCATCCTCATCGAGGTCACACGCGGCCCTCTGGTCGAAAGCTGGCATCGCGGCGCAGTCGCCGTCGCCGCGCCGTCGGGCGCCCTCGCTCTCTCCCTCGGCGACGTCTCGCGCCCCGTCTACCCGCGCTCGGCGGTGAAGGCCCTACAGGCTCTGCCGCTCATCGAGTCCGGTGCCGCCGACCGCTTCGAGTTCGGACCCGCGGAGATCGCGCTCGCTTGCGGCTCCCACGCCGGCACCGAGCGCCACACGCATCTCGCCGCAGCGATGCTTGCCCGCGCCGGTCTTGCGACGGATGATCTCTGCTGCGGCGCGCACATGCCGCTTGGCTCGTCGGCCGCCAACGCGCTGATCGCCGCCGGACGCTCGCCAAGCCAGCTTCATAACAACTGCTCTGGAAAGCACGCCGGCATGCTGGCGACGGCGGTTCACCTCGGCGAGCCGACCGAGGGATATTGCGAGGTCGATCATCCCGTGCAGAAGCGCGTGCACGAGGCGCTAGCCGACATCACCGGAATGCCGCTCGGCGCCGACGTGCGCGGCATCGACGGCTGCTCGGTCCCTAATTGGGCTATGCCGCTGTCGGTCATGGCACGCGCGTTTGCGCGGCTGGTCACCGGCGAGGGAATGTCGCCGCAGCGCCGCGCCGCCGTAGCGCGCATCCTCGATGCCTGCTGGGAATACCCCGACATGGTCGCGGGCAAGAGCCGCGCCGACACCGTCGTCATGCGAGCGCTGCCGCGCCGGGTGTTCATGAAGACCGGCGCCGAGGGCGTCTATTGCGGCGCCTTTCCAGAACTAGGGCTTGGATTCGCTTTGAAGCTCGACGACGGTGCCAAGCGCGCCGCGGCCGGTGCCGCCACGGCGCTCGTCGAGAGCGTCTATCCCGCCGCCCGGGGGCTCATGCCAGTCGGTGCCATCAAGACGTGGCACGGCGTCGAGGTTGGCGAGGTCCGCTCCTCGGCTCTTTTCGAGGACGCCCTCGCGAACCTCGAGATCCGGTCGTTCGCGCCTACCGCCTAGCCCGCCAGGTGACGGGATTCTAGACCGATAGGTTGCCGGAGATCGCGAGCAGCTTGTCGCTGCCGGCGCCGTGCGTGAGGTCGGCCCCGACCGGATCGCCGTTGCCGTCCATGGCGCGGATCGCCCCGTCGCTTGCGCCCGAGATCATGTTGTTGGCGATGAGGCATGCGGCCGCCCCAGGATCGGACGAGACGAGAATGCCGACTTTCGACGCGCGCACGAGATTTCCCGTCGCCACGACCTCGCGCATGAACGGTCCCCAGCCGATGACGATGCCCGCCGTCGGCGCCTTCTCGACGACGTTGCCGGTCACGGCCGTGTCGGCCTCGACCGTAATGCCGTGCCCGCGCTTGTCCACCGGCTCGTGCTCGCGCCGGAACAGGTTGCGCACGAGATTGCCCTGCACGACTGCAAGCCGCCCGCCGTCGTTGAAGTTCGTCACCGTGATTCCCGTTGCTGCCGTGTCGACGACGTTGTTGGCGATCAGCGCACCTTCGAAACCGAACTCGGCATAGATCGCGACCTCGCCGAGGCGCGCGCAGGAATTGCCGACGATCTGGATGTCGGACGCAGCATTGCCCCGCACCGCTGTGAAGGCACAGTCCGTGATGCGGTTGTTCGAGATCAGCACGCTGCCCGCCCGGAACACGCTGACGCCGTTGCCGTTCTCGCCGCTGCCGCCGGCATCCGCCCTGATGCGCACGATGCGGTTGTCGGAAATGATGCTCCCGTCCTCGCCGACTTCCGAGCGCCACACCTGGATGCCGGCATTGCCGCAGTCGGCGATCTCGTTGTGGCTGATCTCGAGACCCGTGGCGTCGGTGCTGCGGATCGCCGCCTGCATGACGTTGGCGATGCTGCAATCGGTGACGCTGCCAGAAGCGCTGGTGAGCGAGATGCCGTTGGCCGGGCTGCGCGTGATGCTGATGCGGTTCAAGAGGACGTTGCGCACATTGCGCAGAACGATGAGCGCGTCGGCATCGAGCGGCAGGTAGGCGCCGTCGAGCGCGACGCCCTCGATCACGATGCCCTCGGCATTCTCGGCAACAATGAAGCTGCCGCCGCCCGAATATTCCAGGGTCGTCGCGCCGCTGGCGCCAATGATCCGCGTGCCAGGCTTCAGTTGCAGCGGACCGGTGCGGAAACGGCCGGCCGGCAATGCCAGCGGCTCCCCGCGCGCCGTGGCCGCGTCGATCGCCTCTTGCAGCACCGGACCCTGGTCGATCGGGCTGTCGCGCACGAGTCCCAGATCGACCGCTGTTGCACGAGGCCGTGCCGACGCGGGACGCGGTCCGGCGGCTGCGGCAACCCCGATCCCCGCCGCGACGCCTGCGGTCAGCACACTTCGACGGTCGAGTGTCATTCTACGAACCTCAAGGAACTTTCAGCCCGTAGCTAAGCAAGCCCGAGGCCAAAGGCGGTTAACCGGCGCTCGGATGGTTAAGCGACGGTTTCCGTCTCGAGGCAGGCAGCGATGATCTCCATGCCGCCCGTGAGTGCATCGCTCCACGACAGCAGGCATTCGCTCTCCGCTGCAGCCGACAGCCCAGCGGGCAGATGCACGAAACCCGTGAGGCAGGGCTTCGGCAGCGCCTGAGCGCTGGCCAGAGAGTGGTAGAGCAGGGCATTGCACAAATAGGAGCCGGCGCTTTCCGACGTCGTGCACGGCAGCCCGGCGCGTTCGAGCCGCGCGATGATGCGCTCGGCCGGGAACGATGAGACGATCGTCTCCGGGCCGGCATCGATGACGTGCGCGGCTGCCGGCAGTTCACCCGCGGCATCGCTGCGCTGAGCGCACACGTTGCGTCCCATGAGCTCGATCTGAAAACCGCTCGCGCGCTTTGTGACGCCGAAGTGCAGTGCCAGCACCGGGCTGTTCCGCTCCAGGAGCTGCCGCAAAAGCTGCGGCGCGCGCTGCCACTCGACGGGCAACACCTCTTCGATGATGTCATGCTCGGTAAAGCGGCCCCGCGCCGCGGCTGCAAGCTCCGGGACAAGCGCCGCGGTGGCATTGTCTTCAATGCCGGGAAACGGCCCGAAGCCGGTCAAGAGAATCTTGGGTCGCGATGCAGCCACGGCGGCCTCGCTACGGATGGATTTAGCCTCGGATGCCGGCGAGTGCCATTATCTCGTCCACGGCCAGCGTCGGCAACAGCGTGCCCGCGCGCACTTCCTCCTCGAGGCTTGGCAGCCGTGCTGCGACCCGCGGATTGGACTGAATGCTCGCCATTATGCGGTCGTTCAGCATGTCGCGCATCCACGCCACGGCCTGGCGCTGACGGCGTTCGGCGAATTCTCCCGATGCCGTCATTGCCGTCCGATGCGCGAGGATGTTCTCCCACAGCTTGTCGAGCCCTTTGTTCTCCCGGCCCGAGATAGTGAGAACCGGAGGCGACCAGCTCGACGGTGGCGTGAGGATCTGCAGCGCCGCGCGATACTCCGATGCGGCGCGCTCGGCACGCGGGATGTTGTCGCCGTCCGCCTTGTTGATGGCGATCATGTCGGCGATCTCGATGATGCCTTTCTTGATGCCCTGCAGATCGTCGCCGCCTCCGGGCAGCAGCAGCACGAGGAAGAAGTCGACCATGTCGGCGACCGCGATCTCCGACTGCCCGACGCCGACCGTTTCGACGATGATCACGTCGAACCCCGCCGCCTCGCACAGCGCCATCGTCTCGCGCGTCTTGCGCGTGACGCCGCCGAGCGTGCCCGACGTGGGAGATGGCCGGATGAACGCCTTCGGCTCCTGCGACAGCCGGCTCATGCGCGTCTTGTCGCCTAGGATCGATCCGCCCGTGCGTTTTGATGTCGGATCGACCGCAAGCACCGCCACCTTGTGTCCGCGCCCGGCGAGGTTCATCCCGAGTTCGTCGATGGTGGTCGACTTGCCCACCCCGGGAACGCCGGTAATGCCGAGGCGCAGCGCTCCGCCGGTCGCCGGCAGCAGCGCCTGCAGAAGCTGCTGCGCCCGCGCCTGGTGCTCCGCCTTGGTGCTTTCGACGAGGGTGATGGCACGCGCCAGCATCGCCCGGTCGCCGGAGCGAACGCCGGCGACGAGCGTGTCGAGCGTCGGGCCCGTTTGGGTAGCGGCAGCGGTTCGCATCGAGCGCGGTTTCCTCGAATCCATCAAGGCCCGTTGATAATTGGAGAAAATCGCTCCCCGCAAGCGTGTCATGCCGCCGCCTGCCCAATCTGCGCTGAGCTATAGCTGTCGCCGCAACTCCACGGGGTACAATGATCTGTTGTGCAGCGGCACTAAGCTTGTTGTCGAAATGGCCTCCGGCGCCCTAAGGGAGCCATAGGCGGGGAGTAGATGCGGCGCCATAATTGCCGCTTGATCGGGGATTTCTTGCCGTGTCGGCACGCCAGCCCATTGTTGCAGCAAGCTTTTTTCTGCTGCTTGCCCTGTTTTCAGTCCTTACGCGCGATGTCGCTAGTGCCCAGGAGCGCTGGCCGCCCTGGCAAAGCTATGGCGAAGCCGAGGAGACAGCGCGCCAGAAGGCCTTGAGGCGCAAGGCTGCCGCCGCCAACAACCCGGCGGCCATCAAGCGCCAGATCGAACAGTTGAAGGCTGCCGGCAAATTCGCCCAGGCTGTCCCGCTGGCGCAGCGCCTACTCGCCATCGCCGAGCGCAAGGGGCCGCAGAGTGTCGAGGTCGCCGACGCGCTCGATACGCTGGCCGGGCTCTATGAGGCGCAGAACAAGTTCGCCGAGGCCGAGCCGCTGCTGAAGCGCTCGCTCGCCATTCGCGAGAAGGCCCCCGGTCAGCCGGGCGTGGCCGCCACCCGCGAGCGCCTGGCTGCCGCGAGCAGCGCGGCCGAGGCTCAGGTGCAACGCGGTGGCGACCTGCTCGCGAAGAAGAGCGGCGGAGGAGGATCTGCCCTCGAAGCTCCGAAGCCGCCGGCGAAAGTCGAAATCGGCCGGGTGTCGGACAAGGATCAGGATGCTGTTGCGGCCGCAGCAGCGGCGGCTGAGGCGCAACGCAAAGCAGCCGAGGAACGAGAGGCCGCAGCGCGCGCCGCAGAACAGTCCGCGCGCGCCAGCGAGCGGGCTGCTGCCCCGAAGGTTGACGAGGAGCCGTTCTCAATACCATCAGCCGACGCGCCAGCGGCCGCGGCCTCGCCGGGCACACCGCCCGCGTCTGTCGCCGCAGAGGCACCGAAGCCGGTCGACGATCTCGAAGGCGAATCCCCGGCCGCGAAGCCCGCCCTCCCAGAGTTCAGCGCTCGCCGGATGATGCCCCGCGCCGGTGCACCTCGCGCCGCTACGCCACCACCGATGGCGTCCGTTCCGGCACCCGAGGCTTCCGATCCGGCCGACAGCCGAGAGCACCGGCCCGACGTAATTGCTGAGCCGATGCCGGGAGCTGCCGAGGAGGCACCGGCTGCCGCTGAGGACGCCCCTGTCGCCGCGGCGCCCCCGCCCGTCGCCGAGGCCGCACCTCCGCCCTTAGATGGCGACGCAATGGCTGGGCCACCGGCCGGCGCCAATGGTGGCGGCGGTGCCGCTGCCCCTCCTGCTGCCGCGCCGCCTTCGGCAGCGGCCGCAGCTCCGCCCCCTGCCGCAGCTCCCGAGCCGCCGCTGGCAAAGGCCACCGTCGGTCCAGCCGCAGGCGCCGCCGCTCCGGCTGAAAGCCCCGACTGGCAGATCGTTCCCGTTTACTGGGGAACCGATCGCGCCGTGCAGCCGAACGCGCAGCGGCTGGCCTTCGGCTCCGATCGCGCGCGCAAGCTCCAGCTCGGCATGGCACAGATCACCGTGCCTAAGGTGCATGAGGTTCCCAACGTCGAGCGCCCCTGGGTGGTGAAGATCCCCTATTTCGATGTCACCATCTACGCTCAGACCGAGGACCCCAAGAAGCACTTCACCGTCAAGGAGATCAAAGCCCTCACCAAGGAGGAGTTGCTCGCTCAGGTGAGGGAGCGCCTCAAGACTTCGGCCTTGTTCAAGGATCAGGCGCTCGTCTTCGTGCACGGCTACAACACGTCGTTCGACAACGCCCTCTATCGCACAGCGCAGATCGCCTACGATCTCGACTTCGACGGCGCGCCGTTCCTCTACAGCTGGCCTTCCGGCGGCGCCGTCGCGAGCTACACATACGATCGCGAGAGCGCCCAGGCGTCCGAGCCGTACCTGCGCCAGTTCCTCGAGATGGTCACCAAGGAGACCGGCGCCAAGCAGGTGAGCATCATCGCCCACTCGATGGGCAACCAGCCGGTGATGGACGTTCTGCGCGACATGCGCAATGCCGCCCCCGAGGGCGTCACCATCAGCCAGGTGATCCTCGCCGCGCCGGACGTCGACGCCGACAGCTTCTCCAACCTCGCCCATGCCATCAAGGGGTTGGCGCGGAACGTCACCCTCTACGTGGCTTCCAATGATCGAGCGCTGATCGTGTCGCGCAACTTCTGGGGCAGTTACCGAGCCGGAGACGTGCCGCCGGCCGGTCCGCTGGTCCTGCCGGGCATCGACACCATCGACGTGACGGCTGCCTCGACCGATGCCTTCGCCATCAATCACTCGGGCTACGCCGCCAACAACAAGCTGCTGTCCGACGTTGCGGAGTTGCTGCGAACCGGGCTGCGGCCGCCCGAGGTCCGCGCCCTCAAGCCAGGTAAGGTGACGACAGGCGCCGGCGACTATTGGCGCTACGTCCCCGCACCGCAGTAGGGCGTCCGCCGCGGCGGCGAAGAAATTGTTTACCACGTGCTGCGAGAGTCCCTAGCGGTCGGCCACTCCGCCGGCAGTTAGGGGCATGTCCGGCTGTGCCGGATTGCGGTGTGTCTATGCGTTGGCAGCGGCTCTCCATTTCCGAATGCATCAAATCGGGCGATTGGCACGCGGTCTTGTCGCGCGTGATGCCATCGCTGGGCATGACCACCTCTATATTGGCGGTTGTGGCGCTGCTGTTAGCGTTCACCCCGGTACTTGCCGAAAGCGATGAGATCGTCGCCGGTGGCCAAGCCGCCATAGACGGCGAGGTGCCCGAGCGCGGCATGCCCGCCACCAACCCGCGCGTCAAATCGATCCTGGCGGCGCACCCGGGCGAGCTCGTTACCATCTGCGTCGCCGGCTGCGGCAAGCCGATGATCGTGCAGACGTTGCCCAAGCCGATCGAGAGGCGCTCGGCGTCCATGCGCACGACGGCAGGCGGCGACGGGGTGCCTGCGCGCCAGCCGGCCTACGACGCAATCGACCGCGATGCCGTACTGTGCGTCGCCGGATGCCCCGGCCGCTCCGGCCAGGTCGTGCAGCAGATGCCCGGGCTTCCGCCCTCCAAGGCGGCACCGCGCGACATCGAGGAAGGCCGCAACGAGCCCCTCGACATCGTCCGCTAAGCGATCCGCGCGCCCTCAGCCGCCGATCAGCTTGCGCACGTCGTCGTAGCTCGAGACCTTGTAGACCATTCCGTTCTTGATGAAGTACAGCCAGTCGAGCTTGCTCGAGGCCGCAAGATTTTCCGGCGTCACCGACTGCAGCGCGTCGAAGTTCTGCTTGCGGAACAAGACCGCCGTCGTCTTCGACGTCTCGGCGTCGAGATAGCCCCAATCCTCCTGCTCGGGCAGCCGCGTTGCCGCCTCGGGCTCGAACACCACCTCGTTGAGCGCCGAAGGCGGAAGCTGCCCCGCCTTGATGTACTCGATCGCGGCCTCGACGAACCCGACCTGCACGAGGCCCGAGCAGATGAACTCGTTGGGCGCATCCCACTGGCGCTCGCGGAAATTGCGCACCGTGTCTTTTTCGCCGGTAACGCTGCGCTCGACGCCGAACCACAGGCTGCGCGCGATCGAGCCGATCGCCCAGTAGTTATAGCTGGCCTTGATCTTGTCGAGCAGCAGCCCGCGCACGCGTGACTGCTTCGGCTCGTCGAACCACTCCTTGCGGAAGCGTTTGACGGCGAGGAAGTTGCTCTTGTCGGCGATGTAGTCGCGCAGGTTGGTGAGATCGACGCCTCCGGTGCCGGCCTCGATGACGAACGTGCTCGAGTAGCCGGACTCGAACTGCGGGCCGGTGAACACCATGGCCGCGTGCGAGAAGGGAGAGCTGGTCGCCCACCGGATCGCCCATGAGGCGAGGTTCCACTCGCGCTGCGTGAGGATCACATCCGCGCGCTCGAGGTACTTGCCGGCGAGGAAGTCTTCGACCGGCATCGGCCAGACCTCCTGGACGATCTCTTCCTCTGGTGGCAGCGGCGGCGCCGCGTCCGGAGCTGCCGCAGGAATCTCGGCAGGGGCGGCAGCAGGTTGCTGAGCCGGCGTTTGCTCCGTCTGCGCCAGCTCGGCTGGTCGCGTCGCCGGCTGCGGCTCTGGTGCGGTGAGGGCAAAGGTCGTGCCCGCAATGGCGATGACCCCCAGCGTGCTCAAGCCGGCGGCGGCGAGGTAGCGCTTCATCGACAGCCCCCCAGAAAAACGCGACGTTTCAAATCTCCAGCCGGACGCCTCGGCTGGCGTGTCCAAGGCCAGCATAGCTTGTTAACGTCAGTAAGGCATCGCCGGGAACCCGGTTGAGCACACCGCCGGCAAGGTGGTGCGCTGCTGCACCATCACCCTTGCCGAGCCGCCCGGCGTCGGCCAAAAGGACGGCCCTAGTGGAGAGAAAGGCGACGGCACGGCTATGGGTGTTGCGCAGCCGGTTAATTTCGAGGCTCTCGAGGTGCAGGCCCGGACCCTGCTGGCCGTGTTCATCGCTGCCGGCTACGAGGCCGTCGCGCCCGAGATCATCCAGCCGGCTGGGGTGTTCCTCGACGTCGTCGGCGAGACGCTGCGCGGGCGCACCTACGTGTTCACCGACCTAAACGGCGAGGAGCTGTGCCTCAGGCCCGATCTCACCGTGCCCACCTGCCGCCTCTACCTCCAGCGCCATCCGGAAGCCGATCGCGAGGCCTTCTACAGCTACAACGGCCCCGCCTTCCGCTTCCAGCCGGCCAGCGCCGACGCGTCCCACCCGCGCGAGTTCCGCCAGGCGGGCATCGAGGCGTTCGGCGACAAGGACGCCGGCGAGGCCGATGCGCGCACGCTGGTGTTGATGCTGCGCGCGCTGCAGCAGGCCGGGCTTCCGGGATGGAAGCTGCGCATCGGCGACGTCGGCTTGTTCGATGCGTTGCTCGGCGTCGCCGAAATGCCCGATCGCTGGCGTCGGCGGCTACGCCATCAGTTCTGGCGCCCCGAAGCCTTCCGCGCCGAGCTGAAGCGCCTGTCGACCGAGCCCGCACGCTCGATGGCCGGCGTTCCGGGCGACTTGATCGACGCCCTCGATCCGGATGATCCGGGGGGCGCCGAGGCGCTCGTCGCCGAGCATCTGGACAAGGCCGGGATCGAGCTCATCGGCGTGCGCTCAGCTGCCGAGATTGCCGAGGGACTGCTCGCCATCGCCGCCGACGCCAAGGCGCCCCCGTTGAAGCTGGAAGCCGCCGCGCTCATCGATGCGTACGTGAGGACGCGTGCCCCCGCAGCGAAGACGGCAGGCGAGCTGCGCCGTCTCGTCGGCAAGGCGAGTGACGGACTGGCCGCCGCGATCGATGCCTACGAGCGGCGCTGCGCGCTTCTCGCCGAGAGCGGGATCGACATGAGCGCAGTCGATTTCTCCGCCGAGTTCGGCCGCAGTGTCGGCTACTACACCGGCTTCGTATTCGAGGTTCTCGTTGAAGCACTGGGTCCCTCGAGTCCGGTTGCCGGAGGCGGCCGCTATGATGGCCTCCTGAAGGCGGTCGGCGCTCCGCGCAGCGTACCCGCCGTCGGTGGCGCCGTGCACACCGAGCGACTGCTCACCGTTGTGCGTGGAGGCCGGCGATGAGCAAGCGTCTTACCTTTGCGGTGCCGTCGAAGGGGCGGCTGATGGAGCAGACCGCCGAATTTCTCGGCGAATCCGGCCTGAAGTTGAGGAAGGTCGGCCACGACCGCGGCTACCGCGGCGAGATCGAGGGCCTCGATGGCATCGACGTGGCGTTCATCTCCGCCTCCGAGATCGTCGCCGCGCTGAACAGCGGCCGCGCCCACATCGGTGTCACCGGCGAGGACTTGATCCGCGAGAACATCGTCGACGCCGACACGCGGGTGACGCTCCTGAAGCCTTTGGGATTCGGACGCGCCGATGTCGTTGTCGCCGTCCCGGGCTGCTGGATAGACGTCCGAGCAGTCGCCGACCTCGAGGCCGCAGCGGTCGCCTTCCGTCGCGAGCACGGGCGTCCATTTCGCGTCGCCACGAAGTATTTGAACCTCGCGCGCCGCTTTCTTTCCGGCAAGGGCATCGCCGACTACCGCATCGTCGAGAGCCTCGGTGCCACCGAGGGTACGCCCGCGGCCGGCACCGCCGACTTCATCGTCGACATCACCACCACCGGAGCAACGCTCGCCGCCAATGGGCTCCGTGTTCTCGACGACGGCGTGATCCTGAGGTCGCAGGCCAACCTCGTGGCCTCGAAGGTGGCGGCGTGGGACGCTGAAACGAAGAAGGCGCGCGATGATCTCCTCGCGCGCCTCGGCATCGCCGTCCCGATGAGCTGACATCGGCAGGGCCGCTGGGACGCGGCAGCCAGGGGCCAAGGGCCCCCGCGCCTATGGCGCGGCCATCAGCTCGGATGCCGTCTAAGTGGTTGGCTCGACGTTTCCACTCGTGTCAGCAGCTTCAGCGATCAGGGCCGCACGAAGGCGTCGACGCGCATGCCCGGCAGCAGCGGCACCTTGCCCTCTAGGTTGATGGTCATTTCCAGAACCTCGATGTCCGATGGACGGCGCGGGCCGCGCGCTGAGATGCGCGGGGTCGCCATGGTCGGGGCAAGATCGGTGACGGTGCCCTCGAAGTCGCGGCCAGGATAGTTGATCGAGCGCACGAACGCCTTCTGCCCGATCTTGATCTTGGCGACGTCGCCGTCGTCCACCTCGGCCTTGACGCGCAGCACGCCCATGTCGCCGACCACGGCCAGCGGCTGTTCGGGTGAAGGCGCAACGATCTCGCCCGGCTTGGCATTGAGCTGCAACACCGTGCCGGCACGCGGCGAGCGGATGCGCGTCTTGTCGAGCTGGGATGCAGCGAGCGCGACGTTGGCGCGCGCGGCCGTCAGCGCGGATTCGAACTGGTTCGGCGAGGGAAGGTTGGCCTTCGCCTGCGCCTGCGCATAGTTGAGGCGCTCGCGCTCGACGCGTTCCTGCGCCTTGGCGAGGCGGCGCCGTGCATCGGCGAGCTGCTGGTCGGTCGTCTCGCCGCGACGCTTGCCGGCAAGTGCCGCGTCGAGCTCGAAGCGCGCACCGATCACTTCGCGCTCGGCCGAGAAGACGTTGTCCTCGCCGCGCGTCACGTCCTCGCGGCCGTTGGTCGAGGCTTCTGCATCGCGCTGGCGTTTGCGCAAGCCCGCTTCCGCCTCCGCAGCGGCGAGACGCGCGCGCGCCTCTTCGTCGTCGAGGCGGATCAGGAGCTCGCCCTCTTCCACCTTGTCGTTGACCTTCACCGTCACGTCGGCGACCTGGCCGAGGATGGCAGCACCGATGTTGACCTCTCCCGAGCCCGGCTCGACGCGCCCTGGCGCAGCGGCGACCCAATTGGCGCCGGTCTTGACCTCGGCATTTTCCGTCTTGCTTACGCTCGAGAAATACGTGCTGTCGCTGACCACGTAGCCGAGCAAGGCGGCCCCGGCCAGGGCGGCGGTGATACCGATAGCTTTAAGCATGGCGTCTGATCCTGAAGCGGCGGCCGAGAGACTTCGGCGGCGTTGTTAGGTTGTTGTCCTCCGGCTTCGCCGCGATGGCGACGCTTGCCATATGGACATGTGAATCGTGCGTTCCGTGGCTGTCGCCGTAGGTCGGATTGCCATCCTTCTTCGGCCGCTCGTCGCTCTGAATCCTTCCGTCCTCGATGCGCACGATACGGTCTGCATAAGGCAGCGTGCGGTGATCGTGTGTTACGGCGAGAACAGCTCGGTTGGGATCTTTCGCCACCTCGGAGAGGAGCTGCATCACGGACCGTCCGTTCTCGGCATCGAGTGCCGCCGTCGGCTCGTCGGCGAGGATCACCGACGGCGCGCCGGCAAGCGCACGGGCGAGCGCAACGCGCTGCTTTTCGCCGCCGGACAGCTTGGCGGGATACGCATTGGCGCGATGCCCGAGACCCACTGCCTTCAATGCATTGAGAGCATGCGCCGGCGGATCGACCACTGGGCGCGCCCGCACGTCGAGGGCCAGCATCACGTTCTCGCGTGCCGTCATGGTCGGGAACAGGTTGTAGCCCTGGAACACGAAGCCGACGTGACGCCGCCGGATGTTGGCGAGGCCCTCTGCGTCTTGGCCGAGTGTCGAGTTGCCTGCGACCGTGAGACGGCCCTCGGTGGGCGACAGAATGCACCCGAGGATCGACAGCAGCGTCGTCTTGCCTGATCCGGATGGTCCCATCAGCAGCGTCAGCTCGCCGGCGTAGAGCTCGAGGTCGATGCCCTTGAGCGGCTTCACCTCGCCGGCGCCCGAGCCGAACACCTTGGTGATGCCGGTTGCTTCGAGCAACACCCTGCGGTTTGCGTTATCGGTCATCGGCTGAAGACTCCTGCGGGATCGATGCGAGTGACTTTGAAGATTGCGGACACGGCGGCAAGGGCGCACATGCCGATCGTCAAGGCGAAGAGCAACAGGGCAAGGCCCGGCGTCATGATGATGTAGAGCGTGGTGTCCTTCGATGCCCAGATGACGAGCAGCGACAGCACCATGCCGATGCCGTAGCCGACGACGGCGCTAAGCATCGCCTGGATCAGAATCACCTTGTGGATATAGCCGGCCGATGCGCCGAGTGCACGCAGCGTGGCGAACTCGTTGAGGTGGTCCTTGGTGCTGGAATAGAGCGTCTGCGCGACGATTACCACGCCAACGATCATGCCGAGCGCGGCGCCTGCGATGAGCGCCGAGCCGGCGCCGGTCTGGAACAGCCAGTAGTCGACGCTGCGGTTGCGGAACTCCTGCTGCGTTAGGATCTCGCGATCCTGCAGCCGGTTGATCAGATCCTGCCGCACCTCTTCGAGGTCGGCATCGGGCGATATCGAAACGAGGGTGTAGGATGCCTGGTTGCTACCTGCATCCAGCAGCATGCGGGCCTGCTTCAGCGACGTGAAGACATAGGGCAGCGTCGTGAACGAGCGGATGCCGTGGGTGACCGCGGCTATGCGAACGCGCACCCCGTTGATCTCCGCCGTGTCGCCGTTCTTGTCCACGCCGAGATCCTTGAAGTAGGTGTCGTCGGCGGCGACGGTGAACGGCGCGTCGAGATCGCCGACGCTCCCGTCGGTGATGTTCCAGGGCTTCAAGCTCCCTTCCTGGTGGTCGGACCCCACGAGCAGCACGGCCGTGGTGCCGCCCTTCGGCTTGCGCCAGGCGGCAAAGCCGACGACGAGCTCCTCCGATCCGGTGACGCCATTGGTCGACAGCACGGAATACTTCTCATGGCCGATGAGCAGCGAAGGGTCATCGAAGCTCTTGGTGCCGAGCGGCACGACCCAGAGGTCTCCCTTCGACTGATCGAGCATGGCGGCGATCATTCGCTCCGAGCCGATGTAGAGGCCGCACTGAACGGCGACTAGGACGACAGAGAAGACGATGCCGGTGAGCGTCACGACGAGGCTCAAGCGGTCGTGGAAGAGGTTCCGATAGGCGAGCTTGGCGGCCATCTTGACGGTCTGCGGCTTGCCCTGCGGCTCCTCGGCCGCCAGCGACATGGTATCGACGTGCGCCTGCATTTTGATCCTCTTCGCCCTGGTCAATGGATTGCGGGCGTTTGTGGCGGTCTTTGGCAATGGTCCGGCCGTGGCCGGATTTACTGCTGCCGCGAGCCGTTGGGACAGCTCGCGGCATCCTCGCGTCGCTTCCCTATTCGCACGGCACTGTGAGCGTCATGCCAACGGATGGGAAGAACTTCTTGCAGTCAAGCTTGCTGGCAGCCTTTGCAGGCTTCGGCTCGGTGGCAACGGCCTCGGTCGGCGCAGGAACGCCGTCGTCTGTGGCCGCAATCGGCGCAATTGCCTGTTCTTCGAGCGCTGCCGTGGTGATCGAAGAGTTCTCGCTGTCGGCAATCACTTCCGGCTCGACTACCGGCGCCGCGGCGACGGCAACCGGCTCCGGCGTGGCTGCCTTCGCAATCACCTTCTGCTTCTTCTCCACCTTGGCAACCTTCGGCTCGGCCTTGCGCTTGGCGACATAGACCTTCTTCTTCACGACGCGCCGCGCGAGGTAGCGCTTGCGGTGATAATGGCGAGCCGAGTGGCCGCCATTGCCATGGGCGGTGAACACGGGCAGCGGACCGCCAAATCCCAGACGGATCTTGAGGCCCGCCTGCGCGCTGGACGCGAGCATCGTCGCCGCAGCGAGGATCGCGGCGACAATGGCGAGGGACTTGTTCATTGCTTCCTCCAGTGGATGCAAATTCGTATTTCGCTCGATGAGCGTCCGGTTTCGCGGCCTCATCTTGCGGACATCATCGGGGGTGCGCTGGCTGGACGCTGTTCCTGCAGTTACAAGCCATTGATTTCTTTCCGGCCGACCGGCTTTAGCGCCGAAAAGGAGAACGGCCCGGGACGTACCCGGGCCGCACTCTTCTCCGTTACTTTGCGCAGGGGACCGAGAGGGTCATGCCGACCGAGGCGAAGAAGGACTTGCATCCGACTTCCTTGACCGCCGTGGCGACTTTCTGCCCAGCATTGTCGCTCGAGGCCGCATTGGCGGCGGTCTGCGCCGGCTTCTTCTCCGGAATCGCAACCTCGGTTGCCGCGGCCTCATCGGCTGCGACCGCAACCGTCGAGTTCTCGTTCTCCGCCACAGCTGCGATGCCTTCATCCTCGATGCTGGGCTTGGGATCGATCTTGGCGACGGTCACAGGCCTCTCCACCTTGCGGACCGCAACCTCGACCTTGCGTTTCGGCCGGCGCACCGATTGATGTGCGAAGCGGCGCCGCACGAAGCGTACATGGCTGCCGCCGCAACCCGCCTTCTCGACCTGCGAGAAACCGGCGGGGACGTTGAGGCGCACGCCAAACCCCGCGTCGGCGCTGGCTGCGCCGGCAATGACAACAGCGGCGGCGGCGAGCACGGAATAGATCTTGTTCATGGTCGTCTCCAGAGTTTGGCTCATCACTGCATGGATGATGCTCGAGCTGGACGAGCCCTGCTGTCCCGACCGGAACACGAGTCAAAATGTTTGCCGGTATCCCGTGAAAAAGAACGACCCCGGTGGTGAGCCGGGGTCGCGTGCATTCGGATTCGAGAGTGTTGTCAGTCGCAGGGGACCGACAGTGTCATTCCGACGGAGGGAAAGAATGTCTTGCAGCCGACCTCGCGCCGCGGCGTCTTCGGAGCGGAACCGTCATCCTCGGCAATCTGCGTCGCGCCCGTCGTGATCGTTGAGTTCTCCGTCGCGACTTTCGTCGGCATGCGCGATTTCTCGACGGATGGTGTTGGCTTCGGCTCGGGTTGGGGCCCGGCAACGCGCTTTGCAGCGGCACCGGCGCGCTTCGAGCTTCGCGAGGAGCGCGCATCGCGGCGCTCGTTGATGACATAGCCTTCCTCGGCCGCCTCTTCGCGCGCGTATTCGCGCTCGGTGGCGCGTTCGTAGGCTGCTTCGTGCGCCTCGTACGCACAATCCTCATCGCACCAGGCGCGCGCGCCTGCGCTGCCAACAAGGCACAGAAGAAGGGTGGTGGCACCCGCAGCCGAAAACTTGATCATTATGAGACCCCAAGGAGTTGGCATCGCTGGGCTGATGATGAACGGCGGCTGAACGTTGCGCTGTTCCGCGAGATACAAACGCGATGCACGCCGCGGGAAAAGCAGCGGTCCCGGCTTGAGACCGGGACCGCATGTATGGAGGCGGAGTTGTGCGTCGTGAGGTGCTTATTCGCAGGGCACCGACAGCGTCATGCCGACCGACGGGAAGAACTTTTTGCAGTCGAGCGACTTCGTCGTCTGGCTTGCGGTCTCGACGGTTGCCGTCGCCTTTACGGGAGCGGGGGCGTCGATTGAGGTCAGCGCGATCGAGGAGTTCTCCGCCTGGGACTGCGACCCGGTCGAGCCGGTCATCACCTTGTCGAACGCCTCGCCGCCCGCAGCCGCGATGCTGCTCGCCTCGTTGGTGCTTTCCTGCGCCGGCGCCTTCTCTGCGACCTCGGTCTTCTCGGACTTCTCGCTCTTCGACTTCTTCGCCATGCGGGTCGATGATTTCTCCTCGCGCTCGCGACGGGCGGCGCGGGCCTTCTTGCGCTCCCGGTACTCGCGCGCTTCGCTGCGCTCTGCGCTGTTGGCGATCGCACCGATGGCGAGTGCGCCGACGCCGATTCCGATGCCGAGCCTCACACCGTTGTTTCCGGCCTGGGCAGTTGAGACGGAGGTGGAAAAGGCAAGGGTGAGGGCGGCGGCGAGGGCAAATAGCTTGGTCATAAATATCTCCGTCGGTTTCAGGTCCGGTGCCCGGTTGGGCTCCCATGGCCTGACAATGACGCGAGGCCCATCATGCCGCTGTTCCGGCCGGAACAGGACAGAAATCTTCGCCGATCCGCGAGCCGGAGACGGCTTCAGACCGCGAAAGGTCAGGGAATAGCGTGGCGTGCCAGAATCTTACATGCTCATCATCGAACCATCGATTTCTTGCGCGTTAGGCAGCCGGAACCGCCCGTCGGACGCCACGCGGGGCCGGGGCCACGCGCAGCCCGGTCATACAACCGTCCATGATCGGAAGTTCCGTGGCCGGCGCAGTCACCTGGGTAACACCCTAGGCGCCCGGCGATGCCCTGACGCAGCACCGCATGACTTTTCTTGCCCGGATCGATTTTGTGGTGCGGGGCAGCCAGTTAGCCTGCTACTATATCTTCCCGGGGAGAAAATCCGGCAATTCTCCGAGCCCTGGGCTGGGAGGCGGTTGCCAAGCTTGCCCGAGATGCCGTAACGCAGATCAACCTCAGGCCAAATTCAGATTCGCATGCGCCTCAACAAATCCACGAGCCACGCCGTCCGCATCCTGATCGACTGCGCCAAGGCAGAAGGTAATCTGATCAAGGTGGCGGATATCGCCAAGCGCCTCGACATCACGCAGCAGAACGCCTTCAAGATCGTGCACTTGCTGTCGAAGGCCGGCTTCCTTGCCTCGGTTCGAGGCCGCCACGGCGGTGTGCGCCTCGCCCGTCCGGCCGCTCAGATCCGCATTGGCGACGTGGTCCGTTCGATCGAGACGCTGGGGCAGGAGGACACCGAGGCCGGTCGCGGTAGCTTGCACCGCATCGTCGACGATGCCCTGGACGCGTTCATCAGCGTCCTCGACCAGCACACGCTGGAGGATATGGCCGCCGGCGCGAGCCCCGGGGCCGGGGCCCGTGAGCCGGGCGGCCGGGCCGGCAAGGGTGGTCGTCGCGCCAGCGGGACCCGCACCCGCCGGGGCACCCAGCAGTCGGCTCCCCCGCGACCCTTTGGTTAACACCAACCATCACGCCATGTAACGTTCAGATCGCTGCAAAGTGCGGCGTAAGAACCCTTGACATACAGCAGGTTCCCTTCAAAAGTTGATTTGTCGTTTCCATATTTAGGGCCCGCGCAGCCCGAGAGAAAAAGTGCGCGCCAGGGAAGACCCCGATGATCGTTTGTTCGTGCACTGTCATTTCCGACCGCGACATCGAGAGCGCGCTGCTCGAGATCCTGAGCGCACCCAATGCGCCGATCCCGACGCCCGGCATCGTCTATCGTCATCTCGCAAAGCGCATGAACTGCTGCAGCTGTGCGCCGCTCGCCGTCGACACGATCTACAACAAGGTCGACGAGCTGGAGAAGAAGGGCCTGATCTCGCCGACGCTCAGTGCCACGACGCGCAACAAGCTGCTCGCGTTCACTTCGCGCCGTTCTGCTCCGCGCACGATGACCAAGAATTCTGACTCCGCCGCACAGACATCACAGGACGACGCACGCGACGTCGCCTGAACGTCGCTCGCACGCGCCTGACACTCCGCAAAAGTTGAGTCTCCAGATCGGCAATCGCGAAGATTCCGTTCGCAATGCCGCGGCAGCGATTTTTAGGCTGGAATCTTTCTAATTAACCACCCAATATCCCTCCGCGTCCTCTTCGCGAGGAGGACCGCGTTCGCTGAGTGACGTCGCCATGCGCCAACGTCTTGCTCAGTACCCAACCCTAATTCGTCGAGGCACAGAGGGCGGCCATGAAAGGCAATAAGGAAGTTATCGAGGCGTTGAACTTCGCTCTGAAGCTGGAGCTCGGCGCGGTCAACCAATACTGGCTGCATTATCGTCGCCTCGACGACTGGGGCTACACGAAGATGGCCAAGAAGGAGCGTGAGGAATCGATCGAGGAGATGCGCCACGCCGACAAGCTCATCACCCGCATCATCTTCCTCGAGGGCTTCCCCAAGATGCAGGAGATCGCGCCGCTGATGATTGGCGAGAACCTCAAGGAGGTTCTGGAGTGCGACTTGAAGGGCGAGTACATCGCCCAGGAGTTCTACTCCAAGGCGCGCGAGCTGTGCCGCCAGCACAAGGACTATGTGTCCATGGACCTCTTCGAGGAGCTGCTGAAGGACGAGGAAGGCCACATCGACTTCATCGAGACGCAGCTCGACCTCTTGAAGAACATCGGCATCCAGAACTACGGTCAGCTCCAGGCCGACTCTGCCGACAAGGTCGAAGGCCACGCCGACTAGTCCTGGGTGCACGACTTCTCCCTCCCCCTCGACGGGGGAGGGTCGGGGTGGGGGTGGGGCAGCACCCCCGCCGTCGTGGGCCCCCCCCCCCCCCAACCCCCCCCCCCCCCGGGGGGGGGGGAAGGTGTTT
>JAEXXM010000081.1 GCA_023405815.1 Pseudomonadota bacterium | reverse complement strand
GTGCCGCGGTGCTGCGCTTTGCGGCAACGCCCGAAGGCCAGCGCATCCTGCGCCAGGACAGCCCGCCACCCGCCGACAGGATCAAAGGGTGGGTCGCCAGCGCTGTGGCTGCGCGCGAGGCGGCTTGATCGGCGCGGGGTTGCATATCAACGCCTGAACGCGCACACTAGCGAAGTTCCGAGGGGCGCCGGTGAACCGGCTGAGATCGCGCTAGGGAAGCGCGAGCACCCTTAGAACCTGATCCGGTTCGTACCGGCGAAGGGACGGAATATGACCCGCTGCACATCACGGCAGATCCCCAGCCTATTCTTCGCCGCGCTCGCGCTTCTCGCGACGGCATCGTGCGTTCACGCGGCGTGCCGCAAGGACACGATCGAGGGCGCGCGCTACGTCGTCTGCGCGTTCGACGCGCGCGATGGCATCGAGCTGTTCCTGCAGGACGACAGCGGAACGACGCTCGGCCAGTTCGACCGCGTGCGCGACGCGCTCGAAAGGCAGGGGCGGGAGCTGGTGTTCGCCATGAACGCCGGCATGTACCACGAGGACCGCTCGCCGGTCGGGCTCTATGTCGAGAACGGGCGCGAGCTGAAACGCATCTCGACGGCCGATGGTCCCGGCAACTTCAGCATGAAGCCGAACGGCGTGTTCTACGTCGACGGCGAATCGGCCGGAGTGTTGGAGACGAAGTCGTTCCAGCGGCGCAAGCTCAATCCAAGATTCGCAACACAGTCAGGGCCGATGCTGGTGATCGACGGCAAGCTGCACCCGCGGTTCCTCAAGGATGCGACCTCGCGCAATCGCCGCAATGGCGTCGGCGTGAAGGGCCGCCAGGTCATCTTCGTGCTCGCCGACGATCCCGTCACGTTCCACCAGTTCGCGCGCGTGTTCCGGGACGTGCTCAAGACGCCGAACGCGCTCTACCTCGACGGTTCGATCTGCCGTCTCTACGCCCCCGACATCAACCGCAACGACCTCGGCTTTCCCCTAGGGCCGATCGTTGCCGTATCCGCTCCCGCCAAGAAGTGAAGGTGAGGCCATGAACAAGCCGACGCGCAAATCCGACCTCGCGCTGCCGAAAGTGACGACGGGACCGCTGCCCGCCTCGCGCAAGGTCTATTCGGCCCCGGAAGGGTTCCCCGAATTGCGGGTGCCGCTGCGCGAGATCGCGCTGTCGGAGAAGAGCGGCGAGGCGGCGGTGCGCGTCTACGATTCATCCGGTCCCTATACCGATCCCAAGGCTGAGATCGACGTGGCGCGCGGGCTGCCGCGGCATCGCGAGGCGTGGGTGAAGGCGCGGGGCGTCGAAGCCTACGACGGGCGCGTGGTGAAGCCGGAGGATAACGGCAACGTCTCGGGCGCGCATCTCGCGCGCGACTTCCCCAACAAGCCGAAACCATTTCGTGGCGCCGGCGACTCCCCCGCGGGGAGCCGGCCGCCGGCGCAGAAGGGAATCACGCAGCTCGAATACGCGCGGGCGGGGATCATCACCGAGGAGATGGCCTACGTCGCGCACAGAGAGAACATGGGCCGCGAGGCCATGTTGGAGCGGGCGCGAGCGGCGCTGAAGGACGGCGAATCCTTCGGCGCCGCCATTCCGCCGTTCATCACGCCGGAGTTCGTGCGCGCAGAGATCGCGCGCGGGCGCGCCATCATTCCCGCCAACATCAATCACGGCGAGCTCGAGCCGATGATCATCGGCCGGAACTTCCTCGTGAAGATCAACGCCAACATCGGCAACTCGGCCGTCACCTCCTCGGTCGAGGAGGAGGTCGAGAAGATGGTGTGGGCGATCCGCTGGGGCGCCGACACGGTGATGGACCTTTCGACGGGACGAAACATCCACACCACGCGCGAATGGATATTGCGCAACTCGCCGGTGCCGATCGGCACGGTGCCGATCTACCAGGCGCTGGAGAAGGTCGGCGGCGATCCGGTGAAGCTCGACTGGGAGGTCTACAAGGATACGCTGATCGAGCAGTGCGAGCAGGGCGTCGACTATTTTACCATCCACGCGGGCGTCAGGCTGCGCTACGTGCCGCTGACGGCGGCGCGCGTCACCGGCATCGTGTCGCGCGGCGGCTCGATCATGGCCAAGTGGTGCCTCGCGCATCATCGCGAGAGCTTCCTTTACGAGCGGTTCGACGAGATATGCGACCTGATGCGCCGCTACGACGTGTCGTTCTCGCTGGGCGACGGCCTGCGTCCCGGCTCGATTGCGGACGCCAACGACCGGGCGCAGTTCGCGGAGCTGGAGACTTTAGGCGAGCTCACCAAGATCGCGTGGGACAAGGGCTGCCAGGTGATGATCGAGGGCCCGGGCCACGTGCCGATGCACAAGGTGAAGGTCAACGTCGAGAAGCAGCTCGAGACATGCGGCGAAGCCCCGTTCTACACGCTCGGGCCGCTCGTCACCGACATCGCGCCGGGCTACGACCACATCACCAGTGGCATCGGCGCGGCAATGATCGGCTGGTTCGGCACGGCGATGCTCTGCTACGTGACGCCGAAGGAGCACCTCGGGCTGCCGAACCGCGACGACGTCAAGACCGGCGTCATCACCTACAAGATCGCCGCGCACGCGGCCGATCTCGCCAAGGGGCATCCGGCGGCGCAGATGCGCGATGACGCCTTGAGCCGCGCGCGGTTCGAGTTCCGCTGGGAGGACCAGTTCAACCTGTCGCTCGATCCCGACACGGCGCGCGCCTTCCACGACGAGACGCTGCCGAAGGAGGCGCACAAGGTGGCGCACTTCTGCTCCATGTGCGGGCCGAAGTTCTGCTCGATGGAGATCACGCAGCAGGTGCGCGACTACGCGGCGCGGCTCAACGAGGGCGCGGTCGAGCTTACCGAGGAAACCGTGCAGGTCGATCCTGAGACGGATGCGGGCGATGCCGCGGCAAGGCAGGCGGGCATGGACGAAATGAGCCGCAAATTCCGCGAGCTGGGCGGCGAGGTTTATGTCGAGCGGACAAAGTCAGCCAAGGAGATGTGACGGACTTTCCGGCGTGCTAGTCTCGGGCATTCCCCGGGGGCACGTCGATGACACCCAAGATAATTTCGTTGCGCAGTCAGGGCGCGCTTGCCGCTCTGATCCTATCCGCCGCCTGCCCGGCGCAGGCGGAGCCGGAAAAGTTCACGACCATCGCGCCCATCTTCAGCGAGCTGCTGGTCGTGTCGCAGCCGGCGAACTTCGTGCCCGCGTTCGAGAAGGCGACCGGCGATCGCTACATCCGCGAGGCAGTGCCCAAGGGAGAGACGGTCGAGCGCTGGACGCAGATGCTCACCGTGACCGGCGCCAAGGGCCTCGCCAGCAACCGCGAGGTCACGCCGGAGTCGTTCGCCGGCCTGCTCGCCAACGGATTCAAGAAGGCGTGCCCGGAGACCTTCGCGGCAAAGCCGCTCGGCAAGCTGCGCATCGGCAGCTCGGAGGGCTTCGCCGCCGTCGCGGGTTGCGGGAGCTATGCGTCGGGCGCCGGGACGCAGGGCGAGACGGCGCTGATCGTCACCATCAGGGGCGCGCAGGACTACTACACGATCCAATGGGCCGAGCGGTCGGCGCCGAGCGACAAGGCTCCGACACTCGACGAGGCGGCGTGGATGCAGCGGCTGCACGACCTCGGGCCGGTTCGGCTGTGCCCGATCGTTGCGGGCGAGAAGGCGCCCTACCCGAGCTGCGTCGCGCAGTAGGGATGCGGCGAACGAGATGAGCCAGATGCCCCGCGAGCTTGGCGGGGCGGTTTAGGCGGAGGCCGACGTTACACGGACACGATAATGACCTTCACTTCCAGACGATCAATTTCCTTACTCAAGTCGGCCTCTAGTCCGGCGGGATTTCGTATGTGACCCGAAGGGTCGTAGACGAAGCAGATCAGCCGGCGGCAATCTGGATGGCTTTGATATCTTCCGATGTCGATCAGTAGCTGCTCGCCAATCTGCTTATCCCTGAGCTTCGCATTCGCAAGCTTCAGTGCCGCGCGGTTTCCACCACCAGCCTGACAAGCTCCTTTAAGCGCCCACTCGGCGATGCTTTCCCATCCGATTTGCTCTTGCCCCCCGTTGGGGCGGATGTGGGCTTGGTCTCGTCTGTCATACCGAATTGCCGAAGAATAGAGATGCCTCGGCTATTTTCTACACGGCTTTGCGTGCCCTTGATGGCCGCAGTTTATGTTTACGACCTTAAATCACCGAATGTTTAAACGGCGAAAGAGCTAGCGGTGCAGGCCAGGCGCCTCGTGGCCGGTGCGCTCGACGTACTCGGTGTAGCCGCCGGCGTATGAGTGCATGCCGTCGGGCGTCAGCTCCAGAACGCGATTGGTGAGCGCGGAAAGAAAGCGCCGATCGTGCGAGACGAGCAGCATCGCGCCCTCGTAGGTCGAGAGCGCCTCGATCAGCATCTCCTTGGTCGCCATGTCGAGGTGGTTGGTCGGCTCGTCGAGCACCAGGAAGTTCGGCGGGTCGTAGAGCATCTTGGCCATGACGAGGCGCGCCTTCTCGCCGCCCGACAGCACGCGGCAGCGCTTCTCGACGTCGTCGCCCGAGAAGCCGAAGCAGCCCGCGAGCGTGCGCAACGAGCCGGTGCCGGCCTGCGGGAAGGCGTACTCCAGCTCCTCGAACACGGTGCGCTCGCCGTCGAGCAGGTCCATGGCGTGCTGGGCGAAGTAACCCATCTTGACGCTGGCGCCGAGGTTGACCGTGCCGCTGTCCGGCTCGGTCGCGCCGGTGACGAGCTTCAACAGCGTCGACTTGCCGGCGCCGTTGACGCCCATGACGCACCAGCGCTCGCGCCGGCGCACGTGGAAGTCGAGACCTTCGTAGATGGTGCGGCTGCCATAGCGCTTGTGGACATTCTTCAAGCTGACCACATCCTCGCCCGAGCGCGGCGCCGGCTGGAACTCGAAGCTCACGGCGTGGCGGCGCTTCGGCGGCTCGACGCGCTCGATCTTGGAGATCTGCTTGACGCGGCTCTGCACCTGCGCGGCGTGCGAGGCGCGCGCCTTGAAGCGCTCGATGAATTTCAGCTCCTTGGCGAGCATCGCCTGCTGGCGGTCGAACTGCGCCTGCTGCTGCTTCTCGTTGAGCGCCCGCTGGCCCTCGTAGAACTCGTGGTTGCCCGAGTAGGTGTTGAGCGCGCCGGCATCGATCTCGACGATCTTCCTGACGATGCGGTTCATGAACTCGCGGTCGTGCGAGGTCATGAGCAGGAGGCCGTCGTAGCTCTGCAGGAAGTCTTCCAGCCAGATCAGGCTTTCGAGGTCGAGGTGGTTCGAGGGCTCGTCGAGCAGCATGGCGTCGGGGCGCATGAGCAGAATGCGGGCGAGCGCGACGCGCATCTTCCAGCCACCCGACAGCGCGCCGACGTCGCCGTCCATCATCTCCTGGGTGAAGGAGAGGCCGGCGAGAACCTCGCGCGCCTTGGCCTCCAGCTCGTAGCCGCCCAGCTCCTCGAAGCGGCCCTGTACCTCGCCGTAGCGCTCGATGATCGCTTCCATCTCATCGGCGCGCTCGGGATCGGCCATGGCGGCCTCGAGCTCCTTCAGCTCGGCGGCGACCTCGCTCACCGGACCGACGCCGTCCATCACCTCGGCGACGGCCGAGCGCCCCGACATCTCGCCGACGTCCTGGCTGAAGTAGCCGATGGTGACGCCGCGATCGATCGAGACCTGGCCTTCGTCGGGCTGCTCGCGGCCGGTGATGAGGCGGAACAGCGTCGTCTTGCCGGCGCCGTTGGGGCCGACGAGGCCGATCTTCTCGCCGCGGTTGAGGGCGGCGGATGCCTCGATGAAGACGATCTGGTGGCCGTTCTGCTTGCCGATATTGTCGAGACGGATCATGCGTCTGTGGCACCCCCGCGAGGATATATCCGCACCCCATAAGGCATGGAGCGCGCCCGCGAAAGGGCGTGCGGCCTTTTGCTGGCAGCGCGTGGCTGCCCCGGGCAGCCGGCTGCAGCTGCACCGTTTCCAGCGATGCGGCCCCTTAACGAAGGTCGCGGCCGCGGCTACCGTTCTGCCGGAAAGCATCGGCCGGGGGCCGCAACATATTGGGGGGACCACAACGCATGCGTCTCAAGCTTTATCAGTTCAGCGAATTGGCAGGCATCCTGTTCCTGCTCGCCTCGACGGCGACGCAGATGTTCTATCTGGAGCCGCTCGACCGGGACATCCAATGGCGGCTGACGGCCTACACGGTGCAGCAGTCGGCGCAGATCCAGCTCAAGACCGCATATGACAACCAGATCGCGCTTCTGGAACTGCTCAACACCCCGGCCGGGGACGTCAGCGCGGTGGCAGCCAAGCGGGATGCGGCGTTGGCGCAATTCCGCAACTCGGACGCCGACATCTCCGACTTCATGATCGCCAAGGAGGATGTCGAGGACTACCTGCAGATCATCGTCATCGTGCTGTTTGCGGTGGGATCGCTGCTCGCCGGAATCGGGCGGACGCTGGACATGCTGTCCAACCGGCGCGTCGCCGAGGGCTGAGCCGGACTTCCACAAGGCATTGCGCCGGTGGGGCGGCTCTCCACAGCCGACTCACGGCCGAATCGGCAGGGTGCGGACCGAATCATTGAATAGTCAGCCGAGCGCCGGGCCACATACTGGCCCAGGCGATCGGTTGCTTATTCTTTGGCCACGAGGGCCGCACCTTGAGAATATGCGCGGGCGCAGTGCTGCTGGTAGCGGTGGGGTTGCTCTCGCCGGCGGCGGCCGACGTGGCGGACGAGATTCTTGCCAAGGCGATCGAGCGCTATGAAACCGGCGAGCTGGAGCCGGCGCTCGGCGGGATCAACGCCGCGCTGCGCAACCGGCTTTCCGGCTCGTCGATGGGGAAGGCCCACTACTACCGCGGTCTCACGCATCGCAGGCTGGGCCAACCGGGACAGGCGATCACCGATTTGACGCGTGCGCTCGAATACGGGGGGCTGACCGACACCGAGCGCACCGACGCAGAGAGCGCGCTTCAGGGAGCCTACCAGGAGGCAGGCATCAGCCCGAACGAGAAGGTGATCGTCGCGAAGCCGAGCGAGGAAGAGCTGCGCCCGCCGGCGAAGAGCGCAGCTGCCCCGGCGCTGTCACCGGTGAAGGTGACGGAACCGGTGAAGGTCACGGAGCCTCCGACAAAGAGCGCCGCTGCGGCGCCATCGAGGGTTCCGGATTTCGGCGCAACCATCGTGACGGGATCGCTTCAAGGCGAGATGGCTGCGGCCGCAGCCGGACCGGCGCCGGCGTGGCACACGTCAACGGCGGCGACTCCTGCGCCGCCGGCGAAGCCGTTGCAGCCTGCGAAGCCATCGACGGCGGCGGCTCCTGTGCCGGAAGCGAAGCCAACGCCGCAGCAGAAGTCAACGTCGGTGGTGCCGGTGCTGCAGGCGAAGCCGTTGGCTCAGGCGAAGCCGTCGACGCCAGCGCAGTCGCAGCCGAACACGCGGTCATCGGCGTGGACCAGCCAGCAGGTCGCGCTGGCTCCCCTTCCGCCCGTTCCGGTGCAGCCGAAGAAAAGTGCCGCCGCGGAAAAGAAGCAGCCGGCCGCCTCGGTGGCCCCATTCGTGACGGAGGTTGCGGCCGCGCCTCAACCGGTAGCGCCGGCGGAAGTTCGCCTGCTCGTCGGGGAGACGCGCACGCGCAACGAGGCCATCGCTCTCGCCGTGCGGCTCACCTCGCAGCGCGGCGCCCAGCTAGGGCCGCGGCGACCGCAGATCGCCGAGACGAGGCTCGCCGATACGCAGATCTACCACGTGCGCCTCGGCCCGTTCACGGACCCCATGCGTGCGACGTCGCTCTGCCGGTCGCTGCGCGACAGCGGCTATGACTGTGTCGCGGAATAGCCAACACGAGCCGACGCCGACTGTTACGTAGGTGACTGCAGCGGTCTTCAGACGGCGGAATATACCCTTCCGGATGCGGCGCATCCCGGGCCTGCAAAATTGCTGCGGCTCGCGGATCATTCATTCGGCGAGAGGGACGTGATGCAGATCGATCGGCGTGGTGCACTCAAAGCATTTCTCTCCGGCGCGGCGGCGACCGCACTGCCGACCGCCGCATCAGCCTATCCCGTCGTCGTGAAGAAGGCGGAGCACAGCTTTACACTCGGCAACGGGCTACGCACCCATTTCATCGCCAACGGATCGGGCTATGTCACCGCGACGCTGGTGTTGCGCAGCAAGGAGATCACGCACAACGGGCTCGCGCATTTGTGCGAGCACATCTCGTGCACAGGCGCAGCGGGCAACATGACGGCTGCGCAGGTCACGGCGCTCTACAAGGACTGCATCCAGGACGGCAATGCCACGACGGAGGCTGGCGCGCTCAAGTGGCACGCGACGTTCCTGCCGCGGTATCTGCCGGAGGTTCTGGGCCTCCTCGCCACAAGCTCGCTCGACCAGAAATTCGACCTTCCTACCGTCGCGGCGCAGCAGCGCGTGGTTCTGGAAGAGCTCTATCTCGACAAGTACAGCTCGACGGTGCAGGCGGAGAGGAAGTTCGACCGGGCGCTCTACGGCAGCACGCACCCTTACGCGAAGGAAACGCTCGCGGAGGAAATCGCCCGCTGCAAGATTTCGCCCGAGGCGCTCGCGTCCGAGCTGCACGCATTCGCCGCCAAGACGCGCCTTCCTGCGAACATGGATCTGTTCGTAGTCGGCGGGATAGACCCCGAAGCCCTCCGTCGTGAGGTCGAAAAGAGCTTCGGCGGCTTTGCCTATGCGCGCGGGGAGCGGCTGGAAATTCCCAACGTCGCCGTCACGCGCGAATACAAGGCGCTGACGGAGCCATCATACGAGCTGCAGCGTCCGATGACAGACCTGCGCATCGCCTGGAACACGGGCGTGAGCTTCGGCGGGGCGGACGCGCGCGTGCTCGCGGCGCTGGCCTCGTACCTCAACACGGCGCTGTTCGACGAGCTGCGCGAGAAGGACGGCGACACCTACACTCCGGATGCCTACTACGAGCCCGACGGATGCAGCGGCGTGTTCCGCATCGCGATATCGAGCAGCAAGGACCCGCTCCGGGTGGAGAAGAAAGTCTTCGACGTCATCGAGAAGATGAAACAGCATGTCGACGCAAAGGAGCTCGCACGCTTAAGAGACCGCATCGTCCTGAAGCGCTGCAAAGAGAGAGGCGACAACCAGGCGTTGCTCGATTGCCTGATGGAGCGAACGCTCGATGGCGCGTCGGCCCACGATCTTGCAGTGGAGACGGTGACGGCGGACGAGATCGTCGCGGCGGCGCGGAACTATCTGCCGTCGCACCGCAACGCCTATGTGCGGCTTGCGCTCAAGGGGCAATAAGCAATCAGCGCGCGCCGAAGCGGGCCTCGTTACGAGCGCGGGCCTTGGCCGCTTCGACGTCGCGGTCGCGTGGCGGCGCCATGGTGACGAGCGAGGCCAGCAGCTCCTCGGCCGCCATCGTCACCTTGTCCACCGCGCGGTTGAAGGCTTCCTCGTTGGCCTTTGATGGCGCATTCATCCCGGAGAGCTTGCGCACGAACTGCAGCGCAGAGGCGCGGATCTCATCGTCGGTCGCCGGCGGGGAGAAGTTGTAGAGTGTCTTGATGTTACGGCACATGCGCTGCTCCTTTCCGACCCCCCACGCAGTCTGTACCCTGTAGCTACCTATGCAGGCACCCCGCCGCCTGCAACGACAGGATGAAAACGCTTCGCGGCGCGCCACCCAAGCCAGATGAAGGCGACGAGCAGCACGGCCTGCGCGGCGACGAACGGCGGCTCCGACTGCGTCGGCGCCAGGGCGGCAAGCGCGGGCAGCTTCTGGAAGGCCTGAACCACGAGGACGAAGCAGTTGAGATAGAGGGCCACGACCGCCGTAACGGCGTAGATCAGGCGCCAGGCTCCAGCGAAGTGAAAGGCATAGATGCCGAGGAAGGCGGGGATGAGAAACGCCATGGAGACGAGCCCCGTGCCCAGCGCCGGCGTGAAGGCCGTGATGGGGAACAGGAAGCCGGTGATGGTCGTCAGCGCAGTGGTGACAAGGAACACGTGGGTGATCCAGCCGGGCGCGGCGCTACGGAGCATGCCGGCAAGGGCGATGACGCCCGTCGCGATGCCGACAAGGCTGATCACAACGTGCAGGAGGGTGAAGTTCTCGATCGGAAGCCCCAACGCCATGCGGCCCTCCCTCTGACGCCGGCTACGGCGAGCCCACCGGCAGGGAGCATAGCAACCGAACGAGCCGCATGATAGGCATAATGAAAATCGGGGGATGCGGCGAAGGTTGTGCGGCAGACAAGCCACGGCAGACCGGGGAAAGCCGTTCGCGGCGCCAATTTGGCCGCAAAGGCGGGGCACACATGGGATAGAAGAAACCGAGGGAAAACAAGAATGTCCCGCAGACTGCTGTGCGCCTTCCTGTGCGCCTTGAGCGTCCTTGCCTGGGCGCCGCAGACCCGCGCCGGCTCCGCCTACGATATCGACGTCGATGTCGATGCCACGCTCGAGCGCTTTTTCTATAATGTTCGCGGCGCGCGGGAGCTTGCCAGAAAGTCGGTCGGGATACTGGTGTTCCCGTCGGTGGTGAAGGCCGGCTTCGGCTTCGGCGGCGAATACGGCGAGGGAGCACTGCGCATCCACGGGCGGACGGTCGATTACTACAACACCCTCTCTGCGTCGGTGGGCTTCCAGCTCGGCATCCAGGAACGCTCGGTCATCATCATGTTCATGACGCCGGAGGCTCTCGACCAGTTCCGGCGCACCGCAGGTTGGAAGATCGGCGCCGACGCCTCGGTCGCCATCATCACGGTCGGCATAGGCGGCTCGATCGATACCAACAAGATCACGAGCCCGGTCGTCGGCTTCATCCTCGATCCCAAGGGCCTCATGTATAACCTGACGCTCGAAGGCACGAAAATCTCGCGCATCGACCGCTGAGGGAGGGGGAGGGGCAGATTCGACCATAGGGAACCTATGGTTGCGGCCCGGCGTTCGACTGCTTGCGCGGTATCAGGCCCAGGGCCCGAACCTCGTCCAAATGCAGGAGGAAGCCATGGATAAGCACTCCATGTTCGCCGTCGTTTTGGTCGGTGCCATGACATTGGGCGCCGTCGTCGCCCGGGCCGACAAGTCCTGGTGCACGGATGCGCACATGCAGAAGATGGACGAGATGGTTGCCAAGATGACCGACGAGGAAATGAAGAAGTCGGCGGCGGCTCACCTCGACCAGTCGAAAGCAGCCATGAAAAGCGGTGACATGGATGGCTGCATCGCGCACATGAAGATGGCGCACAAAGACATGGGCATGTAGGCGACGAGCTCGCGGATGCGTCAGTCCACGTCGCAGTGGTTGGCCCTGGCGCCTCCAATTTCCGTCGATCAGATGATCCGGGCCTCGACGAGGTGATGGAAGCGGATTACCGGGCGCAAGCTCGCGAGGCCGCCAGCCGGAGCGGGGTCGGTATTTGCATCAAGGGGGATGATGCCGCGCGGAGTCCAGTATTCCCCCGGCGCGTCCGTGGCGCGTGTGAGATCACGGCTGTAGCCCAGATAGGTGAAGTCGTCGGCGTATAGGCGCTGGACCAGGTCGATTGCGCGCGGCGTATAGAACGCCTGCAACTTCTGCTGCGCGCTGCGCGAGTGCG
>JAEXXM010000046.1 GCA_023405815.1 Pseudomonadota bacterium | reverse complement strand
GCCATCTTGATGAGCTTGATGAAGCCGTCGCCGAGCGCCTTCATCCACGGGCTCTCGGCGATGCCCGGCGCGAGCCAGCCGACGAGGAAGCCGAGCAGGATGGCGAACAGAACCTGGACGTAGAGGAGCCGATAAAACGGTTTGCGAGGCGCGGGTGTGCGCGCGGCGGCCGTCTCACCCATAGCTTCGTCCCCCGTTGGCGTTTCCGGGGCCACTTAAGCAATTCGCCGATAGCGCCGCAATCGCCCGGCTCAGGCGGCCGGCGCTGCCGGGGAATGCACGTGCTCGGGCCTGACACCAACGCCGACGATGCGGGCCGGGATGCGCTGCAGAAGCGGCGTGCGGCCGAGCACGCGCAGCGCCCACGGCACCTCCAATGGCTTCGTCGAGCGCAGCACCGGCTGGGCGAAGCGGTTCTGCGCCAGCACCTGCAGCCGCTGCGTGACGCGGGTCGGCAGCGTGCGCCGGTGCTGAACCTTGGCGAGGTCGAAGGTCGTCAGCGTGCCTTCCTTCAGCGGCTTCCAGAGGATGTTGGCCGCGGCCACGGCATCCTGGATGGCGAGGTTGATGCCGACGCCGCCGACGGGCGACATGGCATGCGCGGCATCGCCGATGCAGAGCAGGCCGGGGCGATACCATGTGCGCAGGCGGTCGATGCTGACGTTGAGGAGCTTGATGTCGTCCCACGATTTCAACTCGCCGACGCGGGAGGCAAGGAACGGCAGGGCGCGCGCGAGCGCCTGCTGGAAGGCCGCCAGACCAGCCGCCTTGATGCGCTCGACGCCGCCCTTGGGGATGACGTAGGCGATCTGGAAGTAGTCGCCGCGGTCGAGCACGGCGATGAAGCTGCCGGCATCGATGCGACCGCCGGTCGGAGGGTCGCCCGGCAGACGCGAGATGCGCATCCACAGCACGTCGATGGGCGCGCCGACGTCCTCGACGGAAAGAGAGGCCTTCTCGCGCACCGTCGACTTGCGCCCATCGCAGCCGACGGTCAGGCGGGCGCGCACCTCGAGCGGACCCTCCGGTGTCTCGGCCCTGACGCCCAGGACGCGCCCGCGCTCCTCGATGAGGTCGACGACGTCGGCCTGCATGATGAGCTTGAAGTTGGGATAGGCGCGCGCCTTGGCGGCAAGGAAGTTGAGGAAGTCCCACTGCGGCATCAGGGCGATGAAAGCGTAGCGGGGCGGCAACCAGCTGAAATCGGCAAAGGCGACAGGGGTGGCGCCGACCTGCACGCCGAGCTTCGACACCTTGTTGTGCGGGAGCTTCAGGAGCTCATCGAGCAGCCCCAGCTCATCCATGACCTGCAGCGTCGAAGGATGGATGGTGTCGCCGCGGAAATCGCGCAGGAAATCGATATGCTTCTCGAGCACCACGACCTCGATGCCGGCACGCGCGAGGAGCAGCCCCAGCACCATGCCGGCCGGACCGCCGCCGGCGATGCAGCAGGTCGTCGTGAGCTGGCGCGGAGTTGCGGTGGCGTCGGTGCTCATCGGTTCAACCCGCAGGCCTGCATCAGTGCCTCGAAGCGCTGCTCGGAATCCTTCTCCAGCGCATCGACCTTCTCCTCGGCGACGCCCGATTCCATCAGGCCCTTGGTGACGGCGACGATCTTGGAGGCGCTGCCCTCGAGGCTGCCGATGAGAACCAGGCGCTGGAAGCGGGAGAGATCGGTGCCGGCGCGGTCGGCGATGCAGGTGCAGCTATCCTCGCGCTTCGACACGTTGCGCTTGCCACATGCGTCGAGCAGCGCCTGCCTTTCCTCGGGGGGATAGCTGCCGCCGACGGCGAGGTCGGCCTCGGTGACCGCAACGCTGGGGATGCTTTCTGCCCAGTAGACGATGCCGATGATTGCGGCGCCGACGGCGAGGAAGAGCACGCCGCCGATGACGAGGACCCACTTCAGCAGCGTCATGCGCACCCCTCTTCCTTGCGAAGCGTTCAGCTTACCTGCGAACCGTGCCGAGAGCCATGCGCGCTCAGGCTTCGTCTGTTGAACGTTTGAACCACAAGAGTGCAAAGCCGATGACGGGCAGGAAAATATCCGAGTAGAGCATCACGCCGGCATTGCCCGGCGCCATGTTGCCCGTGGCGTAGATGTCGCGGATATGGCCGACGGCGGCGCCCCACTGAAACATCGCCGGCCCGAGTATGGAGGCAAGCCGCACCATGCAGTTGCCCTTGAAGGCGAGAAGGCCGATCGCGGCGAAGCCGAGACTTGCATAGCCGACCTCAGCTTGGAACGGGCTGTCCGCCCAGCCGATGAAGCTCGCGGCCAGCTCACCGAAGAACACGTGGAAGACGAAGTTGTAGAAGTAGGCGATGGCGACGGTGAAAAGGATGAAGTAGGCGAGCAGCTCCTCGGCGAGGTTGTCGCGGTTCCAGCCGCCCGGCTTCAGCGCCGCCGCGACGAGCCCCGCGACCAGCCCGGCGATGAGGAACGTGAGGGTGAAATTGCTCATTGCGAGCCCGATCAGCTCGGCCATCGGCGCCTCCTTGTGCAGCCGCCGAGAGTAGCGAGCCACTTCCTAAGGCCGCGTGTGCGGCGCAGCGCAATCGCGGCGCCAGCGGTCGCGGCTGAATCAGGGGAAGTTCCCTACAATCGCACCGACGGCTTTTACGAAGCCGGCAACAGTCGCGGATAGATTCCGCCGACGTTGTTTATTGTCCACCTCGCCGGTCTCCCCATGCGTGATCACTCCAGCGAGCCGGATCTACGCATCCTTACATTTTTTCAGTACGCGGAGCTGCCAGCGCTCGCCGCGGTCGTCATTATTTGCCTCGGCACCCACCTGCTATCGATGGCTCCGGGGCTGGTGCCTCATGCCATGCATGGCTGGTGGGAGATGGTATGGTCGTCGGCGCTGGCGCTGATCGCCCTCGCTGTTTCGCTGTGGCTGTCGGGGCCGGGCAGAGGGACTGTGTCCATGCGTGCGAGCCAACTGCTCGGATACGCAGTATTCATCATGGGCGTAGGGACTCTCCTCGTCTATGCCCTCGCCATAGATTGGCCGACCAATGCCGTGTTGCGGTTGCCTACGCCGCAGACGGCGCTTGCCTTCGTCCTTCTCGGCTTTGCCTCTGCCAATATCCACGCGCGCCGTGGCGCCCTGTCGCGCGCCGTCGATCTCTCCGCCGTCGCCGCCATCGGCGTGGTGCTATTCCTGCTTGCCGGCTACGTGTTCTTCATCGACGACTTCGTCGGCCTCGGCCCCGGCGACGTTACGGCCCAGCATACGCTTGTGTGCCTGACAATCTTGACGCTGGTGATCGTCGCTCGGCGGGCGCAGGAGGAACGCCTATTTGCAGTCCTCGTCGGGCGCGGGATCGGCAGCCAAATCCTGCGCCTCGTGCTGCCACCGGTCGTCCTGCTCCCGTTCGTCATCTTTGCAGTGATCGGCTACCTCGATGGGCACAAGCTCCTATCGGTCGAATACGCCCGTGCCATCGCCGCGCCGCTTGAAGCCCTGGCAATCATCGCGCTCTTCTCATGGATGGCGAAGCATACCAACAAGCTCGAACGCGAGCTGCGCCGACAGTCGATCACCGACGAGCTGACAGGGGTCCTCAACCGGCGCGGCTTCTTTGCCGTGGCCGACTACACGCTGCGCAACGCGATAAGACAGCGAGCCTCGCTCGTGCTCTTCTACTTCGATCTCGACAGGCTGAAGGAGGCCAACGACCATTTCGGCCACGAGGCGGGCTCGCGGCTCATCAAGCGATTTGCCGAGCTGCTGTCGGAATCGTTCCGCAGCGGCGACATCGTCGCGCGTCTCGGAGGCGATGAGTTCGTCGTGCTCGCAGCGGGAGACGTGACGAATGCCGATGCGCTGCTCGCCCGTCTGCAGCAGCGCGTCAGCGAGAACAACCAGGCAGGTGAACTGCCCGTCACCATCGCCTACAGCACCGGCACCATCGAGGTGCCTCCGGCAGCCAACGTGTCGATGGAGCAGCTCATCGCGCGGGCCGACGCGCTCATGTACGAGCAGAAGCAGCTGAAGCGCCGCGCGGCCTGATTTTCCCGGCAATTTGACGAATTTTGCACGCTATGGCGCAGGGCGCACTTCCAAAGTTTGTAACGGTATAGCCTTGCTGTCCCATGCCTTCGTGACCATTTTCCCGTCAGCGCCGCCAACGAAGCGGACGCACGCGAAACGACCAGAAAATCAAGCGGAGGAAACAATGAAACTGATCACAACCGCCGCAGCAGCGGCATTCGCGCTCGCCATGACCGGAACGGCATCGGCCGTGACCGTGAAGAACACCTCGAGCGGCGAGTTCACGATCGGCGTCGACCTCGGCAACGAGGAGAAGGTCGAGACGATTGCCGCGGGCAAGGAAGTGAAGCTCGACTGCAAGGAAGGCTGCGGCGTCACCGGCCCGTGGGGCTTCTCGTGGTTCGCCAAGGGCGACGACGTGATCTCGTCCAACGGCCAGGCGCTCGTCACCGTGCAGGAGCCGCCGGCGAAGAAGAAGTAGCCCGAGCCAGCATCGAGTTCTTGTGGGCGGCACTTGCGCCCGCAGGCCGTGGAGCTATGTCCCCACGGCCTTTTTTTGCGCGCGGTTTCGACGACGTCGGCGGCGGCTATGGGCGATCAGCCGACGTCAGAATTCTCGCTCGACAATGACCTCGCGTCTGGGCTTTCGCGACAGAAGCCGCACGCCAGTGGGATCACGCCCTGATGGCCGCGTGTCCGCGGCCCATCACGCCTTGGCTTTCGGGGTCCCCCGATGTTTCTTCCTATGAGCGTTCCTGGCCGCAGGTTCATGCGCGGCGCTTGCGTTTTTCGCGCCGGCTTCGGGCCTCGGACCTTTGCGATGACGTCTTGGCTCGTCACCCTTGGGATGGATATAGCCGCCCGGCTTCCCTTTCTTTCGATCTCGCCACGGCGTCTTGGCGCGGGCGCCCGCCGGTGAACCGGACGGAGCGCCAGTCTTGGCCTCTCCATATTTGCCCGCTGGTTCCGCGTGGGTTTTGCGCGGCGTTCCCGCGTGAGGCGGATGGCTCGCCGTGCCCGCGTCGTCCCCCATGGATGCGCCGATACGCGTGATCCGCCCTTCGTTGGGCTTCATGGAGCGCGCAGCCTGCGCGAACTTGTCGGCGAATTCGGCGGCGATCTCAAAGCGCGTGTCGCGGTCGAAGATCCTGATGGCGCCGACCTCGGCCTTCGTAACATCGCCAGCGCGGCAAAGGAGCGGCAGCAGCCAGCGGGGGTCGGCGTTGCGCTCACGTCCGATGTCGACCCGGAACCACACCATCTCTCGCCCATGATCGCGCACGGGACGCGCGCGACGACACTGGTCGTCGGTGCTTGAACCGTTGTGGCGATCCTTCGGCGCAAATTTGCGATCGGGTCGGTGCTGGAAACGCTCGCGGGGTGCGCGCCCACGTTCATCGCGCCGCGGGGGCCCGGTGTCCTCTGCCAGGTCTTCCGGCTCGGGAAGCTGGGCACGATGCATCCGGACCAGGGCAACGGCGATCTCGTCGGCCGTGCGTCCGGCGAGCAGGGCATCGACAAGCTTGACGTCGGCCTCGCTCGCAGGACCGGTGAAGATGGAGCTGGCGAGAAAGCGCTCCTGGTCGCGGGCGCGGATTTCCTCCGCCGTCGGCGCAGTGTCCCACGTGACTTTGAGCTTGGCAGCGGCCAGCAAGGCATCGGCCTTGCGCCGGCGGTTGAACGGCACGATCAACGTGCATAGGCCCTTGTTGCCGGCTCGGCCTGTGCGGCCTGAACGGTGGAGCAGCGTCTCGGCATCATTGGGAAGATCGGCGTGTATCACGAGCGTGAGCTCCGGCAGGTCGAGCCCGCGCGCAGCCACATCCGTCGCCACGAGAACACGGGCCCGGCCATCGCGCAGAGCCTGCAGCGCGTGCATGCGCTCACTCTGGGTCAGCTCTCCAGAAAGGGCGACGGCGGAGAAACCTCGCTCCACGAGGCGCATGTGAAGGCGCTTGACGGATTCTCGGGTGGAGCAGAATACCAGCGTTGCGCGCGCATCGTGCAGGCGCATCACGTTGACCACCGCATGCTCGATATCGTTCGGCGCGACGCGTATCGCGCGGTACTCGATGTCGGCGTGCTGCTCGTTGCGCCGCAACGTCTCGATGCGCGCGGCATCGCGCTGATATCGACGCGCCAGCGTTTCGATTTCTCGCGGCATGGTGGCAGAGAAGAGGAGCGTCTGGCGGCTTTCCGGCGTTGCGTCGAGAATGAGCTCCAGATCCTCGCGGAAGCCGAGATCAAGCATCTCGTCAGCTTCGTCGAGCACGACCGCAACGAGCTTGCTCAAATTGAGGCGCTGGCGCTCGAGGTGATCGCGCAAGCGTCCGGGTGTGCCCACAACGATATGGGCGCCGAGACTGAGCTGCCGGGCCTCGGCACGCACATCCATGCCGCCGACGCAGGTCACGACGCGCGCGCCGGTGTCCTTGTAGAGCCAGTCGAGCTCACGCTGCACCTGCATGGCGAGCTCGCGCGTCGGGGCGATGATCAGTGCCATCGGCTCGGCGGCTTGCAGGAGATGCTCCGCTTCCCCGAGCAGCGTCGGCGCGATGGCCAGTCCGAAGGCCACCGTCTTCCCCGAGCCGGTCTGGGCCGACACGAGCAAGTCGCGTCCTGCCTTGTCGGCTTCGAGAACCGCGAGCTGCACGGCGGTCGGGACAGAATATCCCCGCGCGGCGAGGGCACGGCCTAGCGCGGGGTGAGCTGACGGGAAGGTCATGATGGGAATGCTGCTTTTCGAACAGGCGCCCCGGCGGCTCCAGGGGTGGAGTTGCCGCAGCACGCCGCCAAGGATCTCGTGATTTCGGTTGCCTAGCCGGTTCTCACTGTCCCCACCAGCAGCACGTTGCCACGGCACCCAGGCTGAGGGGCAGTATAGCGCGCCGACCGTATAACAATGGATTGCCACCTTAACGCAAATATCGCGGCCCCGGATGGACGCGGCCCAGTCCGACTGGGCCCGGGAGCGGTCGGCGTCGCAAGCGGGCCTCGGCCCGGTTGGCGCGTCCGTCTCAGCGCGTGCAAATCGGCGTTGGTCGCGGCGGCGGCGCAGGGTGGCTCTTCTCGTACCGGGCGATGATCGGCTCGAGGATTTCTTTCGGCCAGAACCTCGGGGCGCGGATATCCCGCAAGCAGGAGGCGTTCCAATATAGTCCGGCGCCCGATGGAGAGCGGCCGCTCTTCACTGCCTGGGCGACGGCGTCGATGTCGGTCGATTCCGGATAGATGTAGAGCGTCGCCGACTTGTTCTTCAGCATGGCGACGATCTGCTCGGCGTCCGGCGGCGACCAGCTCGTGCAGCCGCTGCTGCGTCCGTCGGAGTAGTTCTCCACCGACCCGAACGGAACGTAGCCCTTCTGATCTGCATATGGGCTGTCCGGCTTCTTGCGAAGACACGCCCCTCTCAGCAGCACGGCCGCGTGACCGCCGATCTCGCGCTGCCTCGCATTGGCCGTCTCGCCTTCGCCGTCGAACTGCACGAACGAGCGCAGCAGCGGCGCGTGCCTTCCTCCGGAAACGGGGTAGTAGCCCTTGAAGGACGTGGTCTGCTCGCTCGTCACATAGGGTCCGCCGGTCGTCAGCGCGGAGCCCATGGCGTTGCCGAAGTTCCTGGCGCAGCGCTTGCCGTTGGAGAAATTCGCGATGCCTCTCAGGTGGCGGCCGCCGCCGTGACCGGACGAGATGGCGCGAAACGTCCGGTCCGCCTCGCAGACGATGTAGAACCGGCGCCCTGCATTACCCAAAACGTGGGGGCGCGTTGCGTCCATGGCGAAGTAGCAGGGATTGTTGACCGCACCTTCGCGCGTCTTGCGCAGGTAGAGCGCGCGCGCCCGTTGCAGAACCACGGGGGCGATCTGGCCGTCGCCATAGCCGACGTGCGCCCGCAGCCAGGCCGGCACATCCGAGGTTTCCTCGGCCGCCACAGCCCCGACCGAACCCGGCAGAGCGGCCATGATGGCAAGGCTGGCGGCGATGGCGAGAAGGCGCGATCCTGGCTGCAAGAGATCAGTTCTCCCCCGAAGTGTCACACGGCGCGTCGCAGGTCGACTTTGGGGGATTCATTGTGGCGCCGCGATGGTGTGGATCAGGTCGCGGCGGGAGCGGGAAGTAGTCAGCCGCGGCGCGCGGCCTCGATCGCGGCGACGTCGATCTTGCGCATGTCCATCATCGCCTCGAAGGCGCGCTTTGCCTCTTCGCCGCCGGCTGCCATTGCTTCGGTGAGCACGCGCGGCGTGATCTGCCAGTTGACGCCCCACTTGTCCTTGCACCAGCCGCACGCGCTCTCCTTCCCGCCATTGCCGACGATGGCGTTCCAGTAGCGGTCGGTCTCCTCCTGATCGTCGGTGGCGATCTGGAACGAGAAGGCTTCGGTCTGCTTGAAGGCGGGACCGCCGTTGAGGCCGAGGCACGGGACGCCGGCGACGGTGAACTCGACCGTCAACACGTCACCCGCCTTGCCGGATGGATAGTCGCTCGGTGCGCGGTGGATGGAATCCACCCGGCTGTCCGGGAACGTCTCGGCGTAGAAGCGGGCGGCAGCCTCGGCATCCTTGTCGTACCAGATGCAGATCGTGTTCTTGGCCATTGCGCGTCCTTTCGGATTGCCCATGCGGCTGCCCTCCCCTATCGCGAGACTTTGTGACGTCATGTTGAACTGTCGGGAGCGGCCCACTGTTCCGCGTCGCGGGTTGAGAGCCGCCTTGCAGCCGGAACCCAACGCTTGTCAGAATGCTCGCCTCGGCTTGTTGGGTTTCGCTGCGCTCAACCCAACCTACGCAGCTACATGGGGACGGGGGGCCCGGCAAATGTCCAAATCCAAAGACGCGGCGCAAAAGAAGAACGCCGTCTGGCCGTTCGTCATGCTCTACGCCTGGATGTGGGGCGGCATGATCGGCACCACGCTCAACCGCGACCCGATCGAGCTCGAATTTTCTGTCGGCATCGTGCTCGGCCTGCTCATCCTCGTCGGCATCGTCGCCTACCTGGCGCACGCAAGGCTGCGCGGACATTCCATCTTTCCGAGCATCTACGGCAGCTTCACCGCCAATCTCGCGCTGCACGTCTTCATCCTCACCGGCGTGATCTTCCTCGGCTACCTGTTCTTCACCGCCCTCGTTGAGATCATGATCCTTTCGTTCCATGCGCCGATCTTCGAAGCTTCCTGCGCGCTGCCGAGCCATCGCGACGTGGCGCTCTACGTCTGGGAGGCGATGGCGCGCGGCGCCTTCAAGTTCCTCGCCGGCCAGCTCGGCATCGCCCACGACGGCTGCCGGCCGGATGCGAGCGGCTGGACCGCGTGGTGGACCTCGCTGTTCATGACCGCCTTCACCTCGCTGGTGCTGGTATGGTTCGCGATCAGCTTTGCGAAGGCGTACTATGCGCGCCTCAGACGGGGCTGACCCTCAGCATCCTTGTCGTACCAGATGCAGATCGTGTTCTTGGCCATGGCGCGTCCTTTCGGATTGCCCATGCGGCTGCCCTCCCCTATCGCGAGACTTTGTGACGTTGAACTGTCGGACGGGTCGGCCATTCCGCGCAAAGCGGCAGGTCGTCAACTTAGGCAGCGAGAGGGCTCTAGTGCCAGAGGGCTGTGAGGATTACGAGGATGCCCAGCGCAATTACTCCCAGCGGAACCCACTTCAATGCTGTGTGGACGCTTTTGCCAATGCTCGATTCGGATCCCTTTAAGCCGTGATCGGCCAGGATTTTTTTCCTGATTTCTGTGGGCTTCGGCACATTCCAATCAGCGATTGCTTTCTCCAAAGAACGACGAGTCTCGCCAGCCACAGCTGTATGGTAGCGATTGCCCTTAAAGTGAACCGAGTTGATCCACAAGTTTGCCGATCCGACGAGAATTAGCAGTGCACCGATCCACCAGTTTTCAGGATGGATGGCTCCGTCTTTGAACCCGAGCCCGAGAAGCGCACCAGCCAGTGCAGTCAAGAACGTCGTCGTGTTTGCCTCACGATTTTCATGCTGCCGCGCTTGGGTATATTGCTCCTTCAGATATTCCAGCAGAAGCGTGGTCTGATCCATGACGTTCCCCTGTGAGGTTACCCAGTATCACTGGGCGCTCAAAGACCCTGCGTCGCAATTAGAGCGAAACGGTAGGCCATTGGAAGTCTTGCTGCCATTGCGGATGGCCGCGCGGAGTTCAATTTCGGCCGTCTAGTCGGGAACAGGAGCGGATAGCGCAGCGCTGCGATAGCTTACTAGATGCTCCCAATCGATCGGCTTTTTGGCTATCTTCTCGGAGTCGTCAACCACGCAGGGGATCTGCCGCTATGTTCGGTGTCAAAGACCTGATGGAGATGCTGGATCGCATTCCAATCTGGAAGCGGCTCGGTGAAACACTGCCCGAGTGGACGACCTCGCGGATCGCATCGCGAAGCTGGAGGAAATGCTCGGAGGCAAGTTCCCCGGTGACATATGCCGAAAGTGCGGCGCCCGCACTCTGCTATTGGAGCACGTCCTTGGTCCAAATATGAAGGGCATGATGGAGGAAGTCTGGGTCTGCCAAGACGTCGCCTGCAACCTTCATGATAGTCGCCTTGTAGCGCCGAGACGATAAACGTCGTGGAGCCGCCGGACCAAGGCCCGCCGAGCGCGTGATCGTCTACATCAACGCGTGCGGCCTTCGTCCAGCGTCCCGCGCCACTTCGCGAGGAGCTTCACGCGCGAGCCGGGGTAGCGCTGCGCCGAAATCTCCGCGCGGCGCACGCGGTCGGTGCGGAAGTGGCGGAAGTCATCGCGCAGCTCGCACCAGGCGATGACGATGCGCGACATCTCGAAATAGCCCAGCGCCAGCGGCCAGATCACGCGCTCGGTCGCCCTCCCCTTCTCGTCCGTATAGTCGATCTGAACCTTGCGGCAGTTGCGGATGGCGGCGCGCAGGGAAGCGACGTCGATGGTCTCGCCGGGAAGCTCCAGCGGCCAGCGCGGCGCATCGACGGCAGGCTCGAACAGCACCGGCTTCAGATGGCTCGGCAGCATCTGGCCGATCTTGGCGACGACGTCGGCGGCAGCGCGCGCCAGCGAGGGATCGCCGCGCGCCTCGACCCAGCGCAGGCCGACGAGCATGGCCTCGATCTCGTCGGCGTTGAACATCAGGGGCGGCAGGTCGTAGCCGTCGCCGAGCACGTAGCCGACGCCGGCCTCGCCCCTAATCGGCACCCCCTCGGCGACGAGGCCCGAGATGTCGCGATAGACCGTGCGCTGGCAGACCTCAAGCTCATCGGCAATGGCGATCGCCGTCACCGGCCGGCGGTGGCGGCGGAGGATCTGCAAGAGGCGGAGGAGCCGATCGGCGCGACGCATGGGAAACTCCTGCCACAACACTGCTGACCATATATGTCAGCAGGGTGTCAGTATGGTCCTGCCGCCGAGGCGATTCAAACGGTGCGCACCGATGCTCACGCTCTACACATTCGGACCAGCCTTCGGGCTCCCCGATCCGAGCCCTTTCGTGATGAAGGCCGAGGTGCTGCTGAAGATGGCCGGGGTGCCGTACCGCACCGACAGCTCCGGCTTCCGCAAGGCACCGAAGGGCAAGCTGCCGTACATCGACGACGGCGGCATCGTCGTCGCGGATTCGACGTTCATCCGCCTTTACCTGCAGCGGCGCTACGGCGTCGATTTCGATGCGGACCTCAGCCCGGCAGAGCGGGCCGTCGCGTGGGCGTTCGAGAAGATGTGCGAGGAGCACCTCTACTTCGCGCTGCTGCATGCCCGGTGGCTGGTCGACGAGAACTTCGATGCCGGCCCGCGCCGGTTTTTCGATGGTGCGCCGGGGCCGCTGCGCCCGCTCATCGTCGCCATGGTGCGGCGGCAGGTGCGCCGCGACGTCAAGGGCCAGGGGACGGGGCGGCACACGGAGGACGAGATCTGCCAGCTGGCGGTGCGAGACCTTGGCGCCATCGCCGACTTCCTCGGCGACAAGCCCTATCTCATGGGGGCCTCCCCTTGCGCGGCCGACGCCACGGTGTTCGCGTTCCTGGCGGGTGCGCTGTGCCCGGCCTTCAAGACGCCAATCCGCGTTGCCGCCGAGTTGCAGCCAAACCTCGTCGCCTACCGGGACCGGCTGATGGAGCTCTATTTTCCGGCCCTGGCGCCGGCAAAGGGCAAGGCGGCGTGAATGGCCAGGCGCGCGCTGTGCGGTCGCGCTCCATTGCGGCAGAAGGCTGCTTTCGCTACGTAAATGGGCAAAGGCCGGCCGGTCCTGGGGTTCGAAGTTAATGCCAACGGTCCTCAGGCTTGGTCCCTATCGTTTCTTCTTTTACTCTGGCGACGGCGGCGAGCCGCCCCATGTCCACGTCGAGCGTGATCAGTATGTCGCGAAAGTTTGGCTCGATCCCGTGCGCCTCGCGCGCAGCGGGGGTTACAGAGCCGGCGAGCTTCGCAGCATCTTAGATCTCGTTCGGCAGAACCAGGGGCCGCTCTTGGAGGCCTGGAATGGCTATTTCGACAAGTGAGCTACACGTCCCGGAGGCGGTCGGTCTGTCCATCACCGACGATGTGCTCAGCGTCGAGCTCAGCGACGGGCGCACGTTGACGGTGCCACTCGCCTGGTACCCGCGCCTGTTGCACGCCACTGCCGCCGAGCGCGCGCAATGGCGGTTGATCGGCAAGGGCGAGGGCATTCACTGGCCCACGATCGACGAAGACATCAGTGTGGAAGCGCTCATCGCCGGAAGGCCCTCGGCGGAGAGCGACAAGTCTCTACGCGATTGGCTCAGCCGCCGCTCTGGCTGATCAGGAAACGCATGCCGCCAACGAATCGAACCGCGCCGCCCGCGGCGCCGTCGCTGATGAAGACCATCCACGTCCGCGGTGCGCGCGAGCACAACCTGAAGAACGTCGACCTGGAAATCCCGCGCGACGCGCTCGTCGTGTTCACGGGCCTTTCGGGCTCGGGCAAATCCTCGCTCGCCTTCGACACCATCTATGCCGAGGGGCAGCGGCGGTACGTGGAGAGCCTTTCCGCCTACGCGCGCCAGTTCCTGGAGATGATGCAGAAGCCGGACGTCGATCACATCGACGGCCTGTCGCCGGCCATCTCCATCGAGCAGAAGACGACGAGCAAGAACCCGCGCTCCACCGTCGGCACCGTCACCGAGATCTACGACTATCTGCGCCTGCTCTTTGCGCGCGTCGGCGTGCCGTACTCACCGGCGACCGGCCTTCCCATCGAGAGCCAGACCGTGTCGCAGATGGTGGACCGGGTGCTCGCCATGCCGGAAGGCACGCGCATCTACCTCCTGGCGCCGATCGCGCGCGGGCGCAAGGGCGAGTTCAAGAAGGAGCTCGCCGAGCTGCAGAAGAAGGGCTTCCAGCGGGTCAAGGTCGACGGCACGTTCTACGAGATCGACGAGGCGCCGAAGCTCGACAAGAAGTTCAAGCACGACATCGACGTGGTGGTGGACCGCCTCGTGGTGCGCGCCGACATCAAGAAGCGCCTCGCCGATTCATTCGAGACGGCACTGAACCTCGTCGAGGAGCAGGTGGCGGTGGTGGAGTTTGCGGACAAGCCGCTGCCCGCCTCGGAGACCAAGGGCGCCAACAAGTCGAAGAACGAGACGCACGAGCGGGTGACGTTCTCGGCGCGGTTCGCGTGTCCGGTTTCCGGCTTTACCATCGACGAGATCGAGCCGCGCCTGTTCTCGTTCAACGCGCCGGCCGGTGCCTGCCCGACGTGCGACGGCCTCGGCACGGAGCTGCAGTTCGAGCCCGAGCTGGTGGTGCCGAACGCCGACCTGTCGCTGGAAGAAGGCGCCATCGTGCCGTGGGCGAAGACCGGCGCGTCGTCTCCTTACTACGAGCAGACGCTGGAGAGCCTCGCCAAGCACTTCAAGGTGTCGATGAAGACGCCGTGGAACAAGCTGCCGAAGCACGTGCAGCTGGCGTTTTTCTACGGCACGGACGAGGAAGAGGTGACGTTCACCTACTTCGACGGCACGCGCAACTACAAGACCATCAAGCCGTTCGAGGGCGTCATCGGCAACATCGAGCGGCGCTGGCGCGAGACGGATTCTGACTGGGTGCGCGAGGAATTGGAGCGCTACCAGGGCTCGCACCCGTGCGAAAGCTGCGGCGGCTACCGCCTGAAGCCGCAGGCGCTGGCGGTGAAGGTCAACGGCCGCCACATCGGCGAAGTCACCGACATGTCGATCAAGCAGGCGAACATCTGGTTCGCCGAGCTGCCGAACGTGCTCACCAAGCAGCAGAACGAGATCGCGACGCGCATCCTGAAAGAGATCCGCGAGCGGCTGGCCTTCCTCAACGACGTCGGCCTCGAGTACCTGACGCTGTCGCGCTCGTCCGGCACGCTGTCGGGCGGCGAATCCCAGCGCATCCGTCTCGCCTCGCAGATCGGCTCCGGCCTCACCGGCGTCTTGTACGTGCTCGACGAGCCGTCGATCGGGTTGCATCAGCGCGACAACGACCGGCTGCTCGGCACGCTCAAGCACCTGCGCGACATCGGCAACACCGTCATCGTCGTCGAGCACGACGAGGACGCGATCCTGCAGGCCGACCACGTTGTCGACATCGGCCCCGGCGCCGGCATCCACGGCGGCGAGATCATCGCCCAGGGAACGCCGGAAGAGATCATGGCGAACCCGGCGAGCCTCACCGGGCAGTACCTCTCGGGCGCGCGCCAGGTGCCGCTGCCGACGAAGCGCCGGCCGCCGCAGAAGGGCCGCTTCCTGCGCATCGTCGATGCCTCGGAGAACAACCTGCAGGACGTGACGGCGGAAATTCCGCTCGGCCTCCTCACCTGCATCACCGGCGTCTCCGGCTCGGGCAAGTCCTCGCTCGTCATCGACACGCTCTATGCCGCCGCGGCGCGCAAGCTCAATGGCGCGCGCATCCATGCCGGCGCGCACAAGCGCATCGAGGGCCTGGAAGAGCTCGACAAGGTGATCGACATCGACCAGTCGCCCATCGGGCGCACGCCGCGCTCGAACCCCGCCACCTACACGGGCGCGTTCACGCCGATCCGCGACTGGTTCGCGGGCCTGCCCGAGGCGAAGGCGCGCGGCTATGGCCCAGGCCGCTTCTCCTTCAACGTCAAGGGCGGGCGCTGCGAAGCGTGCCAGGGCGACGGCGTCATCAAGATCGAGATGCACTTCCTGCCCGACGTCTACGTCACGTGCGACGTCTGCAAAGGCAAGCGCTACAACCGCGAGACGCTGGAGATCGACTTCAAGGAGAAGTCGATCGCCGACGTGCTCGACATGACGGTGGAGGAAGGCGCGAAGTTCTTCTCCGCCGTGCCGTCGATCCGCGACAAGCTGGAGACGCTGGCGCGCGTCGGCCTCGGCTACATCCACATCGGCCAGCAGGCGACGACGCTGTCGGGGGGCGAAGCCCAGCGCATCAAGCTGTCGAAGGAATTATCGCGCCGCGCAACGGGCCGCACGCTGTACATTCTCGACGAGCCGACGACGGGCCTGCATTTCCACGACGTGGCGAAGCTGCTCGAGGTGCTGCACGAATTGGCCGACGCGGGCAATACCGTGGTGGTGATCGAGCACAATCTGGAAGTGATCAAGACCGCCGACTGGATCATCGACATGGGCCCGGAAGGCGGCGACGGCGGCGGGCGCATCGTGGCGGCCGGCACGCCGGAGGACGTCGCGGCGACGAAGGAGAGCTACACCGGGCAGTACCTGCGCGAGCTCCTGGGACGGCGCAGCAAATCGAGCAAGAAGCAGGCGGCGGAGTAATGAGCGATACTTTGCTCAAAGTGAAGGCCTTGGCCCGGGCGGGCGAGGCCGTCCTTTCCGAGCATGCTCGCACGCGATTGGAGGAGCACGATATCCGGCCCATCGACGTGCTGGACGGTCTTGCTGGGGCAGAGGCACGGAAGACTATCCAGACTTTCATAAGGGTCCCAGCGTTTTGGTCCTGCAAACGGATAGACATGGCCAGGTTATCCATGCCGTATGGGGCGTCCGGCGCGGAACGACATCGCCCGCTGTAGCCTTGACGGCCTACAGGCCCGATCCCGACCAATGGTCGGACGATTTCAGGAGGCGCAAATGAAGGCGCACAAAACGACGCGTTTGGTGCACGCAGGTCGCTACGTTGCCGAGGTTCCTGTCGAGATCATCGAGGACGATCACGAGTGGGCACCGTACCTGTCGTTCGCAGACGCTCAGAAGCTCGACGATGCCCGGGTTGCCCTGGAGCGCGGGGATTTGGCCGCCGCATCCAAGCTTGGAAGCGTTTACGAGTTGAAGCCGATCGCCGCCGCCGAGTGATGCCGCGCGGCTTCCCGTCGGGGAGCGCAGCGGATATGACTGGCGCCATGCATAGCGACGGACCCATCTCAGTTGCGGCGCTGTACAAGTTCAGCGCGATTGCCGATTGCGCCGGCGCCCGCGCGCCGCTCGCCGCTCTATGCTGTGCGCAGGGCGTCAAAGGCACGCTGCTGCTCGCCCCCGAGGGGATCAACGGCACCATCGCCGGAACCGACGCCGCGATCGGGCGCGTGCTGGATCACATCCGCCAGCTCGTCGGCGCCGCGGGTCTGGAAGTGAAGTTCTCGCGCGCCGCGGCCACTCCGTTCCATCGCATGAAGGTGCGGCTGAAGCGCGAGATCGTGACCATGGGCGAACCCGCCATCGATCCGCGCCACAGCGTCGGCCGCTACGTCGCGCCCGCGGACTGGAACGCGCTGATCGCCGAGCCCGGCACCATCCTCATCGACACGCGCAACGACTACGAGGTGGCCGTCGGCACCTTCGCGGGCGCCATCAATCCGCAAACCAAAACGTTCCGCGAGTTTCCCGCCTGGTTCCGCGCCGAGCGCGAGCGGCTGCTCAAGGGCGGCGCCCAGCCCAAGGTGGCGATGTTCTGCACCGGCGGCATCCGCTGCGAAAAGTCGACGGCGTTCCTCAAGGCCGAGGGTGTCGACAACGTCTATCACCTTCAGGGCGGCATCCTGCGCTACCTGGAGGAGGTGCCGCCGGAGCGGAGCACGTGGCAGGGCGAGTGCTTCGTGTTCGACGAGCGCGTGAGCGTGGGGCATGGGCTCGCGCAGGGGAGCTACGCGCTATGCCGGGCGTGCCGGCGGCCGGTGAGCGCGGAGGATCGCGCGTCTCCCCTTTACGAGGCGGGGGTGAGTTGCCCCGCGTGTCATGATGAGCGGAGCGAGGAGCAGCGCGCCGGCTATCGGGAACGGCACCGGCAGGAGTGCCTCGCCGCGGCGCGGGGGGAGGGGCATGTCGGGGCGGTGCAGTCGGGGCGGGCGGAGGGCGAGGGAGAGGGTTAGCGGCGTCGAAGGAGCTACACGGGCAGTACCTGCGCTAGTCGCGCTGATGAACGGACCGTCACGTTGGGCTACAGGTCGGATGCTCTACATCCTCACGGCGCCGACGTCGGGCATGCGCTTTCACATCGTTGCGCTGCTGCGCGAGCTGGCAGACGCCAGCAACATTGACGTTGTGGTCCGACACAATCTGGAGATTCCACTGGATTGTCCGCATGTGCGCCGAAGACGGCGGCAGAGGCGGCAATGTGGCCCAAGGGCGCCCGGGCCCAGCGACGAGGCAAACCTATGCCGGAAGTACGCGCGCGATCTGCTCGGCCGCCGCGCCCTGTCAAGTAAGCGGCAACGGCCGAGTAAATTTGATTGCTCTCCCACGCTACTTTTCGCTTTTATGGAACGATATAGCTCCAATCTCCGTCGCTGCCCCTGAGACGGCGAAGGCGTCCCGTCTTGGTCAAGTGATGCAAAGCCGCAGCGACGTGTTTTGCTTCATACGGCGTTGCAAGTTCCGCCAGCTTGTCGACAATATCTCCTGCCTTTCGGCCAGACGAGAAGAAGCCCCCCTCCTTAATAGACAAGATCCTGGATGCGCAGCTTGGGCCGCCGCGCTTCTTTGCTGCCCCCTTGCGTGTTGGCAGGGCGTCATCGAGATGATCTTCCGGGGGATCGAGACTCGCTGGAGGCGTCTCAATATGGTCGCCAATACGGCGCAATGCACTTTGCACGTCGCCCCATCTACGCTCCACAAACTGTTCTGAGCCGACCACCTCTACTTCGCCTGCCGGAGTTCTGAGGCGAAATCGAGCCTGCTCTAGTGCGCCACGCCCGCTTGCGTCATTGTTCTGATCGTCCATTCCTAAAACCTCGCTTCTCAATTCACTAAATGCCATCAGCTCTTCGCCGTACAGTTTCATCGCCTTTTCGAGTGATATAGTAGCGACCCGGTTTGCCATGGTCTTCGGCCACCCAGCCGTTTTGAACCGCGAGCTGAAAGTCTCGCGCAAAATTTCCTGGCAGCGGTTCCCCTGCCGAACGGAAACACGACTTCACCTCTTCTCTTGAGAAGTCGTCTTGAAGAAGGTGGTCGCGAAGGTAGCCCGCAAAGACAGCAATCTTTTCCGGATTGCTCCTTGCAGCTGCCGCATCGAGAAACTCCCTCAACGACAGACGCGGCTCACGTCGCTCGGCACCGGTCGGTGTCTCGGCAACAACCGGCCCTGATGGCCCCGTACCACCGCCCAATGCCATTTGCAGTATGGCCAGCGCCACCTGCTGGCTGACCGCCTTGTCTAGGCTGACGCCCGGACCCGAAAGCGTCACCCGATAGTCATCATCTGCCATGCGCTTTGCCTCCTCCGTGACGCACCGTTAACAGACCGAAAGGCAGCTGTCAACCATGTGTACGTCTCTCTGTTCGTATCTCTGCATACCTATCTTAGATATTTGTCCGCTTTGGCGCACTTTTCGTGCACATGTTCTGCTTCTGATTTGTATTCATCTGAGACGTGTCCGTTCTAGTACGTCAATATGTTATTGATTTTCATGGTTGTTTTTGATTGCGTCGCCACTTCGGCCTGTCTCTGCGACGTATATATGTCTACACACGTTTGTCACGCTTGATAGTTTGTGCCTGGTTTTGCAGCGAACCGTTGCTCGCATCGCCTCGCGGCTTTGCGTATAGTGCACCGACATGTTCTTTGTCGTACGGCGCTTCCGCGCCGATGTTGGGCGTGCGCTTTCACATCGTTGCGCTGCTGCGCGAGCTGGCAGACGCCAGCAACATTGACGTTGTGGTCCGACACAATCTGGAGATGCCACTGGATTGTCCGCATGTGCGCCGAAGACGGCGGCAGAGGCGGCAATGTGGCCCAAGGGCGCCCGGGCACGCCCACCCTCACTTATCTGGGATCACGATCTTCTTGTCGGCGGTGTCGACGACGAAGATGGCCAGCAGCTTCGCCGGCTCGGTGTCGGACGCGTTGTGGCTCACCTGGTGATGATCGCCCGGCTTCTCCGTCCAGCTCTCGCTGGCCTTGTACGTCTTCCCGGGCTCATCGTTGACCTTGCTGCGGATCGCGCCTTCCAGAACGCGCGCATAGATGAAGGCCGACCGCGGGTGGCGGTGCGAGGGCGATCGGGCGCCGGGCTCGTACTCGACCAGCACGGCGCGCATACTCTTGCCCGGTACGTTTGGCAGCGCCTGGTCGAAGACGACGGAGACCTTCGCTCCTGGAGCGATCTCGTCGCGCGCGGCGGCGGGCGACGACAACAGCGGGGCGGCGATGATCAGCAGAGTTGCGGCCTTCATCACGGTGCTCTCCTTCCCTGATGTGCTTCTGCGCGTCCCTCCCCTTGACGCAGGCGGCGCCAACAAGCCGTTTAGCGTCTGCCTTGCTTTCTAACATTCCGGGATGGGCACCCCGAGCCGCGAGCGACGAACTAATCCCCGCCCTCGCGACACAGCGCATACTTCCCCCATCCCGCCCCGCTGAAGGGGTCGATCTCGAGGCGTTCCTGATCCGAGGGCGGGCTGCAGGTCGGGTACTCCAGCCGTCACGCGCGGCGGACTATCCGAGGCTCGCCACGCCCACCTGGTGAGAGTCCAGGACGGGGGAAACCCCTGAAATGCCGTGGGTATGCCCATAATCCTGCGCGGGGCGGCAACCGCCGCTTCAATACCTAAAGAGCAGCGGCGCTTCCCGCCCCGCAGCCCCTTCTTCGTTGCGCCAACCGACTCGCACTCCGGCGAGCCGGCCGGTAGGCGATTCTTGATTGCGCCGGCGACTCCGACTTCGCGGAGCCGGCCGCCGGCGCGAAGAGGATAGACGCTCGGGCGATCGGAGCGATTTGCTTTGCGCTGCCGATTCACGCCCTCGCTGATAGACGCTCGGGCGATCGGAGCGCGCGGGAGCCGGCCCGCAGACGCGTGCGCAAGCACGTGACCTGCAAAAGGAGATGACGATGACCGACGAGCAGCTCCGCAAGGCACAGCGCAAGATCCGCGACGGGCTGGCACTCCTTGCCCGTCGCAAGCTGCGCGACATGCGCCGGCGCGCGATGAGGCCGCGGACCTACCGCTTGCCGAAGGAGGCACGCATTCTGAAATCGCTCATCGCCGAGGCGCGCGCGGCGGGCACTGGCGACGGAGTAGGACGCGGTTAGAGGATAAGTCTCTGGTTTCCGCCACAAAACGGGTTCATGCCGCACGCATCCACCAACAACCAGACGGGGTCAACATGCGATCCACCAAGTATCTTGCAGCGGCCGTTGCCGCAGCGGCCGCACTCGTCATCGGCACGGTCGCCGACGCCAAAGGTCCGCAAGGCGGCGGCGGTGCAGGCGCCGATTCCACGCATGGAGCGGCGGCCGGCTCGCAGGGCATCGGGTCCAACACCTGGACGCAACCACCTGGCGCGAGCAACGCGACCGACAGCAAAGGCTGGGATGGCGCGAGCTCGCCGCCCGGATGGGACAACAACACCACCGGTCAAGCGAAGGGGTGGGACGGCGGCACCTCTCCTCCCGGATTGGAAAAGCGCTGATGTCAGCGGCGCTCGGGCGATCGAAGCGATGGCGCTGCCGATTCACGCCCTCGCTGATAGACGCTCGGGCGATCGGAGCGATCGCGCTGCCGATTCACGCCCTCGCTGATAGACGCTCGAGCGATCGGAGCGCGGGATTACGACGGCGTCGCGGTCCAATAGCCGGAGCAGAGGCCCGACGGTCCCCTGCCCTTCCAGGTGCCGCGCGCGGTGGTGCGCGTGAAGCGTCCGGTGCCGTGGGCGACGCGCGGGCCGGCAACGGCCTTCAAGGTCACGCCGCCCGAGTTCGACACGCGGCCGCCGAGGCTGATGGCGTAGAAGGCGAACGAGCCGCCGGTCGAGTAGATGCGCCCGCCCTTGACGCCCATGCCGATGGGGATCACGCCGCAATGGCCCTTGGTGGTCACGGCGGTCATGCTCCAGCTGCCGTCGAACTTGCCGGCGCTGGCGGGCGCAGCGAGAGAGAGGCAAGCGCAGGCGGCTGAAAGGGCGAACGTGCACGTACGATTGGCAATCATGAGAGTCTCCATTCGCGAGTTGAAGACCTAAGGAAGATCGAATGTCCGCTTGTGGTGCAGGCGGATTTGCCCGCCTGCCCCGGCCATGGCTGTAGTATGCCGGCGCGATGAAGGTGCACGAAACGCTGGCCGCGGGCAACGCGCGTCGCGGGGCAGTTTGTTCCCCTGCCGGTCCGCCTCTGCTAGAATTCGCCCATGAAGCTGACCATCGAGACCGACCAGGAAGACGACGGCCGCTGGATCGCGGAGGTGCCGGAGCTTGCCGGCGTGCTCGCCTATGGCGCGACGCGCGAGGAAGCCATGGCCAGGGCCGAAGTCCTGGCCCTGCGAGTATTGGCGGAGCAGCTCGAGCACGGGGAAGCACGCCCCGTCGGCCTATCCATCTCGGTTGCTGCCGAATGAGCCGCTTCCCGGCGGCAAAGGCACGCCGGGTGCTGGCGGCGCTGCTGCGGATCGGCTGGACGCTCAAGCGCCAGTCGGGATCGCATCGCACGCTCGCGCGAGATGGCTATCCGG
>JAEXXM010000040.1 GCA_023405815.1 Pseudomonadota bacterium | reverse complement strand
GAAGAAGGCGCGAGGCACGCGATTGCGGACCGGGAACATGTAGCCGGCAACGTGCATCACTTGCTCATCGTCGGCATACCGATCGAGCGCGGCATTGAAGTAGCCCAACGCCAGAGGCGAAAAGACGAGGTCGTCCTCGGCTACGATGACCCGCCCATAGTCCCGCGTCGCCTCGGTCACGCCGGTAATGATGGATTTGGCGAGACCAAAATTCTCCGATCGCTCGATGATGCGTGCATGCGCAGGCGCCGCCGCGCGGACAGCGCGCCGCGTTTCCTCCACGGCGGGAGCATCGCGCTCCGAGCGCTGTCCGTCGCAATAGATAGTCAGGGCGCTGCGGTCGATCTCCGGGTTTGCGCGGAGACTTTCAAGCATGCGCGCCGAATGCTCGGGCCGGTTGAACACGAAGGCAACGATCGGCGCCAAGTCCTGCTTCATGATGCACCTAAGCTCTCGGGAACTGGCGAAGCTGATCGATGCCGGCCTGACGAAACGGTTTGCAGCAGCCGATCCGCCATTGCGGAGTTCTCCGCATAAAACCGCTTGATCCACTCCATCTTCAACCGCGGCTCTGGCTTCCAGCCCGAGGCTACGGCATCGCGAAGTACCTGCGCCGCGGCGGTAACGTCGCGGGGGAGAACGAGCGCCAACCCCGCGGGCAGATCGGCGGCAAACGCGCTGTCGTTCTCGCAGACCGCCACGGCGTTGGCCACGACGAGGCTTTTCACCAGCGCACCCTCGATGGGTGCCGACCACAGCGACGGCACGGCGGTTATCGGCGCCGACACGACCGCCTCCCGCAATCCCGTCTCCCAGCTCATGGGACGAAAGATGCAGTTGGCGGGCGCGATGAACCCCGGCGGCGGTGGGAATGGCATGAGGAAGCGGATGCCCGGGCACTTCTCGGCGACGCGCGCTAGCCAGTCGGCGCCCTTGGCCTCCACGTGGACGCCATGAAATACGACGTCGAATTCGGACTTCTCGGCGCGACGCGGCGCAGCCTCGAAGCACTCGTTCCAGTCGCTGGTCCACAGGCCGAACGGAGTAACGGGCGCGCCGAAGTGCGCGGTGGCGAGCCTCGCCTGAGTCGGGTTCTGAGCGTAGAGGCTGACCTTGCCGGCGCCGACGAGACGCCGCAAGCGGCGCACGTATTCCGGAGCGAAGTCCTCTCCGGTTGGCCAAGTCTTGCAGCCATTTCTGGCGATGCCGGCCGCATCGTTGCCAAGACAGTCAAGGCACGGGCCGCTCTCGCCTGCACGAAAGTTATAGCTGCGGATGCAGAAATAGCTGCTGTCGAGGAGATAGAGCCCTGTGTGCTCGCGGGCCTCGAGAAGCTCGATCGTGCGCTGCATCCCGAGGCTTTGTGGATGCATGACGATGAGGTCTATATCATTGCGGCGCGCGGCGAAGAGAAGGAACAGGGACAGCTTCAACTGCCGCCAGTGGTACCGAGCAGTCGCCGTCCCCACCTTCACGAAGCGTCGTTGCTTGAGGAGCGCGCGCCGCGAGACCTCATATTGATCTCCAAACACGACGCGGACGCCGGATCGCTCGAGATACGACACGAAGCGGCCGGTGCCGGAGGGTCCGGGCGGGATGCCGCTGACGACGTAGACCGTCATGACAGCAGCTCCTGCTGCATCGCGCGAAGTCCGACGTCAATGGGTGTAGATGGCGGGTCGCCAACGAGCGCACGCTGCCGGCTCACATTGGCGACGAGGCGCTTCATCTCGGTTGGGCGATGACCTATGGCGCCGAAGCGCATCAAATGCGCGCCTCCGAGAAGGGTAGAGACCTCGAGAACAAAGTCGCGGAGGACGACGGCGACGCCGCTGCCGAGATTGACGATCTCTCCGGGCCGGTAGTCCGCAAAGGCGAGCTTCACAAGAGATCGCGCCATGTCGGCGACGTATGAGTAGTCGCGAACGACGTCGCAAGGTGTGAGATCGAGCGGGCGATTGGCGCGGCATGCGGCGATGATCTGCGGCACCAGTCGCCCGTGCGGCTCGCCTGGTCCCCAGAGCCCGAACGGGCGTGCCACGACCAATCGCGTGTCCGAGCTTGCAGCACGCTGGCGCGTAAGCAGCGTCGCCGCCGCCTTCGTGGCACCGTAAGCGGCAGTGGGCATCAGCGCCTCGTCCTCAGCGATGTCGTGACCCTTGCTGCCATACTCGAAGCAGCTCCCCACTTGGACGAACCTCTCGACGCCGCAGCTTATGGCGGCCTCCAGCAGCGACAGCGATCCGCCAACGTTGACCTTTACCGACGTGTCGAAGTCGTTGTCGCCTTGGGCGACCCCGTAGGCCGCACAATGGATGATCGTATCGGGGCGAACGTCGTCCACCAATTGCGCGACGGATGCTTCGTCCCGCAGGTCAACAGAATGTACGGCCTCGGCCAGGCGACGCCCCGCGGGGATCGCCTGATGTCCAGCAGTGCGCAGGTCGGCGACCACGTGGGCGCCGAGAAAGCCCGTGCCGCCGGTTACCAGAACACGCGCCATCGCCAGCCAACTACCGACTTTTCACGAAAGCCGAGAACTGGTCGATCACATAGTCCAGATGCTCGGCCCGCAGCCCCGGGAAGACGCCTACCCAGAAGGTGTTGGTCATGATCAAATCGCAGTTCTCGAGGCTGCTCGCCAGGCGATAGTTGCGGCCGATCATGTAGGGCTGACGTACCAGGTTGCCGGCAAAGAGGTTGCGGGTGGCGATGCCTTTGGACTCGAGCCAGCGAACGACCTCGTCGCGCCCGAAGGGAGCATTGGGGCGCACGGTGATGGGGAACCCGAACCAGCTCGGGTTCGACCGCGGCGTCGCCTTGGGCAGAATGAAGAACTCTTCGAGTGAAGCCAGCCCTTCGTGCAGGTAGTCGAAGTTCCGGCGGCGGGCGTCGATGAAGCCGTCGAGCCGGTCGAGCTGGGCGAGGCCGACGGCTGCCTGCATATCCGATATCTTCAGGTTATAGCCGATGTGGCTGTAGATGTACTTGTGGTCGTAGCCCGTCGGGAGCTCGCCGACTGTCCAACCGAAGCGCTGGCCGCAGGTGTTGTCCTTGCCCGGCTGACACCAGCAGGAGCGGCCCCAATCGCGGATCGACTCCATCGCCTTGCGCAGGAAGCCGCGGTTGGTGAAGACCGCGCCACCCTCACCCATGGTGATGTGGTGCGCAGGATAGAAGCTCAGGGTTCCGATATCGCCGAAGGTGCCGACGAGCCTGCCGTCGTAGGTCGCACCCAGCGCGTCACAGCAATCCTCGACGACCCAAAGATTGTGCTTCTCCGCCACGCGCATGACCTCGGCGAGGTCGAACGGATTGCCGAGCGTGTGTGCGACCATGATGGCGCGCGTGCGCGGACCGACCGCCTGCTCGATAAGCTCGGGCTTGATGTTGTAGGTGGGGATGTCGACGTCGACGAACACCGGCACCATTCCGTGCTGGATTGCCGGATTGACGGTGGTCGGGAAGCTGGCTCCGACGGCGATGACCTCGTCGCCGGGAACCATCTTGCGTCCGCGCAGCAGCGGTGACGTCAGCGCAGAGAAGGCGACCAGGTTGGCGGACGAGCCGGAGTTCACCGTCAACACGTGCTTCAGGCCGAGGAACTCGCCGAGACGGCTCTCGAAGGCGGCGTTGAAGCGGCCTGTCGTGAGCCACAGGTCGAGGCTGGCATCAACGAGGCTGCGCATCTCGGGCGCCCCGCATACCTTCCCCGAGACCCGGACGGGGGACGTCCCGGGGACGAAGCGCTCCTCGCCGGTCGTTAACTGGGCGTACTGCTCGACAAGGGAGAGAATTGCTTCCCTCAACTCCGCGGGGCTCTTTCCGGCAGCCTTGATTCGGTCTTCTACATACGTCGCCATCATAAGCTCCATTGCCGGTCAGGCAGGCTCGTTCTGTTGCACCTTCGCAGGCGCTTCGATCTGGCCGCTGATCTGCGCCAGTGTGAAGGCTCGCATGTCCGCTCCCGCCGCATGCGCCTTGTACCAGTGCGTCGTCGCGGCCAAGGCTTCGTCGAAGCTCCACCGCGGGCGCCATCCGAGGCGCATGCGCGCTTTGGAGCTATCGAGCTTCAGATAGTGCGCCTCGTGCACAGCGCTGCGATCCTGCGCCATGATCTCATAGCGCGCGCCATCCCCCCAGTGGGAGACGAGGCGGTCGATCAGGTCTTGCACCGGCTGCTCGCTACCGGCATCGGGTCCGAAGTTCCACCCTTGGGCGAAATCCTTCGGCGCGTCGTACATACGCTCGGCCAGAAGAAGGTATCCCACGATCGGGTCGATGACGTGCTGCCAAGGCCGGATGGCGCCGGGATTGCGGATTTGCAGCGCCTGGCGCGCGGTGATTGCGCGCACGAAGTCAGGAATGATGCGATCCTCGGCCCAATCGCCGCCGCCGATCACGTTGCCGGCGCGCGCGGACGCGAGCGGTATGCCTGCCTTGTCGAAGAACGAGCGCCGGTATGACGCGATGAGCAGCTCTGCGGCGCCCTTGCTGGCGGCGTAAGGGTCGGCGCCGCCCATCGGCTCGTCCTCGCGGTAACCCCAGAGCCATTCGCGGTTCTCGTAGCACTTGTCGCTGGTGATGGCGACGACCGCGCGTGCAGAGCCCTCCTCGAGGACGGCCTGAAGAACATGGGCGGTGCCCATGACATTGACGTCGAACGTCTCCAGCGGCTCGGCGTAGGAGAAGCGAACCAGCGGCTGCGCGGCGAGATGAAAGACCACCTCCGGCTGCGCATCGGCAACGACCTGGCGTAGTTCGACCGGATCGCGGATATCGGCGATGACGCTCGTCATCCCTTCAGAGACCCGCGCGGCCTCGAAGAGGCTCGGCGTCGTCGGAGGCTCGAGCGCATAGCCCCACACGCGTGCGCCCATCCCGCGCAGGCAAAGCGCGAGCCAGCCGCCCTTGAATCCCGTGTGCCCGGTGACGAGCACGCGCTTTCCGGACCAGAACGAGGGGTTCATCACCACACCTTCCAAGGCGCCCGGCCGTCTTGCCAAAGCTGCTCGAGCTGCATCTTGTCCCGCAACGTATCCATCGGCTGCCAGAAGCCGCCGTGCCGATATGCCATGAGCTGACCGTCGTGGGCTAGCCGCTGCATCGGCTCGCGCTCCCAGGAGATCAGATCGCCATCGACGTAGTCGATTGCCTTGGGCGAAAGGACGAAGAAGCCGCCATTGATCCAACCGCCGTCTCCGACAGGCTTTTCCTCGAAGTGATCGACGCGATCCCCGTCGAACGAAAGGGCACCGAAGCGACCAGGCATCTGGGTCGCGGTCACCGTGGCGAGCTTGCCGTGCGCGCGATGGAAGGCAATCAGAGCCGTGATGTCGACGTCGCCGACGCCGTCGCCATACGTGAGGCAGAACGCATCGTCCTGAAGGTGATCGCGAACCCGCTTCAGCCGGCCGCCGGTCATCGTCTCGACGCCGGTTTCGAGGAGCGTCACGCGGAACGGCTCGGCGGTGGCGCGATGGATTTCCAAGCTGCCGCTGCGCACATCGATGGTGACGTCGGCGGTGTGCAGGAGGTAGTTGGCGAAGAACTCCTTGATCACGTAACCCTTGTAGCCGAGGCACACGACGAAATCGGTGATGCCGTGCGCGGCATAGATCTTCATGATGTGCCAGAGGATCGGCTTGCCGCCGATCTCCACCATAGGCTTGGGCTTGACCGAGGTTTCCTCGCTCAGCCTCGTGCCGAGCCCGCCGGCTAAGATGACGGCTTTCACGCTGCCCCCTCGATCATGGTCATGCTGCGGCGCTGGCCGCCGACGGCAACTGCAGCTGCGAGGTCAACTCGGACAGCCACATCTCGAATACAAGCGCCTTGAAGCACATCGGCGCGATCGCACCGGAGGTGTATACGCCTCGGGCGAGCTCGTGCGCGGCGGGACGGGTAAAAACGTGTGAATTGGCGAGATAGCCATTGGCTATCATCTCGCCATAGCGCTGAAACAAGGCGGTATGCCATTGGAAGACGGGGGGTGTAAATCCGCGCTTGGGCCGCGCCAGGATTTCCGGCGACAGCATGTCTCGGGCCGCCTGCATGAACCAGTATTTCGGCGGCAAGTGGTGATCCGGATTGGCCTTGCGCAACCCGACGACGGTCTCGACGAACCTGTAGTCGATGAGCGGCAGACGCAGCTCGACGGACGAGGCCATGCTCAAACGATCGCCCTGGGCGATGCCGTTGACGAGCAAGTAACCGCGCGAGATCAGCGCTGTCAGCAGCACGCCGATGTCGGGCCAGGGACGCTCGTGCGTGAACGACGCCCAAACGTCGGCAGCGGGATCGGCCGCGACGGATGCCGCGAACTCCTTCGTGTAGAGACCGCCAAGGTCGCGCTCGGCGATCTGGAAGTCCGGAGTGAGGTCGCTGAAGACCAGGCGATCGGCATGGGCCGCTGGTGCCGTCGAGCGTTGCCGCAGCGCATGCCGGAACCCCGCCAGCGTGGTCCGACCCCAATCGTAGAGGTCGCGTCTGCGTCGCAGCGGCGGTCGGCGTATCAAAGAGCGCAAGGAACGGCCCGGGGCGGATCGATTTGGGTCTTGCGCCTTCAGCTCGGACAGCGATGCCGCCCGATGCAGCCATTCATAGCCCCAGAACAGCTCGTCGCCGCCGTGCCCCTGGATCATCACCGGAACGCCGGCCTCGCGGGCGGCTCGGTTGACGGCCCAGTATCCATGACCGGAGATGTCGGCAATCGGCTCGTCGCGCGCGAATACGATCTCGGGGAAGCGGCGGATGACCTCGTCGGTCGAGACCTCGACCTCGTGGAACGGTATCTTGAGATCGTGTGCGAGCTGAGACGCGGCGGATCGCTCGTCGGATTCCGGGCGCCCCGAATAGCCGACGGTGAAGGCGTGCACCTCCTGCTGGCTCTGACGGGCAACGAGCGCAGTGATGATGCTGGAGTCGACGCCGCCGCTGAGAGCGACGCCGATGGGCACGTCGGCACGGACGATGAGCCGGCCGATCTCCTCGAGCCCGGCGGTGATCGCCTCGCGCGGGTCACCCCGGACCTCAGGCGCGTCCTCAATCCGCCAGTAGCGCTCGATATTGATCGACCAGCTATCGACGTCCACCGTCATCAGATGGCCAGGCGGAAGCTTCAGAACGTTGCGCACCGGCGTGAGAGGCTCGGGCACGTACTGATAGTAGAAGTACTGGTGGATCGCGTTCTGATCGAGCTCGAGCGGGACCAGCCCGCTGGCGATCAGCGAGCGCAGCTCCGAGCTGAAAGCAAGGAAATTTTGGCCGCGGACATAGCACAGCGGCTTCTCGCCCATGCGGTCGCGCACGAGCACGAGGCGGCGGCGCCGCGTATCCCACAATGCGAACGCGTACATGCCGCGAAGCTTGTGGACGAAATCCAGTCCGTACTCCTCGTAGAGGTGGACGATGACCTCGCAATCGCTTCCGGTGCGGAACTGATGTCCGCGCGCGCGCAGGTCCTCGCGCAGCTCGACGTAGTTGTAGACCTCGCCGTTGGCGACGAGCGCCAACGAGCGGTCCTCGTTGTAGAGAGGCTGCCATCCGGAATTCAGGTCGATGATGCTGAGTCGCCGCATCGCCAGATGGACGTGCGGCACGTCGTACTCGCCCGCGCCGTCGGGGCCGCGATGCACGGAGGAGGCCTGCATACGATCGACGGCCGACTTGTAGTCGGTGCCGTCGCGGGAAATTACGCCGTTAATGCCGCACATCTCTAACTGTGCCCTCCAATTGTCCCGACGCGACGCAGCACTGCCTTGATGACAGCTTTCATCCTCCACCACACGGGACCGATGATGGCGCGCAGGTGTGAGCGCAACGCCAACGACCGGCGTATCCCGGAAAGCTTGGGCGCGTACTCGGCGTATAGACGCGAGCGCAGGTGACGAGGCGTCCACGCAGGAACGACGCCGAGCGGCGACAGCAACCAGCGCGCGCTGCGCACCGTGTAAAGATGCGGATAGAAGCTGTCCGGCTCCGAAAACTGGCGTGCCACGGCGCGATTGCGGTCCGCCTCGGGGCCTTCCCATGCCTGACCGGTCCGCTGCTTGACGTGCTGATAGCCGTGGGCCTGATGATAGACCGTGACCGTTCCGGTCGCATCGATCAGGCGCACGTCGCTGCGACCGCTGAGGTGCATCACGAGCCAGTTGTCCCACGCCGGGCGCCCCACCGCGAAGGCCGGGAGAGACAGGTCCATCCGTCGCGGGAACAGGAAATAATCGAGCGCGGTCGCATCGCTTAGGACGCGCGTTGCGCTGTAGCTCTTGTGCAGCCTCTCTTCCCAGTCGGGCCCAGAGAAGTCGATCGGCTGCTCCTCCTCGATGTCCCAGCGCTGGCCGATCATGACGAAGTCCCAGCGCTTGCGCGCGAGTCTTCGCAGCGCCTTCTGGAAGCTTGCCGTCAGGATGATGTCGGCGTTCACGTAGCAGACGTGCTGATTCCGTGCGCGCAATTGCGCCTGGCGAAACATGTCGCTCAGCAGTGGCGTTCCGAAGTCGTTGCATTCGATCCTGGGGACGTGGAGCGCACCCAGCTCCGCCGCGACCTCGGCGACGCCTTCGTCATTACCGAAGACGATGACCTCGTTGCCGGGATCGATGCGCAGCCATGACCGCAGCGCATTGCGCTGCTGCACACCTGCCAGCCCCTTCATGGGCTTGCAGGTGGTGAAGAAGCTGATGTTGGAGCCGCACCCGGGCCCCACCGAAGCAGACGAGGACTTGGGAGCCAATTCAGCACCCTCGTCCAGCGGACGGCTCGGCGCGCCCCTCACGCTTCCCGACACGGCACATCCTTTCGACGAAGCAGTATCGAGTTTGTCAGCCGAGCGATCGGCTCATAGCCCTTGCCGGCAAGGAACTTCACGCACGGGTGCTCGGGAACGTCCGAGAACGGCGTGTCCAATGCCTCAATGATCACGACGTCGGGAGAATATTTCTGCCAATCGCTCGATCTAAGCACAGCCAAATCAGAACCCTCAACATCAATGCTCAACACGTCAATCTTCTGTCCAGCGCCTACGCATTCATCCAGCAACGCCGCCAAGGGCCGAGTGGTGAGCTCGACGCTCTCGAGCTGCTCGAACCCGCTGCGGACGTAGCTCGCGGCAAGGTCGGGGTCGAAAGTGTTCAGCGCTCCCTCCTTGAAGACATGGAACGTCAATCGCTCCGACTTATCGGAAACCGCGCACTCTATGTTCGTGTCGCCGGGCCGGAAGCGGTCGAACACCGCCATGCTGCCAGGGGTGGCATCGATATTCACGCCGCGCCAGCCGCGCCGATACAGTGCGTAGGTATTGGAGAAGCGGATGGGATGGTGGGCTCCCACGTCGACAAAAAAGCCATCGCGCTTCTCTCCGTAGAAGCGCGACAAATAAATGTCCTCACCCTCCTGGCTATAGTGAATTCGACCTCCAGTCGCCTGCTCGCATGCCGCAACCAGGTCATTGGTCAAAGTGTCCGGCGCGGTGGACACGGCGTCGTTCAGTCGCCTCGCCGCAAGCGAACCCAGCTCCTCGGCCGATAAGGTATCTATGACGGTCTCGAGCCAGTCTTGGCGCGAAAGCCTTACGCCGATTGCCGTGAGGCATCGCACGAGCAGCCGGACTACGGAGCCTGTGTAGCTGTCTGCCGCCGGTCGGGCCTCATTTTCAGTTGTCACCACTTGGCGTCCCTGCAAACCGCGAGCTTTTCTCGATTATCGACGTGGCGAATGTGTGCGCTTCCCATGTCCTCAGCCTCTGACGCCTCTGAGGCCTTGCACGAACTTGCGCAGACCTCCGCTCTGGAAGGAGCCGCTCCAGGGGAATGCTGGAGAGTCGCCGCCAAGGAACTTTTTCTCGACGCGCTTGCGCTCGGTGCGCTCCTGAAGCGTGCCGCATGTATCGGCTTCCGTGCAGGTATTGCAGGGTGATGTCTTCGGGCCAAAGGAGACCAGCGAGGCGCGCCAGGCGGCCATGTCCTTCGACGCATAGGCTTCGAATATGCTCGCGAAGGCGCTTATGTTGCCTATCGCGTAGCGCTTCTTGTGCTGCTCATCGTCGGCAAACATCTGGCAGCACGGGAAGATCGTGCCTTCATAGGACACCGTAAAGTCGTTGAACGGACGATCGCAAGGGGCACTGCGCGGCGCAGCGATCGCGGTCAACTTTTCGACGCTGCCTGCCCTGTCGGAGCCGAGTTTGTCGTAGTTGGTCGAGAATACCGTAATCTCGATCCCGGAAATTCTCATGGTGCCGCGGACGTGCTCCTGCGGCGAGAACGCTTCAACCTTGATGACCTTGCCCAAGCGTGCGGAGAACTCCGTGAAGCGCTGAATGACGTACTTGTCTTGGTACGGCTCGCCCTTGGGCGCGTGGAGCGTGACATAGAGCTTGGATAGTCCAGCAGCCACCATCGCGGCGAGGTATTCGCGATCGAGATAGTCGCCATTGGAACTGAAATAGATGGTGGATTTGGGCAGCGCCTTGCGAATGGCCGCAATCCTCGCGAGCAGTAGTTCTCGATCGGCCGTCGGCTCATTATACAGATTGAGGGAGACCTCGCGATCGTAGTCGATCCTGGCGAGGTCCGAGAGGATCTTGTCGAACACCGGCTCGGGAAGCACCTTATTGGTGCTGAACCGATCAACCTTCGATATGGGGCAATACTGGCATTTGCGATTGCAGTAGGACGATATCTCGATGTTGACGTTCGAGACGGATGCCTTGAAGAGCTGCATCGCCTCGTCTTCAGCGCTCAGCCCAACGAAATGGCTGGATTGGAAGTAGCTCTCTGGGTTCATGGCATCAGTTGTCCAGGGTTTCGCGCTGAACTAAAGCGTCGAGGTGCACCACTGCCAGGGGCTCGGAGTAGAAGAAGGCGTCTTCCGGATTGAGCACAACCAGTTGACCGCACTTCAGCCAAAGTACGGTATGCACACCCACGTGGCGTTGAATGATCGAGAAATGGAAGGTGTAGGGGCCGGGCCGCAGGTTGGGTTTCGGAAGCACGAAGCGGAAGCGGTATTTTCCGGGATCGACGATCCCGATGCTTTGGCCCTGCTCGTTGCTGTCCAAGGTGAGGATGTTGCGATAGGCGGCGCTGTCGACAGTCACGCGCAGGGTGAAGTCGCTGATAGGTCTGACAACCTCGACATCGACCTCAACGGCGAACGCACATCCGAAAGGAACTTCCTCGATTCCCGCGCCGGTTTGAGGATCGAGCACCCTGAAGCGATGGAAGTAGGCGTCTCCCGTGGAGGGCAGATCCGGAGGCGGTAGGCGCACGCCCGCTTCCGAGGGAAGCGAATGATGCCCATTCGTCGTTGGTCGGGCTTCTTCAGGGCGCCGACTGTCGCCGCTTGATACGCGGGCATTCTGGTCGTCATAAGCGCGGACGACATCCTCGACCGAGCCGATGAGCTTGGGGATGCCGCGGTCCATGAAGATGCCGCGGTTGCAGACCGACCATACGGCACCTGGCGCATGGGACACGAAGATGATGCTCGTCCCTTGCCGCTTGAGCTGCAGAATGCGGTCGAAGCACTTCTTCTGGAAGCTCAGGTCGCCCACCGCCAGGACTTCATCGACGAGAAGGATGTCCGGCGCGCCGAGAGCCGCCACCGCAAACCCCAGACGCACGCTCATGCCGCTGGAGTAGTTGCGCACCGGCATGTCGATGAACTCGCCGAGCTCCGAGAAATCGACGATGTCGGAAAAGCGGCGCCTTATCTCTTTGGGCGTCATGCCCACCAGCGTGCCGCTGATGAAGATGTTCTCCCGGCCCGTGAGCATGGGCGAGAAGCCGGCGCCGGCTGCGATCAATGCACCGATCCGACCTCTCAGCGTGACCTTGCCCCTATCCGGCGCGTAGGTGCCGTTGAGGATGCGCAGGAGGGTCGTCTTGCCCGAACCGTTGACACCCATGATGCCCAAGGCATCGCCCGGCTCGAGCGTGAAGCTTATGTCCCGCAGCGCCCAGAACTCGCCCGGGCGCAGGCTGTGGTCCGCCTCGCGCCCCGAGATACGCCGAACGCTATCGATGAGGCCGTACTTCAGCGCGCTTTTCAGCGAGACGCCGAACTTCTTGCTGACATTCTCGACGACGACCGCGGGCTTTGCCATCACAGGCGCTCCGCGACGAGGTCTTCGAGCAGGTAGAACACGCGCAGGCCGACCATGATCAGCACGAACGTGCCCAGCGACACCAACAGGTAGGCGCCGACATTGTCGGCGTGACCGAGGCACACCAGCGAGCGCGGGATCTCGATGAGGTAGGTCAAGGGGTTGTAGTCGATCACCGTTGCGATCATGGGGCTCTGGACGGTCGCACGGACGTAGATCACCGGCGTCAGATACATCAGGATGGCCAGCACCTGCGTGACGATGGGCACCACATCGCGGGCGATTGTGCCGAGGACGGACAATGCGAGGCCGACGCCGGTGCCGAGCAACACCATCGGCAGGATCAGGATCGGATAGGCGAGGAACCACAGCGAGGGCGTGTAGCCGGCGACGAGGAAGATGACCATCATGGTGACCATGCTGATCAGCGTCGAGTAGACGACGCCTGCGAGCGAGCTGACGGCCAGCGCGAGCTTGGGGACGCGCGTGCGCATGATCAAGTCCGCCTGTGCCTGCAAGCCGCCGGCCACGGCCGTCATCGCCGCGGGGAGGCACGCCCAGATGGTGCTGCCGATGAGAACGTAGAGCGTATAGGGAATCTCACCCTCACCCGGGTGCAGCACGCCGGCCGCGAAGAGGAAAAGAAAGCTCGCGATCCCGAATAGCGGATTCAGAATGGCCCAGAAGTAGCCGAGGATCTTCTGGCGGAACTGGGCGATGAAATCGCGCCAGAAGAGCCGGGCGATGACATAGCGGGACTCGACGAGATCGCCATAGGCCTGCCTCGCACCCCAAATCAGCCCGCCCCGCCGCTCGTTCGGCGTGTAGACGGTGACGATCATTCCATCTTCGTCGACAGTTCGCATTCGATCCATTCACAAAGTTGCCGGCACTGCACTGCGGTCAAGCTCCAGGCCTGATGCCGGCAACTTGGTTTGCCTCTGCTTGAGCAGCGCGCAGACGAGCGCGCCATAGTCCATGTTCATTCCGATCCGCTGCACCACGAAGCCGGTGCGGTCCATCTCCTCGACGAGCTCGCGCGCGGAGAAATAGGCGACGTGCCCCCATGGGTCCTGATCGCCGACGATCGGCTCGCTCTCCGGCTTCTCGTAGTAGTAGCAGGGCATGTGAATGACGGCGGTGCCGCCATCCTCGAGAACGCGGTAGATTTCGCGCAGCGCCTGACGCCAATTGGGGATGTGCTCGACGGTATCCACCGACAAGACGGCCGCAACGCTCTCGTCGGGATACGTCAGCGCGCTGAGGTCCTGATACTCGGCCGTCTCGCCATCGCCGCCGATGTCGATCGCACGATACTCATATCCAAGCTTCTCGACGTGCTGCCTCACCTCCGGCCTGGGAGTGGGCGTGCAGGCATCCAGAAGCACGCCCTTTCCCGGGACGAGCAGCGGCAACGACTGCTGATAGCGGTCGATCGACAGACGCTTCTCGCCATAGCTGCGTGCGCGCTGTGCCTCCGCCATCAGCAGGTCGAGATGGCCGAAGCGCACCTCGGGCTGCTCTATGGGGACGACGCGCTGCGAGCGCAGATCATAGCGGTCAAAGACGGTCGGATCGTAGATCCGCTGCCCCGCCGGAACGATTACGGAAGTGTTCGGGTCGTATGTCAGCAGGCCGCTTTGCGCCGCCAGATCGCTCGGCTCGCACACTCTGAACCGGCCGCCCGACATAACGCGGACCGCACGATCGAGCACTCCTACTATCCGCATTTGCTCCCCCTTCCCTGCGAATGCGCCGATCCTTCAAACATGCTACCGCCGTCCGGGTGAAAGCACGTTCGCCCGCATCAACTCCTGCCGTCCCCTGCCCGCCTACGCCACCGCCATCACGTCGCGGCGCGAAACGAGGATCTCCACCTCTCGTCCCAGAAGGTCGAGCAGCATCGCAACGCGGTCGCGTTGCGCAAGCCGCACCAGCGTCCCGACCGTGTCGGCGAGCGGTCCCGTCAGCAGCCGCAGACGATGTCCGGAGCGGAGCGCCTCGGGGCCTTGAAGGCCCACGATGCCGCTCTCGTCCGCCGCCTCCTTCAGCCTGTCGACGAAGTCGCCGAGAATTGGCCGCGGGCGGTCACCCTGCACGATCAGATGGCGGACGCCGAACGTTCCATTGATTGCGCGCCACGGCTGCACATCGGGATCGAAGCGCACGAAGAGGTAGCCGGGAAACATCGGCACCATCGCCCGATCGATGCGACGCGCGTGACGACGCTCACGCAGGAGCTTCGGGAGCCACACCTCGTAGCCTTGGCGGCAGAGGTTGCTCTCGGCGCGCGCCTCCTTAAGCGGCTGGCTGGCGACGACGTACCACCTTTTCATGGCTCGTCCTCGCTCGCCGACGCCAACAGCTCGGTGCGGTTGGGTGTGATGCGCAGAATCTTGGGCGCGAAGATCTGCCCGCTCGGCAGCTCCTTCAGCAGCGCCTCGTATGTTTCCTGCGGCGTGGTCAGCGTCGTGACGATGGCTGCCTCGACGCCGTCGCCGAGATCCTTGAGCGAGGGGACGACGCGCACGCCGAACCGCTTCTCGACGTTGGAGCCGGGCTCGACGATACCAAGGAGCGAAACCTCCTCGTTGGTGGCAACGAGCACGGCGATCTCAGCCAAGTCACCGCCGCCGACCAGCACGATGCCGCGGTCCCTGCCGCTCAACCGGAGAGCGCGAAAGATCTCGGCGTACTGGTCGCGCGCCTCGCGGTAGAGCCGCAGCGAATAGTCGAGGTACTCGGCCACCATGCGGCTCTTCTCGACGAAGCCGCTAGGCGTCAGATAGTAGGCATAGCGCTTGTAGGGAGCCTCGCGCACCTTGACGAGGCCCTTCACCACGGCCCGCTTCACCAGGGCGTTGATGAGGCCGACGGAAACGCCCAGCTCCTGCTTGAGCATCTGCTGGGTCACAACCTCACCCTTCTCGACTGCGGTGAGCAGCTCGAGATCGGCGTCGGCCTTTGTACCCCTGGGCATGCAGCCGCCTTTTGACGAAATACAAGGGCACGGTAGAGGGGGGTGAAGCGGCGTTCAAGGTGTGAAATTCAATGGATGAACGACAATCCACGGAAATCCGCTGACACATAAATGTCGTTCAGAAACAAAAGGCTAGGCGCCGTGCGCGGGACTTAGGCGGCGGCGGATTGCGCGAGGTATGCCCTATAGGCGTCAGCCAGCCCCTCCCGCAGCGAGATGCGCGGGCGCCAACCCAAGTTGCGCAGCTTGTCGCCGCTCATGAGCTTGCGCGGCGTGCCATCGGGCTTCGACGTATCGCACACGATCTCGCCGTCAAAGCCCACCACCTCGCAGACGATCCGTGCCAGCTCGGCGATCGTCAGGTCCTCGCCCGATCCGACATTGATGTGCTCGGCGTCGGAGTAGTGCGTCATGACCAAGACTATGGCGTCGGCGCAATCGTCAACATGGAGGAATTCGCGGCGCGGCGTCCCGGTGCCCCAGATGACGAGTTGACGATCGCCGCGCTGCTTGGCCTCGTGCGCCTTGCGGATGAGGGCCGGGATCACGTGGCTGGAGCTCAGGTCGTAGTTGTCGCCGGGACCGTAGAGATTTGTTGGCATCGCCGAGTTGAAATCGCAGCCGTACTGGCGGCGATAGGCTTGACACAGCTTGATGCCGGCGATCTTGGCGATTGCGTACCATTCATTGGTGGGCTCGAGCGGCCCCGTCAGCAGCGAGTCCTCGACGATCGGCTGGGGCGCGAACTTCGGGTAGATGCAGGACGAGCCGAGAAACACCAGCTTCTCGACGCCCGTCTTGTACGCCGTGTCGACGATGTTGGCCTCGATGAGGAGGTTCTCGTAGAGGAACTCGGCGGGATGGGTGTCGTTGGCGAGGATGCCGCCCACCTTGGCGGCCGCGACGAACACGGCCTGCGGCCGCTGCGCCTCCATCCAGCGCTCGACCTCGCTCTGGCGCGTCAGGTCGACGTCCCGGCGTCCGGCGGTCAGGATATCGCATCCCTCTCCGGCGAGGCGCCGGACAATGGCAGCACCGACCATGCCGCGATGGCCGGCCACCCAAACGCGCTTTCCCTTGAGCGAGTAGCACTCGTGCGTTTCGTGCTGCATGTCCTGCAAACCCTATCGCTCGCGACGGTTGAGCTGTCTCTCGCGCTCAGACGACCTAAGTCCCCCGGTCCGGAATGGTCAACCTAAGCCGAGAGGCGAGACCGGCCGGCTGCAGGAGGGGCGAGGTCGGCGGCGTCGGACTTGCGGCCGACGGCCCAGTAGCGCAGGCCGGCGGCGTGGGCGAGGCCCGCCGAGTAGACGTTGCGCAGATCGACGAGCACGTCGCCGCGCATCTT
>JAEXXM010000025.1 GCA_023405815.1 Pseudomonadota bacterium | reverse complement strand
GGGCTGCGGTTCGACGAGTTCGCCATTCGCGCCGGTGTGGACGGCATCACGGGCGTGATGCTGAAGATGGAGATGCTCGACCAGGCCGACGGGGTCGAGCCGCTGGCAGAGCGGCGGGCGCCGGTGCTGATCAACGCGTCGAGCTGGCTGCGAGCGCCCGAGGGCGGCGTGTTCCGTACCACCAGGCGGATCGGCGACGGCGTCAGCGTCGGCGATGTCGTCGGCTACGTCGCCAATCCTTACGAGGACGCTGCGGTGGAGGTGCGGTCGCCGCGGCGCGGCATCATCATCGGGCGCACGACGCTGCCTATCGTGAACATGGGCGATGCACTGCTCAATATCGGCTGGCTGGAAGAGATATCGGATCGCGCTTCGCCCGAACGGGAGATCCTCGAGGATCCCATCGAGGACGACGAAGTGGTGGATTAGCGGCTGCCGGAGCCGGGGCGCCCGCCGGCAATCGCCTCGTGCAGCAACAGGACCGGCACCAGGCCGACGAGCACAATCGTCAGCGCGGCGAGGGAGGCTTGCTCGAGCTGCTCGATGGAGGCGAGGCCGTAGACGTGCGTCGCCAGCGTTTCGAAGTTGAACGGGCGCAACAGAAGCGTCGCCGGCAGCTCCTTCATGCTGTCGACGAACACGAGAAGCGCGGCGGCGCCGAGCGGCGCCACCAGTAGCGGCAGATGCACACGCCACAGCGAGGACAGCGCAGTCTCGCCGAGCGTGCGCGCCGCGGCATCGAGGTTCGTCGATACACGCCCGAGACCTGCTTCGATGGGCGCAAGGGCAACGGCGAGAAAGCGGATGATGTAGGCGAGCGTGATGGCGAACAGCGAGCCGGACAAGACGAGGCCGGTGGAGATGCCGAAGGTGCTGCGCATGAAGTCGTCGACGTGGTTGTCGATGCCGGCGAGTGGAATGAGCAGGCCGATGGCGAGCACGGTTCCGGGGACCGCATAGCCGAGAGCGGCGAGGCGTCCGGCCGAGCGCACGAAGCCATTGGCGGCGACGCGGCGCGCGTAGCCGAGGATCAGTGCGATGCCAACGGCAACAAGCGCGGCGATGCCGGAGAGAAGAAGCGTATTGCCCGCAGCCGGGAGGAAGCCGCTCGACAGGGCGCCGTCGAGATGGGCCGCCGCGTCGGGGATGATCACGCCCAGCGGAACGAGAAAGCCGAAGAGGAAAGGCAGAGCGGCGAGCGAGGCCGCGGCGATGCCCTTCCACCCTTCAAGCTCCTGAAAGGGGATGGCGCGGTAGCGGCCCGTCGTATGGTGGCTGAGTGCTCCGCCGCGCAAATAGCGCTCAGCGGCGAGAAGGAACGCCACGAGCAACAGCATGACGGTCGCGATCTGCGCGGCACCGCCAATGTTGGAGCGCTGCACCCAGGTCGCGTAGATGCTCGCCGACAGCGTGTCGACGCCGAGATACTGCACGGCGCCGAGGTCGTTGAGGCATTCCATGATGACGAGCGCGACGCCGGCGGCGATGGCCGGTCGCGCCATGGGGAGCGCCACGTCGGCAAAGGTGGCGAGCGGCGATCGGCCCAGCGTGCGCGCGACCTCGAGCACGCACACCGATTGTTGAGCGAAGCTGGCGCGGGCGGTGAGGTAGACGTAGGGGTACAGTACGCAGGAGAAGACGAAGACGGCGCCACCGAGCGAGTGCACCTGCGGGAACCAGTATTCGGAAGCGGTGGCGAAGCCGAATGCGGAGCGCAGATGCGTCTGCACCGGTCCGGCGTAGTCGAGCAGCTCCACGTAGCAATAGGCGACGATGTACGTCGGCACGGCGAGCGGCAGCACGAGCAGCCGGTCGAGCAGCTCGCGGCCCGGAAAGCGGTACATGGTGACGAGCCATGCCGCAGCGGTTCCCACGGCGAAGGTGACGAGCCCGACGCCGCCGGAGAGCAGTAGAGTGCGCAGGACGGAGCCCGGCAGGACGGTCGCGAGGAGGTGCGGCCAGATGTTGTCGGCCGGGGTGAACGCAAGAAGCACGACAGTGGCAATCGGCAGCGCCACGACGAGGAGGATGGCAGCGACGATGGCTGTCCATGCTGGGGATGCGGGGCGGCGCAGATGCCACGCCTTGATGCTCGCGGGCAGGCTCTGGATGCCGACGACTGCGTCGGCAAGCAGCGCCGTGAGGGGGCGCGGGTAGGTCGGTTCGGGGCCTCGCACGCTCATCAGCCGGGCGCCTTCCGTCGGCACATTGGCGAGGCGCTCGCCGTTTCAGCAGCGGCCGGCGCGAATGCTCGGCGTCACCAGGCTGGCGCCCATGAAGACGGTGCCGGGCGAGAGCATCTGCCCCGCCTCCCTGAGGCAGCGCGCGAAGCCTTCGGCACCTTCGATTGCGTCGTCGATATCATTGCACCCGAGCAGTGCGACGGCGCAGGCGCGGAATGCGGGGCAGGTCGAATGCTGACAGGCGGCGACCATCGAGATGGCGAGGCACTCGTCACGGCAGAAGCGGCGGGACTGTGCGGGGAAGACCTCGATGCGGCGCTCGGCAGAATCCTGCACGGCACGGACCCAGCAAGCGAGCTCGGTCATCAGCGGCTTGGCGGCCTGCTGCCCGACGACGCGGGAAATCTCTTCCCAGGCCAGCTCCCAGCAGCCGATGTCGCTCGTCTGGAAGCCCTGCAGCCAGCAGCGGAAGCCCACGCCTACGAGACGTTCGGCTGCGGGGAACATGGCGGCCGCCGGAATCGCGAAGTCGCGGGACGAGCGGCCATTCTGGAAGGTGTCGATCTCAGACATCAGTTACTAGGCCCCTGATCGAATTGAACGCGGTCGACGAGCTCGGATGCCTTCTTGCGCAAGGCGGCAATCTCGGTGAGCGGCAGCGGGTCCGACTTCAGCGGGCCCCAGCTCTCTACCACCGGCGAGGTTGGGACGCCCTCGACCACCGGATACTCGCCATTGGCTTCGGCATAGAGGCGCTGCGCTTCGGGAGAAGCGAGGAATTCCATCAGGCGCAGCGCGTTGTCCTTGTTCGGCGCATTGGCTGTCATCGCCACGCCCGACACGTTGACGTGAGTGCCGCGGTCGGCGGCGTTGGGGAAGATGATGTGAACGGCATCGGCCCAGGCCTTCTGGTCCGGGTTCTTCAGCATCGCCGCCATGTAGTAGGTGTTGCCGACGGCGATGTCGCACAGGCCGGCCTGGACATCGCGCACGCCCTCTCGGTCACCACCGGCGGGACGGCGGGCGAGGTTCGCCTTCAGGCCGTCGAGCCACTTCTCAGTGTACTCCTCGCCGTGGTGGGCAATCATCGAGGCGATGAGAGCGACGTTGTAAGTGTGCTGGCCGGAGCGGATGCAGATCTTGCCGCGCCACTTGGGATCAGCGAGCTCCTCGTAGGTGATCGCGTCCTGTTTGACGCGATCCTTGGAGGCGTAAACAACGCGGGCGCGCTTGGTCAGGCCGAACCACTGATTGCCAGCATCGCGCAGGTTGGCCGGAATCTCCTTGTCGAGTTTCGGCGAGCTGACCGGCTGGGTCACGCCGGCGCCGACGGCCTGCAGCAAGAGGCCGGACTCGTTCGTCAGCAGCACGTCGGCGGGACTGTTCTTGCCTTCAGCGGTGAGACGCTCAATGAGACCATCCTTGGCGAACACCACGTTGGTCTTGATGCCTGTCTCCTTGGTGAAGGCCTCGAGCATCGGGTTGATCAGACCCGGCTCGCGATAGGAGTAGATGTTGACCTCGTCCGATGCCGAGGCAGACGTGGCTCCGGCCACGGCAAGAAGTGCGGCACATGCCGCATTGCGCAACTGGGCGCTAAAACACCGCATGGAAGGCTCCGATAGTCGGGGTTCAAGGCCCCGGTATGGGTCATTGCAGCAGCAGGCACGAGTGGCACTTACCTGCAGTGCACCAACATCCCTAACGTGCGCGCGCGGGCGCCGTCAACAAAAGCGCGAGCAATCCCAATAGATTAGAAATCGTCTAATTTGAAACAGGCGCGGATGCGACGACGCGATCGCGCGGGAAGACGAGCGCGACTGCAGTGCCTTCGCCGATCTGACTGTCGATCTCGAGGCGCGCGCCATTCGACTGCGCGAGGCTGCGCGCGAGCGGCAGCCCTATTCCGTGCCCGCCACCTGTCTCCTTGCGTTGCGGGGCGGATGGCACCTCAGCTTGGAGCGCTGTGGCGATCGCCTCTGCGCTCATGCCGACGCCGGTGTCCTGCACGGCGACGAATACGGAGCGATCGAAGCCGAGGCCGGTGACGACGCGCACATCACCGCCGCGGGCTGTGAACTTGATGGCGTTGGAGAGCAGATTGAAGAGGATCTGCCGCACGGTCGTCGCGTCGGCTTTGACCCGAGGAAGCTGGCCGTGGAATTCGGAGGTGAGCTTCAAGCCGGCCTCCTCCGCGAGGGGCCGCACGGCCGAGACGGAGCTTTCCGCCAGGGCGTTGAGATCGAGGTCCGTCGCCTCGAAGCGATGCTCCGCCTCGTTCGCGACTTCGCCACCGAGCAGTCGATTGATCAATGCGAGCGCGTGACGTGCGTTGTCGTGGATGTCGGACGTGTAGCTGCGGTAGCGCTCGTTCTCGATGGAGCCGAAGCGCTCGTCCTTCATGATCTCGGCGGCGGCGGCGATGGCGCTCAGCGGCGTACGCAGCTCGTGGGCGAGCCGCGACACCTGCGCCCCGCGATCAGGCACCGATGCGACCGGGGGGGAGTCTTCGTCGCTCGCCGGCGCTTCCGGATCGACGCGACCGGCCGCAAAGCCGCTGCGGATCGCCGCGGCGATCCGGCTCATCGTGGCTGCGTCATCGGGCGATGGCGTCATGGGCGGGGGCACGGCGGCTGGCGCATCTTCGGTAACGACCGCCAACCGCGACGCGCTGCGCTTCTTGGAGCCGGACGCAATGCTGACCAGCACCAGCTCTGCGGCATTCTCGGCTTCGGGGAGAGCGGCGACGTCGCACATGAGGCTCTCGGCGCCGTATGCGGTCCAGAAGACGAGGGGCTCACGGCGGCCGTCCCCGATCTGCTCGCGCAACATGGCCCTCAGGCGCACGAGGCCCGGCATGGCGGCATCGAGGGTTCCGGAGGCTGCATCAGGATGCAATCCGAGCCGGGCCGCGCCGGCGGCGTTAGCGGCGAGCACGCGTCCCTTGGCCGGATCGATGACCCACGCGGGATCGGCGCACGCGGCCAGCGCCTTTTCCGGGCCGGCGGCTGTCGAAGGCAGCAAGGCGCGTGGGCCATTTACTTGCATGGGCAAAACACCAAGGCTTCAAATCTGTTAGCGCGCTGAGCGCCTTCCGTCCACGAACTCAATCCAGTGCCTCAGGGTATCCACATTCATTTCGCGTCTGTTCGATGGCGGATCGCGGTATAGTCGCAAAAGCCCGAAAACCAGGAGCGGGCGCCACAACCATCCTGGCCCGAGGAGGAGACCTTCGATGTCCGACAAGCCGCAGTTCGAGTTCCCGGAAGCGGTCCGCGAACTCGCAGAGCGCAACGTCGAGCAAGCCCGGAGCGCCTACAACCAATTTATCGACATGGCGCGCAAGGTGCAGGAGACGCTCTCAGCGTCGCAGGGCGCCATGACCTCCAGCGCGGCGGAGATGCAGACGCAAATCTCCAAGTTTGCCGAGCAGAACATCCAGGCGAGCTTCGCCTTCGCCACCGAGCTCTCGCGCGCGAGAGACCTCAAGGAGTATATGGAGATACAGCAGCGCTACGCGCAAAAGCAGATGCAGACCTTCGCTCACCAGGCGCATGTCCTAGGCCGGCTGGTGGCCGAGGTGGCGCAGAAGGCGCAGCCGCGGTAGGGGCGACTTTCGGCGGCAGGCTCGCGGGGGCCACGGCCGCCTTGCTTCGCAACCGCGGTCGCTGTATTTGAACGCTCTTCCGGGCGTCAGGCCCGGCGTTGGGCGCTGTCCGTTTGCGGAAGCACCCGAGGGCCGCTCAGCGCGCGGCAGGGACGGGTGGAATTGACTTTCCACCTCGGGGTGACCTAAGTCCCTGATGTTGCTGACGTGCCGCCTTAGCTCAGATGGTTAGAGCGCTAGATTGTGGATCTAGAGGTCTCCCGTTCGATCCGGGAAGGCGGTACCATTTCCTAGCATTCTCCTTAGCCTGCACAGATGGAATGACCATCGTGACGCCACGGCCTCACGAAGCGGACGACTCGCTGCCCAAGAGAGCCATGAACGAGGAGAGGGCCGCGGCGTCGTGAAATTCCTCCATCCGGAGGATGCGGCCGCCGCGGAAGCTCAGGACCTGCCTGAAAGTGCCTGAATGCGAGTGGCCGGTCGGGCGGTCGCGCAGATAGAACTCGACGCTCGCGGATATCGTGCCGTCCCTGAATCGCAAGCTGTGAGGAACGGACAGGCCCTCCATATCCTTCAGAGGATCGAGGAAGTCGAGGAATGCAGGTTTGCCCTCGATGACCGTTCCGCCGTGCTGGCCTCCGACATTGCTCCAGTAGATCATGGCGTCATCGAAAAGCTGCAGAAGGCCAGCAAGGTCGCGCCTGTTCCAGGCCTCGTGAGCCGCATAGAGTATTTCGGCGGCTTTCGCCTCTGAGATGCTCTCGGGTGTGGTTCGGGAATCGTTCATCGCGGGTGGTCGATGTGAGGAGTTCTCAGTCGCGCGTGCTTTCAACAACATCCTAGCACGGATACACCGGCGGTTGTGCGCTCCGCGCCGCCGCAAGCACTGCATGACGCGCCGCTTTGGCGCCAACAATGGTGAAACTACAGGCGCATTGCCGCCGGGTTGAGCGAGATCAACTCCGCGTGAGCCGCAATGACATCTACTGGTTGCATCCTGGTGGACAAATGGTGGGCGCGCATATGGCTCGGTGGACAACCGCAATCGGTGCCCTGCTCGTTCTGGCAACGGAATGCAGCGCGGCATCGCACGTCGAGATCGAGGCGGCGAAGGGCAAGGCTCTGCTGGAGCGCAACTGCAGCCGCTGCCATGGGGTGACGGCGGGCGCGGAAAGCCCACTGAAACAGGCACCGAACCTTTCCATCGTCTTGAGCGCGTGGCCGACGGAAAGGCTGGATATGGAGCTGGCGGATGGTGTCGGCTCGCGGCATCCGGATATGCCGCAGATTCAGTTCTCGCCGGAAGAGATCACGAGCATCTACTATTTTCTCCATGGTCACGGCCAGGATGTGCCGCCGGAGAAGAAATAGCCAAGCTGCGCGGGCTACATCCGCCCGATTTCCCGGGCCTATTTTCCCTGCGGCCACGGCCGTGGTCGACCCAGCACGTCTCCTGCCATAGAACCTCCCGGCCGCGCCGGGGTCAGCCGCGGCGCAATTGGAGGGCGCCTTACGGCGCAGCCCGTAATCCGACATGAGCCAGGCAAGCGCATTTCCGCTGTTCCGCTACCCCGACTTCGCGCTGCTGCTCACCGGGCGCTTTCTTTCGTCGGTGGCGATGCTGACGCAGAGCGTCACGCTCGGCTGGCAGGTCTATTCGGTGGCGCGGCTCGAGCATTCGGTCGAGTACAGCTCGTTTCTCGTCGGCATGATTGGCCTCGTCCAATTCGTGCCGATGTTCGCCTTCGTGTTGCTCGCGGGCGAGACGGCTGATCGATATGACCGTCGGAAGATCCTGATCGCCTGCTGCGCGCTGCAGTTCGCGTGCTCGGCGGGGCTGGCGGTGAATGCGAGCCTCGAGAACCCGAGCATGACGGCAATTTTCGCCATTGCGGCCCTGTTCGGCGTCGGACGTGCCTTCACCATGCCGGCTTCCGCTTCGCTGGGACCGATGCTGGTGCCGCGCGATGTGCTGCCGCGTGCAATCGGCTGGAACACGCTCGCCATGCAGACCGGCATGGTCATCGGGCCGTGGCTCGGCGGCATCCTATGCGCGATATCGGTGCCATCGGCGTATGCCACGGCGGCAGGGCTCTATCTTTGCGCCGGCATCGTCGTGTGGTTCATCGCCGCCAACACTAAACCCGAGCACAAGGGCGGCGGACGGCTGAAGCTGATTGCCGAGGGCCTATCGTATGTATGGTCGAACAAGATCGTGTTCGGCGCCATCTCGCTCGATCTCTTCGCCGTGCTGCTCGGGGGCGTGACGGCACTGCTGCCGGTGTTCGCGCGCGACGTGCTGCACATCGGCCCCGACGGCTTCGGCCTGTTGCGATCAGGTCCCGCGATCGGCGGAGGCCTGATGGCGCTCGCGCTGAGCACGCGTCCCATACAGCGAGATGCGGGTTTCTGGATGCTGGTGTCGGTTGCAGCCTACGGGTTCGCGACCATCATCTTCGCAGTTTCGACGTGGGTGTGGGTGTCGATGCTGGCGCTCGCGGCGCTCGGGGCCGTGGACGCCGTGTCGGTGTTCGTGCGCCAGAGCCTCATCCAGATCGTCACGCCCGATCCCATGCGCGGTCGGGTGACCGCGGTATCGAGCCTCTTCATCAGCGCATCGAACGAGCTCGGCGAGTTTGAAAGCGGCGTCGCCGCGCGTTTTCTCGGACCGGTCGGCGCAGCAATTTTCGGCGGTGTGGGATCGATCGCGCTGACCGGAGTGTGGGCGAAAATATTCCCGGCGCTGCGTGATGCGCATCTCGACATGGTGAGGGTGGAGATGCCGGCGAAGACTGCCGCAAGTGCGCCGCCCGGCTGACCGCTGCAGTCTGCGATCAAGCCGTCGTCAACGGGGGGCCTGCAAATTCGCGCCGCTTGCTCATCCGCGCATCCGCTGCCGGGCACAGCAGGAACTCGACCATGTCGGGATGCATGGGCTTGGCCGCGTACGTGTGGGGCACGGTTCCGAGGCCCGCTCCAACATTCGGGTGGCCGGAGAGCACAATGACCCGGACGCCCATCGATTGAAGCGCGTGGGCGATGCCGCTGCCGGTGAGGCCGTCGGCAAGCTCCAAGTCGATGAAGGCGACATCGGGGACTTCCTCTTCCGCCGCCCTCAATGCGTCGCGGGCGTTGGCGTAGACGCCCAGCACGCGGTGGCCGACGACCTCAACGCTGATGGCAAGATCGGCTGCAAGCACGGCGTCGTCCTCGCAAATTAGAACTGTCGTCATTCATTGTGCTCCTTCGCGTTCCCAACGCGTTGAGGAGACGACCGGTTCCGCAGTGCATCATTTCCGGTCTCTGAAATGGCGACGGCGCGGTCTATGCGCGCGGCAAGCTCCTGCATGTGTGCAGGCGTCGGCAGCTCTGTTACGGGCTCGTAAAGGAAGCGGAGTTGTTTCGAAGTAACTCGCGTCCAGTAGAATCCGTCGACCATCGAGACCTCCCGAAGTTGCGTGCCGACCACCATCCCCTGCGGCCGGCAGGCTAACGAACTCGATGCGGGCCGTGTTCCCCTCAGAGTCGGCTCGCTAACGCTCGACTAAGGTCGAAGGGAACTCGTGCGCCGCGGGGAGAGTTGGACCCTCGACGTTGCACTGCAACCGCCTTGCAATGGAGACGGCCCGTGTTCTCGCTGATCCTGAGTGTTTGCTCCATTGTCGAAGGCGCCACGTGCCGCGAGCTACCGCCGATACCCCTACAACCTCAGGCGAGCCTCATGGCATGCGTGCTCGCCTCGCAGGTCGAGGGCGCAAGGTGGATCAACGAGCATCCAAATTTTTACGTCAATCGGATCACCTGCCAACGACCCGGAAAGCCTGTCTGGTGAAACCCGGACAGCCGCGCCTAGGTATACGGATAAAGGAACGCGCCCTTCACCGGTCGCAGCGCTGACTGGCGGTCGAAGGGATGGAGATCGACATGGCGCATCGGCACCTCGCCCGCTATCGCTGGCACCTGCTCGACATGGTGCAATTGACGGCCATTGCGCTGGTGGCGATCGCCATGGCGGCGACGCTCGGGGGTGCGCTGTCACTGCCCGCCAAGTTGCAGCTTCAGCCGAGCGACTACGTCATGGCGCAGCGTCTTGACCATTCGGCGCTGCTGGTCGGCGTGTTGGGCGGTCTCGCGCTCATTGCGTCTGCCGTGCATTCCTTCTTGGTGCGCGGAAATGCAGCAGCGTTCGCGTGGTCGATCGTTGCGGCCTGCGGGCTAGCTGCCGCACAGGTTGTGTTCTGGTCGGTCGCCTTTCCGATCATTGCGGCGACGGGGAGCTGGACCGTGGTGCCGGAGGATTTCGAAAGCGTGCGATTCCAGTGGGAGTATGCGCTCGCGGTGGCGGGTGTCTTGAGCTTCGGCGCGCTGCTATGCCTTGTGCGCGCCATCGAGGCGAGCCGTCCTATCGCAAGCCTGGCGATCCTGGAATCGATCGAGCGCGACGCGGCGGTCCGCGCGGCGCGCGGCAAGGCGCTGGCGCTCGACGGCAGCAAGACGCCGCTCGAGCGCAACGTGGCCGCCTAGGTCACTGGCTTGGGAAGCCACTGGTAGAGCCAGGTCTCGGTGAGCGTCTCGTCGCCGAGACGCAGATAGCAGCGCAGATCGACCGGTCCATCGCCTTCGGTGGCGAGATCGAACAGCGCGCGCCAGCGATCTGTGCCGACCACCTTGATGACGTAGGCGTTGTCGACACGGCCGCGCGAATGCGAGACGACGGGCGTGATGTCGAAGCGCTGCTGCATCTCGGCGAGCGGTCCGCCGGCGAAATCGATGACGAACTTGCGCTTGATGCCGTCGTCCTTGTGCCGGGCGCCAGGAATTCCGCCTGACCCGGTGTAGGTGGCGACGACGCGGCCGATGTTGACGGGCGGGTTCGGCTCGTCGTTCTGCCAATAGAGCTTGTAGCTATAATTGAGCTCGTTGCCCGCCCTCACCGGAGCCTTGGGCACCCAATAGGCGACGATATTGTCGTGGATCTCGTCGTCGGTCGGGATCTCGACAAGCTGCACCGCGCCCTCGCCCCATTCGCCGATCGGCTCGACCCAGATGCCGGGCCGCTTGTTGTAGAACGCGCCGTCGTCCTGATACTCGGCGAAGTCGCGGTCGCGCTGCATCAGGCCGAAGCCCTTGGGATTGGCGTCGAGGAATGAGTTGGTGCGCACGAGCGAGGAGTTGATGAGCGGGCGCCAGATGTGCTCGTTGGAGCCGGTCCACATGGCGAGGCCGTCGCTGTCGTGGATCTCCGGGCGCCAATCGGTGGCATAGCGACGGTCATTCTCGCCGTACCAGAACATGCTGGTGAGCGGGGCGATGCCGACGCGGTCGATGTCGGTGCGTGCGTAGAGATCGGCGCTCACCTCGATGACCGGCACGCGCGTCGTCTTGGTGGCGGTGAACTTGTAGGCGCCGCTGATGCTTGGGCCGTCGAGGAGCGCGTAGACAGTGATGGTCGGGCTGTCGCTTTTGGGCTGCTCCAACCAAAACTCGGTGAAGCGAGGAAACTCCTCGGGTTCCGGCATCGCCGTATTGATCGCGATGCCGCGCGCGGAGGCGCCATACTGGTCGTCCTCGCCGGAGGTACGGAAGTAGCTCGCGCCCTGGAAGGCGAGCCAGTCAGTCTCCTTGCCGCGGCCGTCCATGACGCGGAAGCCGGAGAAGCCGAGGTCGGAGGGAAGCTTGCTCGCGAACTCGGGGTCCTGGTAGTCGAAGCTGTCGGCGGAGTAGAGAACCTCGCGCGCGTTGCCGTTATCGAGCTCGTAGATGCGAACGGGGAGCTGATTGTACTGGTCGACGTGGAATAGGCGCACCGGGCATGCGCCGGGGCCAGTCGGGAACAATGAGCGGTCGCCGCGATACTTGATCTTCTGCACGGCGTCGAAGTCGACGGCGGATACGATCTCGGGCGCCGGCGCCGGCGCCACGTATGGTTTTGAAGCCAGCTCCTTGGCGCGCGCTCGCAACTCGTCGAAGCTGAAGGGCTGGGGCTTGCCGAAACGAGTCCCGAGCGGCGGCTCGCCGGCTCGGACAGGCGCCACTCCCATTACTGCCATCAGAAGAGCCCAATGCCCTCCTGCGGCGAGGACTTGTCGGCGACTGACGACGGACATGCTCGATACCCAGGATGGATGCTAGAAAAACCGCCACGAAATGGCGAAGGGGGCGCCAACTTGTCAATGGCCAGACGGCGCCGTTGGTTGCACTGCGGTGCAGCGGGCGGGATGTAGTCGATCGAATGTGGCGGGAGTTGCCCCGCTTCGTGGCGGATTAAGCATGCCGCAGCAGGGGAACCAGCCGCCAGCCGGGGTGTTATCGGCCGCACCTCGACCCCATCTTGTCAGATGGAAGGAGACGGCCATGACCAGCAGGAAACAGGCTCGCGGGCAGCCCGACCCATTGGAACCTGGGAAGATTCCAGGGCAGAATCCGGCAACGCCGGAGCGCATGCCAGGGCATACGGCGAAGTACGGCACGGAAGCTCCGAAGCCTGCCCCCAAGGCGAAAGCTACCCCCGACGAAACTGACGATGAGCTGGAGGACGCGCTGGAGCAGACGTTTCCGGCGAGCGATCCAATTGCGATGGAAAGCACGCTTGTTCCGGGAAGCCGACGCTAAATTTATGCTCGCCCGGCGGAAGCGCGTGATCGCGCGCTGGGCACCGTGGTTGGGTCAGTCGGCTCGGCGGACGGCCGAGGCGATGTAGTTGACGTCGGTGTCGCTGCCGAGGCGCCAGGTGTCGGAAATCACATCATAGACGATGCCGGAAAGCTCGGGGGCGGAGAAGCCTGAAGCCGCGAGGTAGCGGCTGAGCTCGTCGGTGGTGACGAAGCGGTTCCAGTCGTGCGTGCCGCGCGGCAGCCAGCCAAGGATGTACTCGGCGCCGACGATAGCGAGCGCGTAGCACTTCAAGGTGCGGTTGAGCGTCGACATGACGATGGCGCCACCGGGGCGCACAAGCCGACCGAGGCTCTTGACGAACGCGGCCTGGTCGGGGACGTGCTCGATGACCTCCATGCAGACGACAGCATCGAAGTGCTCGCCCTTGGCTTCCAGCTCCTCAACAGATGCCGTGCGATAGTCGATCGACAGCCCTTGAGCCTGCGCATGGCGGCGCGCAACGGCAATGGAATCGTGCGTCGGATCGATGCCGGTCACCGTCGCCCCAAGCCGGGCCAAGGGCTCCGATACGAGGCCGCCACCGCAACCGACATCGAGCACAGAAAGTCCCGAAAGGGGCTTCAGGGCGCCGGCCGGGCGATCGAAATGGCGGACGAGGCCGTCGCGGATGAAGCTGAGCCGGGCCGGCCCCTGGCTATGGAGCGGGCGCAGCTTGCCGGACGTGTCCCACCACTCGCCCGCGAGGCGCTCGAAGCGCTCCACCTCCGCGGGGTCGAGGTTTGGGGCCGCCGAGGCGGCATGATGCGCGTGGTGCTCTTCAGTGGGCATGGGGCCGATACGGGAGGCAACGAAACAGAATGTCAAGGCACGGGATATTGCGGGAAGGGTGGGATGTCGTTAAGAGAACGCCGCAATAGCGGGATTCCTGTTCACTCCCGGCAGTTTGCGCCACCCGACGGCCGCTCCTCGCGTCCGGCGCCCGAGCAGGCCAATCCATAGAGCCTAGAAGAAGAGCAGAGCCGCACGGCGGGATAGCGATGGCTGTTGTTGTGATGAAGTTCGGCGGCACTTCGGTCGCCAACGTCGAGCGCATTCGCAACGTCGCGCGGCACGTGAAGCGCGAGGTCGACGCCGGCAACAAGGTTTGCGTCGTCGTCTCGGCGATGGCCGGGGCGACCAACCAGCTCGTTGCCTGGGTGCGCGAAGCCTCGGTGCTGCACGACGCGCGCGAGTACGATGCCGTCGTCGCGACGGGCGAGCAGGTTACCGCCGGGTTGCTCGCCATCGTGCTGCAGTCCATGGGGCTGCAGGCGCGCTCCTGGCAGGGCTGGCAGATTCCGGTCACCACGACGGCGGCGCACGGCTCGGCGCGCATCACCGGGATCGAGGGTGCCGAGCTGCGGCGCCGCTTCGAGGAGGGCGAGGTCGCGGTCGTCACCGGGTTCCAAGGCATCGAGCCGGAGCGTCGCCGCATCGCAACATTGGGACGCGGCGGCTCCGACACCAGCGCCGTCGCCATGGCGGTCGCGCTCAAGGCCGATGTATGCGACATCTATACCGACGTCGATGGTGTCTACACCACCGATCCCCGCATCGTGCCTAAGGCACGTCGGCTTCCGAAGATCTCCTACGAGGAGATGCTGGAGATGGCGTCGCTGGGTTCCAAGGTGTTGCAGACGCGGTCCGTCGAGCTCGCCATGGTCCACAGGATGCGGGTTCGCGTGCTGTCCAGCTTCGTTGCGCCCGAGGCTATGTCGCCGGTGCGCCTCGACAAGCTGGAAGACATAGGCACCATCGTTTGCGATGAGGATGAGATCGTGGAAACGCAGGTCGTTAGCGGCATTGCCTACGTCAAGGACGAGGCCAAGGTGACGCTGATCAAGGTCGAGGACAAACCGGGCGTTGCCGCGCGCATCTTCGGACCGCTCGCGGACGCCAACATCAACGTCGACATGATCGTGCAGAGCGTCACGCCCGACGGCAAGCACACCGACATGACCTTCACGGTTCAGGCCACCGAGCTGCCGCGCACCTTGGAAGCGCTCAAGGGCGCCAAGAAGGATATCGGCGAGTTCGAGGTCCAGAGTTCGGCGGACGTCGCCAAGATCTCGGTGATCGGCATCGGCATGCGCAGCCATGCTGGCGTCGCAGCGATGATGTTCAAGGCGCTATCGAGCAAGGGCATCAATATTCTGGCCATCACCACTTCAGAGATCAAAATCAGCGTGCTCATTGACGCGGCCTATGCCGAGCTCGCTGTGAGGACGCTGCATTCTATTTATGGTCTCGACGCGGATTGAGCGCTTCTAGAAGCGCGCGCCCGTCGAGCACCGAGCCCGCCATCCCGGCGGGCCCACCCGGGCGGCACGACCTATGCAAAGGCGAGGCGACGAGCCACGAGTGATGACATCCGAGCCGGCGCTGCGTGTGATCATGCGGCGTCTGCGGGAGATCATGTCCGAACCGGGCGACGGGCAGTCGCGCCTCGACAAGATCGTCAAGCAGATCGCGGGCGTGATGGTGACCGAGGTCTGCTCGATCTATCTCAAGCGCCAGGACGGCTCGCTGGAGCTGTTCGCCACTGAGGGTCTCAACCCGAGCGCGGTGCACGCCGTGCGCATGAAGCGCGGCGAGGGCCTCGTCGGGCGCTGCGCCGAGCTCAATATCACCGTCAACGAGCCGGAGGCATCGAGCCACCCCGCGTTCTCCTATCGACCGGAGACGGGCGAGGAGATCTACCATTCGCTGCTGGCGGTGCCGATCGGGCGCTCGGGGCAGGTGCTCGGCGTGCTCGTGGTGCAGAACCGCGCGCAGAAGGAATACTCCGACGAGGACGTAGAGGTGCTGCAGGCGACCGCCATGGTCGTCGCCGAGCAGCTCGTGTCGGGTGCGGTCGCCGGCACCAGCGCAGCGGTCGAGATCGAGAAGTCGCTGTCGGCGGTGATCGAAGGCGAAAAGATGTCGGACGGCATCGCGCTGGGACACGTCGTGCTGCACGAGCCGCGCATCGTCGTCACACACCTGATGGCCGAGGACCCGGCGGCGGAGCTAGTGCGCCTCGAGACAGCCATAACATCGTTGCGCGCCTCGCTCGACGAGATGTTCGAGCACGAGCATCTGTCGGCGGCCGGCGAGCACCGCGACGTGCTCGAGGCCTACCGCATGTTCGCGCATGACAAGGGCTGGGAGCGGCGCTTGCGCGAGGCGGTCGAAGGCGGTCTCACCGCCGAGGCGGCGGTCGAGCGGGTGCAGAACTCCACGCGCGCGCGCATGCTGCGCCAGAACGACCCTTATTGGCGCGAGCGCCAGCGCGACCTCGATGATCTGTCCGACCGCCTCCTGCGCATCCTTGCGGGGCGGATCACGAGTGCCGACGAACCCTCGGCGCTGCCGCCCGACGCCATTCTCGTCGCCCGCACGATGGGTCCCGCGGAGCTGCTCGATTACGACCGCAAGCGTCTCAGGGGGCTCATCGTCGAGGACGGCAGCGGACAGAGCCACGTCGCCGTCGTCGCCAAGGCGCTGGGCATCGCCGCGGTCGGCCAGGCGCGGGGCGTCGTCGAGAGAGTATCGGCCGGCGATGCAGCCATCGTCGATGCGATGACCGGCGAGGTGCACCTGCGCCCCTCGACGGACGTCATCTCCGCCTATTCGGACAAGGTGCGCTTCCTGGCGCGCCGGCAGCGGCAGTACCGCGCGTTGCGCGACGTGCCGGCGGTGACCACCGACGGCGTGCGGGTCAACCTGCACATCAACGCTGGCCTGCTTGTCGACCTGCCGCATCTGAAGGAATCGGGCGCGGACGGGGTGGGCCTGTTCCGCACCGAGCTCTTGTTCATGCTGTCGAATACGCTGCCAAAGGTCGAGCGGCAGGCAGATTCCTATAGTGCCGTCCTTGCGCGCGCCGACGGGAAGCCGGTGGTTTTCCGCACCTTGGACATCGGCGGCGACAAGGTCCTGCACTACCTGCGCCAGCCGAAAGAGGAAAATCCTGCCATGGGCTGGCGCGCGGTGCGCATGGGCCTCGACCGGCCGGCGCTTCTGCGCACGCAGGTGCGTGCGCTGCTGCGGGCGGCCGCCGGCCAAGAGCTGCGGGTCATGATCCCGATGGTTTCGGTCGCGACCGAGATGGACGAGGTGCGCGCGCTGATCGAAAAAGAGCTGGAGATCATGCGCGCCAAGAAGCGCGACCGGCCGAGCAAGGTGCTGGTCGGCGCCATGATCGAGGTGCCGTGCCTGCTATTCGAGCTCGATGCGCTGATGAAGCGGGTCGACTTCGTCTCGGTCGGCAGCAACGACCTGATGCAGTTCATGTTCGCCGCCGACCGGACCAATGCGCGCGTCGGCAGCCGGTATGACTCGCTCGCTCCGGCGCCGCTCAGGGCATTGAAAGCGCTGGTCAAGGCATCGGAGAAGCACAAGGTTCCGCTGACGCTTTGCGGCGAGATGGCCGGGCGCCCGATCGAGGCGCTGGCGCTGATCGCGCTCGGCTTCCGCTCGCTGTCGATGGCGCCTGCGTCGATCGGCCCGGTGAAGACCATGATCCTCGCGCTCGATGCGAGCCGAGCGGAGAAAGTCATGGACGAGCTGTTGAAAAAGGGCACCACCAACGTCCGCGAACGCCTCCAGAGCTTTGCAAAAGATGAGGGGATCGAGGTCTGACGACTGTGCGTAGCCGCTGGACAAGCGGCTGCCGTTATTGGACGATGCCCCCTGGGGGAACTTCCAGTTCCGATTGTCAGTGGCGTTGGTCATGCGTGAAGGCTATGAGCCGGCAAGACCCTATCCCATCGCGCGCCCGCAGAGCGCGCGTACCTCGCATGCAGCCGCGTCCCCCTCGTCACCGGTTGTGATGGCCGCGGAAGTCGCTCGCTTTTTCCACGATCTCCGCGGCGCCTTGCGCCTCAACCACGTGCAGGCTGCGCAAGCGCTGGCGACTCGCGTCGACATCATCGTGGCGCTCGAGGGCGGCCAGATCGGCCTGCTTCCGCCGTGGCCCGAGACTTGCCGGATCGTGCGCACCTACGCGGGCTTTGCGGGGCTCGACCCTCGCCCGGTGCTGCACGTTCTGGAACAGCTTTTCGTCGCGGCCCCGAAGGAGCAGGCGCCGGTAGCCGCGCGGCGGCCGCGCATGCCCAACCTCGGGCAGGGGATGCCGATCCTGAAGGCGATCGGCGGCGGGGGCCGGAAAGCGGCGGAGGCGGCGCGCAACGTCCGCCGCGTGGTCAATGACCATGCCGGGCGCCCGGGGATGGCGCTGTTTACGGTCACCCTGGGCGTCGCCCTCATTGTCCTCATCACGCAGACGGCGGTGCTGGAGGCGGCGGTCTCGCAGCTCCCGCCATCGATGAAGCGGATCGTCCGCGGGGCGCAGAACTACGTGATCGTGCGTCTGGCCCCGGTCCGCGACGGGCTGCGCTGGATCGACGTGCCCGATCCCCGGACCCGTCGGGGCGATAAATTGCGGACCGCCGCCCAATAGGATTAGATGCGGCGCGCCGCGGCGCGGGTGCCCATATATTCACCCCAAAATCAGTCTCAGCCGGTCCGCTCTAGGGGCGCGACCGACGGTATCTTTCGAGAATCATGGTCGGAATTCCACAAGACAAGCTCGAGAAAATGATCGGGCGATGGAGCGCCATCCAGGCCGAGCTCAACGCCGGTGTGAACCAGGCCGTCTATGCCAAGCTCACCAAGGAGTTCGCGCAGCTCAATCCTGTGGTGGGGACGATCGAGGCGCTGCGCGCGGCCGAGAGGGAGCGCGATGACCTCAGGGCGCTGATTGAGGATCCTGCGTCGGACAAGGAGATGATCGCGCTCGCCCGCGCCGACCTCGAGGCGCTCGAGCCGCGGATCGAAGAGATTGAGCAGCAACTGAAGATCCAGCTTCTGCCGAAGGATGCCGCGGACGAGCGCAGCGCCATTCTGGAGGTGCGCGCCGGCACCGGCGGCGACGAGGCGGCCCTGTTCGCCGCGGACCTCTTCCGCATGTACAGCCGCTATGCCGAGTTGCACGGCTGGAAGGTGGAGATCATCTCGGAGTCGGAGAACGACCTCGGCGGATACAAGGAAATCGTCGCCTCGATCTCCGGCGAGGGCGTGTTTGCCAAGCTGAAGTTCGAATCCGGGGTGCATCGGGTGCAGCGAATTCCGGCGACAGAGACCGGGGGCCGCATCCATACCTCGGCGGCGACCGTCGCCGTGCTGCCCGAGGCCGAGGAGATCGACGTCGACATCAGGCCTGAAGACATCCGAATCGATACTATGCGTGCGGGCGGCGCGGGTGGCCAGCACGTCAACAAGACGGATTCGGCGGTGCGCATGACGCACATCCCGACGGGCATCGTCGTCGTCTCGGCGGAGAAGTCGCAGCACCAGAACCGGCGCCTTGCCATGCAGGTGCTGCGCTCGCGCGTCTATGAGATGGAGCGGGAGCGGGCAGATGCGGCGCGCTCGGCGGCGCGCAAGGGGCAGGTCGGTTCGGGCGACCGCTCGCAGCGCATCCGCACCTACAATTTCCCGCAGGGGCGGGTGACCGACCACCGCATCAATCTCACCCTGCACAAGCTCGAGTCGGTGCTCGACGGCTCGGGCCTCGACGAGCTGATCGATGCGCTGACGACGGATTACCAGGCGAGCCAGCTCGCCGAGATGGCCAGCAATGGCGGCTGACGTGCCGGGGACGCTCGGCGAGGCTGCGCGCGCGGCGCAGCGCACCCTAGCCGCGGCGGGCATCGAGGATGCGGGGCGCGACGCGCGGCTGCTGCTGGCAGCGGCTTCGGGGTGCACCTCGGCGGATATCATCGCCCATCCCGAGCGCGCACTGTCGGAAACCGAGCGTGCACGGCTGGCGGGGATGCTCGACAGGCGGGAAGCGCACGAGCCGGTGTCGCGCATCCTCGGCGAGCGGGAGTTCTACGGGCGCCGCTTCGCGCTCTCGCCGGCTACGCTCGATCCGCGGCCCGATAGCGAGACTCTGATCGAGACCGTGCTGGCCATCGCAAGGCGCGAGGGGTGGCAGGACAAGCCGGTCCGTATTCTCGACATCGGGACGGGGACGGGTTGCCTGCTGTTGACGCTGCTCGCGGAATTGCCGCGGGCGAGGGGGCTCGGCACCGACATCAGCCCTGAGGCCCTCGCGACGGCGGCGGCGAACGCAAAAGCGCTAGGCGTCGCCGACAAAGCGACATTCGAGCTTCGCGATGTGCTCGATGGCGTTGCGGGACCCTTCAATCTCGTCGTCAGCAATCCTCCCTATATACCAAGTGGAGAGATTGCCGGCCTTCAGCGGGAAGTTCGCGATTATGATCCGCGTGCTGCTCTTGACGGAGGGGCCGACGGTCTCGACATCTATCGTAGGATCGCTGCCGGCCTCGACCAGGTTCTCGCGGGATGGGTCGTTCTTGAAGTCGGGGCAGGGCAGGCGGGTGCTGTGGCAGACCTGTTGCAGCAAGCGTTCGTTAAGACACGCAAGGCAGAACTGAGCCGGCATTCCGACCTTGGTGGCCACACACGCTGTGTGGCGTTGCGGCTACAGTTATAATTGGTCGCAAAGAAAGGGTTTGATTTGTGCCCGTTCCGCGCTAGTCTGGGCGAAGCCGATTGAACGTGTGGCGCGCTTCAGTGTTGGAGCCTGACGGCTGCACGAGCTTGGGACACCAGCACGGGGATACGCTAATGCGGGCCCTGTTGCTTCCGCAGAAACGGCATCGCTAGCCGTTTGGCGTGCAGCGCCCCTTTCCGATCGGAAGTAGCGACTACGGGTTGAGCGTCACGAGATTGGGTCATAACGCGCGCGCGTGGGCGCCCGCCAGAAACTGGCCAGAGAACTGCGGTTTCAGCGCCTCTCTTGGGCAATAGCGATTGAACGACGCTGACGACGAGGCGCGACGCCTTACATTTTTTCACGACTGAGAACGGAGCCAATGAGGCAAGGACAGCAGAACCGCCGTGGTCGCGGACGCAACCGCAAGGGCCAGAGCCCGTTGACGCGCAGCTTCGAAAGCACGGGGCCGGACGTCAAAATCCGCGGAACTCCGTCGCATATCGCTGAGAAGTACATGTCGCTGGCACGCGATGCCGCATCGTCAGGCGACCCGGTTCTCGCCGAGAACTACCTGCAGCACGCCGAGCACTACAACCGCATCATCATGGCCTTCCGCGATCAGCAGATGAGCCAGGGCGGACCGGACATGAACGGCGGCATGCCGCGGAATCGTCCCTTCAACGACGTGGACGGCGACGAATTCGGGGATGACGAGGGTGACGACGGCGAAATGCAGCCGTCGTTCCACGGGCAGCATTCCGGCCAGATGCAGCCGCCGCAGATGCGCCATAACGATCAGCCGCGCATGGAAGGCCAGCGTTTCGACGGCCAGCGCCATGACCAGAACCGGTTCCGCGATCGGGACCGTCACGACCGAAACCGCCACGATCGTGGAGATCGCGGTGACCGCGGCGAGCGTCGCGATCGCGAGTACGGCGGCGGCGAGCAGCAGGCCGGCGGCCAGCCGCGGCATCGCAATCCGGAGGCGGTCGAGGCCGGCGGTCAGCAGCCGGCGACCGAGGGACAGCAGTTCCAACGGCGTGACCGCTTCCCGCAGCAGCAACATGAGCAGCCCGAGTTCCTGCGCCGGCCGGTTCGGCGTCCGCGCCGCGAGGGCAACGGCGGCGAGGTGAACGGCACTGCGGCTGCCACAGACGAAGCCGACCGCGAGTAGGCTGCCTTTGTCTTGCGCCCGCGGCGTTCCCTGCGGTGAGCCTGCCGCAGGGCGGCGAGGTTTAAGCTCGACATCTACGTGACCGGATCGACGACCCCGCCGAGAGCCTGTGCGCGGTCGTCGCGGTGCATGTCGCAAGTCATGAAGCTGCAGGACAGCTGATCCCCAGCCCCTGCCCGACCAACCAAATAACGCTCGTGGCTCGGTGACGCCAAAACGGCGAGGCGTCGGTGCAATGGCAGCGACCATAGCCTCGTCGGCCGCCCGTTCTTGCGCGCATGCATTGGATGCCGGAAGGAAAGAGTCGTGAGTGAGTCCGATCTACAGACCCATTGGGACAACGCCTACCGAATCAAGGGCGAATCCGGTGTGAGCTGGTTCGAGGAGAGTCCGGCCATCTCCCTCGACCTCATTCGCGCAACGGGTGTGGGGGCCAATGGCTCAATCGTCGATATCGGCGGTGGGGCGTCGCGGCTGGTCGATGGGCTCGTCCGTGAAGGGTTTGAGGCCGTCACAGTTCTCGATCTCTCCCAAGAGGCGCTCGCAAGAGCAAAGGCGAGACTCGGTGCTCAAGGTTCCAAAGTGCGATGGATCGTCGCCGATGTCACGACCTGGGAGCCAACTCAGACCTACGACGTGTGGCACGACCGCGCGACGTTCCATTTTTTGACCGAGGAGAAGGATCGCGTTGCCTACAGCGAGCGGGTCTCAAGAGCCGTGTCCACGGGCGGCCATGTCATCATCGGGACCTTTGCTCTGGACGGGCCGGAGCGGTGCAGCGGGCTGCCGACGATGCGGCACGACGCGGCCTCGCTCGCGCGCATGCTGGGACCGTCGTTCGAGCTCGTCGAATGCCGCAATCACATGCACTTGACGCCGGTTGGGAGTGAGCAGCACTTTCAATTCAGCCACTTTCGGCGTTCGAGATAATTCAACCCGAGCCCGAGCGCAGAGGATGGCGCTACGCCGTAACGGCATCGCCGACGGCGATCTCGCCGTCGGAGACAACGCGCGCGTAGACGCCGAAGTCGGTATGGCCAAAGGCGCGCTTCAGTGCTGCTGGGATGGCCATGTCGCGCTTGCCGGTGTCCGGGTCGACGTCGGTCGCGGCGCAGCGCTCGGTGCGCTTGATGAACTCCAGCTTCACGCTGCCGATCTGGAGCGGCTTCCCCTTCCATTCAAACTCTGCCCAGGGCTCGCCGCCGTCGATCACCACGTTGGGGCGAAAGCGCAGCGGGCTGAGGGTGCGGCCGGCGGCGCGCTCCAGCTCGCGCAGGGAGGCGAGGCTGACGATGTGCAAGCACTTCGCTGCAACGTCGGAGAAGGAGTGCCCCGGTGCGGATACGATGCGCGGGGCGCCGCGCAGCTCCTCCTGCATGTAGGCGGCGAAGAACTGCTCGATCATCTTGCGGCCGATCGGGGTGCGCAGGTCGCCGCGGGCAACCTGCTTGCCGGCGCGGAATACCGTCAGCGTCTCGCTCTCGTCGTCGAACCGCGTCTGAAGCGTCGCGAGCCGCTCGTTGCGCATCAGCATGAGGAAATGGATCTTCGGCAAGTGCGAGGGATGCTCGGGGTCGAAGCGCCCGGGTCCATTCTCGATGGCGTAGGCACGATCGAACGGTGCCGTGCCGCCGGCCTTCAGGGGCAGACGATCGAGCGCCTCCGGCGAAAGTCCTTTGACGGGGTAGCGGTACAGGCCGCGGACGCTGGGTCCGGTCGCGGATGCCATCGTTGATGCAACTCAAAGAAGGTTGGAGGGGACCGGCATAGGCCTCTTTTGTCCGGTTTCGACCACACTATATCACGTGTTGGAAAGGTTTCCGGATGATGCTGCCGCACGGTGGGTCGGCGGGACCGCCATCAATTCCTGACGTGGAAGGTGCCGGCCCGTGCCATCTGGGCGGATAGGCGCGCTGAGGAGGGACTTCATGAACTTTGAAATGTTTACGGACCGCGCTCGCGGATTCGTCCAGGCCGCGCAGAACCTCGCCCTGCGCGAAGGCCACCAACAGTTTTCGCCCGACCATCTCCTGAAGGTGCTGCTCGACGACAACGAGGGTCTCGCCGCGGGTCTCATCCGCAAGGCGGGCGGCGATCCGAAGGCCGCGCTCCATGCCGTCGAGGCGCAGCTTGCCAAGCGGCCGAAGGTGTCGGGCGGCGGCGCGGGTCAGCTTTACATGGCGTCCGAGCTCGCTCGCGTCTTCGATGCGGCGGAGAAGATTGCCGAGAAGGCGGGCGACAAGTACGTGACGGCCGAGCGGCTTCTCCTGGCGCTGGCGCTCGAGAAGGGCACCGACGCTGCAAAGATCCTCGCTGACGCGGGGGTTACGCCGCAGGGCCTCAACACCGCCATCAACGAATTGCGCAAGGGCCGTACCGCCGATACCGCGTCGGCGGAGCAGGGCTATGATGCGTTGAAGCGCTATGCGCGCGACCTCACCGAGGCCGCCGCAGCGGGCAAGATCGATCCGGTCATCGGCCGCGACGAGGAGATCCGTCGCACCATCCAGGTGTTGTCGCGGCGCACGAAGAACAACCCGGTGCTGATCGGCGAGCCGGGCGTCGGCAAGACGGCCATTGCCGAAGGCCTGGCGCAGCGCATCGTCAAGGGCGACGTGCCAGACAGCCTCAAGGACAAGAAGCTGCTGGCGCTCGACATGGGTGCGCTCATCGCCGGCGCGAAGTATCGCGGCGAGTTCGAGGAGCGTCTGAAAGCCGTGCTGGGCGAGGTGCAGGCCGAGGGCGGCCGCATCATCCTGTTCATCGACGAGCTGCATACGATCGTCGGCGCGGGCAAGACCGAAGGCTCGATGGATGCCGGCAACCTCCTGAAGCCGGCTCTCGCACGCGGCGAATTGCACTGCGTCGGCGCGACGACGCTCGATGAATACCGCAAGCATATCGAGAAGGACGCGGCGCTGGCGCGGCGCTTCCAGCCGGTGTTCGTCGAAGAGCCGACGGTGGAGGACACCATCTCCATCCTGCGCGGCCTCAAGGAGAAGTACGAGCTGCACCACGGCGTGCGCATCACCGACTCCGCGCTTGTCGCGGCGGCGACGCTGTCGAACCGCTACATCACCGACCGATTCCTGCCCGACAAGGCAATCGACCTCGTCGACGAGGCGGCATCGCGCCTCAAGATGCAGATCGATTCCAAGCCCGAAGAGCTGGACCGCATCGACCGCGAGCTGATGCAGCTCAAGATCGAGCGCGAGGCGCTGCGGAAGGAAAGCGATGCGGCTTCCAAGGACCGGCTCGTAAAGCTCGAGAAGGAGATCGCCGACCTCGAGGAGGAGAGCAAGATCCTCACCCAGAACTGGGAGGCCGAGAAGGAGAAGCTTGGCAGCGCGCAGAAGCTCAAGGAGGAGCTCGACCACGCGCGTACGGAGCTCGAGAAGGCGCAGCGGCGGGGCGACCTGCAGCGTGCCGGCGAGCTCGCCTATGGCAAAATCCCGGAGCTTGAGAAGAAGCTCCTGAAGCTCGAGGCCGAGGAGGCCAAGGGCGGCATGGTCGAGGAGGCGGTGACGCCGGACCAGATCGCGGCGGTCGTGTCGCGCTGGACGGGCATCCCGGTCGACCGCATGCTCGAGGGCGAGCGCGAGAAGCTACTGAAGATGGAGGATGCGCTCGCTAAGCGCGTCGTCGGCCAGCGCGAGGCGGTGGATGCCGTCTCCAAGGCCGTGCGGCGTGCGCGCGCCGGGCTTCAGGACCCGAACCGGCCGATCGGCTCGTTCATGTTCCTCGGCCCTACGGGCGTCGGCAAGACCGAGCTGTCGAAGGCGCTCGCCGCCTTCCTGTTCGACGACGAGAACGCGATGCAGCGCATCGACATGTCCGAGTACATGGAGAAGCACTCGGTGGCACGCCTCATCGGTGCGCCTCCGGGCTATGTCGGCTACGAGGAGGGCGGCTCGCTCACCGAGGCGGTGCGCCGGCGCCCCTACCAGGTGATCCTGTTCGACGAGATCGAGAAGGCGCACCCGGACGTGTTCAACGTGCTCCTGCAGGTGCTCGACGACGGGCGCCTGACCGATGGCCAGGGCCGCACGGTCGACTTCCGCAACACCATCATCATCCTCACGTCTAACAGCGGTGCGGAGTATCTCGTCAACCAGAAGGAAGGCGAGGACACGAATCTCGTGCGCGACTTGGTGATGGGCGAGGTGCGGCAGAAGTTCCGGCCGGAGTTCCTCAACCGTCTCGACGACATCATCCTGTTCCACCGCCTGCAGCGGTCGGAGATGGGCAAGATCGTCGACATCCAGATGCGGCGCCTCGACAAGTTGCTTGCCGATCGCAAGATCAAGGTCGATCTCGATGATGCTGCGCGCACATGGCTCGCGAACCGGGGCTATGATCCGGCGTACGGCGCGCGTCCGTTGAAGCGCGTCATCCAGCGGCACGTGCAGGACCCGCTCGCCGAGCAGATCCTCGCCGGGCGCATCAAGGACGGCGACACGGTGAAGATCGGCGTGCGTGACGGCGATCTGGTGCTCAACGGGGAGCCTGTGAAGGCGGCGGCGTAAGCCACGGCGATCTCAGGAACAATAGGGCGCCCGGATGGACCTCCGGGCGCCGTTTTCTTTCCGTCATCCCGGGGCTCGTTCCCGGGATCCATCTATCCGCAAGTTCAAGTTCCGGCCGTCGGCTGGATCCCGGCAACAAGTGCCGGGATGACAAGGCGGGCCAGTCAACGTGGGTCCTCGGCATGAAGCCGAGAATGACAGTTGAGAGCGCGTCGAGCGTTGAGGGCTGCCTGCTCTCCCGGGACGCTGGAGCGGGTGGCGGGCGGTGCGGGTTACTTGCTGGCGGTCATGACGGGCGCGAGGTGGCGCAGATCGTCGATGCGCTGGCGCTCCTTCTGGAACTCGGCGAGCTGCCGACCGGAAAGCTCGCGCTCGCGCGGCACCTGAATGGCGAGCGGGTCGACGAAGCGCGAGTTGATCAGCACCTCGTAGTGAAGGTGCGGGCCCGAGGCGAGGCCGGTCGATCCGACGTAGCCGATGATCTCGCCCTGGCGCACCTTGGCGCCGGAAACGATGCCCTTCCTGAAGCGCAGCATGTGGCCGTAGGCGGTGTGATAGCCGTTGGGATGCCGGATGCGCACGTAGTTGCCGTACTGGCCCTTGCGGCCGGCCTCCTCGATCACGCCTGAGCCGGCGGCGAGGATGGGCGTGCCGGGCGAGGTCGCCCAGTCGACGCCGGTGTGCATGCGGCGCTCGTTTAGTAGCGGATGGAAGCGCATACCGAAGCCTGAGGCGAGACGGACGTCGCCGCGCACCGGTCGGCGCATTAGGAACTGCTTCGAGTTGTTGCCCTTGTCGTCGTAGTAGTCGACGACGCCGTCGGGGGTACGGAAGCGGTAGAATCGATAGGTTTCGCCGCCACTGGTGATGGACGTGTAGAGCAACTCCCCGGGCGGACTATCAGCCTTCGCATCATCCTTCATGTCGAAGAAAAACTCGACAGCATCACCCGGCCGAAGGCGGCGGCGGAAGTCGGTCTGCGAGGCGTGGACCTTCATCACCTTGGTAATGACGTCCTCGGGCAAATGCTGCAGGAGCCCGGCGTAAAATACGCTGGCATAGACGCTAGACGTCGAGGCGCGGTCGTTGTCGTCGAGCGCGGCGTTGGCGATTTCCTCGCCGAACGTCGGGGCCTTGCTGGCGACGAACTCGCCGGCGGCGTTGCGCGTCACGGTGACGAGATGGTCGTGGCCGTCGGAGAAAATCGAGAAGCGTGCGGGCTCCTTCTTGTCGCGCCGGGTGAGCGAAGGCACGAGCGTGATGCGAACTTCCTGGCCGGGGACGAGGCTCGCCTCGGGGAAGATGTTGCGTGCGGCCTCGATCATGCCGCGCACCTGCCAGCTGTCGGCGCCAACGCGGCCCAGAATCTTGCGCAGAGTGTCGCCCTCGCCGACGCGCACGACCTGAGTCTCGCGGCCTTCGAGGTCGGCGAGGGTGTCCTCGTCCTCCTGTGCCGGTTTCACGAGAACGGTGGTGTTTGGGGTGGCGTCCTCGGCGCCGAGCGGCAACTCCTCGCCGGCCGCGCGGCTCGCCTCGGCTTCGGCGCCGGCACGGATGAGCTCGGCCTCGGTCTCCGCTTCGCGCGCGGCCTCGACATGCAGAGCGACCTCGGTGTCGTCCAGCTCCTGCTGGTCCTCGTCGGGGAGGATGCCGCCCAGAAGCTCGATGATGTTGACGCTGACGTTGCCCTGATCGGTGGTCTCGGACTCGCTGTCCTCGCCCGGGTTGACGGTCTGCGTGGCGTAGAGGCTCAGCGGGTTGAAGGGTGGGACTTTGCCCTGATAGTCGGGCGGCACGGGCGCCAGGCGCGCGACGATACGGGCGTAGGGCTTGGCGTGGATGTACTCACGACCCAGGCGCCGCTGCTTCACCGACTCGTTGACGAGATAGCGCACGGTGACGGCGCCGCTGGTGATCTTGAGGCGATCGCTCTTGGGCGCCGCCCATTTGAGCCCTTCGCTGTTTCGCACGTAGGGGATGTCGCGTCCGGCGAGGTTCGCCTCGCCGAGCTCGGTCAGGCCAGGCAGGAAGCCGCCGCGGCTCTCGCGCTGGTCGGCCGAGCCGTAGATGACGACCAGAATGGAGATGGCGCCCACGGTGCCGGCGAGACAGGTGCTGACGAGCCAGCGGAAACGGCCGCCCTGGCGGCTCTCGGCATGATCGGTCTCGTAGAGGTCCTTGAAGGAGCTCGCCGCGCGGCCGCGGTAGAGCTGCGGCAGCCCGTTTTCCCGCTTCGCGGCTGAGGGCGCTGCAAAGCGTCCGTGCGGAGAGTAGCGGCGCCGGTCGACCACGAGCCCTTGAACCTTCCCCCAGTGCGAATAGCCGCGGCGCTCACCGCGCGCGGCTCTTATCGCGCCATCCCGGCAGTCGGTGCTCGAGCGACGCAAGCCGATCGAGGATACAGCAAACGCGATGCGTGCGCCGTCGAATTCACCCGCAGAGACGCAACGAACCGCGCGATCGGGACGCATAAAGCCGGCGTCCTGATGGCGGTGCACCCGGGCAATTGGTTAATAATCCCCTGTTTTGGGGGCGATGCAAAAATTTCAAAAAAGGGGCTTGCAAGATGCGAACAACGGTCATAGATACACGCCGTCCCGACGACGACACGCCGGTCGGGCCGGACAGAAGAGCGGCGCAAGCCCTCGGATGGCGGATGTGACCGGTGTGATGACTTCGGGATTTTCAGCCGGGGAGTTGACAACGCTAACGCGTTGGTATTAATTCAACGGCTGGGCGGGGCACGCGATGCTTCGCCGCCCAAATCGTCTCACGACACCTCGTGGTTCTCAACCGGGGATTTGCCGGTGGAGGCCTCGTCGTCTTCGGAGCCTGCTAAGTTTGGCCGGCTCAAGGATGCGTGTCGCTGGGTTGCTCTTTGACAATTGAATTTGAAGGAAGGGAAACGCAGGCGGCGGAGTCCTGGCGGATCCAAGCGTCACGCAAGTGATGTGTCGGATCAAAAAGAACTCTGGCGATACTGCGTTTCAAAGCCATCACCAAACGTGCTGCAGAAGGGGCAACCCCGATGTTGGCGCGTTGAGTGTGAAGGTGCCCGTTACGCAGATCCTTGAAGTTAAATCTTCAAGACAAACCAGTATCAAATCTTTCAATCTGAGAGTTTGATCCTGGCTCAGAACGAACGCTGGCGGCAGGCCTAACACATGCAAGTCGAACGCTGTAGCAATACAGAGTGGC
>JAEXXM010000045.1 GCA_023405815.1 Pseudomonadota bacterium | reverse complement strand
GCGCAAGGATCACCGAGATGATCCAGAAGCGCACCACGACGGTCGATTCCTGCCAGCCCTGCTGCTCGTAGTGATGGTGCAACGGGGCCATTCGGAACACGCGCTTACCCGTCATCTTGTAGGAGGCGACCTGGATAATGACGGAGAGCGTCTCGAGCACGAAAAGGCCGCCGACGATGCCGAGCACGATCTCGTGCTTGGTCGCAACCGCGATGGCGCCGAGCGCGCCGCCGAGAGCGAGCGACCCCGTGTCGCCCATGAAGATCATGGCAGGCGGGGCATTGAACCAGAGGAAGCCGAGGCCGGCGCCGATGAGGGCGCCGCAAATGACGGCCAACTCGCCGGTGCCGGCGACGTAGTGGATCTGCAGGTAGGAGGCGAACTTGGCGTTGCCGATCAGATAGGCGATGAGCCCGAAGGTGGCGGCGGCGATCATCACCGGCACGATGGCGAGGCCGTCGAGGCCGTCGGTCAGGTTCACGGCATTGCCGGCGCCGGCGATGATGAAGACACCGACGATTACGAAGAACGGCCCCATCTCGATCACCAGGTTCTTGAAGAACGGCAAGGTGAGCACCTGGCTGATCTCGGGCGGCCCCAGATACATGACGAAGGCGGTGGCGACGGCGGCTATCAAAATCTCGAGGCCGAGGCGCATGCGGCTCGAGAAGCCGGAGGAGGTGCGGCGCTTGACCTTCAGGTAATCGTCATAGAAGCCGATGGCGCCATAGCCGAGAGTCACGCCGAGCACGATCCAGATGTAGGGGTTCTGCAGGTTCGCCCACAGCAGCGTCGCTACGGTGACGCCGGCGAGGATCATGAGGCCGCCCATGGTCGGCGTGCCGACCTTCGACAGGTGCGATTTCGGGCCATCGTCGCGAATGGGCTGGCCTTTGCCCTGCTTGACGCGCAGAAGGTCGATGATGCCTGGGCCGAACAGCATGACGAAGAGGAGCGCGGTGAAGATCGCCCCACCGGTACGGAACGTGATGTACTTGAAGACATTCAGGACCCCGATCTGGTCGCTGAAGTTCACGAGCTCATAAAGCATCCAACTCTCCGAACGGCTCTAAGCCATATCTCACTGGCCGGCCGAGGCCCGCGCCTGTTGCTCACCCCTGGACAGCAGTGCGTCGACGAGCGGCGCCATGCGTGAGCCGAGCGATCCCTTCACCATCACCACGTCACCAGCGCGAACCGTATCCCCCAGTGCCCCGGCGATCCCATCCGACGTCGGCGCCCAAGCCCCGCGGCGCCCAGACGGCAACGCTTCGAAAAGCTGCCGCATGTTCTCGCCACTGGCAAAGACCAGATCGACCTCGGCTGCGTCAACCGGTTCATTGAGCGCAGCATGCAGGGCGCCCGAGTTCTCGCCGAGCTCCAGCATGTCGCCCAACACCGCGATCCGACGGGGAAAACGCGCCCGAGGGACCGTCGCCATGGCGGCGAGCGCGGAGCGCATCGAGGCCGGGTTGGCGTTGTAGCTTTCGTCGATGACAAGAATTGAGCCGCCTGGAACGGCGACCTCGCGCCGCTCGCCGCGCCCCTTGGGAGCGTGCTGATCGGCGAGCGCCAAGGCCGCCTTCTCGACATCGACACCGAGCGCGTCGAGGGCAGCGATAACGGCAAGAGAATTCTGCGCAATGTGCGCCCCCGGAGCGCCGACGCGGTAGGAGATATTCCGTCCGCCGAGACGGACGGCGATGTCGGTTCCCTCGGCATCGAGGACGAACACTTCGGGGCGGACGTCGGCGTTTTCATGGCGGCCGAAGGAGACGACGCGGGCGCCATGCTCTTTCGCTCGCTGGGTCAGCAGGTCGAAGTGTTGATTGTCGCGGTTGATGACGGCGACGCCGCCCGGCTCCAACCCGGAGAATATCTCGGCCTTCGCCTCGGCGATCTTCTCGGTGGTGCCGAAGAACTCCAGATGCACCGGCTCGACCGTGGTGACGATGGCGACGTGCGGGCGCACGAGCGCCGTCAGCGGCGTGATCTCTCCGGCGTGGTTCATGCCGATCTCGAACACGCCAAAGCGTACGCCGGACGGCATGCGGGCCAGCGTCAGCGGCACGCCCCAGTGATTGTTGAATGACTTCTCGGCTGCGTGCGTCGGACCCAAGCGCGAGAGGCAGGCGCGCAGGGCTTCCTTAGTGCCGGTCTTGCCGACGCTGCCAGTGACGGCGACGATGCGGGCCTCGGTGCGACGGCGAGCGGCGGCTGCAATGTCGCGCAGGCCCTGGAGGGGCTCGGTGACGCGCAGCAAGGCCCCGTCGCCGTCGCGGCGCTTGTATTCGACCGACACCAGCGCGGCGGCAGCGCCCTTGCGGAAAGCTTCGAGCACGAAATCATGGCCATCGCGCACGTCGCGGATGGCGACGAACACCTCACCCGGCTGAAGCGAGCGCGTGTCGATGGAGAAGCCGGTGATAGGGACCATCGGCGTGCCGTCGGCCACGCCGAGGGCAGCCGGCACAAGGTTGTCCCAGGTCCAGAGTGCCGCGGTCATTGGTCAGACGCGCTCCAGTGCTTTGCGGACCTCGTCATGGTCCGAGAACGGCAACACCTTGTTGCCGACGATCTGTCCGGTCTCGTGGCCCTTGCCGGCAATGACGACGACGTCGCCCTCACCCAGCATGGCAATACCGGCGGCGATAGCCTCGGCTCGGTCGCCGATCTCGATGGCACCGGGCGCGGCCGCGAGGATCTCGGCGCGGATCGCCTCCGGCTTCTCGGTGCGCGGATTGTCGTCGGTGACGATGACGACGTCCGCCTTCTCAATCGCGATAGCGCCCATGATCGGGCGCTTACCCTTGTCGCGGTCTCCGCCGCAGCCCATGACACAAATGAGCTTGCCGGTCGCGAACGGACGCAGCGCGTCGAGCACCGCGGCGAGCGCTTCCGGCTTATGCGCGTAATCGACGACGACGAGACCGCCGCGCGCCTCGCCGATGATCTCGAGCCGTCCCTTGACGCCCTTCAATCCCTGGAGCGCGGGGAGCACGTGACCGGCCAGCTCGCCCGTGGCGATGGCAAGGCCCGCAGCGACGAGCGCATTCGCAGCTTGATAGTCGCCGAGCAGCGGCAAGCGGACATCATACACCCGTCCTTCGTGCGCGACCGACATGCGCTGCGCAAAACCTTCGCGCACCAGACGTTCGAGCTTGAGGCCGGTGCCTGAGCGACCGACGGTGAAGACGCGACGACCGGCCTCCTCGGCCGCGGCGATGGCGCGATCACTGCCCTCAGCGTCGGCATTGACGACAGCCGTTCCGTCCTCCGGCAACAATTCGGTGAAGAGGCGCAGCTTGGCGGTGAGATACTCCGCGACCGTCGGGTGGTAGTCGAGATGATCGCGGCCAAGATTGGTGAAGGCGGCCGCCTTGATGCGCACGCCGTCGAGGCGATGCTGGTCGAGCCCGTGCGAAGATGCCTCGAAGGCGAGATGGGTGATGCCCTCGGCGGCAAGCTCGGCCAGGGTCTTGTGCAGGGAGACCGGGTCGGGCGTCGTCAGCGAGCCGTAGACGGCGCTGTCGCTCTTGATCACGCCGATGGTGCCGAGCGAGGCCGCCTTGTGGCCGAGCGCGGCGTATATCTGGCGCGTGAAGTCGGCGACCGAGGTCTTGCCGCTGGTGCCGGTGACGGCGACGACCGTCTCGGGCTGCAGCAGCCCAAAGAAGCGCGCAGCCATCAATGCCAGGGCGCGGCGCGGCTCCGTCGAGCGGACCACGGGGATGTCGCCGGCACCCGTCACCTCGGCATCGAGTGCCGTGAGGATGGCGACGGCTCCCTTGGATACGGCATCGGCAATGAAGCGCGCGCCATCGGCCTTGCTGCCGGGAAGTGCGGCGAAGACATAGCCCGGACGCACGTTGCGGCTGTCGGAAGCGAGGCCTGCGACCTCAATATTCGCGGCGCCGGCCGGAACGATGGCGTCGGCTCCGATGAGCGAGGAGAGAAGCATGGTGCTCCTGGTGTTGTGGAACTCAACGCCTCGACTGTCGCCTCGGTGAGCGCTCCTCACCTTGTCTCATATTTTGCACCGGGAGAGCCGTCAAACGCTACGCTCGAGGCTCCCGATGCGGCAGCCTGCGTCGGCAGCAGGCCAAGCAGCGGCCCGATGCGCGAGATCACGCGACCGGCAGTCGGGGCGGCGTTTCGCGAAGCCAGAACCTCGCCCCCGGACTCGTCGGTACCCTTCGGCTCGAATAGGAGCACAAACACCAGATAGCGCGGGCTCGACATCGGGAAGGCGGCCAGAAACGAGGAAATGACGGCTTTCTCGCGGTAGCCGCCGACGCCCGGCATCTCGGCCGTCCCGGTCTTGCCGCCCACCTCGTAGCCGGACACCTCGGCGCGCTTGCCAGTTCCGGCCCGCTCGGCGACGTTGCGCCGCAACAGCGCCCGCATCTGGTCGCCGGTGATGGCGTTGAGGAGCGGGACGTCTGCAATGCCGGAATCCTCGGGCCGCTTGACGAACGTCGGCATCACCTTGCGGCCGCCGTTGACGACGCTTGCCGCGGCAGCAGCGAATTGCAGCGGGGCGACGGCGATGCCGTGCCCGTAGGCGATGGTCATGGTCTCGACATCCCCCCAGCGCTGCGGCAACTGCGGCGGCGCAACGGGGCCGGCCTCGGTGCGCATCGGCTCGGTCACTCGCATCCGGCGCAGAAAGTCGCGGAAGCGCTCGGTGCCGGCCTCGGTCGCCAGCATGGCGGAGCCGACGTTGGAGGAGTGGAGGAATATCTCCGCCACGCTAAGCGGGCGGCGCAGCGGATGCAGGTCCTTGATGGTGAAGCGCCCGGCGGTGAGCTCCTTGCGGACGTCGATGACTCGGTCGGGCGTCGCGAGCCCGTCGTCGAGCGCCATGGCAATCGTCAACGTCTTGAATACCGAGCCGAGCTCGAAGGTCGCGCCGGCGACCTTGTCGAGGTTGCCGGCGTCAAGGCTGGTGCCCGGACGCGCCGGGTCGACGGCCGGCAGCGACGCCGAGGCCATGACCTCACCCGTGTTGACGTCGAGAACGATGCCGGCGGCGCCTTTGGCCTCGAAACGCTTGACGGCGTCGGCAAGCTCGGCCTCTACCGCGTGCTGCACGCCGATATCGATCGACAGGCGAACGGGCGGGCGCTCGGCGAGCGTTGCGCCCTGCACGGATTCGACGCCGACAACCTCGTCGACGTAGCGTTCGATGCCGGCGACGCCCTTGTTGTCGATGTTGACGTAGCCGATGAGGTGGCCGGCGAGCCGACCGCCCGGGTATGCGCGGCGCAGCTCACGGCGGAAGTCCAATCCCGGCAGACCGAGGTCGTGCACCGACTGCGCTGTGCGGGGAGAAAGCCCGCGGCGCACCCAGACGAAGCGGCGATTGCGGTCGGAAAGATCGTTGCGCAGCGCGGCGCGATCTAGGTCGGTGAAGACAAGCCCAAGCTTCTCGACCACCTCGTCGCGGTCGATGACACGCGCGGGGTCGGCGAACAGGGAGTAGGCTTCGACGTCGGTGGCGAGCAGGCGGCCGTTGCGGTCGACGATGTCGGGGCGGGCAAAGCTTTGCGCCAGCGTCTCGCTGACGGAGATCGAGCTGTCGCCGAGCCCCATCAGGGCGAGGCGGACGAGCTGAGCGCCGATGGCCATGAAAAAGATCGCCATCGCTGCCGTGGCGATGAGCGTGCGCAAGGGACCGTTGGCGGGGCGCGGCAGGACGACAGGCTCCTCGCCCTCGCCCGTGTCCGTGCTGATGCTGTCGGTCGGCTGCTCCAACACTCAGTTCCCCTTCGGCGACGAATGGGTGCCGGCTGCGGTCACGCGGGCGAGTGCCTCGTCGGGGGTCGCGGCAAGCTGCTTGTCGGAGGCGGGGCCGAGCCCCAAAGAGCGGGCCAGCGGCTCGATGCGCTCGGGACGTGCGAGGTGAGCGCGCTCGGCCTTGAGCACAGCAATGTCGCCGCGCGCCTTCTCGATGGCGCGCTCCTGCTCTGAGACGTGCATCTCGAGCTGCCGGGTGTCGTAGTTGCTGGAGTAGAGGACGAAAGCGCTGGCGAGGGTCAACATCAGAGCGGCGAGAATGACGATGCGCATCGTGCCTCCTCTACGTTGCCTAGCCCGTGATGCGCGGCACCCCGAGCTGATCTTCATCGAACGGCCAGGGTGCCGCCTCAGTGCGCACCGCGGCCCGCAAGCGTGCCGATCTGGCGCGCGGGTTTACCTCGAGTTCTTCTTTCGAAGGAGTTAACGGACGCGGGTTAACAATCTCAAAACTGGGTAGCTGCAATTTTACGGATTGGGGCGGCAAGTGCCGCGAACCCTGGGATTCCTTGCCGGCGCGCTCCTGCAAGAAGCGCTTAACGATGCGGTCCTCGAGGGAGTGGAAGGTAACCACGACAAGCCTGCCGCCGGGCTTCAAGACCTGCTCGGCAGCGGCCAATCCGCGGGCGAGCTCGCCCAACTCGTCGTTCACGTAGATGCGCAGGGCCTGGAAGGTCTGCGTGGCGGGATGCTGGGGATCGCCGCGACGGCCGCCGACGGCACGGGAGACGATCTCCGCCAGGGCACGCGTCGTTGCGATGGGCGCTTCACCTCGCGCTTTGAGTATGCCGCGGGCAATGGCGCGCGATCGCCGCTCCTCGCCCAGCGCGTAGATGATGTCGGCGAGGGGCTCCTCGTCGAGGGAGTTGACGACGTCGGCCGCAGACATGCCGGACGAGGACATGCGCATGTCGAGCGGGCCGTCGGACTGAAACGAGAAGCCGCGCTCGGCCTCGTCGAGCTGCATAGACGAGACGCCGATGTCGAGCACGACACCGTCGACGGGCGCAACGCCCTGCTCGCGCGCAACCTCACCCAGCTCGGAGAAGCGTGATTCGACGAGCGTCAGGCGGTCGCGGAACTCGCGACGGATGGGCTCGCTAGCGAGTATGGCGGAAGGATCGCGATCGAGCGCGAGGACGCTGCAGTCGGCGGCTTCGAGAATGGCGCGCGTGTAGCCGCCGGCGCCGAAGGTCGCGTCGATATAGGTGGCACCGTCGTGCGGCTTCAGGCTCGCCAATACCTCGGCGAGCAGCACGGGGATGTGGCGCGCACGGCCGGCGTCAGTTGAGTCTCCTGACCGGCGGCGCACCATCATCCCCGTGCTCCTTCGCTGCCGTCATCCTCGTCGGATGGACGGCTCCCCGCGCCGAAGAGCTTGCGTGTCTGGTGGACCTTTGCCCGGGCGCGCTCGCGGCGCTCGGCGAACTGCTCCGGGTTCCACATCTGAAATTTGTCACCCAGGCCGACAAAAGTGACCTGGGAGTTGAGGCCTGCATGGGCGCGAAGCCCTTCAGGAAGGCTGATGCGGCCGTCGCCATCGATCGTGAGGACCTGGACGTCGCCGTAGAGTGCGACAGAGAGCTCATCGCGCTCATCCGAATAGTCCGGCAGGCCCGCGAGAAGCCCATCGATCTTTTTTGCAAGTCTCTCGCCGCCAGCATCGAGGGCAGGAGCTTCGAGCGCGGGGTAGCAGTAGATGCCGCCGGCGCCTCCTGAGGCGTAGCCATCGCGCTCGAGAACGGCGCGGAAGGAAGCGGGAATGGAGACCCGGCCCTTGGCGTCGATCTTGTTTGTGAATGTCGAGACAAAGCGGTCCATCCCCTCTTCGCAGCCTCGCGCACCACTCAAAAACCAACGCACCCGGCGGATCACTCACCGCTCTTTGCCGATGCACCGGCCGGGGGGCCGTGGCGGTCGCTCAGGTTTCGAGCCCTCGATCGAAACGGCGCCCTGCCACGGGACCCTGCCCGGTGCGGTCGGGCAGATATGGGATTGCATGGGATGGGATGGACGTCAATGGTTTGTTAACCGTTATTCCCGGGCTGATTTGGGTTGCAGCGCCTGCTGTGGGCTCGAGGACGCAGCTTGCGCTCGGGCGCGCGGACACCTATGGCCGGAGACAAGCGTTCCCCGGCCGAACAACAGGATCTCGAAGATGCGAATGCCCGACGTGCGCTCGATGATTGCCATCGGCCTTTCCGGCCAGCTCGGCCTCAACGGACACCTGCCGTGGGAGGGGAATCCAGGACCGGAATACAAAGAGGACGTCGCGAACTTCTTCGCCAAGACGCGCGGGCACGTGCTGCTCGCGGGGCCGACGACAGCGCGGGCTGTGCCGGATCACGAGCGCCAATTCATGACTGTCGTGGAGCTGCGCTCACACATGCATCCGGAGGAGACGCTGGCGAAGTTCGCCGGGCGCGTCGTCTACATCGGCGGCGGCCCGCCGGTGTGGGACGTATTCGCGAAGTATATCCGCCACTGGGACATCAACCGCCTCCCCTACGACGGGCCAGCGGATCGATGGTTCAATCCGAACTGGCTCGTCGCAGGCGGAAACGCGAGATAGGCGCTCGATCCTACCAGCAGCAGCCACGGCGCTGGCGGGGCGCGTAGTAGTACGGCTGCACGTAGCGCTGGCGCGGCACGTAAACCGGCGCCGGGTAGTAGGTGTAGGCAGGGCCAACGACGTAGCCGCAGCAGCCGGAATAGACCTTGCGCGGATAGTAGGAATAGGACGGCGGCACGACGTAGACGACGGGCGGGCCGTAGTAGACCTCCGGATAGACCGGGGCATAGTCGCGATACCAGCGGTACGCGCGTGCTTCCGCCTGATCGGCGGTGGCGCCGAATGCCGTGATGGCGGCGGTGGCGCAGAGCAATGACAGCAGCAGCTTACGCATGAAGACCCTCCTTGAGCGTCATGCGAGGCTAAGCGCGATTGCTTACTGCCGGATTGAAATTTTCCAAGCAAAATCAAATGATAAAGCATCAGAAATTAATGTGCCGTTGGCGCCTGGGCGATTACGGCACAGAACAACGCGGCGGCGGCTTCACCGTGCCGCCGCAACCGCTAATTCCGAGAAGGAAATTGTCAGCCGGCCTGTAAGCCGGGTTCTGTCTGGAAGCTTGCGCTTCCGCGACGGCCATTCATCTGGGACGCCCATTGCTGAGCGCCTCGAGCAACCAACCCGGGTGGCGGGCCTGAAGACGGACCTGACGCCGCGTTGCCGCGCGTCCGGCCACCCCTATTTGGTCTTGCTCCCGGTGGGGTTTGCCCTGCCGCCGACGTTGCCGCCGGCGCGGTGCGCTCTTACCGCACCCTTTCACCCTTACCCGGCATCGCCAGGCGGTTTGCTTTCTGTGGCGCTTTCCCTGGGGTCGCCCCCGGCGGCCGTTAGCCGCCACCGTGTCTCCATGGAGCCCGGACTTTCCTCCACCGGCGTTGCTCTTATGGGCCACAGACGCCCGCAATCCGGCAGCGGCCGTCCGGCCGGCTGACAAGTGGAATAAGGGCCTTTGCGGGTGCAGCGTCAAGGGCTCGGCCCTGCTTTCGTGTAGTCTTTAGGCATGACTTCGGCGCCAGCGACGTTCATCTACGACGGCGACTGCGGCATCTGCCGCACGTGGGTCGACTATTGGCGCACGTTGACGGGCGCGAAGGTTGCCTATCGGCCCTACCAAGAGGCGGCCGCGGACTTTCCGGCCATCCCGCGCGAGGCGCTCGAACGCGCAACGCACCTCATCGCCGCGGACGGCGAGGTGCTGTCGGGAGCGGGGGCGACGTTCAAACTGTTGAGCCTCGCGGACGGGCACGGCGCGTGGTGGTGGCTCTATCGCCACGTGCCGGGCTTTGCGCCGGTCAGCGAAGCTGCATATCGCTTTCTGTCGACGCACCGCGGACTCTTGGCGACGCTGACGTACGCGTTGTGGGGGCGCAGGCTGGAGGCGCCGCGCTATGCACTCGTCTCGTGGCTGTTCCTGCGTGGGCTCGGCATCATCTACCTCGCCGCGTTCCTGTCGCTGGCGCTGCAGATCCGCGGGCTCGTCGGAGAAAATGGGATACTGCCGCTCGGCGAGTATCTCGCGGCGGCGCGCGCGGGCTGGGGGCCGATCGCCTATTGGCGGCTGCCGACGGTGTTCTGGCTGAACCAAAGCGATGCCGCGCTTCTCGCCGGCGCGTGGGCCGGCGTCGCGCTGTCGGTGCTGGTGATCGTCGGCAAGAGCGAACGCGCGGCGCTTGTGGTGCTGTTCGCGCTCTATCTGTCGTTCATCTACGCCGGTCAGCTCCTCATGAGCTACCAGTGGGACATGCTGCTCGCCGAGGTGGGCTTTCTCGCCATCTTCCTCACCGGCGGGTCGGTGATCGTCGTTTGGCTCTACCGGCTGCTGCTGTTCCGCTTCCTGTTCCTCGCCGGGCTCGCCAAGCTCATTTCAGGCGATCCGACGTGGCGGAATCTCACGGCGCTCGACTATCACTTCTTCACGCAGCCGTTGCCTTCACCACTGGCTTGGTACGCAGCGCAGCTTCCGCACTTTCTGCTGGCGGCGGGCACCGCACTGACGCTGTTGATCGAGCTTGCTGCCGTTGCGCTGATCTTCCTGCCGCGCCGGCCGCGCATGGTCGCGACGGTGCTCGTCGCGGCGTTCCAGGCGGGGATCATGCTCACCGGCAGCTATAACTGGTTCAACCTGCTCACCGTGCTGTTGTGCCTCTTCCTGCTCGACGACCAGGCGGTGCGGCGTGTGTTGCCGCGCGCGGTTGCCAGCCGGGTCACTGCGCATGCTCCGGCGCCCGGGCGCCTTGCGACCGCGCTCGCCACTCTTGTCGCCCTGATCGTCGTGCCGGTGGGGCTGAACTACGTCTACGCGCCGCTCGCCGACCGCAACCTGCCAGTTGCCGGAGAGGTCAGCGAGGCCATCGCGCCGCTGCTGATCGTCAACCCCTACGGCCTCTTTGCTACCGTGACGACGAGGCGGCCGGCGATCGCGATCGAGGGCTCGAATGATGGCCGGGAATGGCGGGAGTATGTCCTGCCGTTCCTGCCGGGACCGCCGGAGCGCGCTCCCACCTGGAACCTCCCCTATCAGCCGCGGCTCGACTGGCAACTGTGGTTCGCCGCCTATGGAAGCATCGGCGAGCACCGGTTCATCGAGCGGCTCGTGCAGCGGCTGCTCGAGGGCAGTCCCCGGGTCGTCGCCCTCTTTTCGGGCAACCCATTCCCCGACGCGCCGCCCAAATTCGTCCGAGCACAGATTTATGACTATAGCTTTGCCGAAGCCGGCGCCCCCAAATGGTGGGTCCGACGGCTCGAAGGGACGTACTATCCTCCTGTGGCGCTGGAGAATTTTCGCCGCACTGCACCATAAGCTGCCGTGCCGTCGGCTTCGGCAATGGCAACCCTCGCATGCACGAGAGCGATTGCCTGCCGCGCGTTCCATTGCAATTATGACTGCGAAGCCAACGCTTACAGACAAAATCGAGCTTCGAGGAAACGCTTATATGAATATTCAAACTCCGGTCGACGCTGGGGCTGGCTCCAGTAGGGCTCCCACGAGCAACCCCAAAGTCCTGGCGTTCGTCGAAGAGGCGAAAGCGCTTTTCAAGCCCGATAGCGTCTACTGGTGCGACGGCTCGCCCGAAGAATATCAGGCGTTGGTAAAGACGCTGGTCGACGGGGGCACGGCCCTCCGGCTCAACGAGGAGCTGCGCCCCAACTCCATCCTGGTGCGCTCCGACCCGGCCGACGTCGCGCGCGTCGAGGACCAGACGTACATCTGCTCCAAATCGAAGGACGACGCCGGACCGACCAACAATTGGCGGGATCCGGTGGAGATGAAGGCGACGCTGACCCAGCTCTTCGACGGGGCTATGGCCGGTCGCACGATGTACGTGGTGCCCTACTCGATGGGTCCAATCGGCTCGCCTATCGCCGGCATCGGCGTCATGGTGACGGACAGCGCCTACGCCGTCGCCAACATGCACATCATGACGCGCGTCGGCTCCAAGGTATGGCAGGCACTCGGCAACTCGGACGATTTCGTGCGCGGCATGCACACGGTCGGCGCACCGCTTTCGTCGCCCACCGCCGCCGACGTTCCCTGGCCCTGCAACAAGACGAAGTACATCTCGCACTTTCCCGAGACGCGCGAGATCTGGTCATACGGCTCGGGCTACGGCGGCAACGCGCTGCTCGGCAAGAAGTGTCACGCGCTGCGCATCGCGTCGGTGAAGGCGCGCGATGAGGGCTGGATGGCCGAGCATATGCTCATTCTCAAGCTCACCAATCCGGAAGGGCGCTCCAAGTTCGTCGCCGCCGCGTTCCCGTCGGCGTGCGGCAAGACCAACCTCGCCATGCTGGTGCCGACCATCCCCGGCTGGAAGGCGGAGACGATCGGCGACGACATCTGCTGGATGAAGTTCGGGCCCGACGGCCGCCTCTACGCGATCAACCCGGAGACGGGCTTCTTCGGCGTGGCGCCGGGCACGGGCAACGATTCCAACTTCAACGCGATGGTCACCCTCTACGGCAACATCATCTTCTCAAACGTCGCGCTCACCGACGATGGCGATGTCTGGTGGGAGGGGATGACGGCGAAGCAGCCAGAGCACCTCGTCGACTGGCTGCGCCGCTCGTGGAAGCCAACCTCGGGGCGTCCCGCCGCGCATCCCAACTCGCGCTTCACGGCCCCGGCCGGGCAGTGCCCGGTCATCGCGCCGGAGTGGGAGGACCCCAAAGGCGTACCGATCGACGCCATCCTGTTCGGCGGTCGCCGCGCCTCGACCGTGCCTCTCGTCATGGAGGCGCTCAACTGGGCGCACGGCACGTTCCTCGGCTCGATCATGGCGTCGGAGAAGACGGCTGCCGCCGCCGGCCAGGTCGGCGAATTGCGCCGCGATCCGATGGCGATGCTGCCGTTCTGCGGCTACCACATGGGCGACTACTTCGCCCACTGGCTGCGCATGGGCGAGAAGGGCGGCAGCAAGATGCCGAAAATCTTCTACGTGAACTGGTTCCGCAAGAACAAGAACGGCAAGTTCATGTGGCCCGGCTATTCCGACAACAGCCGCGTCCTGAAGTGGATCTTCGAGCGCTGTGAAGGCAGAGCCGGCGCGGTCGAGACGCCGATCGGGCGTCTGCCTGCCGAAGGTGCGCTCGACACCAACGGCTGCAAGGTCGACCCAACAGACCTCAAGGACCTGATGACCGTCGACAGGGAAGGGTGGAAGGCGGAGATTCCGTCGATCCGCGAGCACTTCGCCACCTTCGGCGCGAAGTTGCCGAAGCAGCTCAACGACGAGCTCAGCGCGCTGGAGCAGCGGCTGGGCTGAGCCAGCTACTTGCGACGACGAACAGGGGCCGCGCGAGGTTCGCGCGGCCCTTTCTTTTTGTCATGCAGGCGCGACAAGAAATTTTCCCGGGAGTCTAACCCGTTGCCTGGACTCGCGTTTCGTCCTGCCGGCACGGTCGCGGTGTATATGCTGCTGAGCTAATTCGCAAAATTTGCCATTTTGGCACTTACGTTAACCATATCGTAACTGTTGCATAGGTGGTGTTGATGTTGCGGTTCGTCGTGAACTGGCTCTCCGGAGCCGATTCATCGCCCGCTTTCGAGGTCGAAGCGCCGGTTGCGCGCGATGCCTCCGCCATCCTGCAGTTTCTCAAAAGCCAGCAAGCGGTCGCCGAAGCTCCCAGCCCGCGCGAGCTCGGCATCCGCTTCCATCGCGACGAGTTCTCGCGCCTGTTCGAGGCAGTCGATGGCTGGCCGACAGTCGAATTCATCACCGCGCAAGGGCTTCCAATCGAATCCGTCGACGACCTGCCGCGCAGCGCGGACGGCGGCATCGACGTCATCGTGCGCATCGTGACGCCAACGGAACACGGCGCGCGCATCGTCGCCGGGCGAATCCGCAACATGATTGTCAGTCAGCAGTACGAGTGAGTGCCATGGCCAAGTACGAGATTGCCATCGAGTTCAAGAGCAACCACGTGACGCGTCCTGTCGTGCACCAGACGGTCGGCGCCGCGGTCCATACGCGGTCGGAAATCAGCGAGGTCATCCTGCGCTGTCCGAGCGCGACCAAGGCCGCGCAAGAGGCCGTCAAGCGATACAACGACGACGTGCCGCCGCTGAAGAACCGGGCTGGAACGAACGTCCGCGTGACGCTAGCCGTTGGCCAGCAGGAAGGCTGAGCCATGTCGCGGCTTATCTGTCTCGCCCAGGCTCATGCGGTGCCGAAGCGCGCCGGCTCTAAATCCGCGCGCGCCGCGAAGGACGCGCCTGCGCTCTCGTTCACCGTGCTGGAACGCGCGCCGCTGCGGCTGGCGTCGCACAAGCCAATATGGGACGTGCTACGCAAGCACGCGACGCGGCAGTCGATCGTCGACGACGCGCACCCGGAGGCGTCATTCGATGCCGATGTCGTGCTCGTCGATCAGCTCGGCGCCGAAGCGGTGCTGTCGGTCGCGTCCGTCCTGGCCGAGCGGCGCGCCATGGCGCTTGCGGCCGAGAAAGATGCGCCGGGGAGCGACATACTCGGCAAGCGGCTCGACCGGCTCTTCGAGCAGGAGATGGAATGGCTCGCCGTGCGCAACCTGCTCGCCGCGGCGCTGCCGCGTGCATCGGAAGGCCGAAGCAAGCGTCGCAAGCCGCAGCGCCGGGCGCTGCTGCTGGTCGGCGCTTAAGAAGCGCTGCGGCTATGGGCTGTCGCATGTTGGCTGTGGAAGAAAATCTCCTGTTGAACCCGTGACGTAGAACGCGCGTTCATGTGTTTGTTCAGGTGCGCAAGCGCGGGAGCTTGCCGCCGAAAGTGGAAGGAGGCTGACTCGGAAAGTGCGCGCGTCTGATTCGGGAATGCAAAACATGACGCGACTGCGCAGTGGTCTTGGGTTTGCGGTGATTCTAGCTGCGTGCCTTTGCGGCGCGTTCGGCGCCAGCGCGTGGTCCGTCGCCGCCGCTGCGGCGGCCTTGTTGTTGATCTCATTTGGGCACCATCAGCCCAGCTATGGCCGATATGCCGGGCAAGGCAACATCGCCGCCCAGTCGATGCTGCTCGCCGGTAGCACGCTCAATGCCGCAACTGCTTCAATCGTCGCCTTCGTCATCGGGAGATCGGTCGCTTGGCTATGGGGCATCTGAAGCCGCGTCTAGTTTAGCGTCGGGTTTGCTTGCTGGTCGAGCTTTCGTAACTCTTCATTGTCACCGTTGTGGCGCCTCGCCTCCGCTATTGCCTCACGCGCCATGCGATATCGCCGCGTGGAAATGTGGAGTCGTGCTAAGAGTTCATATCCCCAAGCCAACTCTTCCTTTTTTGCCTTCGGGTTGAAGACGAACGCTGCCTTAAGTGCAGCGAGGCCTGCGCCCAATCGCTCGGACTCTACTTTTCTAGACGCCGGTGTGCTGCTGATCAGAGTCTCAGCGTGGAAACGCATCGCGCGTGCGTGTCGCACTGCGTCGGCGCTCCGCGTCACCGATGCGAGTTGCTCGAGGTATTTGCGCGCTTCATCATCATATCCAAGGGAAAACGCATGCCTCGCGGATAGTTCAAGCGCGTCCCAATCCAGCGGATCGGTTTCCAATGGCTTCTTAGACAGACGAAGAACTTCGTCGGCGCTCTTCGGACTGCAGCGCCGTAGGATCGACGCCCTTTCCAGCTGGGTCGTGCGTATTTCTGCCCTGCAATGTTGCTGGCTCTTGTCGAGCACACCCAATTGTTTCTCGAATTGCACCAGCCTCTTGGAACACCGCTCAAGCGCCACGGCGTCAAAATCATAGATGAGCGACGCGAGTCGAACTAAGAGGCTTCGGCGAGGCTGCACAGGCAGCGAGATCGAAGTCAGGAAGGCGAGTTCCGGCACAGTCGCCGTTCGACCGCGTATCACCGCGTCATGCCACTGGCTGGTCAGCTCCTCCAGCCGTATCGGCAGATTGATCTCAGCAAAATGCCAAGTCTTGTAGACTCCGAACGCACTTATCGTAAGCGTGCCAATTGCACCTATAAATGCGAACGCTTTTTCTATCGCTGACCGGTGCTCCGTCGCTTGAGCCACGCCCCACGAGACCCAGACGCGGGCGTCTTCGCCCAAATAGCCGAAGTTGGCCGACAAGAGCGCTACGATACCAAGGAACACGAAACAGAAGAGTAGCAGTGCAACCAATTGCAAAAATGAGCGCAACAACATGACGCGTCCCCCCGAACGCAGAACCGAAATCCCGTCGGCTCAGAATGCACTTTCGCCAGCAGATTGTATATCGTGCGACGCAGCGAACCCGCACCAGAGGGCTGACCGCGGTTCGGATCGACAAAGCCCCCGCGCGGAGAACCACGCGGCCATTCGGCGTTGATTGAATCGATAGCCCGCGAGGATATCAAGCCGCTGTAGAGCTTGACCTCCTACGCTGCCGGCACTCGGAGGTCCGCCCATGCCCCACCGCATCCTCGTTCTTTACGGTTCCTATCGCTCCGACCGCATGGGCATACGCCTCGCGGACTTCCTCGTCGCGCAGCTCAAGGCGCGGGGCAACGACGTCGAGCTGATCGACGCCAAGGCCGTCGGCCTGCCGATGCTCGACCGCATGTACAAAGAGCACGCGGCTGGATCGGCGCCGCCAGCGATGGAGACGCTGGCGCAGAAGATCAAAGCAGCGGATGCGTTCGTGTTCGTCGTCGGCGAATACAATTGGGGCTACCAGCCGGGCCTCAAAAACCTCACGGACCATTTCCTCGAGGAGTGGTTCTGGCGCCCGGCGGCGATCGCCAGCTACTCAGCGGGGCGCCTCGCTGGCGCGCGATCGAATTTCCTGTGGCACGGCACGCTGTCGGAGATGGGCATGGTCGTCATTTCGAGCACGCTGACCGTCGGCCCCATAGGCGGCGCCCTCGATGCGGACGGGAGGCCGACGGGAGAGGCCGGATCGGCGCTGAGCGAGGCATTCCCGCGCTTTGCCGACGACCTCGCGTGGTGGACCGAGGCGGCCAAGACGCAGCGCGCCGCGAAGAAGCCCCCCTACTGAGCGGCAAACCCGCCGCGGCGCGCGGGACGCCGCGAAGGCTCGCACTATTCATCAATTATTTCGATTGATCTTAGCACTATAATGCGTTGGATCGATCGTTCGCTCTATTGGAGGCTGGGCATCAAAGGAGACCACCGATGCCCATGCCGATTGCCACCACCGAGGTAGAAGCCCCGTGCGCGACCAATGCCACGCCGGCCCACTTCCCGCTCTCTGCCGCGGCAGACATCATGCCGGGCGCGATGCTGACCATCGGCGTCGCCTCGGCGGCGTTCGTCGCGCACCGAGTGCCGGGCCTGTCGGCGCTGAGCCCTCTGATCCTTTCCATCGTGCTCGGGGCGACGCTGCACAACGTCGTGGGGACGCCGGCATGGGCCAAGGCGGGCGTGACCTTCTCCCTGCGCCGCGTGCTGCGCCTCGGCGTGATCCTGCTCGGGTTGCAGCTCACCTTCGAGCAGGTGATGGAGGTCGGCGCCGGCGCCCTCGCAATCATCGCGGCGACGCTGATCGCGACCTTCCTGTTCACGACGTGGCTCGGCCGGCGCATGGGCGTCGAGCGCAGGCTGACGCAGCTCATCGCGGCCGGCACGTCGATCTGCGGGGCTTCGGCGGTGATCGCGACCAACACCGTGACGGAGGGCTCGGACGAGGACGTCGCCTACGCCATCGCCTGCGTGACGATCTTCGGCTCGCTCGCCATGCTGAGCTACCCGCTGCTGCCGGGTCTGCTGCAGCTCGATCCGCACGGCTTCGGCCTGTGGACGGGCGCCTCGATCCACGAGATCGCGCAGGTGGTCGCCGCGGCATTCCAGGATGGCACGGCCGCGGGCCAGTTCGGCACCATCGCCAAGCTGAGCCGCGTGACGCTGCTGGCGCCGGTGGTGCTGACGCTCGGCGTGCTGGCGGTGCGCCGTGGCGGCGCGGCGCAGGGCACAAAGGCGAAGCGCCCGCCCGTTCCCTGGTTCGTCCTCGGCTTCATCGCGCTCATTGCCGTCAACAGCGTGATCGAGATCCCGGCCGAGGCAAAGGGGTGGACGGCCGCTACCACGACGTTCCTCCTGTCGATGTCGCTCGCCGCCATGGGCCTCGAAACGGACATCGCAAAGCTCAGGGCGAAGGGCGCCAGACCCCTGATGCTCGGAGCTGCGGCATCGCTGTTCATCGCCGCGTTCAGCCTCGGCCTCATCAAGCTGATGGGGTGAGCGGCGCCCCGGGGAACCGGCCATGACGCTCGAGCAACTGCGCATCTTCGTCGCCGTTGCCGAGCGTCAGCACGTGACGCAGGCGGCGCAGGCGATCAACATCACCCAGTCGGCGGCGAGCGCCGCCATCGCGGCGCTCGAGGGGCGGTACAGGGTCAAGCTGTTCGATCGCATAGGGCGCCGCATCGCGCTGACGAAGGCGGGCGAGACGTTTCTTGCCGAGGCGCGCATCGTCCTGATGCGCGCAGCAGCCGCCGAGCGGACCCTGGCCGATCTCGCCGGGGTCAAACGCGGCGCCGTGACGATCCATGCGAGCCAGACGATCACCAACTACTGGCTGCCGCCGTTCATCGCGGCGTTTCGCGCGCGCTATCCGGGGATCACGCTCCATGTGGTCGCCGGCAACACGCAGCAGGTTGCCGCGGCGACGCGCGACGGGCTTGCCGACCTCGGGTTCGTCGAGGGCGCGGTCGAGGATCCGCAGCTTTCATCCCGCGCCGTCGATGAAGACCGGCTCATCGCCGTGTTCGCCCAGAGCGATCCCTTGGCCCACAAGCGCAAACTGAGCACGCGCGACGTGAGGCAGGCCCGGTGGGTACTGCGCGAGCCCGGCTCGGGCACGCGCGCCGAGTTCGAGGCGGCGCTGAAGCGCCTCGGCGTGGCCCCGCAGGAGCTCAACGTCGCGCTGGAGCTGCCGTCGAACGAGGCGGTGCTGGCAGCGGTGGGGGCCGGCGCGGGCGGCACCGTCGTTTCGGCGCTGGTTGCCGAGGCTGGACTGCGCTCCGGAGCACTCCGGTCACCGGGACTGGCGCTGCCGAAGCGCGCTTTCCTCGTGCTGCGGCATCGCGAACGATACGTCAGCCAAGCGGAAGCGGCCTTCCTCGCGCTGATCGAAGAGGGCCGAGGGCGCGCGCGCTGCTAGTAACGCATGGAAAGGCCGACGAAGGGGTTGTAGCGGTCGGACGCGTTGCTGAGACCAAAGTTCACGCCGCCATCGAGTTGCACGTCGTCGGTGAGCGCGTAGGTCCACCCGCTGCCGAGGACGAAGATGTCGCCGCGCGGATCGTCAACGCCGAAAAGCCCGACCACCTCCAAGTAGCTGCCGAATTTGTCAGTCCATTCATAGGCCAGGGAGGCGGTGGTGCTGTACTCGGCGTGATAGCCGTTGTCGTCCTCGTCTCTGATGGCGAACATACCTACATTGATGCCGAGGCCGAATCCCGCCGGCAGAGCGAAGGCGACCGGCACGACCATTCCGCCCTCGACAGCGGCCGCACCGATGCCGTTGTCGTCGTCGGTGGGTATGGTGATGAACGGCAGCAGCGCCGCTGCCGAGCCGAGCTTCTCGAAGTTGTCGTTGCCCCAGAGGTTGATCTTGGCGCGGATGTCAACGCTGCCGATGCCCGACTGTTGCTGCTCATCCTGCAGCGCGGCGCCATCGAGATCGATCATGCCGTACGGCTGCCAGACGAGGCTCAGCTCCACGTCGTTGGTGAGGCCGATGCGCAGGTTCGTGGAGGCGAACTCGTAGGCATCGCTCGATACGCCATCCTCGTCGGGCCGCGATCGCGCATAGCCGAAGAGCGTGCTCTCGGTCTGGAAATGACCTGCGTCGACGGTGAAGGGAACCTCAGTCGTGTCCGGGCGGTCGGTCGTCATCTCGCGCATCTGGCTACGCGGCGTCGGATTGAAGATCGAGTATTGCGATTTGTCAGCACCAAGCGCGCCAGCCGAAAAGGCAGCGAGGCAAACACCACATACGGACACTCTGGTTGTCGACGCAAACACCATTTCACCCCCCGGGAACATCGGCGCAGCCGTCGATAAGCCGAGCCCAACCTTGTTAGCTGCGACTAAGTTAGTTGTGGCTAACTTTGCTGTCAACGCCGGAGTGGGGTAGAAGGCGACATGGACTCGAATCGCAAGAAATCCGCCGTTACGCCGATTCCAGCGCCCGCCGAGCATGCAAAGCGCTTCCGCCGCGTGCGCGATGCGCACCAAAGCGAGACGGCGGAGGATTATGTCGAGCTGATCGCGGAGCTGATGGACGAGAAGGGCGAGGCGCGGCTCGTCGACCTCGCCGAGCGCTTCGGCGTGACGAAGGCGACTGTGAATAACACCATTCAGCGCCTGCAGCGCGACGGCTTCGTCACCAGCGAGCCCTATCGGGCGATCTTCCTCACCGACAAGGGACGAAAGCTCGCGGCGTCATCGCGCGAGCGGCACCTCATCGTTCGGGACCTGCTGATTTCTTTGGGAGTGGATCCCGAGACGGCAGACGCCGATGCGGAGGGTCTCGAGCACCACGTCAGCAAGGCGACGCTGGAAGCGTTCCGCAAGCACCTCGCCAAGCAGCGACGATAGAGCCTCGGTGCACTAGCTCAGCTCGGCCAGCAGGCACTTGAGGACGCCGTAGTCGTAGCGGCCCTCGAGCGCCGCGTGCACTGGCCCGATCTTGCCGGTCTCCAGCGTGCCGAGGCGGTCGAACGCTTCGTGCACCTCCTCGATCTCGGCCTCGTCGAGGGAAAGCACGTCGCGCGCCTCGATGACGCCTCGCTCGATGGCGGCGGCGAAGTGGCTGTAGACGACGTCGACATCGAGCCGACGCTCCTTGGCGATGGCATCGGCATCGTGGCCCTGGCGGTGGAGCGCGAGCGTCTGGTTGACGGTCGACGACAGCCCGTTGGGCGGCGATGAATTGCCGCCGTGCGCGACGATCGCCGCCAGCAGCGCTGCGCCGTAGCGCGCGATCTTGCTGTTGCCGAGGCCCGTGATGCCGTGCAGCGCCACCTCGTCCTTCGGCCGCACGGATGCGAGCTCGGCGAGCGTTACGTCGTTGCAGATGATGTAGGGCGGCAGCCTCGCCTCGGCGGCGAGCTTCAATCGCACCTCGCGCAGCGCATCGAACAGCGGCCGGTCGGCGTCGGCGATGGTGATCGCGCTCTTGCCGGTCTTTCCGGGACGCTTCGTTTTGGCAGCGCGCGTTTCCTTGGGTGCGAAGCGGATGAGGAACTTCTCCTCTCCGCGCAGGATAGGGCGGGCTGCCTCGGTAAGAAGAAGCGTGCCGTGGCCCTCGTCGTCGCCGGCGAGATGCCCCGCGGCGGTGAGCTGGCGGAAGACGCCCTTCCACGTCGTCTCGTCGGTGTCCTTGCCGACGCCGAACACGGGCAGCTTGTCGTGGCTGGCGCGAACGATGCGCTCGTTCTCGCGGCCGAGGAGCACGTCTATCAGGTAGGTGGCGCCGAATCGCTGGCCGGTACGGTAGGCGGCGGAGAGCGCCTTCTGAGCGAGCACGGTGCCGTCGACGGTCTGCGGCGGGTTGAGGCAGTTGTCGCAGTTGCCGCACGGCTCTGCGAGGCGCTCGCCGAAATAGGCGAGCAGTGATTGCCTGCGGCAGCTCGGCAGCTCCGCGAGCCCGACGAGGGCGGCGAGCTTCTGGCGCTGCACCGCCTTATAGGCATCGGAGCCTTCGCTCTGGGCGATCCACTGGCGGAGCTGGATGATGTCCTGCAGGCCGTAAGCGAGCCAAGCGTTCGCTGGAAGGCCGTCGCGGCCGGCGCGCCCAGTCTCCTGATAGTAGGCCTCGATGGACTTGGGCAGGTTGAGGTGAGCAACGAAGCGCACGTCCGGCTTGTCGATGCCCATGCCGAAAGCGATGGTGGCGACGACGATGATGCCGCTGTCGTTGCGGAAGCGCTCGAGCACATTGCGGCGCACGTCGGCGTCGAGGCCGGCGTGATAGGCGAGCGCGGTGCGGCCCTTGCCCGACAGCCACGCGGCCGTCTCGTCGACCGACTTGCGCGACAGGCAATAGACGATGCCGGCATCCTCGGCGTGCTCGCCGTCGATGAAGCGCCAAAGACGGTCGCGCGCGCCCATGCTGCCGGCGTCAGAGATGGTGTAGCGGATGTTGGGGCGATCGAAGGAGGCTACGAAGCGCCTGGCCGCACCAAGGCGCAGCTCGGCTACGATCTCCTCGCGCGTGCGCTCGTCGGCGGTGGCCGTGAGGGCGATGCGCGGCACCGAGGGGAAGCGCTCGGCGAGCACCTTGAGCTGGCGATACTCGGGGCGGAAGTCGTGCCCCCATTGAGAGACGCAGTGCGCCTCGTCGATGGCGAAGAGCGCGAGGTCGGTGCGCGAGAGCAGCGCGAGCGTGCGGTCCTGCAACAGGCGCTCGGGGGAGACGTAGAGGATGTCGAGGCCGCCGGAGGTGATCCAATTCTCGAGCGCTGTCTGAGCGCGGTAGTCGAGCGTCGAGTTGAGGAACGCGGCCTTCACGCCGGCCGCGGTAAGCGCTTCGACCTGATCCTGCATCAGGGCGATGAGCGGCGAGACAACGACGCCGAGGCCGGGGCGCACGAGAGACGGGATCTGGTAGCAGAGCGATTTTCCGCCGCCTGTCGGCATGAGCGCCAGAACGTCGCCGCCGGCGATCAGAGTCGCGATGATTTCGGCCTGATGCGAGCGGAAGTCGCGATAGCCGAAGACGTCGGCGAGCACCTCGCGCGCGCGGTCGAGGTGGCCGGCGTTATCCGGCAGTTTGCGCGCGGCGGTGCCCGACATCCCTCAGGTGCACTGTGTTGCTGATTCCCGCTATTGGGGTAGCGCGATTCGCGGGCCGCGCCAGTCACGCGCAGCGCACAATGCGCAACTCATTGCTTCAGGAGAGGCTCGTAGCGCTTGTCGGTGAGGGTCTTGAGGAAGGCGACGAGCGCGTCGACGCGCTTGTCGTTGAGGCCCGGCCCGATCTGCAGCTCTTTGAGGGAAATGTTCTCCGGCACCTCGGGCGGGTCCCAGGGCTTACCCGTCTCGGGGTTGATCTGGCGCCTAGCGGCTTTGCTGTTGTACTTGTCGTAGAAGAGGATGACGGTGCGCAGGTCATTGAACACACCGTTGTGCATGTAGGGCGCCGTGATGGCCACGTTGCGCAAGGTCGGGACCTTGAACTTGCCCGCCATCGCCGCCTCGTGCGGCGTTCCCTTGAACGCGGGATTGGCGGAGAGCCCGCGGTCGGCCGGCTTGCCGTTGGCGGCATGAACGGCCCGGTTCGCCGGCGCGCCGATGTTGTCGTACTCGTAGTTGGTGAAGGGCTCCTTGTCGGAGGCGCCGACAGTGTCGAGCCGGTGACACTGGCTGCAGTTGGTGAACTGGTTGGAGAAGAAAAGGACGCGGCCGAGCTCCTCCTGCTCCGTCAACTTCTCCTCGCCGCGCAGGTAGCGGTCGTACTTCGAATCGAAAGGCGAGAACTCGGGCGTGCGCTCGAAGGCGGTAATCGCCTTGGTCATTGCCGCATAGCCCTTCTCCGGGTCGTCGAGGACGCCGCCGCCGAAAAGAGAGTCGAAAGCAGCGACGTAGCTCGGATTCTCCTTCAAGCGCGCGACGACGCTTGCCTTGTCGGGCATTGCCATCTCGGCCGGATTGAGCGGCGGCCCGCCCGCCTGCTCCTCCAGATCCTTGGCGCGGCCGTCGAGGAACAGGCCGCCGACAGGCTCGCCCTCCTTGTCGATATGGAACTTGGGCGCGAGGCTCGCATAGGCGGCCGTCGGCGTGTTGCGCTCGCCGAGCGACTTTCCATCGTCGCCCAGGGACACGGCACCGCCGACGCCTTCGTTGCTGCGAGGATCGGTGAAAGCGAGATTGGGGGAATGGCAGCTCGCACACGCCTGCGTGCGGTTCCTCGATAGGTTGACATCGAAGAACAGCTCGCGGCCCAGCGCCTCGGCCGTCGCGGGGGGTGGATTGGCTGCATTGCCTCGGTAGGCGAAGGAGCCGACGAGCAGCACGCCAACGGCAGCCGCGGCGGCGAACAGGATTGGCCGCGATGCAGAACCCGGCGCTCGATGGAGCGTGCCCCCGCTGCGCATCACTTGCCTCTCGGCGAGGTCGCGGCCGCCTGCGCCTCGGGCCACTCGTAGACGAGGCGTGCACGATGCGCCTGCATCCGCGGCGTCTCGAGGGGAAACAGTCCGGCCATGAACGACTTCGCCATGTGCTGCGCCTTATCGACGGCCACCGCCGCCTGCTGCGCCGGAAGCTCGGAACGAGCCGCCTCGGCGAACAGGTCGAGCCAGCGCTCGAAGTGCTCCGGCCGGATGGGCAGGCCAACGTGGGCCGGATATGCCCTCCCCTGATAGCGCTCCGTGCCGAGCAATGCACGCGACCAGAAATCGCAGATGGTCGCGACGTGGCGTTCGAAATCGGCGATGGCGGCGGTCATGACGGGCCCCAGCAGCGGGTCGGCATGCGCCTTGGCATAGAACAGGCGCACGCACCTTTCTATGGCCGCCTCGATGTCGTGGGGCGATATTTCGACGTGCCCGTCCGCCGTGCTCATGCCATCCCTCTACTCGGCTGCATTAATAGTGAGACGCACGGTTTCCGCCGGTGCGCCGGTGATCTGGATGGTGACCGGGCCTGGACCGATCTCGTAGCGCACGCTCTTGTGGATCGGCTTGCACTCCTGGCGCCCGGTGAAGCCCTTCGACGGGACGAGCGCGCCGCTCTGGGCAACGTCGATCCAGCCGTTGGTGGATAGCGAGACCTGGTAGAGCCCGGGCTTCACGCCGGCTGGGATCGTGAACCAGCCGGAGAACGCGTCGGCACCAACGGCCTGTGGCTTGACGCCAGTCGCCACCGGCATGGTGACCGACTTAGCGGGCTGCAGCTTGAGCGAAATGGCCTTTGCCGGAACCTCCGGCAGCTCGTCACCTGTCGCAAGCGCGAGGTCGCCGCCTGCCGCAAGCCAGCCCAGCTCGGTATCGAGTGGCCATTTGAAACCAGTGCAGTCGGCATGGGCGAGCGAGGGGCAAAGCACAATGACGGTCGCGAGAGCGACCGAGATTCGGTGAGGCTTCATGTTGGCTCCAATGTTAGGGGCGGGAGTGTGCAACGGCTTGACGAAGATCAAAGCAAACGCCGGCGCGCGGTCGGCCCTGCCGTTCAGAACTCGGATCGGACGTTGGCGTAGAACTGGCGCCCGGGCTCCGGGAAGCCCTCGGCCAGCATATAGTCCTCATCGGTGAGGTTGCGGCCACCGAACGAGGTGGTGAAGTGCTCGTCGACGCGATACTCGACGTTGAGGTTCACAAGTGCATACGAGCCGGTCTCGATGTAGGTGGTCGGCGGCGCACTGGGAGTGCCCGTTCTGGTCACGGCGCTCCACCTATCGCTCGCCAGCTCCAGGCTCGGCGTAATCGTGAGATTACGCATGGCGTCCCAAGCGACGTAGAGGAAGGCCTCGTGCTCAGGCGTGCCAGTCGGCTTTAGAGATGTCTCCGCCGGATTGTTGAGCTCACGCTTCAAGAGCGTGTAATTGCCGCCAACACGGAGCCCGGGCAGGAGATCATAGTCCACCGAAAGCTCGAAGCCCTTGTGCGTTCCATCACCCACATTCTGGTTCTGCTTCAGTCCACCCGAGAGGTATACGACGTCGATGTAGTCGCTGATCTCCGTGTGAAAGATCGCGCTCGACACCTTCAGTCTGCGGTCGAACGTGTCGCTCCAGCCGATCTCGTGGTTTCTCGCCCGCTCCGCCTCAAGATCCGGGTTCGCGACGGCGGTGCCGAAACGCGACGAGAAGCGCTCGAAAATGGTCGGGAAACGCGTGCGATCCGAAATGCTGGCGTAGACCTTGCCGTCGTCGCCGTAGCGCAGAATCGCGGCGCTCTGCCAGTTCCACGCTTCTCCTTGTCCCGTCGGATACTCGAAGAAGCCAGGGCTGGAGCTGTATTCCTCGGCCTTTGCGAGATCGGCGCGATCGCGGCTTACGCCGGCGACAACGTCGAACCAATTGGTGGCGTGAAACGTATTCTCAAACGCGATGGACCAGGTTCTCTCCTCGGTCTCCTGCCACGGCTCGAGGAAAGCGCTCGCGCTCGTCGGCTGGTTGTTGTTGCGCTCCTGATGGTTGTCATACCGATAGTGTATGGCGCCCTTGAGCGTGTTCATTGGAATGAGATTGGTGCCCAGCTCGAGCATGCCGCCGTAAGCATAGTCGTTGTACCAGCTGTCGAAGCCGCGACCTAAGTTCTGTGTCGTGTAGGTGGCGTTATCGAAAGACCTCAGAGAGTTCCTCAGCGTGTTGTAGTACGCATTCGTCTTCACGTAGGACGCGTCACCGAGCTTGGTGTAGGTGAAGCCGCCGAGGCTGTTGATATCCCAATACGGCCACTGCCAGAAGCGGGTCGGAGTCTCGCCGTAGACATGCAGCGGCGCACCTTTCTCGCCCGACTGGGACGTGTAGCTGATCGCGTATTCGTCGGTGGCGTTCGGCGTGTAGCCGATCTTGGCGTTCAAGCGCCAATCGTTGGTGTCGGAGCCGTTTCGCGCGCTGCCGTCCTCATAAGCCGTCGGCTGAAAGTCGTTGGACAAATTCCAGTGGTCCTGGCTGAAAATGGTGCCACTGATCTGGGCATAGCCCTCGTCCTGGCGCGTTCCGACGCGACCGTAGCTGGTGATCGCATTCTTCGTCTCGAGGTCACCGTCGAACGTCATGCCGAAGCGCGCTTCGGATTCGAGCTCCTTGGTCGGCTTGTAGCTGACGAGGTTGATGGAGCCGCCCATGCCGCCCGGTCCATTGAGCACCGAGACGTAACCTTTCTGGATCTGGATTTCGGCGATGTCGGGCGTCAGAAAGCGATTCATGTCGAGCCGGCCGTCGGCAGGCAGATAGATGCGGGCGCCATCCATAGTCAGCGGCACGCGCCAGCGATCAAAGCCGCGAACGAGCAGGTCCCGCTCGTTGCGCGAGCCGCCGTAGTTGGTCATGCTCACGCCCGGGGCCATGGCCGCGGCCTGGTCGAGCGTTACCGCGTTGAACGTCCACATGGTCTCGTTGGAGACAGTCGCGCCGCCGATCATCGAGAGCTGGCCGAGCGTGAAGACGCCGGTCTTGCCGTCGCCTCCGCCTCCGGCACCATCCCCGGCTTCCGCGGCAGCGCTGGCGCCCCCGGTCGTGCCGCCCTTGTTGGCTTTTGCCGGCTTCGATTTCGAAATCGGTTGGGACGGGGCGGTGACGTCCAGCGGTGGCAACGGCGTCGCCTCTGACGCCGTTACATCACCCGCTGCCGTGGCCGGCACCTGCTGAGCATTGGCTGCAGGCAACAGTGCTCCCATCGCGGCGCCGCACAGCGCCGCGTACGCAAACGTACGCATTACACTCAATCCCTACGCAAACCCCCGTCGCTATATCGTCGCCGATACAGCGCTGGCTATATTCTCTCGAATATAACGAAACGCAAGTGTCAAAATCGCGCGTCTGCTGCCGATCAGCCGCAGCGAGTCGTTTTCCCGGCAACGCTCATCGATTGATCAGGCTGGTGGATCATTTGCGCGATAGCGCGCCATCGACCCGCGGCGGAAATCCGCCGCGGCGAACGTTGACTGTCCGAGGCGCGCCGTTGCGACGCGGCGCGTGCCATCACCCCGCCAAGGTTCGCGCACACACGGGGCCATCTGCCAAGCAGGAGTTCGATCTTGAGAATGAAACTGAGAGCGCTCATGGCCATCGCGGCCCTGGCGACAGGACTGGGCACCGTCGCAGCGCAGGCGGAGCCGGGCTACGCCACGGCGTACGTCAACATGCGCACCGGCCCCGACATCGATTTCCCGAGCCTGGGCGTCATACCGGAAGGCGAGCCGATCTATGTCGAAGGCTGCCTGCGCGATGAGTCCTGGTGCGACGTTCGCTGGGGCCCCGACCGCGGTTGGGTCTTCAGCGAGTATATCGCCTTCGAGTACCGCGGCGCGATGGTGCCGCTGCCTGACTACGGCCCGGAGTATTTCCGCATTCCGTTCGTCACGTTCGTCGTACGCGACTACTGGGACCGCTGGTACGTCGGGCGTCCATGGTACCGCGACCGGAGCCGCTGGTACGCCTACCACTGGCAGCCGCGCCGAGGCTGGCACGCGCCGCCTCCAGGCCCGCGCCGTCCCGGCTGGTGGCGCTCGGGGTATGTCGCGCCTCCAGGCATGCGTCCGCCGCCGGACCATGGCTGGCGACGCCCGGCGCGCGTCGAACGACGCGAGGACCGTCGCGACGACAGGTTTGAGCGACGCGAGGATCGGCGCGACGACAGGCACGAGCGGCGCGAAGACCGTCGCGACGACCGGCATGACAGGCGGGATGACAGGCGGGATGACCACCGCAACGGGCATCACTGAGGCTGGAACAAAGACGCTGCGACGCCCGGGTGCTCAGCCCGGGCGTTTTCGTTTGATGCCGTCAGAAGGTCCGGCGCTCAGGCGTGATGGGCGGAAACGGCCTTCATCACCTCGGCCGTTTGCTTGTCCGGCATCGCGTTGGAGATGTCGCCGAGGCTGATCATCCCGATCAGGTGATGCTTCTCGTCGAGTACGGGAATGCGCCGGATCTGCTTCTCTTCCATTGTCCTCAGAACGTCACGAACCCTTTCGTCCTCGCGGCAGCATATCGCGCCCTTGGTCATAACGTCGGCGGCGGTAAGTTTCGTCAGATCCTTACCGTTCGCCACCGCGCGAACGGTGATATCGCGATCCGTGACTATGCCCTGCAGCTCGTCCTTGGTGCCGACAGGAATGGCCCCGATATCCTTCTCGCGCATACGCATCGCCAATTTGGCGACTGGCGTCTCGGGAGGCATGACTTCAATGCCCTTGTGCATCAGATCTCGGATTTTCATAAAACTCTCCTGTCTCTCTGATCTCCTATATTGAACTTGCGAGACGAGACTCGCACCGCGCCCGGCCCCTGCATTGCGCAAGGTCAATTGATAGAATTCGTGCGTTTGACGGGTGTCAATGCAGTTGCCCGGCCTTCAGCCATCTTGGAAAACCCGAGTGAAAGATAGGAGGATTGCCATGGCCGAAGCTGCCACAAAACTTCCGATCAAAGGCGAGGAGAAATCCGCGCAGGTCCCGCGCGAATGGCGCCCGCTCGAAAACCTGCGGCGCGAGATCGAGCGCGTTTTCGAGGATTTCGACTGGCGCAACCCTATGCGTCGCGGAGCGTTCGACTTGGAGCCGATCTGGCGGCGTGAATTGACCTGGGCGCAGATGCCGGCAGTCGACGTCGTCGAAAAGGACAAGGCGTACGAGATCACGGCCGAGCTGCCGGGACTCGACGAGAAAAACATCGAGGTGAAGGTCGCCAATGGCATGCTGACCCTGCGCGGCGAGAAGAAGGAGGAAAAAGAGGAGAAGCGGAAGGACTACTTCGTCTCGGAACGGCGTTTCGGAAGCTTCGAGCGCCGCTTCCAGATTCCGCCGGGCGTCGACGCCGGTAAGATAGAGGCCGCTTTCAAGAACGGCGTTCTGACGGTGACGTTGCCGAAAACGGCGGAAGCCCAAGCGACGGAGAAGACCATCACCGTGAAGGCAAGCTGACGCTTGTCCAGTTGCATCAGGCCGGGATGACGCAGTTTTGTGCATCCCGGCCGAGACTACGGGAGCAGCGAGATGAAACGACACAATGGCGACCAATCCTACTCACTCGATCAGTTCAATCCCTGGGGCGCCTCGGCTGGGCCGTTGATGCAGACGAGCGTCAAGCTCACAGAGGCCGCGTGCAACCAGGCGTTCAAGGTGGCTGCCGAGCTAACCGACTTCACGCTATTGCGCGTGCAGGAGGATGTTCGGTTGCCTGAGCGCCTCGCGCGCTGCCGCTCTCCGCAGGACGTGCAACAGGCGTGGATGGACTTCTGGAGCAAGGCGTTCCAGCAGTACCAGAACGAGTGGACCAAGCTGGCGGAGATCAACCGGGCGGCTCTGGCGGGGGCAGGCGCAAGTCACGAGCGTCAGACTGAGCGCCGGATGCACGCCGCTGCCTGAGGCCGAAAACGACGGGTCGCACGTCATTCAATTGCGCGCCGCGATGGCGCCCATCACTTCTTTTGTATGCTCTCGAGATAATGGGTCAGCTCGAGCACGCGGACATGGGCGGGCAGGAATCCAGGTGCCCCCTCCTGAGCGCGCATACGCTTGGAGTACTGAGGCATCTGGAAGGTGTCGTGGCCGGCTACCGGTGTCTCGCCGGCGATGATCTCGAAGACCTGCCAGAACGGGAAGACGCCACCATTGCGCGCGGCGATGGCCGTCAGGTCTTTGGGCGGCTTCACAAGCTTCACCGCTAGCTCGCCGGTTCCGGTTCCATCCTTGCCGTGGCAGGCGGTGCAGTTCTCCTCGAACTCCATCCTGCCATCGTCAAGTACGGCCCGCTTGCTTTCAGAGGCGTTGGCGGCGAGCGCCGCAGCGGCCAGTAAACCCACGGAGATCAGCGTTCGTCGGCAGGTGGTACGCATGACGTTCCTCCTATGTTGGCCCTAAGTGAGACCCCGGCGGCGATGGGGACCCATCGCAACCTCTCCGAAGACGAATGACGCCCAGACGACGAGCGGCGTCGCCAGGATGTTCAAGATGAGCACCGCGGCGATGAAGCCGTCGTGAGCCGGAAGAATCGAAAGGTGCTGCAAGAGTGCCCAGCCGTTGAGGATGCAGGACAGGGCGACGATCACGGCATAGCCGATACGAAGACGTCTCATTGCGGCCTCGCTTCATCTCATATGCCGATATGGCTAACAGCTCGACGAAGAGCGCGAATTGATCTTGATCAGGCCGCGCGATGGGGCGCGCCGGCGCCGGCCCGCGTGGCAATGAAAGCGCCGGGGAAATGCGAGGTGCACGCCATGACGTGGGTGATGGCGGCGAGGTCGTACTCATCGTGCGAGCGATGGCGGTCGAAGTAGGCGTTGAGGCGAGCGACGCGCTCGGGCATCGCGTCGACGGCCTGCAGGCCGACGGATACGCCATAGTTAGTGAAGGCAAATCTCACATAGGGCAGCGACGGCTCGCGGCTGAAGTAGCCGTCCTCCATCCACATCTGGTCGAGCATGTCGAGGCAGCGCCGCCGCTGGATGCGCGCCCAATCCTCCTGCGGGAAGAAGTGACTCATCCACAGCATCATGCCGATGCCGAGGTCCTGCGTAACCACCAGCTTCGGTGCCTGGCGATCCATGATGGCACGCATCTCGGCGATCTCGCGCGCGAGCGCTCCTTCATCGAGCAGCCGGTAGGAGACGTATCCATCGAAGGCGTCGAGGGCGCCAAGCCCGAAGCCCGGGTAAGGCGCGCTAAGATCCTCCTCCATCTTCCAGATGACGCCCCTGCCAGGCAGCACGAATGCGTCGTGGATCTGGTGCACAAGCTCGACACCCTTGTTGCGATACGAGGGGATGTGGCGGCCAAGCCGGGACAGTGCAAACAGCCACATGGCGAGATAGTGGAAGTACTGGCCGTCCCTGTCGGGCTCCTCGCCGATGCGAATGCCGCGCTTCCTGCCGAGAATTCTATCGACCTCGGCAACCACCCATTCGGCGTTGCCGATGTACTCCTCCTCGCCGAGCTCCTCGTAGAGCGACACGAGGAGCACAACGCCGAACGCGTCCGTCCACAGATAGCGCAGACCGTTGGGCCAAATGGCGCTCTCGCGCATCCAGCGGAGCTTGGCGACTACGTAGTCGATGTCACGCAGCGCGGCCATGATGTTGCCGATAGAGAAACCATCCGCTGTCAAACTATTTGACAGCAGGCGCTTCGGTTTTGACCTCTGTCAAGGCCGACTGCGGCAGCGGGGCGGATGCTGATCTCCACTGGTGCGAAGGAAGACGAAATGAGCGACTTTGCCCGCCAGCGCCAATACATGATTAAGCATCACATCGAGGCCCGCGGCGTGCGCTCGCCGCTGGTGCTCGAGGCGATGGAAACGGTCCCGCGCGAGAACTTCCTGCCATCCCACTTGCGTGAGTACGCCTACGAGGATGCGCCGCTGCCGATCGGCGAGGAGCAAACGATCTCGCAGCCGTATATCGTGGCGTTCATGGTCGAGGCGCTCGGGCTATCGGGCGGCGAGAAGGTTCTCGAGATCGGCGCGGGCTCGGGATATGCGGCGGCGGTCCTGTCGCGCATCGCGGGCGAGGTCTATACCGTCGAGCGCATCGGTGAGCTGGCGGCGAAGGCGGCAGAGAAACTCGAAGATCTCGGCTATGCGAACGTCCACGTCCTGCACGCCGATGGCACGCGCGGCTGGCCCGAGCATGCGCCTTACGACGCCATCATCGTCGCTGCCGGCGGCCCGGACGTGCCGCGCTCGCTAAAGCAGCAGCTCAAGGTGGGCGGGCGGCTCGTCATTCCAGTCGGCAAGGACCCGCGCACGCAGGAGCTGGTGCGCGTCACACGCCTCAGCGAGGACGAATACAAAACCGAGGACATTGCCGACGTGCGCTTCGTGCCGCTGCTGGGCGAGGAGGGCTGGGCGGAGCCCGGCCGCAAGCCGGCGCGCAGGAGAGAGGGCGACGGCGGCGTAGATGCCGAGCTCGTCACGGCGCTGCAAGAGGAGATCCAGCCGTTCGGCAGCGTCGACGATGCCGACCTGGAGCCACTTCTTGCGCGCATCGGCGAGGCGCGCGTCGTGCTGATCGGGGAGGCGACACACGGCACGTCCGAATTTTACCGGATGCGCGAGAAGATCACGCGTGCGCTTATCGAGCGCAAGGGCTTCAACTTCGTCGGCATCGAGGGCGACTGGCCGGACGCGGCGCGCATCGACCACTACGTGCGCCATTTCGAGCATCCGGCCTCCGAGTGGACCGCGTTCGCGCGCTTCCCGACCTGGATGTGGCGCAACGCGGAGGTGCGCGGCTTCGTCGACTGGCTTCGCGAGCACAACCGGCACAAGGAGCCCGGCAAACGCGCCGCCTTCCACGGCCTCGATCTCTACAGCCTGCACAATTCGATCCGCGCCGTCCTCGAGTATCTCGAGGAGGTGGACCCGCCGTCGGCAAAGATCGCGCGCGAGCGCTACGGCTGCCTGACGCCTTGGCAGGCCGATCCCGCCACCTACGGCCGGGCTGCCCTCACCGGTAGCTACCGAACGTGCGAGAACGAGGTGGCGCTGATGCTGGCCGGAATCCTGGCGCGGCAGCGCGAGTACGCGCTGCGCGACGGCGAGCGCTATTTCGACGCCGTGCAGAATGCACGGCTGGTGGCCAGCGCCGAGCGCTACTATCGCGTCATGTATTACGGCTCGCGCGCGTCATGGAACCTGCGCGATCAGCACATGTTCGAGACGCTGAAGTCGCTGCTCGACTACCACGGCCCGCGCAGCAAGGCAGTGATATGGGCGCACAACTCGCACGTGGGCGACGCGGCGGCGACCGAGATGTCGAGCCGCGGCGAGCACAATATCGGCCAGCTCTGCCGGCGCGAGTTCGGGAACGCCGCCTATGCGATCGGGTTTGGAACCGACAACGGCACCGTTGCTGCGGCATCCGACTGGGATGCGCCGATGCAGGTGATGAAAGTGCGCCCGTCGCTGGCGAAGAGCCACGAGCGCCAGTTCCATACAGTGAGTGGGGACACGGGTGAAGCCTGCTTCATGGTGCCGATGGGGCGCCGCCTCGCCTCGCGCCTGCGTGAGCCGCTTCTCGTGCCGCGCATCGAGCGCGCCATCGGCGTCATCTATCGGCCCGACACCGAGCTTGCCAGCCACTATTTCCAGGCCGTGCTGCCGCGCCAGTTCGACGAGTACATCTGGATCGACACGACGGAGGCCGTGCACCCCTTCGCGACGCACGAGCTGGAAGGGATGCCCGATACCTATCCGTTCGGGCTTTGAGCCGAACGGACGAGCTGCCTAGCAGCCGTGGCGCCACATGCAGCGATAGAAGCGCGGCGAGCCAATGCCCCAGCGCCGGTCGCATTTCGCGGTCCAGCGCATGCAGTGATAATTCACGGGCGCGTAGACGATGGGTGCCGGCGGCGGAGGGGGCGGCGGGCCGAAGTCGGCCGCGACGGCTTGGCCGACGGAAACGGCTCCGGCCAAGGCGGCGCCGAGCGCGAAGATGATCTTGTCTGCCCTCATCGGTATCTCCCGTTGCATTCCGAGAGCTATGCGTAACGGGGCATCGTTAATTTTGGTTGACCTTGTCGAGACGCCGCGCGCGATGTCCGCGCCTCAGGTCTGAAGGACGTAGGTTCCGGGCGCGGGGCAGAGCGGAGGGTATTTGTCTCCACCGGGTTCAACCGCATCAATCTTCCCGCTCGAATTCTGCTTGAGCCAGCTCACCCATTCCGGCCACCACGAGCCCTTGTGGGGCTGCATGGTCGCGTACCAGGTGTCGGGATCGAGATAGGAATCCTCTTCGGTGCGCGATGCGACGCGGTAGGCGCGCGAAGAGTTGGAGGGCGGAGAGACGATGCCGGCGTTGTGGCCACCGGTGGTCAAGAGGAACGTGACGTCGGTGTCGAGCAGGAGGTTCAGCTTGTAGACCGAACGCCACGGGGCGACGTGATCGGTCTCGGTGGAAACCGCGAAGACCGGCACGCGAATGTCGGTGAGCGCGACGATCTTGTCGTCGGTGCGGAAGCGTCCTTCGGAGAGATCGTTATTGAGGAAGAGCCGGCGCAGGTAGTCGGAATGCATGCGGTAGGGCATGCGCGTCGAATCGGCGTTCCAGGCCATGAGGTCGAACTGCGCCTGGCGCTCGCCCATCAGGTAATCGTGCACCATGCGCGACCAGATGAGGTCGTTGGAGCGCAGTATCTGGAAGGCGCCCGACATCTGCCGTGCATCCAAGAACCCCTGCTCCCACATCATGTCCTCGAGGAACGACACCTGTCCCTCGTTGATGAAGAGCGTAAGCTCGCCCGCCTCCTTGAAGTCGACCTGGGCTGCAAACAGCGTGACGCTCTTGAGGATGTCGCGCTGCTCGCGCGCCAAGGTCGCGGCCTCGGTGGCAAGAAGGGTTCCGCCGAGGCAATAGCCGACGGCATGCACCTTCTTTTGCGGGACGATCGCGCGCACGACATCGAGCGCAGATTCAAGACCCTCTTTCCGATAGTCTTCGAAGCTGAGGTTGCGGTCCTCCGGCCCCGGGTTCTTCCACGAGATGATGAAGACGGTGAAGCCCGCATCGAGCAGATACTTCACGAGCGAGTTCTCGGGGCTAAGATCGAGGATGTAGTACTTCATGATCCAGGCCGGCACGATGAGCACGGGCTCGGCCTCGACGCGTTTCACGCGCGGCTCGTACTGAATGAGCTCGATCAGGTCGTTGCGATAGATGACCTTGCCGGGCGTGACCGCCAAGTTCTCTCCGACCTTGAAGGCTTCAAGGCCGACAGGCGGCCGGCCATTGGTGGAGCGCTCCCAGTCCTCGACGAAGTTCCAGAAGCCGCGCACGAGATTCATGCCGAAGTCGCTGCACGTCTTCTGCAGCACCTCGGGGTTCGTCAGGATGAAGTTCGACGGCGACAGCATGTCGAGGATCTGGCGCGTCGCGAATTCGACCTGGCGCTCGTGCTCTGGCGTCACGCCGCGCACGCCGACGGAGGCGTTGTGCCACCACTGCTGCTGCAGGAGGAATGCCTGGCTGATGAGGTTATAGGGCCAGACCTTCCAGGCTTCGCCGCGGAAGCGCTTATCCTGCGGAAGAGGCTCGATGCAGCACTCGGGGCAATCGGGATTGCGGGCAACGGCAGCAGTGTAGTGCATGAGGCGCAACAGCTTGCGCAGGCCCTTATGGGCAATCTGCGCCTGCTTTCCCGGCGACCCGACAAGGTGGATGATCCAGTCGAAATACGCTTGGAGAACTGCGGCCGGTGACAGGCCGAGCGTGAAGCGCGACATCGCATAGTGTACCGAGCGGTCGACGATGTCGGCGATCTCGAGCGAGGGCTCGTCTATGGGGCTGTCGGGAACGATGGCGCCGGGGGCGGGCGGGGCCTTCACGGGCGGCACAGGCTGCAGCATCTCAGGCGGCCGCACGACGAGCTGTGTGTTCTGACGTGTCGCCATGGATCTGCCTCCGTGCCGGCCCGACCACTCCGCACTGAGCCGACCTAGTACGCGAGAGCGCATGCCGCCGGGTTGACGGGCGTCAACGTCCGCGGCCCAACCGGAAGCGCCTACCGCAGCCGACCGCCACCGGCTCACTCAATTTGGCGTCGAAAGGTTGCCAATCCAATCGCGCGGGGCGGCTTGGGACAGACCGCCGCACATTTGTGACAGCGGCTAACTGGTGGCGTGCGCCGGCAGGGAGGCTACGAGCCGACGCATTGTGTCGAGCGTGCCGACGTCGAGGCGGCCGTCGGCGCGGGCAGGGCGGAAATGGAGCTGGAAGCTGCGCACGAGGACGGAAAGCCAGTCGGCGCGCTCGTGGTTTTCGATGCCGTAACCATAAGTGCGCATCAGGTCCAGGGCTTCGGCAACCGCGGTCTCATCCTCGTCAAGGAGCTCGATCGACTCCTTTGGCAGCGCCGCCGGCCGCACCCAATGCCCGACTCCGTGGCGCGCGAGCCAGGCCCAATTGAACTTCTCACCGGGATCTCTCTTGCGTCCCGGTGCGACGTCCGAATGGGCGAGAATGCGCTCAGGCGCAACGCCTCGCCGCCTGGCGATGTCACGACAGAGGGCGGCGACGGCCTCCATCTGCGCTGGTGGAAAATCGGGATAGCCGTGCTCGTGGCCGAGGTTCTGAATCTCTATTCCGATCGAGACCGAGTTGATGTCCGTCTCGCCGCCCCAGTGCGAGGCGCCGGCATGCCAGGCGCGCTTTGCCTCCTCCACCATCTGCGTGATGCGGCCTTCCTCGTCGATCACATAATGGCAGGAAACCTTGCTCTTGGGGTTGGCCAGCCAGCCGATCGCCTTCTCGGCCGAGGCCATGCCGGTGTAGTGCAGGAGGATCATGTCAGCGCGGCAGCCCTTACGCCGGTCCTCGATGTTGGGCGAGGGGTAGAGCGTGTGCACGAGCGGAGAGTCGGGCTTGAGGATCACACGTCACCTCCGCCTTTCCGGTCGGCGGATCGATCCTTGATGATCGAATCGTAGGCCGCGTTGATGGCGGCGAGGCGGCGGTTCGCGGCGCAGCGCAGCTCGGGCGGGACACCGGTCGCGGCCAATCGGTCGGGATGGTGCTCGCGAACGAGAGCGCGATGGCGCAGCTTCAGGTCGGCGTCGGAAATGTCGGGATGAACGCCGAGGATCTGGTAGGGGCTGCACGGGTCGTTGACGAAGCCAGCGCGCACGCTAAGGAACTCGCCGCGCGAGAGGCCGAACTTCTCCGCTACGACGGCGAGGAACCTGTCCTCATCGGGATGCAGAATGCCGTCGGCGGCGGCGACATGAAACAGGCATTCGAGCAGTGCGCGCAGCATCTCCGGCTCGTCGGCCAGCAGGGATGCAATTTTTCCGGCGTAGGTCTCGTAGCCGGCAATATCCTGCGCGGCGAGGTCGTAGAGGCGGCGGAAGTTCTCACACTCGTCGGCCGGCACGTCGAACACGCGCTCGAAGGCGCGCTCCTCGACGGGAAGCGCGACGCCGTCGGCCTTGGCCATCTTCGCGGCGAGGGTCGTCACGGCAATGGTGAAAGCGACGGTGCGATATCCCGGGGTGCGGGCTGAGGCGCGTGCGCCAACGACACGCGCCCATAGCGCCGACAGCGCATCGCGCATCGAGGTGCCGGGCTCGAATCCGATGGTCTGTGCTATCTCTTTCCAAGGCATGGCAAACCCTTATCGACATTCGCCGGCGACTTGAAGCCCGCAAGAGGCGCCTTGCGGGCTAGTTCAGGAAAGTCGCCGCAAATGTCGGAAATTCCCTCAACACGTGGGCGATATGGTCGTGGTTGACGCATTGCGCAACGCCCGATAGCTCACGGGGCGGCGGATTTCTTGGACGGATGCCGGATGGCGGGGCTTCCCAGCGAGCAAAAGTGGCAGTTCTTCATCGACCGCGGCGGCACCTTCACGGACGTCGTTGCACGCGCACCCGACGGGCGCCTACTCGCCCGCAAGCTGCTGTCGGAGACCCCCGGTGCCTATGACGACGCTGCGCTGGAGGCGATCCGCCAATTTCTCGACGTTCCATCGGGTGCTCCCATCCCCGCCGAGCGCATCGGCGGGGTCAAAATGGGGACGACTGTCGCGACCAACGCGCTCTTGGAGCGCAAGGGCGACGCGACGGCGCTCGTCATCACGCGCGGGCTGAAAGACCAACTCGAGATCGGGACGCAGGCGCGGCCGGACATTTTCGCCAAGCACATCGTCAAGCCGGAGATGCTCTACAGCCGCGTCATCGAAGCCGGCGAGAGGGTCCGTGCGGACGGATTTGTGGAACGGCCTCTCGATCTTGCAGCGCTGGAGCGCGAGCTGCGGCGCGCGCGCGACGACGGCATCGACGGCGTCGCCATCGTGCTCATGCATGCCTACGCCTATCCCGAGCACGAGCGCCAGGCGGCCGAGCTCGCGCGGGATATCGGTTTCAGTCAGGTGTCGGTGAGCCACGAGGTCTCGCCGCTGATCAAGATCGTGCCCCGGGGCGATACGACCGTCGCCGACGCGTACCTTTCGCCCGTCCTGCGCCGATACGTCGACCGGGTCTCCGCAGCTCTCCGCTCTTCTCCCTCCCCCCTTGTGGGGGAGGGTCAGGAAAGGGGGGTGTCCACAAGGTCAGATATACTGCACCACCCCCACCCCGGCCCTCCCCCGTCGAGGGGGAGGGAGAAGGTAGAAGGCGATGCTTCCAGCACAGCGCCAAACCTGCTGTTCATGGCGTCGTCTGGGGGCCTCAAGTCGGCGCAGTTTTTCCAGGGGCGCGACGCCATCCTCTCCGGGCCGGCGGGCGGGGTCGTCGGCATGGCGGAGACGGGAAAGCGCGCGGGCTTCGACAAGGTCATCGGCTTCGACATGGGCGGCACGTCGACGGACGTTGCGCACTTTGCCGGCGAGTACGAGCGCGCATTCGAGACGCAGATCGCGGGGGTACGCCTCGCGGTGCCGATGCTGCGCGTGCATACGGTGGCGGCGGGCGGCGGCTCGATCATCACCTACGACGGTGCGCGCTTTCGCGTCGGGCCGGAAAGCGCCGGCGCCAACCCGGGCCCCAAGTCCTACCGTCGCGGCGGCCCGCTGACGGTGACGGACGCCAACGTCATGCTGGGCAAGCTCGATCCGAAGTTCTTTCCGGCGATCTTCGGGGCGCAGCACGACCAGCCTCTCGATGCGGATGCCGTGCGAAGCGGCTTTGCGGAGCTGGCGCGACAGGTCGGCGACGGCCGCACGCCGGAGGATATCGCCGACGGCGCCATCCGCATCGCGGTCGAGAACATGGCGAATGCCATCAAGAAGATCTCGGTCGAGCGCGGCTACGACGTGACGGAGTACGCGCTCAACTGCTTCGGCTCGGCCGGGGGGCAGCACGCGTGCCTGATCGCCGACACGCTCGGCATCGAGACCGTGCTCGTGCATCCGATGTCGGGCCTATTGTCGGCTTACGGCATCGGCCTCGCGCAGCAGCGCGCGAGCCGCGAACGCTCCATCGAAGCCCCGCTCGGCGAAGAGGCGATGGACGGGCTGGAAGACCTCGCCTACGAGCTCGGCAGCGAGGTGACCGAGCAACTGCTCGATGAAGGCGTCGAGCACGACGGCATCGCCATCGAGAGCTTCGCGCATCTGCGCTACGCCGGCACCGACACGGCGCTGGCGGTTCCGCTTTCAGAGCCGCATTTCATGCGCCGCGATTTCGAGGCGCTGCACCGGCAGCGGTTCGGGTTCGTCTCGCCGGAGAAGGAAGTCTTCGTCGCCGCGCTCGAAGTCGCCGCGATGGGCGGCGGGGGTGGCTTGGGATCTGCCACCACTTCACCCTCCCCGACCCTCCCCCGCAAGGGCGAACCAGCTCACAGCGCCACAAAGTTCTATTCGCGCGGGGCCTGGCACGAGGCGCCAGTGCTGATGCGCGAAGCGCTGACAGTGGAAAGCGCGCTCAGGGGACCGGCGCTCGTCATCGAGCCCAATCAGACGATCGTCGTCGAGCCCGGCTGGACGCTGAAGCTCACTGCCGGCAACGACATCGTGCTAACGCGCACCGAGCCGCGTCCGCGCGAAAAGCTCGGCGCCAAGGCCGACCCGGTGCTGCTGGAGGTGTTCAACAACCTCTTCATGGCCATCGCCGAGCAGATGGGTGAGGCGCTGCGAAACACAGCGCAGTCGGTGAACATCAAGGAGCGGCTGGATTTTTCGTGCGCGGTGTTCGATACGACGGGCGCGCTCGTCGCCAATGCGCCGCACCTTCCCGTGCACCTCGGCTCCATGGACCGGTCGGTCGAGGCGATCATCCGCGAGCGCGGCGCGACGATGCGCCCCGGCGACAGCTTCATGCTCAATGCGCCCTACAACGGCGGCACGCATCTTCCCGACATCACCGTCGTGACGTCCGTTTTCGATGACGAAGGCGCGCGAGTCCTATTCTATGTCGCGAGCCGCGGGCATCACGAGGACATCGGCGGGCTGACACCAGGGTCGATGACGCCGCGTGCGACGCAGATCGAGGAGGAAGGCGTCTACATCGACAACTTCAAGCTCGTCGATCAAGGGCGGTTCCTCGAGGAGGAGACACGCGCGCTGCTCGCCCGCGCCAAGTACCCGGCGCGTCGCCCGGACAAGAACATCGCCGACCTCAAGGCGCAGGTGGCCGCGAACGCCAAGGGCGAAGCCGAGCTGAAGCGGATGGTGCAGCATTTCGGGCTCGAGGTGGTGCAGGCCTACATGCGCCATGTGCAGGACAACGCCGAGGATGCGGTGCGGCGGCTCATCTCGCGACTGGAGGATGGGCATTTCAGGGTCGAGACGGATCAGGGCACCGCCGTCGAGGTGCGCATCACCGTCGATCGCGAGAGCCGGTCAGCCAAAATTGATTTCACCGGAACGAGCGCGCAGCAGCCGAACAATTTCAACGCGCCCGAGCCAGTCACACGGGCGGCCGTGCTCTATTCGATCCGCGTCATGGTCGACGAGCCGATCCCGATGAATGCCGGGTGCCTGAAGCCGATCGAGATCGTCATTCCCGAGGGCTCGATGCTGCGACCGACCTACCCTGCGGCGGTCGTCGCCGGCAACGTCGAGACGAGCCAGATCGTCACCAATGCGCTGTTCGCGGCGCTCGGTGCGCTCGGCTCGGCGCAGGGCACGATGAACAACCTCACCTTCGGCAACGACAAGGTGCAGTACTACGAGACGCTGTGCTCGGGTGCGCCGGCAGGACCGGGCTTCGACGGCGCCGCCGCCGTGCACGTGCACATGACCAACACGCGGCTGACCGATCCGGAGATCTTGGAGCTGCGCTACCCGGTGCTGCTGGAGGAGTTCTCGATCCGACGCGGCTCGGGCGGCAAGGGAAAGTGGAACAGCGGTGACGGCACGCGGCGCGTCATCCGCTTTCTGGAGCGGATGCACTGCGCCATCCTTTCGGGTTACAGGCGCGTGCGGCCGTTTGGGGTAGCCGGCGGCGAGGCGGGAGAGGCCGGCAGCAACACCGTGCGCCGCAACGGAAAAATCGAGCCGCTCGAAGGCTGTGACGAGACGGTGCTCGAGGCGGGCGACGCCGTCGTCATCGTGACGCCGACCGGCGGAGGCTACGGCGCGGCCTGAAACGGCGGTTATGGTCTGCACGTATATTGTTGCTGCGAGGCTGCGCCCCCGACTTTCGGCCAATTCGTGCGCCCAAACCCCTTGCCACGGCGGGGGCATCAGCCCTTGATATGTGTCAGCGCCCATCACGAAGGCGACGGATAACAGAATGCTAACGAACAACGCGGCTCATCAGATCAAGCGCGGACTGGCACTGGCGGTATTGCTCACGCTGGGGCTCGGGGCCGCGGCCGAAGAGACCGAGCCGGTGCACCCCTCGGCAGACTTCGCGGTGCGCGACATCGCGGCGGCGCTGTTCAAGGCCAAGCCCGGCGAGACGCCCGACTACTCCAATCACGATCTCACCTACCTCGACCTCTCGGGGCTGAACTTCAAAGGCGCCAAGCTCGCCAAATCGAACCTCTATGGTGCCGACTTCACCGGCGCCAACCTGCGCGGAACCGATATGTCCGGGACGCGTCTCGACCGCGCGACGCTGATCCGCGCCGACTTCTCCGGCGCCAACCTTTCGGGCGCGAGCATCCTGCGGCCAACGGTCTACACAGACCTCACCGAGAACATCGCGGACGCGCCGCGCTTTGCCGGCGCCAATCTCACCGGGATACGCGTCATGGCGAACATGTCGGGCGCGGACTTCCACGGCGCGGACCTGACCGACGCCAACTTCACGCCGCGCGAGGCGCGTCCGGGACAGGGCACGATCACCACGCTCGCGAAGAACATGCTGAAGTCGTGCGACTTCACCAAGGCCATCCTGCGCGGGGCCAACTTCGAGCACGCGGTGATGACGTTCGCCCGCTTCAACGGCGCCGACTTGAAGGGTGCCAATCTTTCCGACACCGACCTGTCGCGTGCGGATTTCACGGGTGCAGACCTCACCGACGCGAACCTCACAGGGGCTGATGTCGACGGCGCGACGCTGCTCGGCGTCAAGGGCCTCGACACGGTGAAGGGGCTGTCGACGGCGCTCAACTTCGACAAGACGATCCGCTGAAGTCTCAATGACCACAGCTGTCATCCTCGGCTTTATGCCGAGGATCTAGCGCGGAACAGACTCCACCGGTTGGTGCAAGCTGATGGATGGGTCCTCGGGACAAGCCCGAGGATGACAGTGGGAAGAGCTTCGAAAAAAGAGCCAGGGCAGCTGCCCTGGCTTCTGCGCCTGATCCGCTCAGGCAATAAGCTGGGCGCCGTCCGAGGGCCGTGAGCGGCGCTCGGCCATGAAGCGGTCGAAGGCTGCCTTGTCCTTCGAGGAGCGTAGCCGATCGAGAAACTCGCCGAACTGGTGGCGCTCCTCGTCGACGCGCTGCAGCGTCTCGTCGCGATACTCGTCGAAGGCCCTGTTTCCAACGGGTGCGTGCTCGCTCGGCGCACGGGCCGACGGCTCCTGCCGCCAGTATCGAGCCTGTGCGCGCCAGGCGATGGCTGCAAGGATCAGCAGCGTCAACGGCCACGCGAGCCAGAACAGCGCCACGACCAGCCAGATCACCGCCCACGCCACCCAGAACAGCGTGACGAGGAGGAAGGCGAGGAAGCCGAGAGTCACCAGGGCCAATTCTTTCAAGCTCCGATGAGAGTTGACGCAGTGACGCCAGGGCGATGATCGCCCTGGCGGATACTTCCATGCTTATTTAGGTGGTCGCGCCTTCAGCGCCAGTGGCAGGACGGGTGCGCCGCTCGGCCATGAACTGGTCGAACTCCTCCTTGTCCTTTGCCTTGCGTAGGCGCTCGAGGAACTCGCGGAACTCGCGCTGCTCCTCCTCGAGGCGGCGGATGGTGTCCTCGCGGTACTCGTCGAACGCGACGTTGCCGCTCGAGGCGAAGCCGCGGAATTCGCGACCCCAGCGCTCCCTGTTGCGGTCCCACCGGTCCGCCATGCGCTGCTGCCAGCGGCTCATGTCACCGTAACGTCCACCACATCCCATGCGTCCGCTCCATAGCAAATAGGCGAGAATGGCGAGGCCCACGGGCCAGAAGAGGATGAAGCCGGCGACCATAACGGCAATCCAGGCAGGCTTGCCGTAGTCGTCGAGCGTCGCCACAACCCCAGTCATCGCAGATCACTCCATGTGAATGTTTATCACATTTACATAGTTGGCAGGGGGCCGGGCGCTCGTCAAGGGGCGGCTTCGGAAAAATCGGACAGGGCCTGTCCTTGCTTTGACCGAGGGGCGGGACTCGCCTTTTGGTTAATCCCGAGCCAATCTTGAGGTCGCAATTTGCGACCTCAAGATTTTGGCCCATGGCTAAGCAATATCCCCCTAGCGAGGTTGTGGTTCCGCGACCTGACAACCTCGAGGTTTACGAGGTCAGGGGCGATCGCGTGGTCCTCGATCACGATGTGGCAAAAATCTTCGGCATCGAGACTAAGCGCCTCAACGAACAGGTCACCCGGAATGCAGAGAAGTTTGGCGATGACTTTGCATTTCGCCTGACAAAAGAAGAGGCCGAAATCTTGAGGTCGCAAAACGCGACCTCAAGCGAAAGCTGGGGTGGCGCCAGACATCTGCCGCGCGCATTCACGGAGCATGGCGTCGTCATGGCGGCGACTGTGCTCCGATCCCCGCGAGCCATTCAAGCGACGCGCTATATTGTTAAGGTGTTTGTCGATGCGCGCCATGCTCAGATTGAGCGGGAACGTCAGCTCGCATCCAATCCACGCAGCAAACAACTTGCGTTGCCGCTAAGCTTTCAAAGCGAGCTGATGACAAAGATCAACACGACACTGGGGCACGTTCTGGATGCGATGGTCGACTCTGAAAATGAGATTACGGTTCGCGACGAGTGCACCCATCTGCACTTAAACCAATCCAGAATCTAAGACTCTTGTTTTTTCTTCTCTTACCCGCGGGGGTTCCGAGGATTAGTAGGTTGTCCTAGCGCTAAGGCCATCGCAGCCGAAGGCCTCAAAGCCGTCAAGGAGTACCTAAAGAAAGTCGGTATCCAGAACGACAAGACGCTCGCCGAAGTGCGAAAGGTGATGGCTGAGGCGGAAAGCATCGAAGTTGCGACGGCCGGGAAGAGAACGGAAAACCACCATCGGCAACTAGCGCTGCTGGCAAAGAAACTTCGTCTCGTCCTCCAAGCTCAGCATTACGCCCAGACAGGCAGCATCGAAGGCCTGCTGCAGGTTCTGAGTGACCTGGAAAGAGCCTGAGGGACTTCTGGCGCTTGATGAGGGGAGCGGCGGCACGACAAGCGTGCCGCCCGAAGTACGTCAGCGCCTCTTCTTCACGGCCTTGCGCTTCACCTTCTTGGCGGCGACCTTGCGCTTCACCTTCTTCTTCTTGGCCGGCTTGTCAGCAGCTTGCGTCAGAGCGGACGCCGCAAGCTTCTTGATCTCGGCGTTGGTGAGCGAGGCCGGAGCCTTCATTGCCTTCGAGGCAATCTTCGCAACCGCCGCCGACGTCTTCTCGTTCGCTGCCATGTCTTCAATCCATCTGATGTCGCTTGAATGTGACTGCTATACATCGCTTTTGCTCAGATCGCACGCTTCTCGATCAAGCAGCGATGCTCGATGCAATCACTTGTCGGCAGGCACGCCGAGGCCGTCGAGATAAATGAGCACCGCGGCTTCGAGCAGATCTTCGGGCGACATCGGTATCGGGCGCCGCGCAGCATCGCCTCTGCCGAACAGCGTTGCGATGCCGTGGCTGAGCGACCAGATGTGCAGCGCCATCATCAAAGATGGCGGACGCTTCTCCTTTGGCATCGTCGCGGCGAGCGCCTCGCATGCCTGCCGCAGCACGTTGAAAGCGCGATCACCGGCCTCGCGCACCTCGGGATAGTCGTTCAGCGGCACACCGCTCTCGAACATGGCGGAGAACTGCGCGGGCTCCTTGGCCGCGAAGTCGAGATAGGCGCGGCCGACGCGCTCGAACGCGGCACGCGGCGTCGGGCGGCCGTTGTCCCAAGCGCGCGACAGCGCCTCGGCGAAGGCGTCGAAGCCGCGGCGCGCAATGTCGGCCATGAGCGCGTCGCGGTCGCGGAAGTGGCGATAGGGTGCGGCAGGGCTGACGCCTGCCGCGCGCGCCGCGTCGGCAAAGGTGAAGCCCGCCGGCCCCTTCTTGGAGATGAGCTCGAGCGCAGCGGCGACGAGGGCCTCGCGCAGATTGCCGTGATGGTAGCCGCGCCGCGATCCGGGCGGGCCGTCCTTGTGCCATGTCATGGCGCGCTTTTAGCGCAATTCGTGCCCCAAGGGCTATCCGGCCGCGAGAACGTGCACGCTGAACAGGTGCTCGGCGTCGGTCCAGCACGCCTGTGGCTGCCAGCCGGCGCGCTGAACGAGGCCGCGAAAGCCCTCGATGTCGTACTTGTGGGAATGCTCGGTGTGGATGCGCTCGCCGGCGGCGAAGCGGAAGCGGCGTCCGAGCAGCGTGACGACCTGGGCGACGCGGCTGACGAGGTGCATGTCGATGCGGCCGTGGCGCACGTCGTAGGTGGCGAGGTGGTGGAAGGCGTCGAGGTCGAAGTCGGCGCCCAAATCGCGGTTGGCGCGGCCGAGCAGGTTGAGGTTGAATGCGGCCGTGACGCCCTGCGCGTCGTCGTAGGCGGCAATCAGGCGGCGCACATCCTTCTTGAGGTCGGCGCCGATGACGAGGCTGCCATCATCGCCGAGGATCTCGCGCATGCTGGCGAGCAGCGCCACGGCTTCCTCCTCAGTCAGGTTGCCGATGGTCGATCCGGGGAAGAAGCCGATGCGCGGCCTGCCGCCCAGCTCGTCGGGCAGTGGCAGAGGCCGCGAGAAATCGCCGACCACGGGCATGACGCTCAGCGAGGGGAAGCGCTGCTCGATGCGTGCGCATGCCTCATCGAGCGCGGCGGCGCTGATGTCGATCGGAACGTAGGCGTAGAGGCATTTCATCCCGGCGAGCAGCAGCTCGGTCTTGGTGCTCGAGCCGGAGCCGAACTCGATCAGAACGGCTCCAGGGGGAGCGAGGCGCGCGAGGTCATGGGCGTGATCGCGCAGAATTCCGGTCTCCGTGCGCGTCGGGTAGTACTCGGGCAGCTCCGTAATGCGCTCGAAGAGACGGCTTCCTTCCGCATCGTAGAAGAAGCGACAGGGGATGGACTTGCTGCGCGCGGAAAGGCCATCGATCAGAGCCGACGCGAACTCGCTCTCGGCGATTGCGGCATCCATGGCGCGCGTTTCGGCCCGCTCGCCAAAGCTCGTGTCGGCCAGGGCGAGATTGCTATCGTCATCGAGATTCATGCTGCGTCCTCGGCTAGCCGCAGCCCGGTGAACTGCCAGCGCTGATGGGGATAGAAGAAGTTGCGGTAGCTGGCGCGGATGTGCCCCGGCGCGGTCGCGCACGAGCCGCCGCGCAGCACGTTCTGGCTAACCATGAACTTGCCGTTGTATTCACCGACGGCACCGGGCGCGGGGTGATAGCCCGGGTACGGCAGGTAGGCGCTCGAGGTCCACTCCCACACGTCGCCGAAGAGCTGCGCGAGTCTTCCCCGGGGGCCGCTCGCTACCCGAGGACGCAGTGCGCCGGTCGCCAGATCGTTGCCGGCGAGGGGGTATCCGGCCGTCGCAGCCTCCCACTCGAACTCGGTCGGCAGGCGCTTCCCGGACCAGGTGGCGAAGGCGTTCGCCTCGTAATAGCTGATGTGGGTGACGGGCGCTGAGGTGTCGATCGGCAGCAGGCCCTCGAGCGTCATCTGATGCCAGACGCCGCCCTTTTGCTCCCAGTAGAGCGGCGCATTCCAGCCGTTCGCCTTTATCGTGGCCCAGCCGTCGGCGAGCCACAGCAGCGGCTCGCCGTAGCCGCCGGCCTCCATGAAGGTGAGCCATTCGCCGTTGGTGACGCAGCGATTGGCGAGACGATAGGGATAAAGCAGCGCCTCGTGCCGGGGCCCCTCATTGTCATAGGAGAAGCCGAGGCCGTCATGGCCTATGGCGTGGATGCCGCCGGCAAACGGCAGGAACTCCAGGTCGATCACGTCAGACGTTGCACCCGGTTTCCGCTCGGACTCGCGATAGGCCGGGCGCAACGGCTGGGCAGCAAAGAGGCTCAGGATGTCGGTGAGCAACAGCTCCTGATGCTGCTGCTCGTGGTTGATGCCGAGCTCGACAAGCGCGGCGAGTGGATCAAGGCCTCCGACAAACCCTTCGGCGAACAATCGCGTGAGCGCTGCGTCGACGTGCGCGCGGTACTCGCGAACCTCGGCAACGGACGGACGTGTCAGCAATCCGCGGCGTGCGCGCGGCTGGCGATCGCCTTTGCTCTCGTAATAGGAATTGAAGCAGTATTCGAAGTCGGCCGAGAACTCGCGGTAGTCGGGCAGCGCCGGCTTCAAAATGAAGGATTCATAGAACCAGGTCGTATGCGCGAGGTGCCATTTCGTCGGACTGGCGTCGTCCATCGGCTGCACCACCTGATCCTCGTCCGATAGCGGCGCCGCGAGAGCAAGGGACAGCTCGCGGCTCGATAGGAGGCGATTTTGCAGATCGACGATGGACGATTGAGTCTTGGAGAGGGGCTGCTGATCGGCATGGAGAGTAGAGAGCACGGGTGCCTCCGTGGGCGAGGGTCAGCGGGCGGTTGCCGAATAACGATGGGCCGTATTCAAAGGTTCATCATCCCATGAAAAATTCTTAGCGTGGCGCATAGGCTGCGCGGAAATGCAATTCCAGTATGGATTCGATCCATTTTTTCCGATCATCCAAAGAGGCCTTTTAGCTTCCGACCATAGGCTGTGCCTCAGCGGGGCGTTGCCCCACAAGGGTGAGGTGTGGGCATGGCGCAGCGCGAGCTCGAAATCGGTTCGTTCGTGCAGATCACGGGGCTCGAGGTGGGGCAGATGGCCCCCGAGGCCTCCTATCGCATCGAGCAGCTCCTGACGCTCGGCGACGGCGCCACCCTCTACAAGATCCGCCGCGAGGACGAGCCGTTCGACCGTGTCGTTGGCGCACATCAACTCACCTGCATCGCCACATCGTCTCGCTTCTGAGGGTCGTCCCATGCGCCTCTTGCCCCTTGCCGCTCTCATCGCCTCCTTCTCGGGAGCGCTTGCTGCCGACGCTCCGACGATCGAGTTCGGCGACGAGCGCTATACGCTCGCCTACGAGGACCAGGCCACGCTCCCCGACGGGCAGCCCGGCAATGGAATCGCGGAGTTCACTCGCGCGGGCGAGACGGTCAACGACTGGTCGAAGCTGTTCGCGTTCCACGCCTATCCAGAGATGGGCGATGATCCTCTGGCGGCCGTGCAGGCGGTCGGCAAAGCGGTGAAAGAGACAAACAAGGATGCGAACTACGCCATTGTCGTAGACGACAGAACGGGCGAGGCGATCATCGACTTCCTCACCTGGGCCCCGGAGAGCGACGTGATGGAGTTCAACGTCTTCAAGTATGCCCGAGCCGCCGACGGGCGCGGGCTCGTCGCCATGCAGTACGCACAGCACGTCAAGCTCGGCGATATCGACGTCGAGGGAATGCGCGAGCTGCGCGCCACCTCGGTCTCGACCATGGCGTCTACCGACATGGCCCAGGCGCAGGCGTATTTCGCAGGCAAACGGGCGAGATCGGCGTCGAACGCAGACGCAAACGATGCATCGACGCTCGCACGCGCTGGCCGCACGCGCTAGATCGCGCTAGGCTGCGGCTCCCGGATCGGGAGGTGCCCGCATGCAAAACGCTGTGTTGCTCGCCATCCTCCTTGCGGCCGGCCTCACCACGCCGCCGGTCGTGCAACGCCTGCAGCCGGACTTCATCTGCTGGGAATCCGACATGGAGTTCCCGGTCGACTGCGGCGACGAAGAGGACTGATCAGTAGACTCTCGCCACCTATTTGCACACGGTCTTCAGGCCGTCGGGGCCGCGGCGCGCGAGATCGACGTGAAAGTGGTCGTGGTGCAACGAGTTGTATTCGGGCCCGAGCACGGTCGTGAACTCATGGCAGGCCCCTTCGTGCACAGCACGCAGGAAAGCGCGGTCGCGATAGTCGCCGTTCCAGCCGCGCTTCACGGAAATGCGGCGGCCGTCGGCGAGGACGAAGCCCGAGACGTCGAGCGCATTGGCGTGACCATGCTCGGACAGGTACTCGCCGCTGGTGTGGTTGATCGGGCGGCAGGCGTACGAGCCGGCGATTTTCAACTCGACGAGTGGCACCCCGTAGATGCGTTGCGCCGCCGGGCCGATCGAGTTGACGACCCAGCGGTTGACCTGGGGGATCATGGGACAGCGCAGGTAGGCGACGGGGCTGAGGGCAACACGGCCATTGTCGGCGGCTGCCATCTCGAAGGGCCGCTCCGCGCCGCAGACACTGGGGCCTCCGAGCGACAGCTTGGTCCTTATGAAGGGGCCATCGTGAACGACGCCGGCGGCGAGGCAGGCCCGCTCCTCGTCGGCCCGCCAGGGCTCGTTCTTGGCAATAAAAGTCGGGCCGGTGCCGCCACAGCCAGTGAGCAGCACAGGGAAAAGGATGCCAAAAAGGACGCGAAACGGGACGGATGGCATGGCCGAACGCTAACCGCGGTAACACTAACGGACTATGAATTCGCCATCTTTCCCAGGTGCATAGGAACCAATGCATTCGGGCGCATTTGCGACTCGAACGGGGCGCAATCGCAGAGGTCGTGGCGGAACAACGGCGGATCGGAAGTTATCCACAGCCGGAATGTCGCGATCGCCAAACCGCATGCAGACCTGTCACGGTTGGCTTGTTAATAATTGGGGGTCTGGAGCGATCCAGGCCCTCAGGCAGTGGCCAATTCGTACTGCGTATGCGCCGCATCCCTGAGTGTGTACTGCGTCTTGGCCCCGGCATTGACCGGCTGCCGAATCTCCTGGCAACCCCGCGTTTGTCTTTCGAGATTCCGGTGGCGGTCGCCGGGGCCTCGTATGCGGGCCCGCCGCCGGGCCGCTCCGATGCCGTGTCCGCCTAGGATTGCGCGGCGAGAAATTCGACTACAGCCTGCTTGAAGCCTTTGTCGCCGACCGCCTTCATATGATCGCGGTCAGGGAGCTCGACAGCGCGCGCGTCAGGTATCAGCGCCGCGAGGCCCGCAGCCGAGCCGCCGATGACATCGCGCTCGCCGACGACGACGAGCACCGGAGAGGCGAGCTTACCCAGCGCTTCGGCGGTAATCGGCGCGCGCGAAGAGCGGATGCATGCGGCCAAAGCCTTGAGGTCGCTCCCAGTCTGCTCGGCGAAAGCGCGGAACGTGCGCGCGGTCGGGTTGGTGACCTCATCGATGCTCGCGGCCTCGAGCGCGTGAGCCACCGGGCCGGTGCCGGCAACGCCGCGCACCATGTTGATGCCGAGACCGCCGAAGACGAGGCTGCGGACCCTTTCCGGATGCGCCATGCCGAGGAAGGCGGCGATGCGCGCTCCCATCGAGTAGCCGACGACGTGCGCGCGGCCGATGCCGAGATGATCGAGAAGGCGGCGCGCATCCTCCGCCATGATCGGGGCGCCGTACGCGGCAAGGTCATAGAGCTTGGCACTGTGTCCGTGGCCGCGGTTGTCGTAGGCGACGACGCGGTATCCGGCTTTTGTCAGTGTCCTCACCCAGCCGGTGTCGACCCAGTTGGTCGCGGCGTTCGACGCGAAGCCGTGAATGAGGAGCACGGCATCGCCCTGACCCTCGTCAAGGTAGGCAATGTCGATCCCGTCGGAGCTGAATTTCTGCAACTGGGCACCTCTTCGGGCGCGCCGATCCGACGCTTGCTGCACCGGCGCGCACCCCTATCATTTGCCACCCGCCGGCGCTATGGTCGAGCCTGCTTCATCGAAAAACTGCAGGGCAGATCAATGGCCTCCAGCCCCGTTCCCCACCTCGCCAACGATCAGGGCGTCGAGAAGATCTTCATCGGCGTTCGCGAGCTCAATTGCATGGGAGCGAGGGCCCCGTTCGACCACCCGCACGTCTATCTCGACATGGGCGACGACGGGCAGATCCTGTGCCCCTACTGCTCGACGCTCTACATCTACGATCCCCGCCTGTCGGCCGCCGAGAGCGACCCGCCCGGCTGCATCATCAACAACATCGAGGAAGCGGCCTAGCGGCACGCCTCTCGTCCCTCCCCGCAATGACATGAGCCTCCCGAAGCTCGACCCGCTGGCGAATGAGAACGCCGAGGCCGCGCTCGCGAGGACGCGCACCGGCCGACCAGAGCCGGTCCTCGTTGCCGGTGGCGGCATCGGCGGCCTCGCGACGGCGCTGGCGTTGGCGCGCCGCGGCATCGCCTCGCATGTCCTGGAACGACGAGCCGTCTTCCATGAGGAGGGTGCCGGCATCCAGATCGGTCCCAACGGGACGCTCATTCTGCGGCACCTCGGCGTTGCCGATGCGCTGCGCCCGCATGTTGGCGTGCCGGAGGCGCTCAGTGTGCGCGACGGGCGCAGCGGCGCGCAGCTGGCGCGGCTGCCGCTCGGGCGCTGGATCGCGATGCGCCACGGCGCGCCGTACTGGGTCGCGCATCGCAGGGACCTGCATAGTGCACTGGCGGAGGCCGCTCGCGCCGAGCCGCTGATCGCCATATCGCTCGACTTCGAGGCTTCCGAGGTTGCGTACGAGAGAAGCCGCGTCGCGGTCGCGGCCGACAACGGCGCGGCGTGGACCGGGAAAGCGCTCATCGCCGCGGACGGCGTCTGGTCACCAATGCGCACGATGCTCATCGATCCGACGAAGCCACGCTTCTCAGGCAAGAGCGCGGCGCGCAGCACCGTCGCCATCGACGAGCTGCCGCCAGACTTTCACCGCAACGAAACGACGATATGGCTGTTCCCCGACGCGCATGTCGTCCACTACCCGATTTCGGGCGGTGCCGAGCTCGCCATCATCGTCGTCCTCACGGACGATCACGACAGCAGCGACTGGAGCGCACCGGTTCCACCGTTTTGGGTGCAGCAAAGCATGCCGGAATGCGCCGAGCCGTTGCAGGCGCTGATGCTCGCTGCACAATCGTGGAAACGTTGGGCTCTGCACACATTGCCGACACCCAAGCATTGGACGCGCGGTCCTATTGCGCTGCTCGGCGATGCGGCCCATCCGGTGCTGCCGTTCTTCGCTGCCGGTGCGGTGATGGCACTGGAGGACGCGGCGGTCATCGCCAATGCGCTGGCGCGTCAGCCGGCCGACGTTCCAGCGGCGCTGCGCGCGTACGAGCTGGCTCGGCGTGGTCGCGTCACGCGCGTGGCCCGCGCTTCGCAACGCAACGGCAGCATCTATCATCTCGCGGGCCCCGCTGCGATGGCGCGCGACCTCGTCCTGCGGCACATGCCGGCGCATCGCCTGATGGCACGCTATGACTGGCTTTACGGCTGGAGAGCGGACTAGGCGTAGGCGAGGCGCTCGACGGCGATGCGCATGAAGTTGTCGTAGACGCGGCGAGAATTTCCGAGAAGCTCGGCAAATCCTTCAATGACGCTCGCGCGCAGCTTGCCTGCGAAACCCGGCGGATGCAGCCGCTGCAGCGCTTCCTGGTTGGCTTCCGACCAGTCGACGACCGATTGGTCGGTCGCCTCGACATGGTACTGCAGGCCGAAAGCCGACGAGCCGTATGCAAACGCGGCGATGGGGCAGTCCGTGGTCGAAGCGAGTACCACGCCGCCAGGCGGGAGCGCCTTCACCTCGGCGCCGTGCCACTGAAGGGCTCGCTTCGTGCGGCCGAAGCCATCGTAGAGCGGATGACGGATGCCGTGCTCGCTGAGGGCGATCTCGAGAAGATTGATCTCGCCGATGCTCGCAGGGCCGACCTCACCGCCCAGCGCCTCGGCAAGGAGCTGGTGCCCGAGACAAATGCCAAGGAAGGGCTTGTCGTGCTCCGCCACCCAAGTGCGGATCGCCGCCTTCTCGTCCTTCAGCCAAGGGAAGCGGTCCTCGTCCCACACGTTCATGGGGCCGCCCATGGCCATGAGAATGTCGAAGCGATCGAGATCGGGCAGAGGCTGGCCCTGATCTAGCTTCACGACCGTTGGAACTATTCCATCGGCCGCGAGATGACCTGCGAACGTGCCAGGATGGCAGTCGGCGGCATGCTGAAAGATAACGATGCGCGGCAGCATTCTGTACAGACTTACTTTTTCCCCGTAGGAAACACCTATTCCCAAGCAGCGGAAATTGCAAGCCGCACAAGCGGAAACTGAACTTCTACAAAGCGGTCGCCGCTGTCAGGGAAGCTCGCGGGAGTAGCTGATCACGGAAAGAAAGCGGATCGGCAGCTTGACGAGCTCCTCGGGCCCGTGCGGCGCGTCGGCGTCGAAGAACAGGCTGTCGCCGGGCTTCATCGGGTAAAGCTTGTCGGCGTGGCGGTAAACCACCTCGCCTTCCAGCATATAGATCAGCTCGTGCCCGGAGTGCTGGAACAGCGGAAAGACATCCGACTCCTCCGTGAGCGTGATGAGGTAGGGCTCCACAATCACGCTGCCGGAGAGACCGCCGGTGTGGCCGAGAAGCTGATACTGGTGGCCGGCGCGCGTTCCGCGGCGCTCGATGAGCAGACCCTTGCCGGCGGAGACGAACACGGCATCGCGGCGCTCCTCGAAGCGGCGGAACAGAGACGTGACGGGCACACCGAGCGCCTTCGACAGGCGCTGCAGTGTGGTGAGCGAGGCAGACGTCACGCCGTTCTCGATTTTCGACAGCATGCCGAGCGAGAGGTCGGCCGCACGTGCAAGATCGGATGCGGTGATGCCGAGCTTGTTGCGGAAGGCACGGACCTCGCGCCCGATGGCAACCTCGAGCATGTTATCGCGCGCGCCGTGAAGAGCATGCGGATCCTGATCGTCGGCGGGAGCAGACTTGCCGACCGGCACATGGCGCGAGACGCGTCCCGGCGCTTTCGTCGCGCCGTCGCCCGAGCCACCGTTCGGCAACGGCTCAGTCAGCGCGTCGAGATCGCTTTCAGTCACGCGGGCCTTGGCCGGGGGCTTGCTGCGAGTCTTTGTGGTTTTCATCCGCCTTCAAACTTCTGCAAAAACATCCAAGCCGGCGAGGCGACTGCCTGAAGTCGGCAGCAGCGTCGAGGAGGCAATGCCAGAAGTATAAGGCGGCAGCACTGTCCACTAGCAAGTGGAAATCGGCTTTGCCCCCGGTATCGACACGCGGAGGAACGCGGGCACTCGCGTTCGTGCTCGCGCGATGAAGGGGGGCGGCGGCGAGCGCGGTCTACAGCGATCCGGCGCAGCCGGAGTGATGGGGTTTCACGGGCGGGGCTCTCTTGCCTTGCATAGGCAAACGCCCCATCCATCCGTCGTCTGAGGACTTCAGCTCGAGCGTTGCGGGGCCCCGACGAAGACGCCAGCGGCTACCCGCGCCTCCACGCCTAAAATGTCGCCAATCGGCATGATTTTTGGGCTTGACTTCAAAAACCACAGTGAAATCAGCCTTTGGGTGCCTTGACAACTTGCGTCAAGCCGTCGCAGACTTTTCCTCCTATAAAAATGGGTTGCCTCTAAGGCAACTCGCACTCGGGTGGAAATAAGAAGCAAACAAGGGGAGCTCAATGCAAACGAGCAATATCGATACACGCGTACATCGCATGTACGCGGGCGACCGGCGATGGTCCGTTTTGGCCGTCGCGGTGCTTTGGTCAACCTACGCATTCGTCTTCTGGAAGGTGCTGCCAGACGCCGGCAGTCCGGAAGTCGTCTACGCGCTCGCCATCGCCGGCGGGATCGTCCTGTTGTTCAACACGGCATCGATCTTCGCGATGCTGCAGCACTACTCGGACGACAAGGAGCACATCTACGGCCTCGACCTCCACTACCTCGACGCCCTTACGGCCTCGAAGGCTTGAGGAGGATCCCATGGCCAAGACGCCTTACCAGCCGCCCGTGCAATCCAAGTTCGGTCAGCTGATCGACACGCTGTTCCTGCTCGCGCTCGTCGTCGCCACCCTGTTCGTGCCGGTCTATCTCGGCCTTGCAGGCGGCGGCAAGACAACGCTCGACGTCCCGGAGAAGACCTGGGCCGGCCTCGGGCAGAACGCGACCATGCAAACTCAGTGGGAGAAGCTCGGCTACACGCCCGAGAGCGCCCACGACCTGATCGCAACCCGTTTCGACTATTCCTTCAGCGTACCAGCACTGGCCATCACCGCACTCGTGGTGATCGCCTACTTCGCGTTCGTCTTCCGCTGGTCGAAGAAAGAATACAGGGACGTCATTTCTGAGCGGTTCGACCGCTAGCGGAGTGCTCCAATGGAAAATCTGAACAACTTCCAGCTGCTGGAATATGCAGCCTGGGGCATCTCGGCCGCACTCGGTCTGTGGATGCTTTTCGACATGATCCGCACCAACAGCGCCTACTCGGAACAGACGCTCCTGTCCTCCAAGGAAGGAGAGATCGAGGACGTGCTCGTCATCGACCCGCCGCACCAGGGAGGTCACCGGTGAGCCAGTACACAGCAGTTCACGGCGAGAAGGTCTCGCTGCTTCGAGTCCTCGGCCCCGGACACGTATGGGCGCTCGGCGTCGGCATCGTGCTCGTCGGCGAGTACATGGGTTGGAACTTCGCGGTCGGCAAAGGCGGCGCGCTCGCAGCGCTCATCGCCTGCTGGGCGGCGGGCCTACTCTACACCTGTGTCGCCATGATCGACTCGGAGGTGACCTCCACGGTCGCCGCCGCCGGCGGTCAGTACGCCCAGGCCAAGCACATCGTCGGCCCGCTCATGGCCTTCAATGTCGGTCTGTTCCTCGTCTTCGCCTACACCATGCTCGAGGCCGCCAACGCCATAACGCTCGGCTACCTCGTGCAGACGGTGGGCGGCATGGCGGGGTTCGCAGACACGCACGATAAGCCATTCATCGTGCTCACCATCATGTTCCTGGCGTTCCTCAACTATCGCGGCGTCTACGCGACGCTGACCTTCAACCTCGTCCTCACCGCGATTGCATTCGTTGCGATCCTCATCCTGTTCGCAGCAGTGAGTCCGTGGACGGACGACGTCCTGAAGCCGCACGAGCTCCTCGACGGCCTGCCCTACGGCTGGCTCGGCGTGCTCGCCGCGATGCACTTCGGCATGTGGTACTACCTCGGCATCGAGGGAACGACGCAGGCCGCAGAAGAAGTGCGCTCGCCGGCGCGCGCGCTGCCGCTCGGCACCATGACCGGGATCATCACGCTGCTGATCGCGGCGACGATGACCTGGTACATCTGCGTCGGCCTGATGCCGTGGGAGTACCTCGGGCAGGCGGTGACGCCGCTGTTCGATGCTGCACGCCTCACCGGGTCGATGCCGCTGATGGTGCTGCTCTTTGTCGGCACCATCTTCTCGACGCTGGCCTCGGCGAACGGCTGCATCAACGATGCCTCGCGCGCATGGTTCTCCATGGGCCGCGACCGGTATCTGCCGCAGGTGTTCGGCGCGGTGCATCCCAAGTACCGCACTCCGTTCCGGTCGATCGTGTTCCTCGTTCCGGTGGCGCTCATCTTCGCCTACTTCGCGCCGCTCGATCAGGTGATCACGTTCTCAATCCTGTCGGGCCTCTTGGAATACACGTTCATGGGCTTCAACGTGCTGATGTTCCGGAAGATGTGGCCGCTGGGCACGATCCGTCGCGGATACGTGCACCCGTTCCACCCGCTGCCGGCCATCGTGCTGCTGTTGCTGTGCGCGACGATCTACTTCGCGGTGTTCCTCGGGTACGGCACGCAGCTCGTGGCGATGATGGTGTTCTACATCGTCGCGTCGGCGTGGTTCGCCTTCCACCGCTACAAGTTCGTGAAGCGCGGCGACCAGTTCACCATGCCGTGGCCGCGCCCGGTCGGCTACTGAGCCCACGAAAAGGCGGTCCGCGGACTACCCTTCGTCCGCGGCGCCCTCGCGATCCCCGGGCCCCAAAACCGGGGATCGCAACCCCAACATCAACAGCAATCGCTGGTTACGCGTAGGCGACCACACTCGATGTCCATAACGCTACTCATCGCCGCCACCGGCGCCGCCACCGTCTCCTATATCGCCGTGCGCGATCATCGCGCCGCGATCGGCGCGCGCCGCGGCCTGCTCAACCAGTGCGCAACGGCGCTCGACCGCTCGACGCTGACCCACCGCAGCGACGGCTTTCCCCGGCTTTCCGGCTCACATTGTGGCCGCGGCATCCAGGCCGACCTCGTGCTCGACACGATGACCATCCGTCGCCTGCCGCAGCTATGGCTGTCGACGACGCTGCTCGATCGCAACCCGGGGCTTGCAGGTTTCGCGATCCTCGTGCGCCACTGCGGCGCCGAGTTCTACTCCCTCATCTCGCATTTCGAGCACCGGCTCGATGCGCCGCTCGGCTTTCCCGCGGAGGTCCTCGTCCGGGGCGACACGGGTGCACAGGTACTGCTGAACCGGCTCGCTCCGCTGATGGCCGAAATTCTGAAAGATCCGCGCGTGAAAGAGATCGCCGTCACCGAGCGCGGACTGCGCATCGTGCGCCAGGCCAGTGAAGGCAAGCGCGGCGAGCATCTGCTGCTGCGCCAGTCGGTGTTCGGGAACGCGCAGGTTCCACTCGGAGACTTCACGACCGTGCTCGAACAACTGCATGCGATGCGCGACGTCACCGGCGCCCACCGGCAGGCGCACGCGGCATGAAGGCCAAGCCCCCCATCAATCCCTATGTCGTCCTCGCCCTCGCGATCCTCGCGCCCGGCGCGGGACATGTCGCCGTCGGCGCCCAGATGCGCGGGCTCGGGTTCGCTTTCTTCTCGCTGCTGCTTGCACTTCTGTGCTGGCACACAACGGGACCTGAGACGTCCTTTATCGGACGCTCTGCGGGCGGACTGTTCGTCTGGGCGCTGTCGATCCCGGACGCCTACCGGATCGCGCGGATCCGGTACGAGGTCTGGCGTTACGGGCATTGAGTTGCCTGTAGGGAAAATTCTCTTCATACCAGTTGAACTACACGAAACACCCTGCTAAGGTGCTCAAACAAGTTAGGCATGTGGGGACCATAATAAAATGTGTGGCATCGTCGGCCTCTTCTTAAAGGACGCAAAACTGGAGCCTCGCCTCGGCGAGCTCACCACCACCATGCTCTCGACCATGTGCGAGCGTGGGCCCGATTCTGCGGGCTTTGCCGTCTATGGCGCTCCGCAGAAGGGCAAGGCCAAGATCACGCTGCAATCGCCCAATCCTGAGGCGCACTTCGCGGGGCTCACGGCGGCCATCTCCAAGGCCATCGGCGCCGACGCGAGCCTCGAGCGCAAGTCGACGCACGCCGTCCTGAGCGTGCCCGCCGACAAGCTGCAGGCGGCTCGCGAAGCGCTGCGCACGGGCCATCCGGAGCTGCGCATCATGAGCTCGGGCGAGTCGATCGAGATCTTCAAGGAAGTCGGCTATCCGACGCAGGTCGCGACCCAGTTCGACCTCGCCAAGATGCAGGGCTCACACGCCATCGGGCACACGCGCATGGCGACGGAATCGGCCGTGACGACGATGGGTGCACACCCGTTCTCGACCGGGCCGGACCAGTGCCTCGTGCACAACGGCTCGCTCTCGAACCATCCCAACGTGCGGCGCGAGCTGATCCACGACGGCATGACGTTCGAGACCGAGAACGACACCGAAGTCGCCGCGGCCTACATCTCCTGGCGCATCAAGCAGGGGCTGAACCTCGGCGAGGCGCTGCAGAAGAGCCTCGACGACCTCGACGGTTTCTTCACCTTCGTCGTCGGCACCAAGAACGGCTTTGCCGTGCTGCGCGATCCCATCGCGTGCAAGCCGGCAGTGATGGCCGAAACCGACCAGTACGTCGCCTTCGGGTCCGAGTACCGTGCCCTTGCCGGCCTCCCCGGCATCGACGGCGCACGCGTCTGGGAACCCGAACCCGCAACCGTCTATTTCTGGGAGCGCTGAGCACTATGCGCACCGTTGATCTGAACTCAACTTCGCTGCGTGAGCTGAACGAGCTGCTGCACAAGCAGAACGCCGGCACCAACGAGACGCAGTGGGAAATCCTCAATCCCAAGGGCCGGCATGCCGTTGCCGTCGGCATCGACGCGCCGCTCAACATCGATATCAAGGGGCCCGTCGGCTACTACGTCGCGGGAATGAACAAGCACGCCAACGTCACCGTGCACGGCTCTGCCGGTCCAGGCGCGGCCGAGAACATGATGTCCGGCAAAGTTGTCGTCAAAGGCGACGTCAGCCAGTACGCTGGCGCCACCGGTCGTGGCGGCATCCTCGTCGTCGAGGGCAACGCCTCCTCGCGCTGCGGCATCTCGATGAAGGGCATCGACATCGTCGTCAAAGGCAACATTGGCCACATGTCGGCGTTCATGGCGCAGACCGGCAATCTCGTGGTGTTCGGCGATGCCGGCGACGCGCTCGGCGACTCGATCTACGAGGCGAAGCTGTTCGTGCGCGGGAAGGTGAAGAGCCTCGGTGCCGACTGCATCGAGAAGGAGATGCGCGACGAGCACCTAGAGCTCATCGACAATCTCCTGAAGCGCTCCGGCCTCAACGGCGTCAAACCCAAGGATTTCCGCCGTTACGGCTCGGCCCGCAAGCTCTATAACTTCAACATCGACAACGCGGACGCTTACTGATGAGCTATCACAATCCTCCCACCACCCCGCGCAAGTCGTCCGTTTTCGATGACTATACGCTGTCAGAAATCCGCCGCGCCGCCACGACCGGCATCTACGACATCCGTGGCGGCGGTGCCAAGCGCAAGGTCCCGCACTTCGACGACCTGCTGTTCCTCGGCGCCTCCATGTCGCGCTACCCGCTCGAGGGCTATCGCGAGAAGTGTGCGACCAACGTGACCATCGGCACGCGCTTCGCCAAGAAGCCGATCGAGCTGAAGATCCCGATCACCATCGCCGGCATGAGCTTCGGCTCGCTCTCGGCGCAAGCGAAGGAGGCTCTCGGCCGCGGCGCCACGATTGCCGGCACGTCGACGACGACGGGCGACGGCGGAATGACGCCGGAAGAGCGCGGCCAGTCGCAGACGCTGGTCTACCAATACCTGCCCTCGCGCTACGGCATGAACCCGGACGATCTCAGGAAGGCCGACGCCATCGAGGTGGTGGTCGGCCAGGGCGCGAAGCCGGGCGGCGGCGGCATGCTGCTCGGCCAGAAGATCTCCGATCGCGTCGCCGAGATGCGTACCCTGCCGAAGGGCATCGACCAGCGCTCGGCGTGCCGTCACCCCGACTGGACGGGTCCCGACGATCTCGAGATCAAGATCTTAGAGCTGCGCGAGATCACCGACTGGGAAAAGCCCATCTACATCAAGGTCGGCGGCGCGCGTCCTTACTATGACGTCGCCCTCGCGGTGAAGGCGGGCGCCGACTGCGTCGTCGTCGACGGCATGCAAGGCGGCACTGCGGCGACGCAGGAAGTGTTCATCGAGCACGTCGGGCAGCCGACGCTCGCATGCATCCGTCCTGCCGTGCAGGCGCTGCAGGACCTCGGGATGCATCGCAAGGTGCAGCTCATCGTGTCGGGCGGCATCCGCAACGGCGCAGACGTCGCCAAGGCGCTGGCACTCGGTGCCGACGCGGTATCGGTCGGAACGGCGGCGCTCATCGCGCTCGGCGACAACGATCCGGGCCTCGAAGCCGAGTACAAGAAGCTGCACACCACGGCCGGCGCCTATGACGACTGGCACGAGGGCAAGGATCCGGCCGGCATCACGACGCAGGACCCGGAGCTGTCGCGGCGTCTCGACCCGGTGCTCGCCGGACGGCGTCTCGCCAACTACCTCAAGGTGATGACGCTCGAGGCGCAGACCATCGCCCGCGCCTGCGGCCACAATCACGTGCACAATCTCACGCCGGAAGATCTCTGCGCGCTCACCATCGAGGCGGCCGCCATGGCGCGGGTGCCGCTGGCGGGGACGGGCTGGGTTCCGGGGCAGGGCAACTTCTAGAATTCGGACGGGGCGGCTGTGAAGTTCTTCGGAATATTTAGCAAGCCGGCAGCGACTAGCGTCAATGTAACTAAAGCAGTTGGGAAAACACCAATGGCGCACGATTCACACGAGGTGAAGATCGATCTGGCGCAAGTCGCGAAAGATCGGGGAATTCGTTACTTCATGATCTCGTTCACCGACCTGTTCGGTGGACAGCGAGCCAAGCTCGTCCCAGCGGCCGCAATTGCGGAGATGCAAAAGGACGGCGCAGGCTTTGCCGGTTTCGCGACGTGGCTCGACATGACGCCGGCACATCCGGACATGTTCGGCATGCCGGACCCGGCGGCCTTCATCCAGCTTCCCTGGAAGAAGGAGGTCGCGTGGGTGCCGGCCGACTGCGTGATGGACGATAAGCTCGTCGCTCAGGCGCCGCGCGTCGTCCTCAAAAACGTCGTCGCGAGAGCCGCTGCCAAAGGGCTGCGCGTGAAGACGGGCGTCGAGTGCGAATACTTCCTGACGCTTCCCGACGGTACGGCCATCTCCGACCACAAGGATACGGCGTCGAAGCCCTGCTACGACCAGCAGGCCCTGATGCGCCGCTACGACGTGATCTCGGAAATCTGCGACTACATGCTGGAGCTGGGCTGGGGCCCGTACCAGAACGACCACGAGGACGCCAACGGCCAGTTCGAGATGAACTGGAACTTCGACGACGCGCTCATCACCGCCGACCGCCACTCGTTCTTCAAGTACATGGTGAAAACGGTCGCCGAGAAGCACGGGCTCAGGGCGACGTTCATGCCCAAGCCGTTCCCCGGCCTCACCGGCAACGGCTGCCACGCTCACATCTCGGTCTGGGACACGAGCGGCACGAGCAACAAGTTCTACGACCAGACCGACGAGATGGGCATGTCGGCGCAGGGCTACAACTTCCTCGGCGGCATCATGAAGCACGCCGAATCCCTCTCCGCCATCACCAACCCGACGGTCAACTCCTACAAGCGCATCAACGCCCCGCGCACGGTTTCTGGCGCCACCTGGGCTCCCAACACGGTCACGTGGACGGGCAACAACCGCACGCACATGGTGCGCGTGCCGGGCAAGGGCCGCTTCGAGCTTCGCCTGCCGGACGGGGCAGCGAACCCCTACCTGCTGCAGGCCGTCATCATCGCCGCCGGTCTCGATGGGATCGAGAACAACGCGCATCCCGGCAAGCGCCTCGACATCGACATGTACCAGCTCGGTCATACGGTGACGGACGCGCCAAAGCTGCCGCTCAACCTGCTCGATGCAATCCGCAACTTCGACAAGGATGCGTCGCTCAAGAGCGCGCTCGGCGAGGAATTCGCGGCGGCCTACATCAAGCTCAAGACGAACGAGTGGAACCAGTACGCTTCCCACTTCACGCAGTGGGAGCGCGACAACACTCTCGACGTCTAAGTCGCTTGCGAGAATGGCGCGCATGGCTCAGCGGGGCCATGCGCGCCGCACTTTCATTATGCCAAACGAAGCATAAGAAAAGCAGACCGACGCCGGAGGGGCTCATGGCAGGCGCTGGCGAAGCAGCCCACACAGACCAACGCCAAGCCTCTCTCTATGACCTCGTTGGCGGCGAAGACGGCCTGCGCAATCTGGTCGAGACCTTCTACGACATCGTCGAGTTCGAACCAGAAGGGCGAGCACTGCACGTCCTGCACCTGCGCGGGCACGGTGTCGCGCATTCTCGCATCGAGCAGCTCAATTTCCTGTCGGGCTTCCTGGGCGGCCCGAAGCTCTACGTTCAGAAGTATGGCCACTCGGACGTGCGCCAGATGCACGAGCACGTGGAGATAAACGCGGAAGCGAAGGATGCCTGGCTCAACTGCATGTCGATCGCCATCGATCGTGTCGGGCTGCCGGCCGATATCAAGGCGCGGCTGATGGCGCCGTTCACGCGCGTCGCGACGATCCTCGTCAACCGGGAATAGCTCACGTGTCCGCTTAGCCGCGAACGTCCGAGGCGCGCGTTTGACAGAGCGGAATTTCGCGAAGGCCGCGCAACAAAAGAGGCGGAAGGACGCCGGCTGCCAGTGGCACCGGCGCCCATTCCGCAAGTGCGCGGCAGCAGGACGTTAGCGGCCTGCTGTACCCAACAGTGAGGGAATATTTCCCGACCCCGCCGCGCAAGTCTTCCCGAACGACACGTCCAGATGTCGCGCCCCGGACGCGCTCGGTCAGGCGCTCATTTCATTTCCATGGAGACGCGGATGAGGTCTGCCGTGCGCTCGACGCCCAGCTTGCTCTTGATGATCGAGCAGGTGTTGGCGACGGTCTTGTAGGCGACGCCGATGGTCTGGGCGATCTCGGTCAGGCTGTTGCCCTCGCCGAGCAGGCGCAGGATCTCGATCTCGCGCATTGTGAGCTGCTGCAGCGGGTCCTCGGCCGAAAGCTGGGTGAAGGCCAGCTCGCCGGCGATCTCGCGCTCGACGTAGCGGCCCCCCTCGGCCACCTTCTTGACGGCGGTAACGAGCTCGTCGGCGCCGGCGCTCTTGCTGACGTAGCCGCGTGCACCAAGGCGGAGCGCGCGGGCGGCGTAAATGGGTTCGGCGTGCATTGAAAAGACGACGACGCGCACCTTCTCGTCCTCGCTCAGGAGGCGGCGCAGCAGCTCGAGGCCGCCGATACCGGTGAGGTTGAGGTCGAGCAGGACGAGCTCGGGCTTGATCTCGCGGAACATCGCAAGCGCTTCCTCGCCCGTGGAGGCCTCGTGCAGCTCAGCGCCGCTCATGCCTGACAGGAGGCGGCGGACTCCTTCGCGAACGACGATGTGATCATCCACCAGCAGGATCTTCATTGCAGCGTAGCCTCGTGGGTTTCATAGGACGGTGCGGCGGCGTGCGTGCCGCGCGCAGGCAGATGAGCTGAAACGACGACTCCGTGGCCGTCGCGGCGATTGGAGACCTCGAGGCTGCCGCCGAGTGTCGAAACGCGCTCGCGCATGCCGACGATGCCGAGCCCGCGCCCGCCGCCGTTCTTGAGGCCGCAGCCGTCGTCGGTCACGCGGATGTCGATCGAGCCGTCCGCATTGGATGCGACCTCGATGACGATGGTCGTCGGGCTTCCGTGACGGACGGCGTTGCTGATGCTCTCCTGCACGACACGGTAGACGGTTCCGTCGATCAGCTCGCCGAAGCTTTCCTCGGGAACGTCGACCTGAAACACCAGCTTCGGCCGGTGGGAACGCCAGAAAGCCACGAGATTGTCGATGGCGTGCGCGAGGCCCACGTCGAGCAGCATCGCCGAGCGCAAGCGTCCGAGGATGTCGCGGACATGCCGCTGCATGCGGCCTATAGCTTCGCGGATAATGCCGACGCGGTGGGGGATCGACTCGTACTCGCCAGCCTTGGCAAGCTGCTCGATGGCGACGGCATCGACATCAGCGGCGAACAGCAACGGCCCGATCTCGTCGTGCAGGTCACGTGCGAGATCGGCGCGCTCCTCATCCTGCACGGTCGTCAACTGCTGCTGGAGACGCTTGTTCTGAGCCTCGGAGCGGGCCAGGCGCTCGACCATCTGGTTGAAGCTCTGCGACAGCCTGACTAGCTCGAGCGGGCCGCGCTCGTTCAAGCGTCCGCGGTAGTCGCCATCGCCCACGCGGGCAAAGGCGGCCGTGAGGCTTTGCAGGGGCCTGATCGTCGTTGCCAGCGTCCAGTAGATGAAGGCCAGCACCAGGGCGCAGAAGATCGTCAACACGCTGAGCGTCAGCCATACATCGCTCCAGACCTCGGCGACCTCGTTGCGCGGGTCGGTCTGCAGCACGACCGTGCCGAAGCGGTCGAAAACGTCGGGGAGGTCGACGGCGGCCTGCTTGGGCGGAGCGGCGAGCAGGGACACAAGCCAGCCGGGGGCCGGGGTTTCCGCGCTCGCGACCCGCGAGGCGATCAGCTCCTTGCCGTCCGGCCCGACGAGCGTCGCGCGCAAGTGCCGGTCGCCCTCGAAGTCGGCGACCAGAAGGGCGAGACGGCGGGCCGGGTCGGTCGCCTCCTCCCAGTCGTCGACCGCATTTCGAGCAATGCGGCTGCCGACGGCAATCGCCGCGTTCATCTCGGTCTCGATCTTCGCCACCGCATGCCAATAGGTGAACGCGCCGCCGGCGACGAGGCTCAGCAGCAGGGTGGCAAATATCGAAACGAGGAGGCGATTGCGCAGCGACAACTGGAAAATCCTCGGTGCTCGAATTGGAACATTATAACACTCGGGCGCCCGCGCCTAGACCGGCTCCAGGCTTCCATAGCGCCATCGTACCCGGGGCGCCAACCGGAAGCGTTGTCAGGGGCGCCGAGCGGGTGCTAGGGGGCGGGATTGCGCAATGGCGGGGCAGAACAAGTGACGGATGGCTCGAGTTGCAGCGTCGCCGTAATCGGCGGGGGACCTGCCGGCCTCATGGCGGCGGAGGTCATGGCGGCGGGCGGCGCCAGGGTCACCGTTTTCGACCGCATGCCATCGCTGGCCCGCAAGTTTCTGCTCGCGGGACGGGGGGGACTGAACCTCACTCACAGCGAGGATGTCGAGCAGTTCCTGTCCCGCTACGGCTCGGCACGCGAACACTTGCGGCCCGCGATCGAAGCATTCCCGCCGGCTGCGGTGCGGGCGTGGTGCGAAGGCCTCGGGGAAGAAACCTTCGTCGGCACGAGCGGGCGGGTGTTTCCCACGGCGATGAAAGCCTCGCCGCTGCTGCGCGCGTGGCTCGCGCGGCTAATCGGTGCAGGAATAGTGTTCCGCACGAAATGCCGCTGGAAGGGGTGGGACCAAAGCGGACGCCTCGTACTCGATACGCCGGGCGGCGAGAAGGCGATCGAGGCCGACGCCGTCGTTCTCGCACTCGGAGGGGCGAGCTGGCCACGGCTCGGCTCGACCGGCGATTGGGTGCCGCTGCTTGCCGGAAAGGGCATCGGCGTCACGCCGCTCGCCGCCGCAAACTGCGGCTTCATCGTCGGCTGGTCGGAGGTTTTCCGCACCCGCTTCGAGGGGCAACCGCTGAAGCGCATCGCGGTGACGTTCTCCGGCGTGAGCGTGCGCGGCGAGGCACTGATCACAGCTGAAGGCATCGAAGGCGGTGCTGTCTATGGGCTGTCGGGCACGTTGCGCGATGCGATCGCGAGCGACGGGGGGGCCATGCTCGAGATCGACCTGCGGCCGGACATGACCGTTGCGGCACTGGCGGCGCGACTCGGGAAGGCCCGGGGCAAGCAGTCGCTGGCCACTTTCCTTCGCAAGGCGGCCGGCTTGTCGCCGATAGAGATTGGCCTGCTGCACGAGGCGGCTCCGACGCGGCTCGCGGAGCTGGCGCCGGAGGCGATCGCGCAGCTCATCAAGGCCACGCCGCTGCGGCTGACGGCAGCGGCGCCGATCGCGACGGCGATATCGACCGCGGGCGGGGTGCAGTGGGACGAGCTCGATGAGCACCTGATGCTGCGCTCACGCCCGGGCGTGTTCCTCGCCGGCGAGATGCTGGACTGGGAGGCGCCGACGGGCGGGTATCTTTTGCAGGCGTGCCTCGCGACGGGCGCACAGGCAGGCCGCGGCGTGCTGCAATGGCTCGCGGACCGAAAGAATGCTTGAGCACGCACCCAATGTCATCCCGGCACTTGTTGCCGGGATCCAGCTCGCGGCTCGCAGCTGAGCTTGCGGATAGATGGATCCCGGGGACAAGCCCCGGGATGACAACCAGAGGGACGGTATGGCCAGGAACTCCAAGCGTCGTTGCGCTCGAGGTGACTTGTGTGGATGGCCGCCTGCGCGGCCATGACGTTAGAGGCAGTGTGTCTGCTTGATGAGGTCTTAGGCGCCTTCGATTTCCTGGCGCATGATCTCGAGCTCGAGCCACTGCTCCTCGGCCGCCGACAGCTCGGCCTCGACGACGGCGAGCCGCGCGGACTTATCCGCGAACGCCTTGGCGTCGCGCGAATAGAGCGCAGGGTCGGCGAGCATCTCGGCGAGTTTCTTGGCCTCGTCCTGCAGCGTGGCCATCTGCTTGGGCAGTGTCTCCAGCGCGTGCTTCTCTTTAAAGCTCAAGCGGCGCTTGGCAGCAGGCGCGGTTTGCTCTGGGGCCGGAGCTGATTTTTCCTTTGCGGCCGGCTTTGGCTTCGCGACTGCATGGCCGGCGAGATCAGAGCCACGCTGAGTCAGCATGTCGGAATAGCCGCCTGGGTACTCGCTCCAGCGACCGTCACCCTCGGGGACGATGACGGAATGTACGATGCGATCGAGGAAGTCACGGTCGTGGCTGATGAGGATGACGGTACCGGCGTACTCGCTCAGCATCTCCTCCAGGACGTCGAGGGTCTCGAGGTCAAGATCGTTGGTCGGCTCGTCGAGCACGAGGAGGTTCGAGGGCTTCGCCAGGGCGCGTGCCAGCATAATGCGCCCGCGCTCGCCGCCCGAAAGGACGCGCAAAGGCGTGCGCGCCTGCTCGCCCTGGAACAGAAAATCCTTCATGTAGCTGACGACGTGCTTGTGTCCACCACCGACGGCCACATGGTCGCCGCGCCCTCCGGTCAGCGCCTCGGCCAGCGTCCAATTCGGATTGAGGCTGTCGCGGTCCTGCTCCAGCGAAGCCATCTCGATGTTGGCGCCCAGCCGCACTTCGCCGCTGTCGGGCGGTAGTAGGCCAGTGAGCATACTGACGAGCGTGGTCTTACCCGAGCCATTCGGCCCAACGATGCCGATGCGGTCACCGCGCATGATGCGGGTGGAGAAATTGTCGACGACCTTGCGCTCGCCGTAGACTTTGGAGATGCCTTTCGCCTCGATGACGAGCGAACCTGATTTCTCCGCCTGAGCCGCCTCGATCACCGCTTTTCCGGTGGCGCGCCGATGATCGCGCCGCTTCTGGCGCAGCGCGGCGAGCTCGGCCATGCGCCGCACGTTGCGCTTGCGCCGCGCGGTGACGCCGTAGCGCACCCAATGCTCCTCGCGCACGATCTTGCGGTCGAGCTTGTGCTGCTGCACTTCCTCCTCGGCGAGCTGCTGATCGCGCCAGGCCTCGAACTCCTTGAAGCCGACCTCGACGCGCCGCGCGTTGCCGCGGTCGAGCCAGACGGTTATGCGCGACAGGTTCTCGAGGAAGCGGCGGTCGTGGCTGATGAGAACGACCGCGCCGCGCTGATCCGCGAGCGTACCTTCGAGCCACTCGATGGTGGTGAGATCGAGGTGGTTGGTCGGCTCGTCGAGCAGGAGAATGTCGGGCTGCGGGGCCAATACTCGCGCGAGGGCTGCGCGGCGAGCTTCGCCGCCTGAAAGATGTGCGGGGTCCTCGTCGCCTGTTAGGCCGAGCTGCTGCAGCAGGTAGCGCGCCTGGTGCGCATCATCGCTGGCGCCGAGCCCCGCCTCGACATAGGAGAGCGTCGTCGCATGGCCGGTGAAGTCAGGCTCCTGCGGCAGGTAGCGGACAGAGGCGCCGGGCTGCACGAAGCGCTTGCCATGATCGGGCTCGACGAGACCGGCGGCGATCTTCAGCAACGTCGACTTGCCGGAGCCGTTGCGGCCCACGAGGCATACGCGCTCGCCGGCGGAGACCGACAGCTCGACGCCGTCCAGCAGCGGGTGCTGGCCGTAGGTCAAAGCGATATCGCTGAGCTGCAGAAGCGGTGGCGCCATGCTCAGGTGCCCAGGTTCAAGCGAAGGAGCGTCAGCACGGCGGAGATCGGGGTAACCGCGCTGATCCCGACGAAGCCGACGAGGCTGAGGATCGTATAGACGGCCCAGACGCGGCTGCGCGTGCGGAGGGTGACCGCAAGCACGATAGCGAAATGGACGGCGGCGAGTGTGGCGCCGAGGGCGAAGGATGCACTCATACCGAGATAGCCGTGGAGTTGCCCCAGCAGGAGTGCGAGCACGGTTGCGATGAGCGTCGCGGCGAGTCCGATGCCATTTGCACCCGCAGGCCAGGCGAACGCAGGAACTTCTCCGCCGCGATTGGACATAACGTTTCCCCCGGGACCTAGCCCGCCTCGCCGATGATGTAGCGGGCGATGGCGCTCGGCTTGATGCCCTTCTCGCTGCGCACCCAGCCGCGCACCGAGACGCCGGCCTCGTGCACCGTCTCGGGATCGCCGGAGACGAGCGGGTGCCACCATTCGAGGCCGCGGCCCTCGGCGAGGCTCCGGTAGGCGCAGGTGCGCGGTAGCCAGGACATATCGTCGATGTCCTTGGCGCGCATGCTGATGCAGTCGGTCACGCGCTTCTTGCGGTTGGGGTAGTCACTGCAGCGGCACGACTGCGTGTCGAGCAGCTTGCAGGCGAGGTTGGTGAGATAGATGGCGCCGGTGTCCTCGTCCTCGACCTTGAGGAGGCAGCACTGCCCGCACCCGTCGCACAGCGATTCCCATTCCTCGCGCGACATCGCGGAAAGGGACTTCACCTCCCAGAACGGGCGATAGCCGGGTGCTTCCAGATCCTGCTTGAGCTTTCTCATGGGGGCGCCTTGTAGCACATCCCCCCAAGTCGTCACGCGTCGGCGGGAGCGTTAAGTCTACGCACCAGCGCCGTCCTTCTCAGCAGCAGGTAGGTCAACAGGGCGCCGGAGGCCGAGGCGATGGCAATTATCGCGGCGTTGATCATGACGGGCGATGCCGTTTCGGGGGCATCCCGGGTCGCTACCCAGCCGCTGACGGCCAGGAGCGCCGGATATACGAGCGAGGCGCCAAGGCATGCCCACCAGGTCAGCCGTCCGCCCCAGGCGACGTAGGCAGCCAAAGCCAGACCGGCGAGGATGGCCGAATAGGCACCGACCGCATACGACAGCGGGATCGCGAGCAGCAACGCGCTGACGAGGTTCTTTCCGAACTCGGGAAGCGGCACCGCGAAGTCGGTCGCCATCCACGGTACGAGTTGCAGCAGCCCGATGACGACGATGCCGCCGAGCGGGGGCCCCAGCAAAAGCGCCGCGATTACGACCTTGGCCGCCTCACCGATCGATCGCCTCGCCACGCCTGCCTCCGTCTCGTGATTGGAGCTCACCCATTAGCACGGTCCGGCCGCTTGCACTCCGTGGAGACAAGGGCCATCTGCTCGCATCGGTAGCGGCCGTGGAGCCGCCAAGGGAGAGAAGACATGCGCCTCATCGCTGCCTGCCTCGGCTGCGTGCTTATGCTGGCCGGCGCTGCCGCCGCGGAGGATCCGGACCTCATCATGAAGAAGACGACGGTCTGGAAGTTCCTGTCGCCTGACCACAAGCTCGGGACCTACGCCATCGACGATCCCGATGTCGAGGGCGTCACGTGCTATTTCACGGTGCCCGAGAAGGGCGGCTGGACCGGGTGGCTCGGACTCGCCGAGGAGCTGTCGAATGCATCCCTCGCCTGTCGGCAGGTCGGGCCGATCAAGTTCAAGCGCAAGCTCGAGCAGGGCGACGAGGCTTTCAGCCAGCGCCGGTCGCTGATCTTCAAGAAGATGCAGATCGTGCGCGGCTGCGACGCCAAGCGCAACGTGCTCGTCTACATGACCTATACTGATAAGATGATCGAGGGCAGCCCGGAGAACTCGACCTCGGCGGTGCCGATCAGCCCGTGGGGCGAGAGCGGGGCGCCCGTTAGGTGTGCGGATTGGATCTCGCAGTAGTACCGGCATGGATCGGCGCGTAGAGCAGTGCGTTCTCGCCTGCATCGTCAATGGCCGAGCGCACTCGAACGAGGCGGAGCGACTCTCGTCGCGCGTGGTCGAGCTGTTCCGCGCGCACGGAGCCTGTGTCGACACGATTGTCGTCGAGCGCGGCGGCGATCTCTTGCCCCTGGCGCGCCGCTACTCGGAACGGGGCTATAAGACGATCGTCGCCGCCGGGGGCGACGGCACGGTGAGTGCGGTCGCCTCGGCGCTCGTCGGCACCCCGGCCGCACTGGGCGTGCTGCCGCTCGGGACGCTCAACCATTTCGCCAAGGATGCCGGCATCCCGCTTTCGCTCGAGGCAGCGGTCGAAACGATCCTTGCCGGGCATACGCGCCAGATCGACGTCGGCGCGGTGAATGGCCACATCTTCGTCAACAACTCGAGCATCGGCCTTTATCCGGCAATCGTCGCCGAGCGCTCGGAGCTGCAGCGCCGCGGCATGCGCAAATGGCTCGCCTTTGCCGGCGCCGTCCTGAAGATCATGCGGCGCGTTCCGCATTTTCACGCCAGCCTGCATGCCGACGGGAAATACGACGGCATTGACAGGACGCCATTCATGTTCATCGGCAATAATGCCTATCATGCAGCCGGCCTGCGGATCGGCGAGCGCGAGCAGCTCGACGGCGGAAAGCTCTGGGTATGCAGCGCGCCCGATGCAGGACGGCTCCAGCTCATCGGGATGGCGGCGAGAGCGCTCTTCGGGCGCGAGCGCCCCATCGAGCTCAAAGTGATCGAGGCCAAAGAGCTGTGGGTGCAGACGCGCCGCCGGCGGCGCATCAAAGTCGCCAACGACGGAGAGCTGCTCGTAACGCACTCGCCGCTGCACTATCACATTCGCCCCAAGGCGTTGCGCGTCGTCGTGCCACCCGACGAAGCTGGCGACTAGCCGCCGGCGCGCGCGCATTGCATAAAGTTATTGGGAGCAACCAAGCGCGGCGGCTTTGACGATGAACTCCAGGAAGTACTCCGGCTCGCGCATGGCGTGCCTCGCGGTCTCGTCGCTTGTCTTCGCCTCGCTGGTCGTCTCCGTCATCTCTGGGGCGAGCGACGAGCTCGATGCAGCGGTCCGCTCCGCGGTGAAGGGCTGGGCGAGCCCACTGCTGACCGCGTTCTTCATGTTCGTCACCCAGCTCGGCTCGGTGGCCGTCGTCTATTCACTGGCGGTCATCGAAACGGCGACACTGCTGTGGCTTGGGCGCAAACGAGACGCCCTGTACCTCGCCAGCGTCATGGCCGCTGCGGCTGTCGTGAACAACGCGGTCAAGTTTGCCGTGGCACGCGCACGGCCAGAAGCGTTCTTCGGGGAGCTGCCATCGAGCTACAGCTTCGCCAGCGGCCATGCGCTCTATTCGGGGTGCATCTACGGCATTCTCGGCTCCATCATCGCGGCGGAGATGCCGAAAACCTGGCAACGCGCGCTGGTGCTCGCCGGGACGCTGGCGCTGATCGCGGTTATCGGCTTCTCGCGCGTCTATCTCGGCGTGCACTATCCGACCGACGTGCTGGCGGGATTCGCCCTCGCCGCGCTGATCATCTGCGTTGCGCGCAGGTTCATGGGAGAGAGCGCGCCCGCCTAGCGCGAGCGGCCGCGCTTCGTGTGGCCTTCCGAGTCGGGGAGTGCGGTGACGTTCGAGGCCGTGCCTTGCATGGCATCGAGATCGAGCACGTTGAGCCGGTCGCGGCGGGCGAGGATCTTCGCGGTCGAGGCGGATACCTTCTCCAGCGACTTGCCCGACAATGCGAAGTGGCGCTCCAAATCCGATACGCGCTCGACGAGCTGGGCCACGTCGGCGATGAGCAGGCCCACCTCGCGCTGGATGATATCGGCGTGGTCGCGCATCTTCGCGTCCTTCAAGAGCGCCTGCACGGTCTGCACGGCCAGCATCATGGTATTGGGGGAGACGATCATCACCCGGGCGCGATGCGCGGCCTGGACGAGATCGGGGAATTTTTCATAGAGATCGGCGCAGATCGACTCGGAGGGCACGAACATCAGCGCCGTTTCCTGGGTCTCGCCGGGGATTAGGTATTTCTCCTCGATGGCCGCGACGTGCCGGCCGACAGCTTCGCGAATGGCGGCGCAGGCGAGCTTCGTCTCGTCGCTGGTCTGCGCGATGCGCAGCGCCTCGAAGCCCTCGAGGGGAAACTTGGAATCGACGACCAGCGGCTCGGCGTTCGGCAGGCGGATGACGCAATCGGGGCGCTTGCCGTTTGAGAGCGTCGGCTGAAAGTCGTAGGCGCCGGAGGGAAGAGCGTCGCGCACGATCGTCTCCATGCGCAACTGCCCGAAGGCACCGCGGGCCTGCTTGTTGGCGAGGACGCCGTGCAGGGAGCCGACCTCGCTCGACAGCTCCGACAAGCTGCGGTTGGCCTCGTCGATGAGCGCAAGGCGCTCGTTCAGTGCCGACAGGCTTTCAAAGGTGCGCCGCTCCGACTCACCGAGGCTGTCGCCCAGTCGTGCAGCAGTGGCATTGATGTTGTCGCCCAGGCGCGCAGCGGTCGAGTTGAGGTTCTCGCCGAGCCGCGCCGCGGTGGCGGTGAGACTTTCGCCCAGCCGTGCAGTCGTCGCGTCGAGCGCCTGCGAGACGTTTCGCGCAAGCGTGTCTATGCGCTCATTGAGGCTGCGCGCCTGCTCGGCCGTCTGCTGCACCGACAGCTCGGCCATCGCCGAGAGGCGACCCTTGAGCTCGGCGAACTCCACCTGGGCGGTGCGGTTGCGCGAGCGGGCAGCGGAGAGGAGGGCGGCAAGAGCGGTGATGAGGCCAGAGATGCCGATGGCCGCGCAGGTGAGGACGAGCGCATTCTCGGAGAGGAAATCCTCGATGCCGGACAGATCCAGGGAGTAGAGGAACTCGAGCATGCCCGAGCGATAGCTGATTCGCTGGTGCCGAATTCGGGCATGGGGCGGGCGCGGCGTAGAAAAATGGGGCCGCGTCGCGGAGGTCGTGCTGCCGACAGCTCGCCCTTGTCACGATGTTTGCGGTTGCTCGACATGGCTGGCGGAGAATGCCGCCGGAGGAGACCATGAGCGCCGTCGCCCTGACCTCAGCGACGATGGCCGTCGAGCATTCACCATCGCATCCCAGAGGTTGGTGTCATGAGCAGATGATCGCTGCCGATGGCCGGGCATCCTCGAATGATCCGTGGGGCAGACCGAGAATCGCGGGCCATGCGGCGGCGGCGCTTTTGGAGAAGACCTCGATATGCCGCAGCGAGCGTAGGCCGAACTCGGCCGGAGACAGCATGCGAAACTCCACGCGCCCTTCAGGGAAGGCATCGGCGTAGCGCTGGACAGCCAAAGGCGGGACGACGACGTCGTCCTTGCTTGTGAGCATGCGCAATGCCGGACCAGCCATCCGGAAGTCCGGCTCGGGCAGGCTCGCGCCGATATCGCTTCGGAAAAAGTCGCGCCGAGTACACCATTTGCGCCATTGCCAGTAGACGCCGGCCGGCAGGTCCGCCCCAAGAAACATGCGCTTTCCCGGCAGATATCCGGCAATGGTGGTGCCGACCGGCCCGAGCACATACCAGAACGCCAGCGCGATAGGGCGATAGCTCCAAGGATGATCGCTGACATGGCCGAACCCCGCGCCGATGGTGGTGATCCGCTCGACGCGCTCGTCATGCTTGCGGAACATGAAGGTCAACCCGCCGAGGGAATGGCCAAGCACCCACAGCGGGCCCTGGGGCGCGAGCTCGATCAGCTTGCGCTCCGCGGCGGCCTGATCTCGCATCGCCCAATCGGTGAATGTCGCGTCGCTTTCGCGCATCGGCCGATGCTGCGAAGCGCCGAAGTCGCGGTAGTCATAGGTCAGGACGCCAATTCCGTATGTCGATGCCCAGGCCGCGAAGGGCGCGTAGTAACGCTGCGGCACGCCCGTGGCGCCATGCAGCACCAGATTTGCGCGCGCGGTCCCCCGAGGCGGGTAATAGCAGGCCGCGAGCCGCGCTCCCTCAGCCTCGATCGTCAGGTCCAGCTTCTCCGAAATCTCCGAAACCCTTTCCTGCTGCATGTGGACGGGGTCTCTCCACATTCCGAAGGGGCCGAGCCGGCCTGAGAGGGAATGTTTGGCAGGACCGGCGCACTCCGAGGGCGCGCGCCGGTTTCCCAATCGACCAAGAGCATCTCACCGTGACGCCGTTACCAGTGGTTCTTGATACCGACCGATACGATGTCGATCTTCGACTCGACCTCTCCCGAAACGGATGCCGGAAGTAGGGGGATGCCTCGAACGAAGGTCGAGTCGTCGACGAAGAGATGCGTATAGGCGAAGTCGATGGTCGTCGTCGGCGTGAACTGCCAGGAGAAGCCACCGCTCAGCCAGACGCGGTTATCGTCTGGAATGCCGGGAGAGCGCTTCTCGGGTGAATCGACAGGTGACCACTCGTACCCGACGCCTGCCCGTCCGGTAAGCGTTGGATAGATGTCATACTCGACGCCGGCGGAGACGAAGTACCCGTCACTCCAGTTGAACGGCAGGCTAATCGGAATCGCGGCCCCTGAAACAGCTAGTTGCTCAAATCGGCTCCAGTTGGTCCACTCGAAGGTGCCATTGAGCCGCAGTACCGGCGACACGATTTGGCGGACGCTGACCGTAGCTACATCGGGAAGCTTGAGCGTTGTTTTGGTGGAGGCCGCAGGCAGACTAGGACTCGAAATGTGTCCATCAATATCCTGGTCCATCTGCGAGCGGTAGCCGATGCCGATGCGTGTCGTGGGGGTCGCATCGATCATAACGCCAGCAGTGCCGCCGAAGCCCCAGCCATTGCCCTCAACTGTGGTCGATGGGTTCGTCGGAAAACCCGTAGCAAAGCTGAATCGGCCCTCTGCGGTCTCAATCTGAACGCCAGCGCCAACGACAATACCCGGCGCGATGCGGACGGCGACTGTCGGGTTGAAATTATACGTCCTGAGCTCGGTCTTCTGCGCGATCACCGCGCCATGATAGTTGTAGTTCGTCGGATCGCTCTTGAGGCCGAACGGTGCGTTGACCCCCATACCGATGTAGATGTCCTTGGTGAGCTGATAGTTGCCGTAGGAGGAGGGCACGAACGCCGGTGGCCCAATGTCCCCCGACTTCGCCGAAATGCCGGGGACTGCAATGTATGGAGAGCCCGTCACCGTAACGTCGGAGTCGGCTAAGATCAGCGACATGCTTGTCTCCGTGTTGAGCCCGTCGCGGCTAGCCGTTGCCGCCGGGTTCCAGAACATGGCACTGAGCGAGCCGCCCGCCGCGCTGCCGGCAAACGACATGCCTTGGAACTCCGCCGACTGCTCTCGAATGGCAAAGCCGCCGGCCGCAGCCGGACCCACTGCTGCGGTGAGCGCCGCGACTGATGCCATGACCGCGCAACCACCGACACGCAGTGCGCAGCTCGTAACCACTCTGAACATTGTACTCCCCCCTACTCCCGGCTTTGGCGCCGGTTAGTGCAGACTTGGTGCTGAGCCGGATGCATCCCTCAGGAGGTGATGCGACGTACCGGCACATTGACCAATCATAGAATCGGCACCCGCGGATCGCGCAAGCGAGGAAGCTCAAAAAACGGGCTCCCAAGCGCATTTCTCAGGCTGACATTTGTTTTTGTACAACGATCGACGGCGGCCGTGGTGCCGCTAGTTGACGTATACGTTATGTTGCTGACGTCTAGCCTTGCCCTCTGGCGGTCGCTCCAAAAACAAGTCGGTTAATCGCAACTCTGGAGCCTTCGACCAAGGTGCAAAAGGGTGCGGATACAAATCCTCTTCACACCAACACGCACTCGTGCTATGAGCTGGCGGCATAAGGTTGACCTATAGGTTATCTACATGACGAGTGCGGCAAGGATGATGGCGGATCTGACATCTTCGCGCATGTATTCCGTCACCGAGCTCGCCCATGAGCTGGGTATCACTCCTCGCACGTTGCGCTTTTACGAGGACAAGGGGCTTCTCAAGCCACAGCGCGTCGGCGGGACCCGCGTTTATCTGACGCGGGACCGGGCCCGGCTGATCCTCATCCTCCGCGGCAAACGCCTCGGTTTTTCGCTGCGGGAGATCAGCGAATATCTTGACCTCTACGACGCGGATCCCAGCCACCGGACCCAGATCGACCGGCTTCTGCACCTCGTTCAAGACCGCATCCAGCTGCTCGAGCAGCAGCGCGAGGCGCTGGAGGAGACGCTGGTTGAGCTGCGCGAGATCGAGCAGCTGGCGGTCGAGGCGATCGGATCCCAGGGCTCCGGTGAGGCGCCCCCGTCAACTGAAAATCGACAAGAAAAACAAACCAGTCAGCCTGCGACTGATCGCGGGCTGACAGGAGAGGAAGCATCCACTGTCTATCCGCTGAAGCGGAAGGACGAGACCTAAAGCGAACAGCTTTTGTGAGAAGGGGGACGAATAAGATGAGTGCCGCAGTCATTGCGGGGTACGTCCGCACGCCGTTCCATCCTGCGAAGAGGGGTGATCTCGCCAGCGTGCGCTCCGACGACCTCGCCGCCGAGGTCGTGCGCGTGCTCATCGCCCGCACGGGCATAGATCCGGCAGATGTCGAAGATGTCCTCGTCGGCTGCGCTTTTCCCGAAGCCGAGCAGGGACTGAACGTGGCGCGGCTCATCTCGCTCTTGGCGGGGGTTCCCAACAGCGCCGGCGCGGCAACCGTCAACCGCTTCTGCGGCTCCTCCATGCAGTCGATCCATATGGCCGCCGGGGCCATCGCGATGGGCGCTGGAGACGTCTTCATCTGCGCCGGCGTCGAAAGCATGACGCGCGTGCCGATGATGGGGTTCAATCCCATGCCGAACCCGCGCTTGGCCAACGAGATGCCCGCCGCCTACATGAACATGGGCGAGACGGCAGAGAACGTCGCGCGGCGCTGGCAGATCACGCGCAGTGAGCAGGAGACGTTCGCGGTGGAATCGCACCGCCGCGCCGCCAGCGCCCAGGCCGCGGGCAAGCTGACCGACGAGATCGTGCCGATCACCACCAAGCGCGGCTCCGTCGAGCGAGACGGCTGCGTGCGTCCGGACACCACCGCGGCGAGCCTTGCCGAACTCAAGCCCGCATTCAGTGCCGACGGCTCGGTGACGGCCGGCACATCCTCGCCGCTCACCGATGGCGCCGCCGCCGTTCTCATAACCAGCGAGGACTATGCCCGCCGCAAGGGGCTCGACATTCTCGCCCGCATCAAGAGCGCGGCGATCGCCGGATGCGATCCCGGCGTCATGGGCATTGGCCCTGTCGGCTCCAGCCGCAAGGCGCTGGCACGCGCCGGCGTCGAGGTCGGCCAGCTCGACGTTATCGAGCTCAACGAAGCCTTCGCCAGCCAGGCGCTCGCCTGCATCCGCGAGCTCGGCCTCGACACCAAGAAGACCAACATAGACGGCGGCGCCATCGCGCTCGGCCACCCGCTCGGCGCCACGGGCGCGCGTATCGTCGGTAAGGCCGCCAGCCTGCTCAAGCGGGAAGGCGGCCGCTTCGCTCTGGCGACGCAATGCATCGGAGGCGGACAAGGCATCGCGACGGTCCTGGAGGCGGTCTGATGCAGGAGATCCGCAAGGTTGCCGTCATCGGCGCCGGCGTCATGGGAGCCGCCATCGCGGCTCATGTCGCCAATGCCGGAGTGCCAGTCGTCCTTCTCGACATCGTGCCGAAGGACGCCACCGACCGCAGCATCGTGGCCAAGACCGCGATCGAGAGGCTGCTCAAGACCGACCCCGCGCCGTTCATGCGCAAGGCGAACGCCAGGCTCGTCACGCCAGGAAACATAGAGGACGACATCGCGCTGCTGGCTGATGCCGATCTCATCGTCGAGGCCATCATCGAGCGGCTCGATCTCAAGCAGGCGCTCTACGACAAGATCGAGGCGGTGCGTAAGGACGGCAGCATCGTATCCTCGAACACCTCGACGATTCCGCTGGCGAAGCTCGTCGAAGGCCGGCCAGAGCGCTTCGTCAAAGACTTTCTCATCACACACTTCTTCAATCCGCCACGCTATATGCGGCTGCTCGAGATCGTGACGGGGCCCGGCACGAGCGCCGCTGCGCTCGAGACGGTGGAGCAATTTGCCGACGTGAAGCTCGGCAAGAGCGTGGTCCGCTGCATGGACAGGCCCGGCTTCATCGCCAACCGGCTCGGCGTCTACTGGCTGCAGTCGGCGGTTGTGAAGGCGATCGAGCTGAACCTCACCGTCGAGGAGGCCGACGCCATCATCGGCAAGCCGATGGGCATACCAAAGACCGGCGTTTTCGCTCTCCTCGACATGGTCGGCATCGACCTCATGCCGCACGTCAATGCGAGCATGGCTGCGAGCCTGCCGAAGGACGATCCGTTCCATGCCATGAACCGGCCGCTACCGCTCGTCGAGCGGATGATCGCGGAGGGGCTCACGGGGCGGAAAGGCAAAGGGGGCTTCTACCGCATCAACCGCGAGCAGGGTAAGCGCAAGGAAGCGATCGACCTTCGCACCGGCGTCTATCGCCCGAGCGACAAGCCGGAGATCGCCGCTCTCGCCTCGGGCGGAAAAAACTTGAAGCGGCTGCTGTCCGACGCGAGCGCGCACGGGCGCTACGCCCTCGAGGTGATGGGCGCGACGCTGAGCTACGCGGCGCAGCTGGTCGGCGACGCGGCCGACAGCATCGACAAGATCGATGAGGCGATGCGCCTCGGCTACAATTGGAAGTCGGGCCCATTCGAGCTGATGGATCAGCTTGGACCCGATTGGGTCATCGCCGCGTTCGAGAAGCTCGGCCTGCCGATAGCGAACATTCTACGCTTTGCCGCCGGGCGCACGTTCTATCGTGTCGAAGGCGGAGTGCGCCAAGCGCTTTCCCTCGATGGCACCTACCACGACCTCAAGCGCCCTGCCGGGGTCGTCATGCTCGCCGACATCAAGCTCGCCGCAAAGCCGATCATCAAGAACGGATCGGCGGCGCTGTGGGACGTCGGCGACGGCGTTGCCTGCTTCGAGTTCACGAGCAAGATGAACTCGATCGACAGCGAGACCTTCACGCTCCTCGCCAAGGCGCTGCCAATCGTCGGCGAGCGCTTCAAGGCCCTCGTGCTCTACAACGAAGGCACAAACTTCTCAGCCGGGGCCAACCTGGGCTACGCGCTGTTCGCCATCAACCTCGCCGGCTGGGGGCAGGTCGACGAGATGGTGTCGGGCGGCCAGCGTCTCATGAAGGCCATGCGGTATGCGCCGTTCCCCGTCATCGGAGCGCCGTCGGGGTTGGCGTTGGGCGGCGGCTGCGAGTTCCTTCTTCATTGCGATGCCGTGCAGGCCCATGCCGAGACGTACATGGGCCTCGTCGAGGTCGGCGTCGGCCTTATCCCGGGCTGGGGTGGCTGCAAGGAGATGCTGGCGCGCTGGTCGGCGCCGGGCCGGTTGCCGAACGGCCCGATGCCGGCTGTCGCCAAGGCGTTCGAGATCATCTCGACGGCAACGGTGTCGAAATCCGCCGCGGAGGCGCAGGAGCTTGGATATCTGCGCGAGACCGATGGCATCACCATGAATCGCTACCGTCTGCTCGCCGACGCAAAGCGAAAGGCGCTCGCGATTGCCGAGACCTACGTGCCGCCGTCTCCGCCCGCGTATGTGCTCCCGGGTCCTTCCGGCAAGGTGGCGCTGCGGATGGCCGTCGACAGCTTCCACAAGCTCGGCAAAGCCACCGACTACGACGTCGTCGTCTCGGGAGCGCTGGCAACTGTGCTGACGGGCGATGGAACCGACGTCACTGAAACGCTGACCGAGGACGACGTCCTGCGGCTCGAGCGAGAGAACTTTGCGAAGCTCGTGCGTCAGCGGGGCACCGCTGATCGCATCGCTCACATGCTGGAAACCGGCAAACCGCTGAGGAACTAGTGTGATGATCGAGAAATTCGCCGTCATGGACCGCTGGGTATCGAGCGAATTTCTCGATCTGAATCACACTAGCAAAGCTATGATTCTAGTGTCCCTTATGATTCCGAAGTTCGCTCGGGACACCAGCATCGAACTCAGGCGAACTTCGGAATCGGGACACTAGTGTCATGCCGACCTACAAAGCTCCGCTGCGCGACATGCGCTTTGTTCTTTACGAACTCCACGACGGCGAGGCACTCGCCAAGCTCCCCGGCTACGAGGAGTTCACCCGCGACCTCGTCGATCCAGTGCTCGATGAGGCCGCGAAGATCTGCGAGGAGGTGCTGCAGCCACTCAACCGCTCCGGCGATGAGGAAGGCTGCACCTTCGAGAACGGCGTCGTACGCACCCCGAAGGGTTTCAAGGACGCCTACCGGCAGTTCCGCGAGGGCGGCTGGACGGGCATCGCCTGCAAGCCGGAGTACGGCGGCCAGGGCGTGCCGAAGATCGTCAACACGCTGGTCGAGGAGATGATCTGCTCCTCGAACCTGTCCTTCGGCATGTATCCCGGTCTCAGCTTTGGTGCCTACGTCGCCCTCGCGAACTACGGGACTCCAGAGCAGAAGGCTCTTTATCTGCCGCACCTCGTCGACGGCAGATGGTCGGGCACGATGTGCCTCACCGAGCCGCACTGCGGCACCGATCTCGGACAGATCCGCACCACCGCGACGCCGCGCCCGGACGGCTCCTACGCCATCACCGGCACCAAGATCTTCATCTCGGCGGGCGAGCACGACCTGACGGAGAACATCCTCCATCTCGTATTGGCGCGGCTGCCGGGTGCTCCCAAGGACATCAAGGGCATCAGCCTCTTTCTGGTGCCGAAGTTCCTGGTCAAGCCGGACGGGTCGCTCGGCCCCCGCAACGGGGTGTCCTGCGGGTCGATCGAGCACAAGATGGGCATCAAGGCGTCGTCGACATGCGTGATGAACTTCGACGCCGCCCAGGGGTACCTCATCGGCGAGCCCAACAAGGGCATGCGGGCGATGTTCGCAATGATGAACACCGAGCGCATCTCGGTCGGCATGCAGGGACTGGGACTCGGCGAGGTGTCCTACCAGAACGCCGTCGCCTATGCGCGCGACCGTCTGCAGGGGCGCGCGCTCACCGGCGCAAAGGAGCCCAACAAGGCTGCAGATCCAATCATCGTGCACCCTGACGTCAGGCGGATGCTGCTCACCAGCCGCGCCTACATCGAGGGCTGCCGGGCCCTCGCCGCGTGGGCGGGGCACGCCTACGACGTGGCGGAGCACCACCCCGATGGGCGCACAAGGCAGGACGCAAACGACCTGCTTGCACTCATCACGCCCGTCGTAAAGGCGCTCATCACCGACCTCGGCTACGAGGCGACGAACCTCGGCGTGCAAGTGTTCGGCGGTCACGGCTACATCCGCGAGTGGGGCCAGGAGCAGTATGTTCGCGACTGCCGCATTGCGCAGATCTACGAGGGCACGAACGGCGTGCAGGCGCTCGACCTCGTGGGAAGGAAGCTTCCCATGCACGGCGGGCGCCTGCTGCGCCAGTTCTTCCATCCCGTATCGGATTACATCGAGGCCAACAGCACGAACGAGGAATTGGCGCACCTCGTCGGCCCGCTCGCCAAGTCGTTCCAGCGCTTGCAGCAGGCGACCGGCTTCGTCGCCCAGGCGGGCCTGCGCAATCCCGATGAGGCTGGAGCTGCCTCCAGCGATTACCTGCGGCTCTTCGGCCTGGTCGCGCTCGCGTACCTTTGGACTCGCATGGCGGAGGTTTCGCTCGCCAAGTTGAAGGCCGGCGCCAACGGCGACGAGGCCTTCTACAAGGCCAAGCTCGGCACCGCACGCTTTTATACCGAGCGGCTGCTGCCGCAGACCGGATCCTTGCTCGCGCAGATCATGTCCGGAAGCTCGACAATGATGAACTTCGAGGAAGCCGCCTTTTGAGATCGATACCAATCGCGTTGGCAACAACTGCATTCCGCATAGCCTGCTGAAGGCAGTCAGCCCCCGCGGCTCACCACAACCGGCAACAAGCCGGTGGGAGAAAAGAGACTACGGGAGGAGAAACATGGCTGAGGGCTCGGGCCCGGGAGTGGGCTTATCGCGTCGCTGGCTTGAGAACTATCCACCGTCGATCCCGCATTCGATCGACGATCGGGTGACGCGAACGCTCGTGGAGCTGCTCGAGGAGGGAAGGCGTCGCTATGCCGATCGACCCGCGCTCGAGAGCTTCGGAGTCTCATTGACGTATGCCGAGGTCGGCAACATCGCCGACCGCATAGCGGCCTTCCTGCAGGGGCGGGGGATCGCCAAAGGCGATCGCGTCGCGATCATGTTGCCGAACGTAGCGGCCTACATCCCGATCATCTTCGGAGTCCTCAAGGCCGGAGCGATCGTGGTCAACACCAATCCGCTCTATACGCCGCGCGAGCTGGCGCACCAGATGAAGGATTCTGGGGCGCGCGCCATATTCTATCTCTGCATCTTCGATGAGACGGTATCCGCTGCCCGCCACGAGGTTTCCTTCGACACCGTTGTGCGTGTCAACGTGGGCGATCTTCTCGGCCTCAAGGGCCGCATCATCAGTCGCGTGGCGCGGCGAAAAGCAGGGGTGAAGCCGCGCAGCCAGATGGGCGACGTCGTCAGCTTTCGCGATGCCCTAAAGCAAGGAAGAAAGCGCAAGCTCGTCCCCGTCAGCGTCGCGCTCGGTGACATTGCCTTCCTCCAATACACGGGCGGGACGACCGGCGTCTCCAAAGGGGCCGCGCTCCGGCATTCCAACGTCGTCGCCAATGTGGAGCAGTGCACGGCCTGGTTCGGGCCGGCGCTCGACTACACGAAGAAGCGCCACGTGCTGGTCGCGGCGCTGCCGCTCTACCACATATTCGGCCTGACGGCGGCCGCGCTCTTGATGCTCAACATCGGCGGCTGCTCGCTGCTGATTGCCAACCCGAGAGACTTGAAGGGCTTCATCAAGACGCTCAAGAAGCGCCCGTTCTCGATCCTTGCGGGCGTGAACACGCTTTTCGCTGCGCTGGCCGATCATCCACGTTTTGCAAAGGTCAATTTCTCGCGGCTCGTCCTTTGCGTTGGCGGAGGAATGGCGACGAAGTCCGCGGTGGCGGAGAAGTGGAAGCGCATAACGGGGCACCCGATCGTCGAGGGATACGGTCTTTCGGAGACCTCGCCGGGCGTAACCTTCAATCGCGCCGACATCGACACCTTCACCGGGACCATCGGATACCCCTGGCCATCGACCGACGTCGATATCCGCGACTCGGAGGGCCGGTCGCTGCCCGAGGGCAGCGTCGGCGAGATCTGCGCGAAGGGACCGCAGGTCATGCTCGGCTATTGGAACCGGCCCGAGGAGACCGCTGCGGCCTTCCATGCCGACGGGTTCCTCCGCACGGGCGACATGGGAATGATGCTCCCCGACGGACAGTTCAAGCTCGTCGATCGTCTGAAAGAGCTGATCATCGTCTCGGGCTTCAACGTCTATCCCAACGAGGTCGAGGACGTCATCGCTCACATGCCGCAGGTGCGGGAGGTGGCGGTCGTCGGCCTCACCGACAGCCACTCGGGGGAGGCGGTGACGGCCTTTGTCGTCAAGCGCGATGACCCACTCACCGCGGAGCAGGTGCGCGAGCACTGCCGGCAGCAACTGACCGGCTACAAGGTGCCAAAGCGCGTCATCTTCCGCGACGAGCTGCCAAAATCGAACGTCGGCAAGGTGCTTCGGCGCGTCCTTCGCGAGGAAACGGAGAAAGTCTGAAGAGTTGAACTCGCACGCCGGTCGCCTTGGCGTGCGAGGCAATAAGAAATTCAAGGGCGACATGGGCAAGACGATCCGGAAGCTTCGGCGACCGGAGCAAGAACACAAAACCAAACGCGTGGGGGAGGAACCACATGAGTATAGTCAATCGTATCTTTGTCGCGATGGGTTCCATCGCGATCCTAGCCGGAGCGGCCAACGCTGCGGATATCCAGGGGACCTGGCTCAGGCCAAAGACGGGGCGCCATGTGCAGTCCTACGGCTGCGGCGGCGGGCTCGGGCTGAAAGTCGTCGAGACTGGGCAAGTCATCATGTGCGGTGCGAAGTCCAAAGGCGGCGGGAAGTACGCTGGCACGCTGACCTCGACCGAGGACGGCAACCAGTATTCCGGCACCGTCACCATGGGAGGCAGCAAGCTGCATCTATCCGGCTGCGTGCTCGGCGGCCTCATCTGCAAGAGTGAGACGTGGAGCCGCGTGAAATAGGCGCCCTCGCCGGCACGCATACCGAGACCGCTGCACGGCGAATGGCTTCCTCGCTCCGTGCAGCGGTCAAACCCTTCCGCTGTAGAACTGGCATCGCATGGCTCTAGCTCATCCCTTTCGCGAACGGCTGCGTCTGCCGGTGATCGCTGCTCCGATGTTTCTCGTCACGGGACCCGATCTCGTCGTCGCGTGCTGTCGCCAGGGCATTTCCTGCGCCGTGCCGTCGCTCAACGCGCGCACGTCGGATGGATTTGCCGCCTGGCTTCGGGAGATCGACGAGCGCTGCCGCCGCGCGGAGCAGGACACGCAGCGCCCGTGTGCGCCCTTCGGGGTAAATCTCATCGTTCACCAGACAAACCCGCGGCTCGCTTCCGACCTGCAGCACGTGATCGAGGCGCGCGTACCCTACGTCGTGACGTCGCTGGGCGCTGTCCGCGACATCGTCGCCCGCATCCACGACTACGGAGGCGTCGTGCTGCATGACGTCATCAACGTCAGGCACGCAGAAAAGGCGATCGAGGCGGGCGTCGACGGCATCATCGCGGTTGCGGCAGGCGCCGGCGGCCATGCCGGAACGATCAACCCGTTTGCGCTTGTCGGCGAGCTGAGGCCGATCGTCGGCGAGCGAATGCTCGCCCTGGCGGGGAGCATTTCGACCGGCCAAGACATCGCCGCTGCAATAGCGGCAAGGGCCGACATCGCCTACGTCGGCACGCGCTTCATTGCGACCGAGGAAAGCCTTGCCGCGCCCGACTACAAGACGATGGTCACGAGCGCCGCATCCAAAGACATCGTCTACACCTCGAAGATCTCGGGCGTGAATGCGAACTTTCTCGCCGCCAGCATCACAGCATCCGGCCTCGATCTGGCGACGCTCGAGCCCACGCCTGGGATGGATCTCGCGCATGAGGCCAAGGCCTGGTCGTCGATCTGGTCGGCTGGCCACGGAGTTGGCGGGTTCGACACCAGTTTGCCCGTGGCGCAGCTGGTCGACGAGCTCGAGAGTGGCTTCAATGAAGCCCGCACTCGGCTCGCGGCATGGTCTAGCTAGGGGGGATCGCGTGCTTTCAGATCTCAAGCAGCAGGTTCTGCTCGACCTGCATAAGGTGCAGCGCTTGATCCGCCAGGTGCATGACGGGATCGATCCGCAATTTCACATCGCGACGCCAGAAGGAGACTTCTGGATCGGGATGACGCTGGTCGAGGATGTGGTAGAGCGGCGGCACCGGTTCAGTCTGGTCTCCGACTATATGGCTTGGAAGGGATCATGCCGCTTCGTAGTCGCCGCGGAGATCATGGTGCCCGATGCCGTGGCGGTGATCGGGGTGTCCAAGACAGGCGTGGTCGGCGCCCTAAGCGTGATCGAGCGCTCGCCCTTGCGCTTTGACGAGCCGGTGCGCTTTCGCGAGCCTCAGTGGATGGAACGATCCGCTATTGGTGAAGATGTCCCAGGGCTGCTGCCGCCGGCCACGCGTATGCTCGGCAGAGAGCGTATCGCCGAGCTCGAGGAATGGTTCGGACCGAATGGCAAGTCACCTGCCATCAGGGTTGCCGGTGGGGACATGGGCCATTTCCAACTGAACTGACCGTGGCTACCCGTCTTCGTCAGCTTGGGCAGCAGCGATGAACGCCTGTCCCAATGCGATGCCTCCGTCGTTCGCCGGCACGGCGCGGGGAATGAGCACATCGACGCCAGATTCGGACAATCCGCCGTACACCCCCTCGAGTAGGAGCCGATTCTGAAAGACGCCACCGGTCAGAACGACCGTGCTTACGCCATGGTCAGCGATGAGCGCGCGCGCGATGGCGAGGAGACCTGCAATGACGCCGCGATGAAAGCGCGCTGCGACGACGGGCCGGTCCACACCGCGCGCGAGGTCATCAAGCAGCGCCTCCCAAAGCGGAGCCCATTGCAGGGTGGCAGGAGGTCCCGGCGCAACTTCGGTCGGATAGCCATCGTGCTCTCTGGCAATGCAGCGAGCTGCCAGCGCCTCGAGCTCGCACGCGGCTTGGCCCTCATAGGACGTGGCCTCCGTGGAGATGCCGACCATTGCCGCGGCAGCGTCGAACAGGCGTCCCGCCGAACTCGCCCGCGGTGCGTTGATACCACCGGCCACCATGCGCCGAAGCGCAGCAATCGGCTTGCCGTTCAGAACGCGAACGATATCAAGCTCGGGATAGCGAGCTCCGACCGTCTCCCAGCCAATGAACTGGTCGAGGTGCGCGAACGCGTTGCGCCAGGGCCCGCGAACCGCCTTCGCCCCGCCGATCATGGCGACAGGCGCAAAGCGGGCGAGCCGCTTGAAGCCTCGATAGTCGGCAAGGAGGAACTCGCCACCCCAAAGCTCGCCGTCCTCGCCAAGACCGAGCCCGTCGAGCACGATGCCAAGCACCGGCGCCGCCGCGAGCGGCACGCCGTGCTCGGCGAGGACGGCGGCGACGTGCGCATGATGGTGCTGGACGCTGATGAGGCGGGCACCCGTCTCACGCGCGAGCGCATGCCCCCACTGGGTCGAAAGATAGTCGGGATGCTTGTCCACCGCGATGAAGTGCGGCGTAAAACCGAAGAGGTTGCGATATAGGTGCAGCGCGGCGCGGTAATCGCCATGCGTCGTCGCATCCTCCAGGTCGCCGATATGCTGCGAGAGCGTTGCCTGACCGCCGCTGAGCATGGAGAAGGTGCTCTTGAGCTCCGCGCCCAAGGCCAGGATGGGCGGCGCGTCCGCAAAACCTTCGGGCGCACGGATCGGCGCGGGGGCGTAGCCGCGCGCCCGGCGCAGCAGCGTAGGTGCCCCGTGCACAACACGTGCGACGCTGTCGTCCAGTCGATTCAAGATATCGCGGTCGTGCATCAGCCAAACATCGGCAATGCCGGCTAGTCGCCGCCGGGCCTCGGCGTTGTCAACGCATTGCGGCTCATCGCTACGGTTCCCGGAGGTGAGAACGATGGGACGCGAAAGATCGCGCATCAGCAAGTGGTGCAACGGCGTGTAGGGCAGCATGAAGCCGAGGCTCGATTGTCCCGAGGCCACCGCGGGCGCAAGAAATTCCCGCGCGCCTTCGGTCTCGGTCACGACGATCGGGGCCGCGACGCTCTGCAATAGCGTGGCTTCGGCCTCGCTGACGCGTGCGTAGCGCCTCACCATCGCCACGCCGGTTGCCATGAGCGCAAATGGCTTGTGATAGCGCTTCTTGCGCGCCCTGAGGCGGGAGACCGCCGCGGCGTTGCCCGCATCGCAGGCCAGATGGAATCCGCCGATACCCTTGATCGCGACGATGTAGCCGCTCGCGATCAGCCGGGCCGCGGCCGCAACCGCATCTTCGCCGCTCCCCAGCGCAATATCCTTGCCGTCCTTACCTTCGAGCCAAAGGCGCGGCCCGCACACCGGGCACGCGTTGGGCTGGGCGTGGAAGCGCCGGTCGGCCGGGTTCTCGTATTCGGCCCGGCAATCTGCGCACATTGGAAAGACGGCCATGGACGTCGAGGCGCGATCGTAGGGAATGGCCCTCACGATCGACAGGCGCGGCCCGCAATGGGTGCAGTTGGTGAAGGGGTAGCGGAAGCGGCGGTTTGCGGAATCGAGCACCTCCGCGAGACACTCTGGACAGGTGGCTGCGTCGGGAACGATACCGGTCTCAATGCGCGCAGTCTCGCTGCCAACAATGCGGAATACGGGTGTGGCCGCGCACCCCGACAGAAACCTGCGCTCAATCGCCTCGACGCGGGCGAGTGGCGGCGGCTCTCGCGCCAAAGTTTCCTCGAAGACGGTGAGCTGCTCCGGCGTGCCCCAGGCGCGGATCAGGACGCCTTCCCCGTCGTTCAAGACTTCGCCAGCGAGCCCTACTCGGGTCGCCAGGCGCCAGACGTTGGGGCGGAACCCCACGCCCTGCACGAGGCCGCGCACACGGAACTCGGCGCCGATCGCCTGCGGGTCATTTATAGACGGTGCATCCCGCATCGCGACGCCGCGCTCCATCAATGCACCGTGCATACCATGCACGGATCGAACGAGCGCACGATGTGCTGCACGGCTACGGGATCGGTCTCTCCTTCGCGCACAGGCGCGCCGACGAGCGCCTGCTCGCAGGCACCGGGAGTGCCGGAGGCATCGCGAGGCGAGAAGTTCCACGTGGTCGGCGCGATGATCTGGTAGTTGAGGATGCGTCCATTCTTCACCGCCATCCAGTGCCCGAGCGAGCCGCGCGCGGCCTCGATCAAGCCCGCGCCCTCGACATCATCTGGAAGCTCACGCTGCGCGTAGAACGGCTCATGGGGAACGATAAGCCGCGTCCACTCCTCGAGCGCGAGCGTGACACGCGCGATCTCGAGCAGGCGCGCGATCACGCGATTGGCGACGTTGCCGCCGCTCGCCTTGACCAAGTCACAAACCAGGGGGTGTCCGTCGACGAGCTGGCGGGCAAGCGCGCCGACCTCGAACACCTCGCCCGCCAGCCGCGGCGCCTTGCACCAAGTGTAGCCGTCGGCATCGGCATCGGGAATGGTAACGCCACGGGAGGGGTGGCGCGGCCCGTTGCGGTGCGCGAACCGGGCTGAGGCAAGGTCCTCGGTAATCTGGGACGGGTCGAAGATGCGCGCGACGCCCCCACAGTGCATGCCGCGGCTGAAGAGATGGCCGCCGTTCTGGGCATAGGCCCCGTAGCTCAAGAAGCGGTTCGTCGCGCGGCCCAGCTCGTCCAGCCGAAGAGGCTGGATAAGGCCGAGAAAGGCACCGAGATCGCTCGCAGCGGGACCTGGCCGGGTGGCCCAGGAGACGAGCTCGGCGCGGGAGCTGAGCGCCACGACGGCTTCGAGCTTGTCTGCGAACATGCGCGTCTCGAGGAAGCGGCGGAAGCCGGCCAGGGTCGCAAGCACGCGCGCCTGGCCGGCGCGATCGATGGCATGCGTCGTGCCGCCGGGCTGCAGTCCGAGCGTGTGCGGCCAGTGGCCGGCAAGCGTGCCCATGATGTGCATGAAGGCGGCGCGGACCGGCAGTATCTCACGAGACGCGGTGCCCTCGATCGCCCTGAAGCGGGATGCAATGGACGCATGCCAGGGCTCGCCCGCGTAAACCGGCCTGGCAAAATCCGGCATGAAAAAGAGATAGAAGTGCGTGAGGTGGTCGGCGACGTTTTCGGTTGCCAGGATGATGTTCTGCATCAGCCGGCCATTCGCCGGCGGCGTGAGGCCCTGCGCCTCCGCTAGCGCAGCTGCGGCCGCCATCGACTGCGACACCGAGCAGATGCCGCAAATGCGGGGCGTATAGACGAGCGCATCGCGCGGATCCTTTCCGTTCAGAATCTGCTCGAAGCCGCGGTAAAGGGGCGAGTTGACCCACGCCTCACGCACGACACCGCCATCGATCTCGAGCCTAATCTCAAGGTCGCCCTCGACGCGGTTAAAAGGGCCGACGACACGGCGGCTCATTTTCGTCCCTTGCCTTTGGTCGCCGAGGGCGGGGTGATGATGTAGTCGGCGACGGCATTCATCTTGACGCGGTTCGGGGTAGCCGCTTTCGACAGGGCGGCGAGCGCCACGAACCACGCCTTCGGCATATCGGTCGGCAGCCCGATCGGAATTCCGGCCAGCTTCGGCGTTTCGAGATAGGGGTGCGTCGGCCGCTCGAAGCCCGGCTCCGTGCAGGAGATGCAAGGATAGCCGGCGCGCGTGCAGGACCCTCCCCCGTTCCAGAGCCTTATGTTGCAGTCGGCATGCACCTGGGTGGCCATGCAGCCCAAATGCTCCATCAGGCAGCCAAGATTGGAGAGCTGCTCGGCGCTCGCCTTGTACTCATAGTACTCGTTGCGCGGACAGCCATGATGCACGAGATGCTCGGAATAGAACCGCGGGCGCCCCAAGGCATCAAGATCGGCCGACGTGAGCGTGCCGAGTGCGAGCTGAAGTAGAGTCTCGACCACCCAACCGGGATGGATCGGGCAGCCCGATATGTTGATGACGGGCATGCCGGAGCGGGAACAGAAGTCCGGCCCCAGCAGCCCGCCCGGATCGGCTCCTTGGTAGACAAGGCCCGAGGCCTCCACGTGGTTGGCACCGGCCGCCGTGATGCCGCCGAAAGCCGCGCAGGTGCCAACGGCGATGACGTTTTCGGCGAGCCCGCAGAGCTCGGCGATGAGATCCTTCATCGGCTCGCCGCTTCCGGCCTGGAGATGAAAGCGGCCACTACCCTCGGGACCGTGGATCACGGAGCCCTCAAGGCAGAGAATGTCGAGAGATGTTGCGCCAGAGCGCACGTCCTCGAACACCGCATGCATCTCGCTTCCCGTCGCCTCGCTCAGTGATGGGTGCCAGAGGAGGTGCACGCCGGAAACGTCGAGTGCAGTGAGAAAATCGGGCTGCTCGGCGCAGATCAGGGATAGCGTGCAACCGCCGCAGCCACCCGATTGCAGCCACAGAAGGTTGCGGCGCACCGGTGCCGCTCCATTGGCCTTGCCGTTAGGCTTCATGCGCCTTCTCCTTCAGCGGCAGGCGCAAAGTGAACATGGCGCCACCTTGCGGATGATTGAAGACTTCCAGCTTGCCGCCAAGCTCCTCGGCGAGCCCGTAGCTGACGTAGAGGCCGAGCCCAATCCCCTCGCCGAGCTTCTTTGTCGTGAAGAACGGCTCGAAGATGCGCTGCATGGCATCCGCGGCGATGCCTGGCCCGTTGTCGCGAACGACCACCACCGCGGAGTCCTCTTCGGTGCGGACCGCGATATCGAGCTTCGCTTCCTCCACATCGGTCATGACATCGACGGCGTTCTGCACCAGATTGACGATGATCTGGTGCGCAGGCCCCTTGCGCCCGACGATCTCAAGCGTTTCGGGCATATCGAAGCTCATCGCAGGCTTGGTACGGGCGGCCTTGATGACCCAGCTCACCGCGGTGCGGACAACGCGCGGCAAGTCGAATGCATCGGGCGCCTCCGACTGTGTGCTCGAAAACCGGCGGAGATCCTGCACGATATCGCTCACCCGCTCGGCACCTTCGAGCGTGCCGTCGACAAGCGGCGCGATGTCGGCGAGAACGCGGTCGATCTTGAGCTTGGCGCGCAGCGTCTGCAGCTTTTCCGCGCTCTCGCCGCGGTCGATCGCCTGCAGGTACTGGGTCAGCCGTTCCCCGTAGCGCTTCAAGGCGTGCATATTCCCGAACACGAAGCTGATGGGGTTGTTGAGCTCGTGCGCGACACCCGCAACGAGACGCCCCAGCGCCGCCATCTTTTCCGAGACGACAAGCTGCTGCTGAGCCTGGCGCAACTCGCTGTGGGCGACGTTGAGGCTTTTGTAAGCGCGGCGCAACTCCCCGACAGGCCGTCCGATCAGAACGAAACCGAGAAGCGCACCCCTGTGGTCGTAGCGGGCCGAGCAGTTCATGGCGAGCGGGGTGGGGTTTCCGCTGCGATCGATGAGCGACACCTCGCGGTCGGCAATCGGCTCCTCGCCGCTGATCTTGTCGGCAAAGCGCGCGATGAACGGCGCCGATTGGTCGGCAAACAGCGACGCGAGCGGCTCGCCGATGAGGTCGGCCTCCGCGCGCCCGGTCAGATGCTCGAGCGCGGCGTTGGCGCGCTCAATGCGGCCATTGCGGTCGCATACGATGAGAACGTCCGTCATCGCGGCGAGCACGCTGCCGATGAACTGCTGCGCTTCCTCGAGCGCGGCATTCTTGCGCTCGAGCTCGACCTGGTGATGAACGAGGTCGGCATAGACGGCATCCATCTTCTGGACGACCTCGATCCAGGCTTCCTCGCTCACCGGGTTCATGTCGAGCGCGCTGGCGACGCCGGCCTGCTGAATCAAGCGGCGCTCCGTGACGCTGTCAGCCTTGCGCGGGGCGAGCACAGTCGCTCCCCGCTCAGCCGGCGGCCTTTCGCCGACCTTCCGCATCGATACCTTCGACTTTCTCGAGGCCATAGCGCTCCAGCTTGCTTCTCAGGCCGACGCGCGAAAGGCCCAGCTCCTTGGCGGCGCGGCTCTTGTTCCAGCGGTGCCGGATCAGAGTCTCACGGATGATGCATGCTTCGACGGATTCGACCCTCTCGCGCAGGGTGCCATCAAGAGAGCCCACGAAATCTATCTCCTCGTCCTTCTCTGCCGGATAGGCGCGCAGAATGCGAGGCGAGAGCAGATCGGCACCGAGTGGGCTGCTCTCGGTACCCATCACGAGAACCTGCTGCACCTCATTCTGCAGCTCGCGTACGTTTCCCGGCCACGAATAGGCGGTAAGGCACTCGATCGCCTCGGCGGTGAATCCGGATACATCCTTACCGAGCTGCTTCTGCGCCTTCTCCAGCAGCATGCGCGCGAGCACCGGTATATCGACGCGCCGGTCGCGCAACGCCGGCACATGGATCGTAACCGCGGAGAGGCGATAGTAGAGATCCTCTCGGAAGCGCCCGGCTCTGACCTCCGCCTCGAGATTCTTGTTTGTCGCGGCGATAACGCGGATGTTGACCTTGCGCGTCTGTCGCCGGCCAACCGGACGGAACTCGCCCTCCTGCAACACGCGCAAGAGCTTCACCTGGAAGGCAGGGGAAACCTCGCCAATCTCGTCGAGGAATACCGTGCCGCCGTCGGCGCGCTCAAACATGCCGATGTGGTCCTCGACCGCGCCGGTGAAGGCGCCGCGCTTGTGGCCGAAGAGCTCGCTTTCGAGGAGCTCTGCCGGCATGGCCGCGCAGTTCTCGACCACGAACGGCTTGTCCCAGCGCAGACTGTTGTAGTGCAGCGCCCTAGACACCAGCTCCTTGCCGGTGCCCGACTCGCCCGTGATGAGCACGGAAATGTCGTACGGCGCGATGCGGGCGATACGATCGCACACCTCGTTCATGGGACTGTCGGCGGAGCGGATGATGCCATCATCCCTAAGGTAGTGCTGCTTGAGCTCCTGCCGGCGGGTAGCGATCACGTTCTCCGCCCGGTCGGACGACATCTTGAGCTCGACGGCCAATAGCTCGTTCTGCCGCTGCAGCTCGAACAGGCGGACAGCGTTCTTCAAGGTGAGGATCAGGCTCTCGGGCTGCCACGGCTTCGTGACGTACTGATAGATTCCGGCCTCGTTGATGGAGCGGATGATGTCCTCGGCGTCGGTATAGCCGGAGATGATCATGCGCACGACCTCGGGCCAGCGATCGCGCACCGAGCGGAGGAACTCAACCCCAGAGACGTGCGGCATGCGCTGATCGCAGAGAACGACTTGCACCCATTCGCGCTCGAGGATCTCCTCGGCCTGCTCAATGTTTGCTGCCGTCTTCACGTCGAAGCTGTCCTCGAGGATGCGCTCCAGAGACTCGAGGCTCCTTTGCTCATCATCGACGATCAGAACCGTCGGCAAGGTCGTCATGACGCGGTTCTCCATTGAACGGGCCGCTTGTCCCGATGGCGCGCAATGGTGACCGGCGTTCTCGACTTCGGGACGCGGCGCACAAAGTTGTAGCGGGCCACGTGGTAGCTGGGGTCAAAGCCGTAGAAGTTGAGGCGCATGCGCTGAAGCTCCTCGTTGCGATATTGTGCAAGCGGCCTTGCGGCCTCGTCGGCAGAGCGAATGCGCTTCTTGGCGCCGAGCCGGGTCGCCCAGTCGCTGGCGGAAGCAAGCGTCTCGGCGCGGGTGCGCACCTGTTGCAGAAATTCCTCCGCTCTCGAGCCGAAGCACGCGTCGGCAAGACCGAGAGCTTTGGCCTCGCTCGATCCCATCGGCAGTCGGGCCGCCATGATGCGTTTGGCGTTCTCCTCCCCGGCGTGTCGAGGCAGGAGATAGGTCCAGAATTCCGAGCCGTAGAGGTTGCCCATGTCTTTGTAGTGGGGGGAGAGAACGACGCCCTCGCGCATCCAGACCTCGTCCGCGGCGCGGGCAAGGAATACGCCGCCAGCGCCGGCATTGCCCTGCATGGCCGTTACGGTCAGATGGCTCTCGGTGCGGATGATCGCCTCTGCGAGGTCGTCGATCGCGTTGATGTTGCGCCAGGATTCATCGGCCGCGCTCTCCGCCGCCTCGATGGCGTTGAGGTCCATGCCATTGGACCAGAAGTCGGGGGCGCCCATAAGAACGACGACCTTGGTGGGGCGCTCGAGCGCGCGCAGATAGGCCGCGCGCAGGCGCGCGCAAGCGTCGGTGCCCATGGCTCCGTTGTAGAAGCGGAAGTGCAGGTAGCCGACGCTGTTCTCTTCCTCGTAGGCGATTTCGCGGTAGCCGAGCGCGGTGTCATGAGCAATCTCAGGAACGGCGGCGAGCGCGCCCTGCAGAACGGCGGTTGCCGGCAGCTTGAAGGGACAGTCGCTCGCCGGATCGCGCAGGCGGCCGATCCAGACGGCGCCGTCGATCGTCGCGCGCGCAATGGCGCCCCCGCTGGTTGCAACGATTGCTCCGGGTGCTCCCAACAGGCCCGGCGCGGGGTGGGCATCGTGAAGGTAGACCTCGCGTCCCAAGAGCGTATCGCGGACGCCGGGTGTGCCATCGGCGCTCGCTATCTTGCGCAGAACGTCCAGGGTGGAGTCACGCTGCCAGTCGATGGCGCGATCGGTTTGCCGGCACGGCCCTCGCCAACCGCCGATATTCTGCGCCTCGCTGTCGGCGACCGGGCCGGCGCCCCGCTCGACCCGGTCTACTGCATCGAGTACAGCGCGCGTGGCCGCCTCCGTCACCTCGTTGCGGTAGATGCTGGACTTCGTCGCCGCGCGCATGGGGAACTCGGCATGCGCCCAAACAGGCCCCGCATCGAGCGCGGCTTCCGCCTGCAGCACCGTCACGCCCCAGGTCTCACGCGCTTCGAGGATCGCCCAGTCGAGCGCCGATGGTCCGCGATCGCCGGGGATGCCCGGATGCACGACGAGGCATGGACGGTCGCGCCAGATGGATTCGGGAATGGCTCGCTTGAGGAAGGGTGCGATGACAAGGTCGGGCGCGAAGAGCGCCACCGCCTCGCCCGTTACCGCGTCATTGATGTCAAGCTCCACCGACAGCTCGTGCCCGCGCGCCGTGAGCTCCACGAAGATGCGCTGCGTAAGGCTGTTGAACGCATGAGCGAGGAGCAGGATACGCATGGCTAGCAGATCCTCGGAAGCTGCTCGCCGGCGAGCCAGTCGACGATACGGTTGCCGCCGAAGTGGGTCTCCATCCTGACGAAGGCGTTGGCGTCGGCTACGACCTCGCCAATGACCTCGGCCTCGCGTCCGAGCGGATGGGCGCGCACGGCAGCAAGCAGGCGGGGAGCGTCGGGCGCGGCGCATATGGCGACGAGCTTTCCTTCATTGGCCACGTACAGCGGATCGAGCCCCAGAAGCTCGCAGGCTGCACGAACGCCCGGATGCACCGGCACCGCCGACTCGCGGATGCAGATTCCGACACGCGACTGCTGGGCGAGCTCATTCAAGGTCGTGGCGAGGCCCCCGCGCGTCGGATCGCGCAGGCAGTGAATGTCGCGAATCTCCGCAACCATGCGGGCAACCAACCCGTGCAGCGCGGCGGTATCGGAGCAAATCTCGGTCTCGAACTCGAGGTTGGCGCGCTTCGACAGGATCGCCACACCGTGGTCACCGATCGCGCCCGAGACGATGATCTTGTCGCCTGGGCGCGCGCGATCGCCGGAAATGTTCACGCCCTCCGGAACCACGCCGATCCCGGTCGTAGTGATGAAGATGCCGTCCCCTTTGCCCTTCTCGACCACCTTGGTGTCGCCGGTCACGATCGGCACCCCTGCATCGCGCGCTGCACCGGCCATGCTGACCACGATGCGCTCCAGATCGGCGAAGGGAAACCCCTCCTCAAGGATGAAGCCCGCCGATAGATAGAGCGGCCTCGCCCCGGACATGGCGACATCGTTGAGCGTGCCATGCACAGCCAGGCAGCCAATATCGCCGCCGGGAAAGAACAAGGGTGAGACGACGTGCCCATCGGTGGTCATGACGAGGCGGCCTGCCGGCACTTCGAACGCCGCCTGATCATTGCCCTGCCTCAACAACGCATTGTCGAAGTGGCGTACGAACAGCTGCGAGACGAGCTGCGCCGTGGCGCGCCCACCGCTGCCATGTGTCATGTCGACCGCACCTGAGCGCAGGTCGATGGTCGAGGCAAACCGTGTGATAGCGTTCATGCTGCTACCTCGCCTCGGGTTTGCTTGGCAGCGGCACCATCACCGCGGAACCGGCCGTAGGTCCAATAGGCGGCGCATGCGCCCTCGGATGACACCATGCACGAGCCGATCGGGTTCTCGGGCGTGCAGGCAGTGCCAAACAGCTTGCAGTCTGTCGGCCGCTTCGCCCCGCGCAGGATCGACGGGCACTCGCAGCTCTTGGCGTCGCGTACCTTGCGCGTTGTGATCGAGAAGCGCTTTTCGGCATCGAACTCGGCGAAGGCCGCCTTGATGCGCAGTGCGCTGTAGGGAACCTCGCCCAGGCCGCGCCACTCGAAGCTCGGCCGCAACTCGAAGACCTCGGCGACCAGCGCCTGCGCTTTGGCGTTGCCGTCGCGCGTCACGACGCGAACGTACTCGTTCTCGACCTCGTGGCGACCCTCGTTCAACTGGCGGATCGCCATCAGCGTCGCCTGCATGACGTCGAGCGGCTCGAATCCGGCGATCACCACCGGGCGCTGAAACTCCTCGGCGAAATACTCGTAAGGCCGGCTACCGATGATGGAGGAAACATGCGAGGGGCCGAGGAAACCGTCAATTTCCACGCTACCAAGCTCGCGCACCTCAGGGCTCTGCAGAATGTGCTGGATCGCAGGAGGGGTGAGCACATGGTTGCAGAAGACGGAGAAGTTGCCGAGGTGCTGCGCCTGGGCTTCGCGGATAGCGACCGCGCTCGGGGGCGTCGTCGTCTCGAAACCGATGGCGAAGAAGACCACGTTGCGATCGGGCCGCTCGCGCGCAATGCGCAGCGCATCCCTGATCGAATAGACCATGCGGATATCGGCGCCGGCCGCCTTGGCCTTGATCAGGCTGCGCCGCTCGGAGGCCGGCACCCGCATCATGTCGCCGTAGGTGCACACGATAGAGCTGTGCCGCTCGGCAAGCTCGATGGCATTGTCGATGCGCCCCATGGGAAGCACGCATACGGGGCACCCAGGGCCGTGCACGAAATGCACGTTGGGCGGCATCAGGTCCTGCACGCCGTAGCGGAAGATCGCGTGCGTGTGTCCGCCGCAGAACTCCATGATGTTGTAGGTCCGCTCCGGGTTCGCCTCGCGGGCGATGGCGGCCCCAAGGCGCCGGGCGAGATCGCCGTTGCGGAACTCGTCGACGTACTTCATGCGGTGAACTCCTCAAGCGGGTCCTCGCCTGCCTCACGGATCATGGCCAGCGTACGCTCGGCCTCCTCCGGCGACAGCTTGTGCAGGGCGAACCCCACGTGCACGAGCACGAAATCGCCGGCCGTGACATCATCGAGCAGGGCAACCGAAATCTCCTTCTTGACGTCGCCCAGGGCGACCACCGCCGTCTCGGCAGCGGGGTCGATGGAGATCACCTCGGCTGGAAGAGCAAGACACATGGTTTCAGGCTCCCTGCCGCGCCGATGCTGCCTGAGCGGCATGACCGGTGGCGGCCAGCGTGCGTGCGGCCCTGATCCACTGCAGCCAGGCCTCCATGCCCTCGCCGGTCTTCGCCGACAGCTGCAGCACCTTGATGCCCGGGTTGACCTTGCGCGCGTTGGCGATGGTCGCCGCGACGTCGAAGTCGAGGTGCGGGAGGATATCCGTCTTAGCGATAATCATCAGGTTCGCAGCATGGAACATGTCCGGGTACTTGAGCGGCTTGTCCTCGCCTTCTGTGACCGAGAGGATGACGACCTTGTGCGCCTCGCCGAGATCGAAGGCGGCCGGGCAAACGAGGTTGCCGACATTCTCGATGAACAGCACGCTGCCGTCGGACGGCTGCAGGTGCTCGACCGCGTGACCGACCATGTGCGCGTCGAGGTGGCAGCCCTTGCCCGTGTTGACCTGCAGGGCCTTGACGCCGGTAGCCCGGATACGCTCGGCGTCGTTGGAGGTCTGTTGGTCGCCTTCGATGACGCAGATGTCGAGCTCGCCCTTGAGGCGCTCGATGGTCTTGACCAGCAGCGTCGTCTTCCCCGAGCCCGGGCTCGATACGAGGTTCAGCGCCAGTATGCCGCCGGCATTGAAGACGGCGCGGTTGGCGGCCGCATAGGAATTGTTCTTGGCGAGGATGTCCTGCTCGATCGCCACCATGCGCGCCTGGGAAAGACCGGGGGCATGCGCACGCGCCGGCCCTTGGCCGTAGTCGATTACATCGTCGCCGTGGTGGTGGTCATGATCGTGGTGATGATGGTGACTGCCCCCGCCATGCTCATGGGCGTGCTCGTCATCGTCGTGGCCAGTGTGCAGGTGAACCCCATGCTCGGGGCTATGACTGGAGCCATGGTCATGACGATGCTCATGCGCATGGGAATGCGTCGTACCGTCGGCATGCGTGTGGGCATGCCCATGGCTGTGGGAATGAGAGCTGCCCGGCTTCTCAATGCGCGTCTCGCCCGCGCCGCAACCGCAAACAGAGCACATCAGTCCACCTCCAACTCTTTTATTCGCATCTCTTCGCCGGTCGTGACCTGCAATTGGTGCGCACCGCACCGTGGACAGGCATCGAAGCGCTGGCGGATCGGCACGACCCGCTCGCATGGAAGGCACCAGGCCAACGCTTCGGTCTCGATAATCTCCAGCTTGGCGTCCTCGGCGAGCGTTCCCCTGGCAGCAACATCGAATGTGAAGCGCAGCGCCTCGGGCTCGATGCCGGATAGGGGGCCAATTTCCAGCCACACCGTGCGCACACGCGCATATTGCTGGCGCCGCGCCTCGTCCTCGAGGATGCCAACGATGCTCTCGGAGATCGCCATCTCGTGCATCAGTGAATCCTCACCTCGTAGCCGACGCAGGGATCGACAGCTGTGATGAACAGCTCGGCGAGTTGGCGCTGGTCCGTTTCGCGGCCAGCGATGCCCGCCAGACCCTGCACGGCACAGCCGTCGGCATGAAAGTTCCACTCCGTCGGCGCCAGAATGGCGTAGCGGCACACCCTGCCGCCCTCGATCTCGACGCCGTGAACGAGCCGACCACGGGCGGTCTCGACCTGTGCCAGGCCGCGACCCGCGGGTGCACGCTCCCGGCGTGCGGGTTGCGATGCCTCGCAGGCAACCACGGCACCCATGAGACGCGGCAAGTCCGCGATCTCGACCAGCCGGGCCATGAGGCGAATGAGCAGCCCATAGCCCGCTGTGCGCGCGATGTCGCTGATCAGCGGGCTATCTGCCTGCCTCGCCAGCGCGCTGGTCTCGTGAGGAGCGTCATTCCAGGTCGGCGCGGCGATGAAGGCTTCGGCGTCGTCGCCGAGAAGCCGTCCGATGAGATCGCCATCTGGCAGATGCGGCAGGAAGCGCACCGGCGCCTCTCCCACGACTTCCCAGCCGCGTGCACAGACCAAAGCGATGAGCCGCTGCGCTACCGTCGCGCTGCCCTGCGCCCATTCAACAAGCGATGTGCCTGCGCGGCGCTCGCGCCAGGTCTCGATAGCTTCGCCGAGCACCAGCCGCTCAATAAGTTGCGTGGACTTTTCGATGCATGACTCAATCTTTGTCGGATCGAGATGCACAGTGGCGCCGAGTGCCAGGGCTTTGCGCTGCGGGTCGATCTGGCCGCGCAGCCCCTCGCACAGGAGCATGATGGCGAGAAGGTCGCGGCGATCGGGCTGTTCTCCGAGAAGGCGTGGCCAGTCCATGGCGATGCGCACGAGGTGCTCGCGCAGCATCTCGATGAGCACCAGCAGCGCGCGCACGCACTGCGTATGCGCATCGGCCTTGAGCCCCAAGGCCCGCTCGCAGGCCTCTGCGGCGGCCGCGCCCTGGGCGTTGCCGCAAATATTGAACAGCATTGGAAGCGCAGCGACGGTGTCTTGCGCGCTCTTGCCGACAAAGGATCTGGTGAGCTTTAGGGGGCGCGTGGAGGCGATCGTCGCCCGTCCGCGGCCGTCGCCGGTGCAATTGAGCTCGATCCTCAAGTGCCCCTCCATGCCCATCAGGTGGGCTCCTGCTCGGCGACGAGCTTGCCCCTCAGCAGGCCGCGGCGCGACACACCGCTCGGCGCCGTGGCCACGGCTGCCTTCTGGGGTTCCCCGCTGCGCCTCTCGTCGAGGCCGGCGTCGAACAGCGCCTCCAAAGCGGCCGCAGCCGTCAGGCGCGCCGCATTCTGGTCCTCGAACTCGAGCACGGGCGAGAACAGCGAGCACATTTGATAGCGACCGATCCCCTCCTCTTGGCCGACGAGAAAATCGAAGCGCCCTGCCGGGAAGCTGTGCGCCTGGCTCGAGCCGAGCGAAACATCTCCCCACGCGCCTGCCCGCTCCTCCGTCGCCGGCAGCAGCATGAGGTTGATGAACCACGTGGTAATCAGCACGCACAGCCAATCGCCTTGCCAGGCGCGCATGCCGACGGCCTCGACCTTCAAGCACTGATTGAGGATCGGCACATCGTACATGCGCTCGACATGTATCCTCGCAAATGCCGATTCGAGCCGAGCGGCAATGTCCTCGGCTCCAGATCTGATCTCGGTCGCGGCCTCAGTCATGACCGCCCTCTTCCAGCACCATGAAACCTGATTTGGCGCCATCGCAGCCCGGACACGTCCAGTGATCGGGGAGCTTCGAGAACGGCGTGCCGGCCGGTATCTGCCAGTAGTCGTCGCCCACACGCGGGTCATAGACGTGCCAGCAGATCTTGCACTCGAGCCGCGTCGCGTCGGTGATCTTCGTCTCATCGCCCCCGTAGGAGCCGGCAAAGAAGCTCTCGTTCACTGATAGACCCCCAAGATTTCGCCGAGCCGTTGGGCGCTATCGGCAATGTCCTCCGGCGCGGCGCAGGCGACGCTCGGCACATCGACGACCTCGATGGTGTTGAGGACGATAGCGTCGCGCGAGTTGAAGTAGCGCACCCACCAAGCATTGCGCGTGCCCGTCGAGCTGATGCGGCAGTTGCCGTAACCGCGCGAGAGAATGGTGACGGAGCCAGGGCCGAGCCGCGCGTCGAGGAAAGCGACATCCTCCTCGGTCAGCGGCAGGAGCGTGAGGTTGATGACGTGCTGGGGCACGTCGGGCGCATACGCCGCGAGCTTGTCGTCGAGCTCGGTGACGAGCGCCGGCGCATTGAGCACCCCCGGCGGGAGGGCACCGCGGTGCGAGCGCGTCCCCTCCAAAGTGACCGCATTCGCCACGCCAAGCACGGCACCGGGAAACGCGCCGACCTCGATGGAATCGCGGACCAGGACACCGCGCTCGTCGAGCTCATGCACACGCCAGATGCCGGCCAGCACCGACTCCTGCGCCTGAACGCTGGCGCCGGCGACGATCGACACCTCACCATCGCCAAGCGCCTGGTCGATGAAGGCACGGTTGGCTGCATCGAGTCCCGTGATCTCGAAGACGATGCGCTCGTCGCCGCCCTGCCAGGTTTCCGCCGCCTTGCGCACCTCGGCGAGCACCGTCAGGGCGCGCTCGATGCCGCTCACCTCTTCCGGCTCGGGCAGCGCCGGCGCCGAATAGGTGCGCATGCCCTTGGGCATCTCCATGTAGTCGAAGACGGCGCCGTCCTCTTCGGGCGGCTGCGTTCCTGGGCCGACCATCGCCGGGTTGTGTCCGGTCATTGCAGCTCTCCTCCTACGGCGCTGTGGGAGTGTTCGGGCAGTCCGACGACATTGCAGCCATCTGGAAACTTGAAAGGTGGCGGCTCACTCACCTCTCGCGACAAGATCTCGGGGATCTGGCTGAGGTAGTCGGACCAGTCCAAGACGCGCGACAGCACGCCGAGGTAGCCGGCACCGCGCATGAAGACGACCGAGGGGAAGGCGTTGAAGCGGAACCGGCGCTGCAGCTGGCGCTCGGAAGCCTTGGCAACGAGAGCCGGGGTCAGCCGCTTGCCGAACACCTTCATCAGCTCGGGCAGAATGACGGCAACGTCATTGCTCTCCACCAGGCGCTCGGCATCGCCGGGAAAGAACAATGCGACGTGCTCTTGCCCGGCGAGGAATTCGTCGAGCGTGGCTTCGTCGACTACGGCGAAGCCGTGACGCGTCACTAGGGCTTCGATGAGCGGCGTCGTCATGAATTGTCTCCTCGTCCGGTTGTCTTTGCTGCCTGGGCCTTGAGATGCGGCGGTAGCTCCGGCTCGCGCCCGGCGAGATCGGGAAACAAGTGGTCGATGGAACCGGCACCGCGCATGGCGAGGCCGAGAGCCTCGAGCGCTTGGTCGACCAGTGCGGCATGCTCGGCGTCGACGACCTCGCGCGCGGCATCAAGGAAGACGATCACCCACGTGCCGGGTGCCTGCTCGCCGACGAGACTCATGTCGATGCTGCGCCGCTCGCCGCGGTACTCGCAGACGGAGCGCCCCGGCAGGCATTCGACGACACGCATGGGCAGCCCTATGCACATCAGGCGGTCTCGGAGGCTGGCGGTACCTTTGCCGGTTGCGGCCCGGACTCGGCCCCGGTGCGCAGGGTCGAGGCGAGGACGCGAGCATCGCCGGTGCGGCAGGCGGCGGCTTCGGAAGGTCGACCGCCCTCATAGTGGCTGAGGGCGAACTCGGGCGAGGAGAGGGTTGCGGCGTCGTTGAGTGGCACAGGGCGCTGCGCGGCCACAACGCCGAAGTGCGAGAGATAGGTGAGCGCGTGCGCGATCCCCGGTTCGATCTGCGCCTTGACCGCCTCGCGCAGGCTGCCGCCGAAATCCTCGAGCTCGACAGGCTGCACACCGATGAGCAACAAGTGGCTGGGAAGATCGCCCATGAGGTCCGCCATGGCGAGCACCTCCTGGAAACCTGTCTGGTGCAGGCTCATTTTCTTGGCGCCAAGAAACTTCGGCACCGCCTCGTCCTCGACGAGCTTCAAGGTTCCGGCGGGCAGGCCGTAGTCGACCGCATCGAAGACGACGAGCACGTCGGCCTGGCGCACGTGCTCGACCAAATAGATGCCCTGCGTGCCGCCATCCATCAGCGTCACGTTGTCAGGAAAAGCGTAGGCCTTGTGCAGCGCTTCCACAGCGCGCACGCCATACCCTTCGTCTGCCCAGAGCAGATTCCCGATCCCGAGGATCAGGACTTGCGGCACTTCCTCCATCGCACACCCTTCTCTCGAGCTGGCTTGAAGCTGGCGAGTGTTGCGTTTTGTGACGTTGAGCAACTATCGGGCCAGCTCGGGGGTGCGGCCTTGAGCCACGTCAAACTCTGATTTTGTGCAAATTCGCGGCTTTCAGACTGCAAAGCGGTCTTCCAGGCACCGACAGAAGTGGAATGCTTCCTGCCATTTCCCGCCCAATGCCCGCGGCCGCGCCCGATGCTGGTGGAGATCGGTAAGCTATACTTCTCAAGTATAGAAAGCGGGCTTCCACGTCTGGCTGGGAGGCGTCAGGCCAGCCATGCGCAGCATGCATAAAAAAAGGCCCATCACGAAGGAGACCTTCGCGATGGGCAGGGCTTGGAGCACTCAGGGGGAAGTGTTTCGGAGGGCCGCTATTGCTTGTGCTCATCATCAGGCGGCTGGCTGTCCTTGAAGGTGCGCCAGCCAGAGATCATCGTGCTGATGATGCTCTGCCTCGACATGACGTCCTCGCGGAAGGCGGCGTAGACGTGCACCACCACGAAGATGAGGATCACCCACATGCCGAGGTGGTGATAGGTGTGCACCCATTGGCTGTTGCCAAACAGCGGGATTACCCAGCTCGAGAACCACGCGTACTGCCAAGAGTCCATGCCCGCGCCTTCGCCGTAGAGGGCGAGGCCGGTGATCATCATGAAGATGATGCCCCAGACGAAAAGCACGTGCATGGCCAGCGTCGCCAGCGGGTTGTGGCCCACGTACTTCTTCGGCGCCTTGGCGATGAACAGGTACCACTTGATCTCGTGGAACACCTCGTCCCACCACTTGGCGTTGAAGATGGGCGGGAGAAAGATCTGGCGCGCATGCTCATTGCCGGCGAATGCCCAGTACACCCTGAGCAGGAAGCCGACGATCAGCACGTAGCCCGCAGCGAAGTGGACGAAGCGGATGTAACCCATGAGGAAGTGCTCGCTCGCCTCACCCGGCATCGTCGGCAGCGGGCTGGCGATGAAATAGCCGGTAAAAGCCAGCGTCAGGATGGCGAGCGCATTGACCCAGTGCCAAAGGCGCAGCGGGCCTTCGTACACGTAGACGGTGGTGGGCGACTGCGCGTCGGCTACCGTTTTCATGACCATGGCGGCGCCCTCACACCGAGGCCAAAAGATAGACGCCCGTAGCCGAGATGGCCGCACCGGTCGTCACGGCCGCAATGCGCATGCGCGTCATAGCAGCGCCGAGACCGATACCCGCCACGTGCAGCAAGGCCGTCGCCGCCGCGAAGCCCGCCATATAGGCGAGGATGGTGCCCGTCGCCTCGGAGCCGTGGGCATGGCCGTGATAGATCGCGAACAGGGCGACGACGACCGCACCAACAGCAAGCGGCAGCTCGACGCGCGCGACAATCATGAGCCCGAGCAGCAACACCGAGAGCGCAATTCCGGCCTCCACCATCGGCAGCCGGAGCCCCAGGTATCCCGCCGTCGCGCCAGCCAGCATGGCGCCCACGAAGGCCGCTGGAGCCACCCAGATACGCCAGGCCTTCTCCTTGACGGCCAGGGCCGACCAGATGCCGACGGAAAGCATGGCAAGCATGTGGTCGAGACCGCCGATGGGGTGCGTAAGGCCGGCAAAGAAGCCGTGTGTGTGGCCGATCCCGCTATGGGCAAGCGCGGGAGCCGCCCCGGCCAGTAAGGCGGTCAGAGCTGCGCCAGTGACAAGACGAATGTTTCGCATTTGTTTTTCCTCCCACTTCTCAGCGTACTTTGACGCTAGCGAGCTCGCGACCGTCCTCGCTCATCACGTGCGTGGAGCAGGCGAGGCAGGGGTCGAAGCTGTGGATAGTGCGCAGGATTTCGACCGGCTCCTCGGCCCGTTCGACCTTGGTGTTCATCAGCGAGGCTTCGAACGCTCCGATGTTCCCCTCGTTGTCGCGGGGTGAGCCGTTCCAGGTCGTCGGCACCACACATTGGTAGTTGTCGATCTTGGTGTCCTTGATCTTTATCCAGTGTGCCAAGGCTCCGCGCGGGGCCTCTGTGAAGCCCACACCCTTGGCCTCGGTTGGCCACGTTTCCGGGTCCCACCGTTCAACGTTGGCGGTCGAGGAGTCGCCCGCTTTGATGTTGGCGATGAGCTTGTCCATGAAGTGGCGCTGGAGATAACAGCAGCGCTGCGCCTCGAGGGCGCGGGCAGCCGTGCGCCCGAGGGTGGAGAAGAGCGCATCGACCGGCACATCGAGCGCCTTCAAGGTGGCGTTGATCTGCTCGGTGATCTCGGCGTGCCCGGCGGCATAGCCGACGACGTAGCGGGCGAGCGGGCCCACCTCCATCGCGTGCCCTTTCCAGCGCGGCGCCTTGATCCAGGAGTATTTGGCGCTCTCGTCGAGCTCGACAATGTTGGTCTTGGTGCCCTTGGCGTTGGGGCCCAGCTCGTAGTGCGGCTCGGTGATGCCATCCCAGGGATGCAATCCCTTCTTCTCGTCGGGATAAGTATACCAGGAGTGGGGTACGAACTCCTGGATCTGCTCGGGATCCCGAAGATCGACGGGGTGCACCTCCTTGAGGTTGCCGTTGATCACGGCACCCTGCGGCATCAGCAGGTTGGCTGCCGAATAGTCGTTGGCGTTCTCGGGAATGTCGCCATAGGCCAGCACGCTCTTGCCCGACAAGCCGCCGCCGTAGAGCCAGCCCTTGTAGAACTTGCCGATGGCGATGATGTCGGGGATGTAGACGTTCTCGACGAACTCCGTCGTCTGGTTGATGATGTCGGAGACGTAGTTGAGACGCTCCATGTTGATGGCGCCGACCGCCCCCACGTCATCGACATTGATGGCGCACGGCACGCCGCCGACAATCCAGTTGGGGTGCGGGTCCTTGCCACCAAAGATCACGCGCGTTTTCATGATTTGCGACTGGAAGTCGAGCGCCTCCAGGTAGTGGGTCGTCGCCATCAGGTTGGCTTCGGGCGGCAAGAGGTAGGCCGGATTGTCCCAGTAGCCGTTCTTGAAGGGGCCGAGCTGGCCGCTCTCGATGAAGCGCTTCAAGCGGTTCTGCACGTCCCGGAAGTAGCCGGGAGATGACTTAGGATGGTTCGGAGAAACCTGCGCCTGCAGCTCGCTCGTCGCTTTGGGATCGGCCTTCAGCGCGGTGACGGGGTTGACCCAGTCGAGCGCGTGCAGGTGATAGAAGTGCACGAGGTGGTCGTGGATCTGCAGCGACAGCTGCATGATGTTGCGGATCGAGTTGGCGTTCTCCGGGATCTTGATCTGTAGCGCGTCCTCCACCGCGCGCACGGAGGTGAGTGCGTGCGTGCCGGTGCAAACCCCGCAGATGCGCTGCGTGAAGGCCCAGGCGTCACGTGGGTCGCGGCCCTTAAGGATGACCTCGAGCCCGCGCCACATGGTGCCGGTCGACACCGCGTTGCGGATGACGTTGTCGTTGTCGATGTTGACCTCGCAGCGCATGTGCCCTTCGATGCGGGTCAATGGATCGACGACGACGCGCTTGCCGCTCGTGTCGAGAGAAAAGCCGTTGGGCGTTTGAATAACCATTATTCGTTTCCTCCCTTGCCGCGCGCGCGCTTGATGGCGCTAACCGCCGCGTGGGCGGCCACGGCCGCGCCGACGACGCCAACCGCGCCGAGCCCGACCTCGTCAGCGTTAGCCTCGACGCCGAATTGGTTGATGTTGGTGAGCCGGTTGTAGAACGAGCCGTTGTCCCAGAACCCGTCCTCCGAGCAGCCGATGCACCCGTGCCCGGACTGAATGGGGAAGGACACGCCGCCGTACCAGCGCGTGGTCGAGCAGGCGTTGTAGGTGGTCGGCCCCTTGCAGCCCATCTTGTAGAGGCAGTAGCCCTTGCGCGCGCTGTCGTCGTCCCACTGCTCGACGAACTGGCCGGCGTCGAAGTGCGGGCGGCGGTAGCACTTGTCGTGGATGCGCTGCGAGTAGAACATCTTCGGCCGCCCCTGACGGTCGAGCTCGGGCAGCTTCTCGAAGGTGGCGATATAGGTGATGACCGCCGTCATGACCTCCGGGATCGGCGGGCAGCCCGGCACCTTGATGATCGGCTTGTCGTGGATGACCTTGTGTATGGGCACGGCCTGCGTCGGGTTGGGACGCGCCGCCTGCACGCAACCCCAAGAGGCACAAGAGCCCCAGGAGATGATGGCCTTACAGTTGGATGCCGCCTTCTTCAGCTGGTCGAGATAAGGCTTGCCGCCGATGATGCAGTACATGCCGTCGGCGTTGAGCGGCGGGTTACCCTCGCAGGCGAGGATGTAGTTGCCTTTGTATTTCTCGATGATCTCGTCGACGATCGCTTCGGCATGATGGCCGGCAGCGGCCATGATCGTATCGTCATAGTCGAGAGAGATCATCGACAGGATGACGTCCGAGGCGAGCGGATGTGCCGAGCGGATGAAAGCTTCGGAGCAGCACGTGCATTCGAGCCCGTGCAGCCAAAGCACCGGGGTGCGCGGCTTGGTCTCGAGCGCGTTGGCCATCGTCGACACGAACTCGGGGCCGAGCCCCAGCGATGCCGCCGTCAAACTGCAGAATTTGAGGAAGCTTCGGCGCGATATGCCCTGCCGGCGCAGGACCTCGTAGAATGTCTCGGTCATTGCTGGCGTCCTCTCCCCTCGCTGTGAAATTGTGGTTCTTGCGAATGTCGCCGAGACATGAATTAGCAAGGGCTGTGCCAGCAAAAATTGTTTCTGTGGTTCAATGAATTAGCATCCCACTGGCGCGGGATCGCGCGCGTATCGCTGAATGCGTCGCTTGCAGGCGGAGCTTGAGATGGTAAGTGCGTGACCGCTTGCCGCACATGGCACTCAGCGCTGCTCACTGAAGCCGACGCGCACATACGTTGCGCTGCACACTTCAGCACTGAGGGATCGGCGCTGTGTCGACCGGCAGGTGATCGAGGAGTCGTCGCGCGCTTTCAAACAACGTGGCAAGAGACTTTCCAGAGTTGCTGATTAGCAGCCCATTTCCGAAATGGTGCTCGCCCGCGACTTTCGTCACCAAGTCAACTTCCCTCGCCCGATGGCTGCTCGTTATCTAGCTCTCGTCGTTGTGAGAGTGCGTCATGCGTATGCGTTCTGTGTTTGCGTTGGGAGTCCTCGTTGCGCATTGTTGCGCGCCGTCGCTTGCGCAGGAGCCGCAGGAGCTGCCGGCCATCACGGTCACGACGGTGGCGCCAAAGCAAAAGCCTGCGAAAGAACCGAAGCCGGGTGCCAAGTCAGCGCAATCGCCGGCCAATTCGACGAGCACGACACAGCCCGAGAAGGTCCTGGCGTTCGCGCCTGTTGACGTATTCGACAAGCTTGGCGAGCAGGTCGGCGTAGCGCAGGCTGCAAGCTCCGGCGTGGTCACGGAACCGGAGCTCGCTACAAGGCCGGTCTATCGAACCGGCGAGCTGCTCGAATCCGTTCCCGGACTGATCGTCACCCAGCACAGCGGCGAAGGGAAAGCCAACCAGTACTTCCTGCGTGGCTTCAACCTCGACCACGGAACCGATCTCGCCATCACCGTCGACGGCATGCCGGTGAACATGCGAACCCATGGCCACGGCCAGGGCTATGCCGACACGAATTTCATCATTCCAGAGCTGGTGCGCGGACTCGCATTCCATAAGGGCCCTTACTTTGCCGAGGACGGTGACTTTGCGTCGGCAGGCGCAATATATCTCGACGTGTTCGACCGCCCGGCAAATTTCGCAAAAGTGGAGATCGGACAGTTCGGGCACCGACGGGCCGTCGCTGCGCAGACCGCCCAGGTCGGCGCCGACGAAACGGTGATGGTCGCCGGCGAGATCGTGCGCTTTGATGGCCCCTGGGATAATCCCGACGATGTCCGCCGTCTCAACGCGATTGCGCGCTATTCCACCGGATCGTACGCAAATGGCTTCGCGCTGACGGCGATGGCCTACACCGGCGACTGGCACTCGACCGATCAGATCCCCCTGTATGCCGTGGAGGCAGGCGACATCGGCCGCTTCGGCGCCGTCGATCCGACCGATGGCGGCTCGTCGCACCGCTACAGCCTCTCGGGACGCTGGCGCGCAACCGACGCGAACAGCACAACGCACGTTAGCGCCTACCTGATCAAGAGCGATCTCGATCTCTTCAATAACTTCACCTACTTCCTCAATGATCCCGCCAACGGCGACCAGTTCCAGCAGGCAGACGACCGCGTGCTTGCGGGTGGCAGCGCCAGCAAGACGTACTTTGCGACGGTTCCCGGCGGCGTGAAAAGCGCGACGACCATCGGCATTGATGCGCGCTACGACGACATCGACGTCGGGCTGTTCAACACCAAGGAGCGCCAACGCCTCTCCACGGTGCGCGAGGACCGGGTGAAGGAAGCGAGCGCGGGCATATTCGTCGAGAACACGCTCCGGTGGACCGAGTGGATGCGGACGACCGTTGGCATCCGGGGTGACCTTTATAGCGTCGATGTGTCGAGCGATCGGGACGAGAACTCCGGCGATGACACCGATGCGATCCTCAGTCCCAAGGCCGGTCTGGTGCTCGGCCCCTGGGCCGATACGGAGCTCTACTTGAATGCCGGCACCGGGTTCCACAGCAACGACGCGCGCGGTGCCGTGACGACCATCGATCCCGCGACCGGCGATCCGGTCGAAACCTCGCCACTGCTCGTGCGCTCCAAGGGCGCCGAGATCGGCCTCAGAACGCAACCGACACGCGCCATAACGGGCACACTCGCTGCTTTCGTCCTGGACTTCGAATCCGAGATCCTCTTCGTCGGCGATGCGGGTACGACGGAAGCCAGCAGGCCGAGTCGCCGCATCGGCGCGGAGCTCACCCTGCAGGCCGAACTGCTTCACCGGCTCTTTCTCGAGCTCGACGCCGCCTATACGCAAGCGCGCTTCAAGGACGACGATCCAGCGGGCCGGCGCATCCCTGGAGCCATCGAAGGCGTCGTGACTGTCGGGCTCTCATTCCGGGATGTCTGGGGCGGCTTCTTCGGCGGGATCAACGTGCGCTACTTCGGGCCGCGCCCTCTCATCGAGGACAACAGCGTTCGCTCCAAGTCGAGCACGCCGGTCTCCGCCCGGCTCGGATACGACTTCGGCAGCGGGATCATCGTGCAAGTCGACGGCTATAACCTCCTCGACGAAGACGCGAGCCAAATCGATTATTTCTACGAATCCCGTTTCCCAGTGGGCGCGAGTCCGGAGGAAGGCATCCACTTCCATCCGCTCGAACCGCGCTCGTTTCGCCTCGCCGTCACCAAACAGTGGTAAGCATGCGTGTCGAAAGTGGCGCGCTGCACTCTAGACGCTCGGGAGAAAGTCTCCCCCCTTCGCCATCAGGAAGTTCCACATGGCCATTCCAGCGGGCAGAAGCTGTTTATGCTTTGCTTTGACCGCATACCACTGGCGCATGACGGGTGAGCCTTCGACGGGCAAGACGCTGAGCCAACCGGCAGCGATCTCGGCCGCCACGGTATGCTCGGAGATGAACGCCAGTCCGAGGCCGGCCATCACACCCTGCTTGATCGTCTCGTTGCTGCCGAACTCCGTGCCAGCCCGCGGCACGACCCCGTGCTTGGCGAACATCCGCTCCATCAGCGTGCGCGTCCCTGATCCTGACTCCCGCAGTAGAAACTTCTCGTTGGAGAGCACCGCCAACGACACACGCCGTCGCGCCGCAAGAGGATGGCCAGCCGGTGCGATGATGATGAAGGGATGGTCGCCGATAACTCGGTGCTCCACCGCCAAGGTGTCGGGGGGCGCCCCCATGAGGGCGATATCCAGATCGAAACGTCCCAGCGCCGCGACAATCGCCTCGCGATTGCCTTCCGTCAGCTTGACGTCGACGCGGGGATGGGCGGCGGCGTAAGCGGCAATGGCCCGCGGCGCGAAGTATTTTGCCGTGCTGACGATGCCGACCGAGACGCGCCCTCGGCTCAGCCCTTTGATCTCGCCGAGTGAAGCACCGCACTCGACGAGCTCCGCTTCGATGCGGGCTTGCATCCCCAGAACGTAGTGGCCCGCGTCCGTCAGCCGCAGGCCCTGCCGTGTGCGCTCGAACAGCACGAATCCCAGGGCGTTCTCGATCAGCTTGAGTTGCAGCGTCACGGCCGGGGGCGTCACCCGTAACTCGTTGGCGGCAGTCGTGATCCTCCCACAGCGGGCGATGGCCTGCACGACGCGCAACTGCTTCAGCGTGACGTCGCGCATACGGCATTGATTCAGTTTTTCTTTCACGGCCGAAAACATATTGGAAATTAACAATCGGCCTAATCTATCACACTATAGACCAGCTCGATAATGCGACGGACGGCCTCTGTTTTGGGGGCCTGAACCCCAAATCTGGGAGAGGGACCGGCAATGCTTTCCACCCCCGAGGTTGAAGATCGGCTCGCCCCGGAGGCAACCCTCAGCCCGGCTGGCAGCGCCGCTGATCAAATCTGCCGCTTCGTCATCGACGGCATGGCGATTGAGGCCGCGGCCGGCTCCCCTATCCTCGCGGCGGCGCGGAAGGCGGGGATCTCCATACCCTCCATGTGTGATGATCCCCGCCTGAAGCCCGGCGGCGAGTGCGGCATGTGTCTCGTCGAGGTCGCTGGGCATACAGAGCCCGTCAAAGCGTGCAGCACGCTCGTTGCCGATGGCCTCGACATCAAGACCATGACGCCTGCGCTGAGCGCTTTGCGCAAAGCGCGGCTCGACGGATTCCTCTCCAATCACAATGCCTATTGCCAGCCACCGTGCCAGGCGGCCTGCCCGGCCGGCATCGACATCGCCGGCTACATCGCCCTCATCGCCAAGGGCAAGCACGTCGAGGCGACAGCGCTGATCAAGGAGATGCTTCCGCTGCCGGGCATTCTCGGGCGCGTGTGCCCGCGCCCGTGCGAGGACCCGTGCCGGCGCCAGCAGATCGATGGTGAGCCGGTCGCCATCTGCGCCTTGAAGCGCTACGCCGCCGACAAGGCGCGTGAGTCCGGCTTGCCGACGCAGCCGTCACCCAAACCGAGCACCGGCAAGCGCGTTGCCGTGGTCGGCGCGGGGCCTGGCGGTCTGTCGGCTGCCTACTATCTCGCTCTCGAAGGACACGCCGTGACGCTGCTCGAGGCCGAGAAGGAGCCGGGAGGCACATTGCGCTTCGGGATTCCCTCCTACCGCCTGCCCAACCACATACTCGATGAGGAGATCGCCGACATCCTGTCGCTCGGCGTCGAGCTGAAGACCAGCCAATGGCTGGGCCGCGACTTCACGATCGGCGATCTGCGCGCTCAGGGTTTCGACGCCGTGTTCCTGTCCATCGGCGCCATGCTCGGCAAGAAGTCGCGCATAGCGGGGGAGGATGCTCCGGGTGTCATGCCAGCGGTGGAGTTTCTGCGCCGCGTCAACTGGGGTGAGCGCGTCGGCATCGGCAAGCGCGTCATCGTCGTCGGCGGCGGTTTCACGGCAGCGGATGCTGCCCGCACCGCGCGGCGCGAAGGGGCATCCGAGGTCGTCATGATGTACCGCCGCACCAAGGCGGAGATGACCGCTGCAGCGCACGAAGTGCACGAGTGCGAGGTCGAGGGGGTCACCTTCAATTTCCTGGCGGCGCCCCTCGCCGTGGTGGTGGAGAACGGCCGCGCCATCGGCCTCAAAGCGCAGCGCATGGTGTTGGGCGAGGCCGACGCCAGCGGGCGCCGCAAGCCCGAGCCGGTGCCGGACTCGGAGTACTTCACACCCGCGGACACCATCCTCATGGCCATCGGCCAGGATGTCGATGCGATAGCGCTGTCCGAGACCGATCTCGGCACCAATCGCTCGGGCCATATCGTCATCGACGAGGCGACCATGGCTACCACCATGCGCGGCGTGTTTGCCGGTGGCGACTGCGCCACCGGTGCGGCGACGGTGGTCGAAGCCGTCGCCGCCGGGCGCAAAGGCGCCTATGCGATCCATGCCTACTTGAACGGAGCGGATGAGCGCGGCATTGCCAAGGCCATCGCGCGTCCGCTTCCAAAGTTCTTCGAGATCGGCGCCACGGCGAAGCAACCGGCCAAGATGGCCGAGATGCCGGTGCTCGAGGGAAAGGCGCGTGTTGCTGCGTTTCGCAGCTCCCTCCATGTCGGTCACGATGACAACGATGGCGCCTTCGCCGAGGTCGAGCTGGGCCTTTCCGATGATGCCGCCCAGCGAGAGGCCGAGCGCTGCCTGCAGTGCGTTTGCCAGGCGGCCGGAACATGCAAGCTGCAGAAGTACTCGCTGGAATACGGCGCCGGGACGACGGCCTACGTCGGCAAGACCTATGCGCCGGAAAAAGAGCGCGTCTTCGAGCCCATCGTGTCGTGGCCGTTCTTCGAGCTCAACCGCGAAAAGTGCATCAAGTGCATGGCCTGTGTGAACGTCTGCGAGACCGTCCAGCATCGCGACGTCTACACTACGGACCACGATGGCTACCCGGCGCTCGTCAGCGGCACGTACGATTTCCGCGATACCGAGTGCAACAATTGCGGCCAATGCGTCGGCATTTGTCCCACCGGCGCCCTGAAGAGCTTGTTCGACACGGGCGTCATGCCGAAGTCGATGCGCAAGAAGACCGATAGCGTCTGTAACTTCTGCGGCACCGGCTGCGCCATCGAGTTCGAAACCGAGGGCAATAAGATCGTCGCCGTAAACGCCTCGACGCGGTCGCCGTCGAACTCCGGCAATCTGTGCGTCAAGGGCCGCTTCGGCATGGATTTCATCCAGAGCCCCGAGCGCCTGACCAAACCGCTCATCCGTCGCGGCGGAAAAGGCGCGCCCTTCGAGGAGGCAAGCTGGGAGGAGGCCATCTCCTACGTGGCGCGGCGCCTCAGCGAGGTCAAGGTCGCGCACGGCCCGCACGCCATCGCCGCGCTCACCTCCGCACGCGTCAGCAACGAGGACAACTACGTCCTGCAGAAGCTCATCCGCTGTGCCGTCGGAACCAACAACACCGACCATTGCGCCAGGCTCTGCCACATGGCGAGCGTCGTCGCGCTGAAGCAGGCGATCGGTTCGAGCGCACCCTCTGCCTCGGCCACCGACATCGGACTGGCGAGTGTCATTTTCGCCGTCGGCTCAAATCCGACCGTGTCTCATCCCGTCATCTCGAGCCAGGTTCTGCGCGCCAAGTATGAGAGAGGCGCAAAGATCATCGCCGCCGACCCGCGCCGCACAGAGCTGGTCGACCACGCCGACATCTGGCTGCGTCTCAAGCCCGGCACCAACGTGTCGCTGCTGAACTCGATCGCCCACGTCATCGTCGGCGAACGGCTGGCCAACGAAGCCTTCATCAAAGCGCGCACGGCGAACTACGAGGCGTTCGTCGACAACCTGGCGCGATACAGCCCCGAGAGGATGGCGATCGTCACCGGGGTCGATCCCGAGCTCGTGCGCGAGGCCGCGCGAATCTATGCCAGAACGGAGCGCGGCATCCTGTTGTGGGGCATGGGCATCACCCAGCATCTGAAGGGTGTCGATGGCGCGCTCGGAATGGCGAACCTCGCGCTCTTGACCGGTCACGTCGGCCGGCCCGGCACCGGGTGGATGCCGCTGCGTGGGCAAGCCAACGTGCAAGGCGCCTCCGACATGCAGGGCCACCACAACGCGCTGCCCGGCTATCAATCGATCACCGATCCTGTCGCGCGCGCCAAGTTCGAGCAGGCCTGGGGCGTCAAGCTACCCGACAACCCGTACCTGTCCATCATCGAGATGGAGGAAGCGGCTGCCTCGGGCGAGATCCGCGCCATGTACATCATGGGCGACAACGCCATTGCCGCGAGCCCCGACACCGCCGCGGTCGAGAAGGGCCTCGCGAATCTCGAGTTCCTCGTGGTGCAGGACATCTTCATGTCCGACACGGCAAAGCTCGCCGACGTGGTGCTGCCCGCAGCGGCGTTCGCCGAGAAGGAGGGCACCTTCACAAATACCGAGCGGCGCGTGCAGCTCCTGCAGAAGGCCGTCGAGCCACCGGGCGAGGCGCGTCCCGACTGGCAGATCGTCTGCGATGTATCGACAGCGATGGGCTACCCGATGTCGTATCCCAACGCGGCGGCCATCATGGAGGAGATCGCCTCGCTCGTCCCCTCCTATGCCGGCATCCGCCACGAGCGGTTGAAGGGCAACGCGGGTCTGCAATGGCCGTGCCCGGACACCACGCATCCAGGGACGCGATTCCTCTATGCGGAGCGCTTCCCGACCGAGGATGGGCGCGCAAGCTTCAGCGTGCTCAACCAGCAACGGGCCATCGAGGACGTCAGCGTCGAATACCCGCTCATCGTCGATACCGGACGCCAGCTCGAGCACTACGACACCGCGACCATGACGGGCCGCTCGCACGGGCTCAACTACATGCGGCCGGAGGGCGAGGTGGAGATCAACCCGGAGGACGCGGAGCGTAGTGGGCTCAAGACCGGCGACTGGGCGCGCGTCGCCACGCGGCGCGGCTCCATCGAGGCGCGCGTGCGGGTCACCAACCGCTTGCCACCCGGCATGCTGTTCTATCCTTTCCACTACCCCGAGCAGTCGGCGAACCGGCTCATCGGCACCGAGCTCGATGGCGCCTCGCGCACGCCGGCCTTCAAGGGAGCTGCGGCGCGCATCGAGAGGATCGCAAGGAATTGGTGACCCGCGGATCGTCTGCTCATCAAGCGCATTGGAACACGCGTGCGCTCGGTGAGCGGATGCATGGCACGATGAGTGAGGAGTGAGATGCTTCGCCGGCTAGCGTTCGACGTTGTGCAACGCCGCAATCACTCGCACTGCAAAATGAGAGTGCCATTCTGTCGCGCGACCTCTGCTCGGCTGCCGCTGTGAAGCTGCCAATTTACTCTCGATGGAAATGGACGCGAACAAGACAAGGACATCGGCCAGGGAGGAAAGGAAATGAAGATAGCGGACGTCCTGAAAAAGAAAGGCTCGCAGGTTCACACAATAAAGCCGACCGAAACGATCGCGGCGCTGTCCCGCCTGCTGCAAATGCGCCGCGTCGGCGCCGTCGTGGTCAGCCACAACGGCAAGATCATCGACGGAATTATCTCCGAGCGCGATATCGCCTACAGCCTCTGTGAGCGCCGCGGCGAGCTGCACTTGCTGCAGGTCTCGGCCCTCATGTCGCGGCAAGTGGTAGCCTGCTCCACCACCGATAGCCTGAATGCCGCGGCCCTCGTCATGTCGCAAAGAAAGATCCGCCATCTCCCGGTGCGGGAGGATGGTCAGTTGGTCGGGATCATCAGCATGCGCGACATAATGGAATTCCGACTGAGCGAGATGGAACGGCGCTCGGCCGCGCTGCATGCCCTGGTTCTCGCGCAAGATTAGCGCAGGACCACTCAGCCCGGAAACAATGACCCAACCGATGGGTCTCCGATCGACACCAAGCGACAACATCAGCAGATGAGGAAACCTGCCATGAGAGTTGCAGACATGCTTAGGGCCAAGGCCAACGGCACTGCGGTGATGACCGTGAGACCCGAGGAAACGATCAGGACGCTGGCGCAGCGCCTCCAAGACGAGGGCATCGGCGCGATGATCGTAAGCGATGACGGCAGTTCTCTGGATGGCATCATCTCGGAACGGGACGTGACTTACGGGCTTGCTGTGCATGGGGAGAGGTTACACGCCTTGACCGTGTCGGCGCTGATGACAAAGGTCGTCATCACTTGCTCACCAAAGGACAGTATCGCCCAGGTTGCGCAAGTGATGACGCAGCGGCGGATACGCCATCTTCCCGTCAAGGAAGGTCAGCGCCTGGTCGGCGTCATAAGCATCGGCGACGTGCTGAAGCATCGGCTCACCGAGATGCAGCTTGAAGCGAACGTCTTGCGCGACATCGCGATTGCCAGCCGATAGAACGGCGCTGCTTAAGGATCCAGACGTCGACTACGGACAATCATTGGTGCGGACGGTGGGAGTCGAACCCACACGGCGTTGCCGCCTCAGGATTTTAAGTCCTGTGTGTCTACCAGTTCCACCACGTCCGCCCGTCAGCAGCCATTATGCGCTTCGCTCCGGAGATGCAATGCCAGCCCGTCGGGGTTGCAGCGCGCCGTGCCGGATCGCCCCCAGGAGCAGCACATAGAGCAGCAGCCCGTTGAAAGTGTGCCAAAGGAAGTGCGTGCCGACCCCGCGGGCGCCCCGGACCGCCCAGCGGCAAACCTCGTAATCGATGGTGCGGAAGGTCATCGCCAGGAGGAACAACGCCGCGCCGGCAAACAGATATTTGGCCGCTGGATGCCTCTCAACCAGCAGCACCGTGCCGACCAGAACCAGAGCGATGAACGCCGGCGTATAGCCGAGCGTCCCATTGAAGCAGCGCTTTCCGGCGCCACGCGTCATCGGCAGCAACTCGTTCGAGCACGGAATGGATTGCGCATACCTGACGGAGAGGAAGAACCCGATGAGCGCGGCGATGACGACGATCCAGGGCGCACCGGCAAAGCGGCGCAGCGCATAGCCGAGGTAGCCAAGCATGAACAGCGAGATCGGCACCGTATCGAAGGGGATCGCCCACACCGTCGCATAGGTATGGAACATGAAGCTGCCGATGCCGATGCAGATGACAATGAGGACGAGCAACCATTCGAACAGCGCCCAGTCCTTGCGCGGGGAGCGCGCGAGCTGACATCCGGCGACGAGCCCGGCGATGATGAAGGCGCCATTGGAGATTGCATTCAGCGGCTCGGCCCAGAACGAGGGATCGGCGCCGCGCTCGCAGTAGCTGTAGACCTTGGTCCAGTCCATGGCCTAGCTACGCATTCTGTACAGCTTCGCCGCAGCTTTGCGGCCCGCGATCCGCTTGACCAGCGATGCCGCCAGTGATCGCAGATACGCGCCGGCAAATCCCATCACGCCGAACGTTTCCAGCCGATAGCGAAGCTGCGGAACGAGGTCGTCCCGGGTCGCTGCCTCCTTGAAGCGGGTGCGGGCGGGTAGCTTGCGGTCGCGGCCCATACCGTCGATGGACGAGTGCTCGAGTACATCGGGGTCGACGGGCGGGGGCAGCACGCCGTAGGTGACTAGACCGCTCTGCCAGGGGCGGCGCATATCCTCGTCTATGGGCAGCGTGCGCCTGTCGTAGGCGCTGGTGAACTTGATGGCGCCGGTTCGGCTGATGAGGTAGGCGCCCGTGCCGTTCGGCACCGTCCAGTATTGGACGAGCTCGCGGCCACCGCCGAGATCAGCGACCGGCCTATAGACCGACTTGGTAGAGTTCGACAGGCGAATGATGTCCCAGTCGCCGGCGGCTTTCATCGCCGCCTCTATGGTCGGCACGAGATCCTCGGCGAGGCGCACGTCGTCCTCGAGCACGAGCGCGCACTCCCCGTCGCGGCTCTCGAGCAGGCGGTGGATGCGCAGATGGCTGGCGTAGACGCCGATCTCACCGGGGGTAAATGCCGGCTCGTGAAGCTCGTCGCCATCGTAGAACTGCTCCCGCAAGTCGGCCTCGAGGCGGTTGCCGTCAACGGCGGCGAAGCGCTCGAACGACAGGCCGACGCGCTCGCCCTCGGCGATCATGCGGGTGAGGCGCTCGCGGTCGCGGTCGAGATTGATGACGAAAACCCACATGCGCGCCTACCGTTGTCCGCCGTTAGTCCTTGCGCGCCTCACGCATGGCTCGGTCGAACTCGGCCCACGTCATGAAGTGGGGCTGATGCTTGCCGCGCGGGCGCCAGCGCAGGCCCCCCTTGCTGACCACGAGCTCGCCAAACTTGCCCTCATTGTCGGCGACGACGAAGGAGATGCCGTTCTCCTCCCGGCTCAAGGGATGGCTCTTGATGTTCACTTCGACCGAATGCGCCATCTCGAGCCTCCTCCTTGGCACGCGGAACGCGCCTAGTCCTTCTTCTCCGGCGCCACCACGCGAATATGCAGCTCGCGGAGCTGCTTTGGCATAACTTCGGACGGCGCGCCCATGAGCAGGTCGCTCGCCTGCTGGTTCATCGGGAAGAGCGAAATCTCGCGCAGGTTCTTGGCGCCGACCAGCAGCATGACGATGCGGTCGATGCCGGCCGCCATGCCACCGTGCGGGGGCGCGCCGTACTGAAATGCGCGATAGAGACCGCCGAAGCGCGCCTCGACGTCGGCCTGCGTCAGCCCGGTGATCTCGAACGCTTTCACCATCGTGTCGGGGCGGTGGTTACGCACCGAGCCGGAGGCGATCTCGAAGCCGTTGCAGACGATGTCGTACTGATACGCCTTAATCTTCAGGCGGTCCTCGTCGCTGCCAGCGGCTTCCAGCGCCTCGCGTCCGCCTTGCGGCATCGAGAACGGGTTGTGGGAGAAGTCGATCTTCTTCTCGTCCTCGTTCCACTCGTAGAAGGGGAAGTCGACGATCCAGGCGAGCGCGAATTTGCTCTCGTCGATGAGCTTTAGCTCCTCGCCGATGCGCGCGCGCGCCTCGCCGGCGAACTTGTAGAACTTCGCCGGGTTGCCGGCGGTGAAGAACACCGCATCGCCTTCCTTGAGTTCGAGCTGGGTACGGATCGCTTCGGAGCGCTCCGGGCCGAGGTTCTTGCCGACGGGGCCGGCGGCCTCGTTCTCACGATAGAAGATGTAAGCAAGGCCGGGCTGGCCCTCGCCCTGCGCCCAGGAGTTCATGCGATCGCAGAACGCGCGCGATCCGCCGCCCGGCGCGGGGATCGCCCGCACGCGCACCTTGGGGTCCTTGTCGATCATGCCGGCGAAGATCTTGAAGCCGGAGCCGCGGAAGGCTTCCGTCACGTCCTGCATCTCGATCGGGTTGCGAAGGTCCGGCTTATCGGTGCCGTACTTAGCAATCGCCTCGTCGTAGGGAATGCGTGGCCATTTCTGCGTGACGGACTTCTTCTCGCCGGTCGCCGCTGAGAATTCCTCGAAGATGCCGGTGATGACCGGCTCCATGGCGGAGAAGATGTCGTCCTGGGTGACGAAGCTCATCTCGACGTCGAGCTGATAGAACTCGCCCGGCAGGCGGTCGGCGCGCGGGTCCTCGTCGCGGAAGCAGGGCGCGATCTGGAAGTAGCGGTCGAAGCCCGAAACCATCAGGAGTTGCTTGTACTGCTGCGGCGCCTGCGGCAGGGCGTAGAACTTGCCGGCGTGAATGCGCGAGGGAACGAGGAAGTCGCGCGCACCTTCGGGCGAGGAAGCGGTGAGGATCGGCGTCGAGAACTCGAAGAAGCCGGCTTCGACCATGCGCTTCCTGATCGAGGCGACGATGGCGAGGCGCTGCATGATGTTCTTGTGCAGGGTCTCGCGCCTGAGATCGAGGAAGCGATATTGCAGGCGCAGGTCCTCGGGATAGTCGGGCTCGCCGAACACCGGGACGGGCAGCTCCTTCGCCGCCGAAAGCACCTCGATCTCGGTGGCGAACAGCTCGATCTCGCCTGTGGGCAGCTCGGGGTTGACCGTCCCCTCGGGGCGCTGGCGCACCGAGCCGTCGATGCGGATCACCCATTCGGAGCGCACGCTCTCGGCGGTCTTGAAGGCAGGGCTGTCGGGATCGGCGACCACCTGGGTGATGCCGTAGTGATCGCGCACGTCGATGAAGAGCAGACCACCGTGATCGCGCACGCGGTGCACCCAGCCGGAGAGCCGCACATTGTTGCCGATGTCGGACGAGCGCAGTGCGCCGCAGGTGTGCGAGCGGTAGCGGTGCAGCTCGCCCGCCCCCCCGGCCGGAGCCGCAACTGCCTGTTTCGACTTACCTTTAGCCTTCGCCTCAGCCATCTGCTCGCGGTCCTGCAACGTGATCGAAAATCGGCGTATTCGCGCGGGAAAAGCGCATGCTCCCAGGGGGTTGTCAACTGGGGGAGGGGCGGTCGGCAGTAAGGCAGCGGGCAGTGGGCAATCGTCGGAAGCCACGAACACAGCGAGCGGCCATCGGACCCCCACCATAGGGGGGCGTGCGAAGCTTCGTTAGATCGAGCTGCGCACGGGCGCCGAAACGCTGCGTTTGTTTCTAGTCGACAGCCTTTCGGCGCCTGCGTCGGTGGCTTGCCGTGCCGAGGGTGCCGTCACGTGTCAGCGCGCGCTTGGGTCCCGCCCGGCGTCCACCGCCGGGCCTGCGACGTCAGGACCTCCGCATCTGCGCCCGCGGTAACGTGCGAGCGCCGCTGCCGACGGGCGTCCGAGGATGACAATTGCGATCGCGTCAAAGTGAGTGTTCCAATTGCAGCGTCGCGTCCGCGGAGACTTGCGTGGGGTGGCCGCCTGCGCGGCCATGACGATGGAGGAGGCGAGCTGCCGGCCCACTCTCAACGTCATTCCCGCGCAGGCGGGAACCTAGACACCGCGCCTCACGACGAACGTCGCAATCTTCGAGACGTGGCAAGACCAACGGCAGTCGTCCGCCGTTGGGGTGTTTGCGAAAAGCATATCGCGTCAGTATGAATTCACACAAATCGACGAGACAGCGAATGACAATTTCAAGCGACGACGAGCTCGAAAGGCTCAAGGAGATCGGCCGCATTGTCGCCAACACACTGTTAGCAATGGGGACGGCCATCGAGCCAGGAATGACGACGGGCGAGCTGGACGAGTTCGGTCGAGGTCTTTTGAAACGAGCAGGGGCCACGCCCGCTCCCGAGCTGTGCTACGGTTTCCCGGGCGCGACCTGTATCAGTGTCAACGAGGAGATCGCTCACGGCATTCCAGGGAACCGCCGGATTGCTGCGGGTGACCTGGTCAATATCGACGTGTCCGCGCGAAAGAATGGAGTCTTTGCCGATACGGGAGCCTCTTTCGCCGTGCCGCCGGTCTCCAAAGCGATCGAGCGGCTTTGCCGTGACGGGCGACGAGCGACGTGGACTGGCATCAGGCAGATCGGCGCGAACAAACCGCTCAGCGACATCGGAAAGGCGATCGGCGCGTTCGCTCGCCGTAACCGCTATACGCTCGTTCAAAATCTTGCCAGCCACGGCGTCGGACATTCGTTGCATGAGGAGCCGACGGAGATCGCAACCTGGCCGGTTAAATCCGAGCGGCGGATCATGAATGAAGGCCTCGTCTTCACCGTGGAGCCGTTTCTTTCACTGGGCGCCGAGTGGGCGGAAGATGGTGGCGAAGCTGGAGATGCGTGGACGCTCTTCAGCAGCCCCAGAGCGCCGACCGTGCAATACGAGCACACCGTCGTCGCGACACGTAACGGACCTCTCGTCGTGACCTTGCCCGGCTAGCTGTCACGCCACCTAAGCTTTCGGCGTCGCGCGGGTCCATCACCGGGCGGGGCGCGACTTAGCCTTCGGGCGTTGCGGGTGCTCTTGCGCTCGCGTCAGATCGTCGGCGGTAAGCGCGAACACCTCGCCCTCGCTCGTCTCCGTGTCGAGCCAGAAGAAATCGAGATCGGGGCGCGCGGCCATGAGGTCGCCCCTCGCCATGCCCACCTCGACGACGAGGCTGCCGCGCGGGGAGAGCCAATCGCCGGCCTCGGTGAGAACGCGCCGGACGAGGTCCAGGCCGTCGGTGCCGCCGAGATGGGCGAGCTGCGGCTCGGCGCGGTACTCGGGCGGAAACGCCGCGACCGCCGCCGCGGTCACGTAAGGCGGGTTGGAGATGATGAGGTCGAAGCGGCCCCGCGGGATGCCGGCAAAGAGGTCCGCCTGCACCGCGCGGACGCGCTGCTCGAGGCCGTAGTCGCCGATGTTGCGGGCCGCGACCTCGAGCGCGGCCGGCGAGATGTCGCTGGCAATGACCTCGGCCTCGGGGAAGGCCTCGGCGGCGAGGATGGCGAGGCAGCCGGAGCCGGTGCAGAGGTCGAGCACGCGGCGGACGGCCGAGGGATCGGGGACGATCGTTGCGAGCCCGTCGCGCGCCAGGAGCTCGCCGATGAACGAGCGCGGGACGATGACGCGCTCGTCGACATAAAAGCGGCGACCTTGGATGTAGGCGGCGTTGGTGAGGTAGGCGGCCGGCTTGCGCGTTGAAATGCGCGTCGAGACGATGCGGTCGATGGCGGCGCGCTCGGCGCCGGTGAGCCGGCAGTCGAGCCAAGGGCCGATGTCGTCGATCGGCAGATCGAGCGTGGCGAGGATGAGGAACGCGGCTTCGTCGATCGCGTTGTCGCTGCCGTGGCCGAAGACGAGGCCGGCGCGGGTCATCGACGTGACGGCGTATCGCAGCCAGTCGCGGATCGTTACGAGCTCATCGAGCGGGCGCTGCTCATTGTCTTGCATCGGGCTTCAGATCCGGCGTTGCGCCCGCGAACTTGTGACTACCGCGGGCAAGAGAACGCTACTTCGCACGTTTGGACGAGGCAGGCGAGGGCGCCGTCAAGGCTTGCCGCCGGGCGGCTCTTGCGGGTCGGGGAAGGCGAGGACGCCGGACGTGTAGGTCTCGACGACCTGGCTGATGGGCGTTCCGTCGGGGAGCGTAAGCACAGCTCGATGCTGCAGGACCTCGTGCGGGATATCGAGCGTGCCGTCGCTCTCGGCGGGCGGGGCGTTGTCGTTGGCGGCGCGCATCTCCCAGTCCGCGGGGAGCGGCGACCAGAGCAGCTGCGCCGACAGCGTACGGCGGCGGAAGTCGAGCGGTTTCACGACGCGGCCGAAGGCGGTGTCGGTCTCGTCGAGCGTCCGGTTCATGCCGGGCGTCAAGCGCGCGGGGACGTACCAGTTCTCGGCTTCGGAGAGCACGTGGTCGCCGCACTTCAAGCGCACGCGGCGGAAGCGGACAGGTTCATCGGCGCCGACGGCGAGGACCTGGCGCTGCTCGGGCGTCGGCGCTACGTCGGGGCCGGCGACCCGCTCGGCGACGATGCGGGCCGGCGTGGCCAGCTTGTGCGTCGCGCACCAGCGGTCGAGGGTGAGGGTGGCGCTGTCGCCCGACAGGAGCTCGGCATTGAGGGTCTGCAGCAGGGCGAGCGCCTCGAGGCGGGTGACGTAATCGTCCCTCCATACGGGCGACGGGCCGTTTTCGGCGCGCGCGGCAATGGCGAGCGAAAGCAGAACGAGCGCGGCGAGCGCAGTGCGGATGACAGACAGCATGCGGTGCTCTTTGGAGCCACTGGGGTGATCTGGCGCGGCGTAGCTTTTAGCGTGAAAGCGATCCGGCGCACGCCCATGTCGAAAGTTAATCTTCGTAAGGTCGCTGGAGATTACGTTCGAATGTCTCGAACAGGGAACAACGGGTTGCACAGGCGCGTTGCAGCACTGCCCAAGCGGCAAGTCGTACTGCGTAACCCCTGGAGAGATGTCATGGCCAAAGCGTCACCGCGCCAGCGCAAGACCGCCGGCCGCGTCATGCACGAATTCAAGCACGGAGAGCTGAAGCGCGGCCGCGGTGGCCGCGGCGGCAAAGTGAAGAGCCGTCGGCAGGCGATCGCCATCGCGCTGAAAGAGAGCGGAGGCTCGAAGTACGAAAGCAAGAGCGCTAACAGGCGCAACTTCGCCAAAGCGAAGCGCGACGAAGAGCGCGGGACCACCGGACAGCAGCGGCGCGAGGGCAAGTCGCACGTCGGCGCGCGCGGCCGGCGCGAGAGCAGCCGGGCGATGGGCGGGCGCAACGCGACGCGCAGGACCGCGGCTGGTCGCAAGGCGGCGCGCACGCGGGCCCGCTCGGGAACAGCCACAAAGGCGCAGCTCTATGCTCGGGCCAAGAGGCAGGGCGTGCCGGGCCGCTCGAGGATGACCAAGCGGCAACTGCAAAACGCGCTGCGCTGAACGCGGTCTTTTCGATGGCTCGTCTAGATTGATCGTCGATCAGCGCTCAAGAGTCGGGCGCCGTCCCTTAGAGTCGGCGCCCTGGCCCGATCATGCCGTCGTGCGAGCGACTTCTGCATCTCGGCCGCGCCCGGCCGGATCAACTCAGAAGCTCCAAGTGCCAGTGCACGATACGGAGCCGCCGCCCGAGGTGCTGGCGGTGCAGGACACTGAGCCGCCGCGCGGGGTCTTGCCGCTGAAGGCGTCGCGCGCGACGAAGTAGTTGCTGCAAATCTCCGGCGCCACAACGTCGGCAAAGAAGGACAGGATTTCCTTGTCCGTCTTGCCGTCGAGCACGGACCGGTTGATTTTTATGAAGCAGCCGCCCTCGAAGTCCCTCGCGCCAATATCACCGAAGATCGGCGCCCGGGAGGCGCCGGTCGACCGCAGCATGTCAATAACAGCAGGATGCAACATCGAATTCTCCATCACATTTTTCACTCTTGGCGGTTGTTCCTGTGACGCCGCGCCGTTCTTCCTCGGCTGCTTTTTGGCCGGCTTCGGCATGGGCGCGTTGGCTGGGTAGAAGGGGCGCTTCGCCAACACCTCTCCGACTGCAGGGCCGTAGTGAAAGAGGTTGGGCGTCTGCACGCGCGAGTTCATCGCGCGGTCGATCGCCTTGACAAACGCGTCGCAATCTCCGGCGTAGGCCCCCTTGTTCCAAATCTCGATCAAGTGCTGGGTGAAGAGGCCGTTGGCGGCGCCGTCGGCGGATGTCTGCGAATCCTGACAGCCGGAGAAAAGCACGACGTTGGGTCCGCCGCGCAGCGACCAAAGCTCCCCGCGCGAGCGGGCTCCCTCATTGGCAGCAGCGGCGATCTTGATCGCCTGATAGCCTGCCAAGTTGCGGTCGAAGACCGAATGATCGAGGAAGGGGTCGATGCAGCGGAACCGAACGTCCTCGGTGAAATTGACCAACGTCGCGATCTCCCGCGACTGAGAGAGCAGCGCCAGCATATTGCGCGTCGACGATCCGCTGTGGCAGCTGTCGGAAACGACGTAGATCGTCACTCCATCGCGGAACTTGCTCGCCGCGGAGAAGAACTCGTCGTCGATGATCATGCGATCGTAGAGGCACCACGTCTCGTCCAACTTGTCCTCTTCGTCGCCGGTGACGTCGTCAAGCTGCGAGCCGTGACAGGCCAGGGTGAGAAGGAGAACGTCGCCGGGCCCGAGCTGACCGGCGGCCTGAGCGAGCTCATCGAGCAAAGCCCGCGACGTCGCTTCCTTGGTGAGGAAAACGGAGGTCTTGTAGCCGATGGCAGCGGCAATGGACTGCATAGCCCGAGCGTCGTTCTCGCAGCCCTTAAGCGGAGCCTCGGTGCCATAGTGCGCGGGATCGACCTTGTTCACCCCGAAATGGATTGAACGAAGAACACTCATTGCTTCGACCAAAAAACTGCAACCAAAATGCCTTCCACAAATACACGTGCAGCATAGGCGTCGTCAACCTAAGGTTGTGCTACTGGCTTGAACCGGATTCAGGCCGCGCACGCAACGGACGCTAGGCTTTCAACCGGAGATCAAGCCGCCGCTTCAGTGCAGCGAGGGGCGCGCCGCCTCGGAGAGCTCGGAGCTCTGCTCCTGAATCTGCTCGGCAAGGGCCTGGGCGACCTCGAGCTCGATGGCGTAGGGCGCTTCGTCATCGAAGCGGAGGAGCACCATGCGCTCGCCCGTCGCGTGACCGACCGAGCAGGTCTTCGGGAGGCGCGTCATCTCAGCGGCACCGACCGCGCGCGGCGCCAGGGCGGCGATCGATTCCAGCACAGGCACGAGATCGGCGGCGAGCGCGGAAGGGATGCTCAGCGCGCATGCCTCTCCCTTGGCATCGATAAATGTGAGTTGAAAGCGGCGCTTGTCCTGCGCAATCGCCGTCTCGGTGAGCGTAGTAGCAAGAAACGTTTTCATCGCCGACCCCCCAGCCAAGCCTACGAATTCCATTGTGGAATCGAGTCTGGTCGGCTCACAAGGGGTGGCGGCGGGGAAGTGCGATTTAGCGCTTCCCCTGTGATAAAAAGAATAGCGCGGCCTTGGGCCGCGCTATCTTTGGGCAAGCTGCCTCGCGCCTGGCTTCAGCCGGCGCGGTTCAGCCAGTCGTCGATGTCCTTCTTGACCTGATCCTTGGCATAGCCGTAGCGCGCCTGGAGCTTGCCCTCGAGCTGCTCGCGATTACCGTTGATCTGCGCGATGTCATCGTCCGTGAGCTTGCCCCACTGCTCCTTCACCTTGCCGGTGAACTGCTTCCAGTTACCTTCCACGCGATCCCAATTCATCAGTAATACCTCCACATTGAACACGAAGAGAAAACGCTCAGAGCGAGTGTCCGTTCCGCTGTTGTGTCGGTCGTTTCGCGTGGTGGTTCCTACCCGGGCGGAGGTCCCCGGCGTTGCGCCTCAATGCGTGTGCCGGGGACATGGCGCCCGGGAGGTGTAAATCCAGGCATTGGCCGCATCAGTTGTCGTGCTTCTCGGGTGTGCGATCGGACGTCTCGCCGCTCTCCGAACGATCGACCTGCGACTCGGGGGTCGGCGTAGCCTTCTCCGGCGTGCGGTCGGACGTCTCGGCACCTGGCGGCTGGTTCGAAGCAGCGCCGCTGCCGGCGGTCGGATTCATGGTGCCTTCGGACTGAATCTTGGTTTCGTTATCGGTGCTCTTGTCGCCTGCAAGCGCCGGCCCGGCGGCAAGCGAAAACACGGCAAGAGCCAATATGAGCGGTTTGTTCATGGCGTTTCTCCTTGGCTCCAATCGGAGGAAACGCACTCGGGCGGCGTCGGGTTGCGTACTAAGCGCGCTGTTTGCCCCCCAATACCGGAAGTTAAGGCGCTACATCGCCTCAGCAGCTGCGATGAGCAGCCCGCCGATGATGGCCGCGTTCGACGCGAAACCGATCTTCAATGCCTCTCGCATCTCACCGGCGGGCATGTCCCAGAAGTTAACCAGGATCACCGAGGCGACGAGCGTGAAGGCTGCAAGTCCAAGCGCTGCAGGCGCCACGCCGATCCCCAGCATGAGGCAAGCACCGCACAACAGCTCGAACACGCTCGCGGCGTAGAGCGCCTCGCGCGGCATCGGAACGCCGCGGGCGACCAACATGGGTACAATCTTCTCGCCCGCGGGCCCGAAGTGGTTCAGCCCTGCCCAGACGTAGAGCGCTCCGAGGAGAAGCTGACCGACGGTGATGAGCACGACAGCAAAGCTGTGGTCCATGCGCTGCTCCGGGAATTGCTGCGTGTGTGAGAATGCACTCTCGAGACGGCGAGCGCGTGTCAGCGGTAGATGTAAGTCACGGTGAAGGTGCGGTCGACGAGCGTCGCGTTCTTCGGCGGGAATGGGTAGGCCGTCTGGCGAGCCGCGAACATGACGTTGAAGTCGAGATCGGAGTCGCCGCCGCTCTGCAGCAGCTTCACGTCGGCGCGCGAGCCGTTCTCGTTGAGCACGATGCGCACCGTCACGCGGCCACGCGCGCGCTCACGCGGCATGGTCTTCTGCAGGGCGCGGATGACGTTGCGCGCGAACTCGTCGTTCTCACCCGAGCGGGTGATGCCAGGCGGGCGCTGTACGGCGGAGCTGCTGCCTGCGTCGGAATCCGTGGCGCTGCCGTCGTAGGGAACTGAAAGATCCAGCGCCGAGGTCTGCGTCTTCTTCTGCGGCTTCTGCTTGGCCGGAGGCTGCTTCTTCGGCTCGGCCTTCTGCGCCTCCTTCGGGGCCTCCTGCTTGGGCGCCTCCTGCTTCGGCGCCTCCTGTGGCGGAGGTTGCAGAAGCTGGTCGGCCGGCGCTGCGTCCTCGAGCGCGGGCAAGGCCTCGGCCGCGAGCTTCTCCGCCGGCTTCTCCGCGGGCGGCGCCTCGGCGGGTTGGGCTGCTTCGGGCGTCGGCGACGGCGCGGCCTCGGCCTGCGGCTCGGGCGGGGTCGGCGTTTCCTGCGGCGGCTCCGGTGGCTGAGGCGGCTGCGGAGGCTGGGGCTCGGCGAGCGCGGCGGTCTGCTGAGGCTGAGCGCCCGGCGGCGGCGTCGCCGGAGTGGGCGGGGCCATGCTGTCCTTCAGCGTCGCGCCATCGACAATCTCAACGGCAATGGCATCGCTGGCACCATCGGACGTGCCGAGTGTCCTCGCAGCGCTGTTGCTCAGGAGCATGGCGAGGATGATCAGGGCATGGGCGCCGAGGGCACAGGCAAAGGCCGCCCAGAACGCGCGGTCGCGGCGAAGCTGGCCCGCGACGTAGTCACTCGTCGCCGCCGGCCTGTCCACCGTCAGCACGATTGCCCCAGCGTGCATGCCGCTCGTCTGCCCCGTCCTGTTTGCCATGGCCGGCATTTAGCGCAGATGTGGCCGGACCCCGGGTTAGTTGTCCATGCGATCTGGGCATTTTCAACAACGTGGGGGTCGCAGATGACCGGCAAATGCCGAGTAATGCAGCGAAAATGGCACAAAAAGGGCCCCGCGAAGGGGCCCTTTTCAGAAACTCGGCATGTCGGCGGTGGCAGCGTCGGGGCCGAGCGAGCGGTCGCGGCTCAGGGGCTGAGGTTGGCGACGGCGGGAATGTAGGTCGGGTCGAGAAGCTCGGCGAGGTCCCACATCACGCGGCGCGCGGCGGCGTCGGTGCTGGGGTCGCGGACGATGAACTCGGCGCGACCGCCGAAAGCGGGATCATAACCCTCGCTGTAGGGGAGCACGGGACGGCTGCCGCCGCGGCCCATGGCGGCGACGCGGTTGGGAGCGACGCCGTTGGCGATGAGATAATCGGCGACGGCCTGCGCACGGGCCTGCGAGAGGTTGCGGTTGTTGAAGGGCGAGCCGCCGTCGGCCCAACCGTGAATCTCGATGCGCACGCCAGGGCACGACTGAGCCAGGTTCGAGAGGCGGTCGAGCTCGGGCTTCATGCTCTCGTCGATGGTCGCTCCGCGGGTGAACTGCAGAGCGTCAAAGGGCTTCACGCGGCACGGATCGGTCGAGATGTCCTGGCGCAGCAGGTTGTCGGGGATGGCGCGCACTTCCGGGGTGCGCGGCAGCGTGGGGATGCTGATCGCGCCCGTCTCGAGCGGCGAGGAACCGGCGATGGTCGAGGCGTTCCCTGTCGCAGCCGTGGAATTGCCAAGCTGGCCCCGTGCACGAGCGGCGGCAACGGCGGCGATCGAGCGCTCGATCTCGGCGTTGCGGGCGGCGGCGAACTCGCGGATGCGCTCGGCTTCGCAGCGCGGGCTCTCGGGCGCGCGCACACAGTGCGAAGTCAAGGCGGCGTACTCGTCGGCGGTCATTGCCGCGATCGAAGCGTTCGGATTCGTCACAATCGCGGCCGTCTCGATCGAGGCGGCGGCGCGATTGCGCTCCACCGCCGCAATCGAGGCATTGATCTCGGCGTTGCGGGCGGCAGCGAACTCGCGGGCACGCTCGGCTTCGCAGCGCGGGCTGGTATCGGCGGCTGACTGGCAGTGGGTCAGGCTCGCCTGCAACTGCCGGGCGCGCTCGGCCTCGCAGCGGGGCGAGAGCTCATTGCGAGCGCAATGCGAGATGCCGGCGGCGTACTCGGCCGCACGCTGGGTGGTGCGGGCGCGCTCGACGGCGGCGATCGAGGCATTGGCCTCGGCGTTGCGGGCGGCGGCAAAGGCGCGCGCGCGCTCGGCCTCGACGCGCTGCACCGAAGCGGCGGCAAGCGCGCGCTGATGCTTGATGAACTCGCGTTGACGCTGCGCCTCGCAACGGGGGCGCGTGTCGCTTTCGGATTTGCATGGCGACAAGCTAGAGGCGAGCTGGCGACCGCGCTCGGCGGCGACGCGCTCGACGGAGGCGGTGGCGAGCGCGTTCTGGTAGGCGGCGAAGCGGCGCTGACGCTCGACCTCGACGGCGGCGAGCGAGGCCTTGACGAGGGCGTTCTGGCGGCGCTCGAGCTCACGCGTGCGAACCGCTTCAACCGCGGCAATCGATGCAGCGGCCTCGGCGCGGCGGGCGGCCTCGAAGGCGCGGGCCTCGGCGACGCGAGCGATGGACGCCTCGGCGAGAGCGTTCTGGCGCGAAGCGAAGCGCTGCGCGCGCTCGGCCATGCAGCGCGGCGTGCGCGAAGAGCGCGACTTGCAGTGCGTGAGGCTGAGAGCAAGCTCGCGAGCGCGGGCAAGCTCGACGCGCGCGATCGAGGCGTCGATCTCGGCGTTGCGCTGGCGCGCGAACTCGGCCTGCTCGATGATGCAGCCCAGAGAATCGACGGCGGTGTAGCAGGTGGTGGCATAGTCGCCGGCGACGGCTGGCAAGGCGACGGATGACAATAATAACGGCAGGAGCTGACGGATACGCATGACGGGTCCTCGGCTACAGGGGTGCGGAGCGCTAATCGGCGCTTGAAAGACCCGAACAAATTGAAGCCAATCTGCTTAAAATTCAGTGCGGTGCACGGCTAAGTTCACGCCAATTGGTGACGCAAAACGGCACGTTTAGCGAAAAAACTCAGAGTACGACATCAACCCGAAAGTTGTGCTCCTTCGCACGAAAATGAAACGGGCCGGCACCGTGGATGCCAGCCCGCGCAGGGCGGTGAGGCGAGGGGGAGGAATGCTTACGGCTGACGATACAGCACGCGATAGCGCGCGGGGTGGCCACCCGCGACGGGCTGCGCGGGAAGCTCGAAAATGGTGATGATGCGGCTCGAGTCGAGCCCGCGTGAAGCGAGCGCCGCGTTGAGCGCGTCGAGGCGCGCCTCGGTTACGAACTCCCCAACGAGCCCGGCGGTCGAGGCAACGGTCTTCAGTGCTAGAGTACCCACTTCTTTCCAACTCCTTTATTCAAGGCCGAGGGCGGTGAGCGCCCTCGGCAAGCTTCGGGGACAATCAGGCGAGATCGAAGCGATCCGCATTCATCACCTTGGTCCAGGCGGCGACGAAGTCCTTCACGAACTTCTCCTTGGCATCGGCGGAGGCATACACCTCCGCGAAGGCGCGCAATTGCGAATGCGAGCCGAAGATCAAGTCGACGCGGGTGCCGGTCCATTTGACCGCTTTCGTCTTGCGGTCGCGGCCTTCGTAGGTGTTGTCGTCCTTGGCGCTCCACTCGGTGCCCATGTCGAGGAGGTTGACGAAGAAATCGTTCGTCAGCTTCCCAGGCTCCTTGGTGAAGACGCCGTGCTTGGAGCCGGCTGCGTTGGCGCCAAGCACGCGCAAACCGCCGACGAGGACGGTCATCTCCGGTCCCGTGAGGCGAAGCAGCTGCGCGCGGTCGACCAAAGCCTCCTCCGGCGCCAAGAACTGGATCTTCTTGGCGTTGGTGTAGTTGCGGAAGCCATCGGCGCGCGGCTCGAGCGGTGCAAACGAGGCCGTGTCGGTCTGCTCCTGGGAAGCATCCATGCGGCCCGGCGCGAAGGGCACCTTCACCTCTACGCCCGCGTCCTTCGCGGCCTTCTCTATTGCCGCGTTGCCGGCGAGAACGATCAGGTCGGCGAGCGAGACCTTCTTGTCGGACTCCTTTTGGATTGCTTCGAGCTTCTCCAGAACCATCTTCAGCTGTACCGGCTCGTTCACCTCCCAGTCCTTCTGCGGGCTGAGGCGAATGCGTGCACCGTTGGCGCCACCACGCTTGTCGGAGCCGCGGAAGGTCGAGGCGGAGGCCCAGGCGGTGGCGACGAGCTGCGGCACGGTCAAGCCCGACGACAAAATCTTCGCTTTCAGCGCGGCGGCGTCGTTGTCGTCGATCAGCGGATGATCGACCGCCGGGATTGGATCCTGCCAGATCAGCTCTTCCTTCGGCACGAGCGGCCCGAGGTAGCGCACGCGCGGACCCATGTCGCGGTGCGTCAGCTTGAACCAAGCGCGGGCGAACGCGTCCGCGAACTGGTCCGGGTTCTCCATGAAGCGGCGCGAGATCTTCTCGTAGGCCGGATCGAAGCGCAGCGACAAATCCGTCGTCAGCATCTTCGGCAGGTGCTTCTTCGAGGGATCGAAGGCGTCAGGGATGGTCGCGCCGGCCCCCTTCGCGCGCCACTGCTTGGCGCCCGCCGGGCTTTCCTCCAGCTCCCATTCGTAGCCGAACAGGTTCCAGAAGAAGTTGTTGCTCCACTTCGTCGGCGTCGTGGTCCAGGTGACCTCCGGGCCGCCGGTGATGGTGTCGGCGCCGATGCCGGTGCCGTGCTTGCTCTTCCAGCCGAGGCCCTGGTCCTCGATGGCGCCGCCTTCCGGATCGGGTCCGACGAGGGACGGATCGCCGGCGCCGTGCGTCTTGCCGAAGGTGTGGCCGCCGGCAATGAGGGCGACGGTCTCCTCGTCGTTCATGGCCATACGGAAGAACGTCTCGCGGATGTCCTTGGCCGCGGCGACCGGGTCGGGATTGCCGTTGGGACCTTCGGGATTGACGTAGATGAGACCTATCTGCACGGCGCCGAGCGGCTCGGAAAGCTGGCGCTCGCCGCTGTAGCGCTCGTCGCCGAGCCAGGTTCCCTCGGGACCCCAATAGAGCTCTTCCGGCTCCCACACGTCCTTGCGGCCACCGGCGAAGCCGAACGTCTTGAAGCCCATGGACTCGAGCGCGACGTTGCCGGCAAGAATCATCAGGTCGGCCCACGAGATCTTGCGGCCGTACTTCTGCTTAATCGGCCAAAGCAGGCGCCGCGCCTTGTCGAGGTTGGCGTTGTCGGGCCAGGAGTTGAGCGGCGCGAAGCGCTGCTGTCCCGCACCGGCGCCGCCGCGGCCATCGGTGATGCGATACGTCCCCGCGCTATGCCAGGCCATGCGGATCATCAGGCCGCCGTAGTGACCGAAATCGGCCGGCCACCATTCCTGCGAGTCCGTCATCAGGGCGGTGAGGTCCTTGATCACGGCATCGAGATCGAGGGACTTGAACTCCTTGGCGTAGTCGAACGCCTCGCCCATCGGGTCGGACAATTTCGAATTTTGATGCAGGACCGAGATGTCCAGCATCTCCGGCCACCAGTCGCGGTTCGTCCTCGGTTTTGAGGTGGCGTGCGCGAACGGGCATTTGCCCTCGTCTTCTACTTTGGCGTCCATAACAACGGCTCCCGAGTGGCTCTTCGTGCAGTGCACAAAGGCGCTCTCCTTAGAGCCGTTGTAAAATGATCTTTCCTGTCGCCGGCCATAAGCGGATCTAATCTGTACGCGGCGGCACCCCCATTTTTGCTGATGATTGCGGCCAACGCCTGACGTCGGTCACTGAGCGCCGCACGCGCCCGCTTCAGGAGGCCGCACACATGGCGGATCGGTTGGAAGCCGGTGCGCTAGCTCAGCCAGTCGAGCATCGGTGCGCCGCCACCGGTTCGCGAGCAGACTTCGCTTGCGGCGAAGATGAGCCTCCCTCTCGATGCAGGCTCGCGAGCACGAGGAGGCTCTCGATGTGAAACCTGTCGCGCGAGAGCGCGGCGGCGCACGCGAGCAACAAAGGGCGAGAGCACGCTGCTGCTCGACGACAGTCACCGGCTCGGATGCACCTTCTCGCGGTGCGCGTCGGAGCTTCTCGCCAGCATCGTCATCGAGCGCCGCGATTGCAGCCGACGTTGTACTTTGGGCGATACACTGGCCTTCGCATGGCTGGTTTGCGCGCTGCATCTACCTCGCTGCGGTGCGACTCACTATAGCGGCTTTGTGCGTCGACCGATCCGGTCGAAAAGCACCTCATAAGATCCTGCCTCAGAAGCCGGGCGAGCAAACGATACAACCCGCGGAGTGGACGCCGGCGATCGCTGATCGCCGGAACGCTGCCGTATTGGACGGAGCGAATAAATGATTACGAGGATGATTGCTGTAGTGGCGGCAACGGTTGCTCTCGTGGCACCGGCGCTGGCCAACGACAGCGTTCTCAAGTGCATCGAGGACCCGAGCAACTGGTGCATGCAGCAAGGCGACTATGGCAACACGCGCTATTCCAAGCTCGACCAAATCAACACCAAGAACGTCGGCAACTTGAAGGTCGCTTGGACGTTCTCGACCGGCGTCTTACGCGGTCACGAGGGCTCTCCCCTCGTCATCGGCAACACGATGTACCTCCACACGCCGTTCCCGAACATCGTGTACGCTCTCAATCTCGATGACGAGAACAAGATCATCTGGAAGTACGAGCCTAAGCAGGACGCGTCGGTGCTTCCCGTCATGTGTTGCGACACCGTCAACCGGGGTGTGCAGTACGCTGACGGCAAGATCTTCCTCTATCAAGCCGACACGACCGTCGTGGCACTCGATGCCAAGACGGGCAAGGAAGTGTGGAAGGCGCCCAACGGCGATCCGAAGAAAGGCGAGACGGGCACCGGCGCCGTGCTCGTCGTCGGCGACAAGGTGATCGCTGGCATCTCCGGCGGTGAATACGGCGTGCGGGGACACGTCACGGCGTACGATCTTTCCGATGGCAAGCGTGCCTGGCGTGCCTATTCCGTCGGACCGGACGACGAGATCCTGTTCGACCCCGAGAAGACGATGTCGCTCGGCAAACCAGTGGGCAAAGACTCGTCGCTCAAGACATGGAACGGAGAGCAGTGGAAGATCGGCGGCGGCGCGACCTGGGGCTGGTACGCCTGGGACCCGAAGCTGAACCTCGTCTATTACGGCACGGGCAACCCATCGACCTGGAACCCGGCCCAGCGGGCGGGACCGGACGGCAAGCAGATCGACCAGAAGTGGACGATGTCGATCATCGCCCGCAACCCCAAGACGGGTGAAGCGGCATGGGCGTACCAGATGACGCCGTTCGACGAGTGGGACTATGACGGCGTCAACGAGATGATCCTCGTCGACGACATGGAGGTGAAGGGCAAGAAGCACAACGTGCTCGTGCACTTCGACCGCAACGGCTTCGGCTATACCGTGGACCGCGAGACGGGCATCCCGCTCGTTGCCGAGAAGTACGACCCCGTCGTCAACTGGTCGACCGGCGTCGATCTCGACCCCAAGAGCGCAACCTACGGCCGCCCGGCTGTCGTCGCCTCCAAGTCGACGTTCCTCAACGGCCAGGATTCCAACACGACGGACATATGCCCGTCTGCCCACGGCACGAAGGACCAGCAGCCTGCTGCTTACTCGCCGCTGACCAAGCTCTTCATCGTGCCGACCAACCACGTCTGCATGGACTATGAGCCGTTCCAGGTGGAGTACACCGCGGGTCAGCCCTATGTCGGCGCAACGGTCTCCATGTACCCACCCAAAGGTTCGCCCAGCATGGGTCATCTCATCGGCTGGGATGCCTCCGAGGGTAAGATCGTGTGGTCGAACAAGGAGCAGTTCTCGGTTTGGTCGGGCGCTCTCGCGACCGCCGGCGGCATCGCTTGCGTCGGCACCCTCGAGGGCTACTTCAAGTGCGTCGACCAGAAAGACGGCAAGCTGCTGTACAAGAACCGCACGCCGTCCGGCATCATCGGCAACGTCTTCACCTACGGACACAAGGGCAAGCAGTACGTCGGTGTCCTGTCGGGCGTCGGCGGCTGGGCCGGCATCGGCCTTGCGGCCGGCCTGACCAACCCGACGGATGGCCTGGGCGCCGTGGGCGGCTACGCTGGCCTCAACAGCTACACCGCTCTGGGTGGCTCGCTGACGGTCTGGTCGCTGCCATAGGCACCTCGTGCTTGGCCAGTGCGCTTCCGGGCGCACCGGCTCTTTGCCCGCGGCAACGATGGTAAAGGCCCGCGGGACCATGGCGCGCCTTGTCGATCGCCGGCCGCCATTGGCGGCGTTTATCGGTCGCCCACGGTGGTTCGTACTGCCATTTGGGGCCCCGGGCGCCATCCTGCCGCACCGGCGCGGTGTTGCATGCCCACCTTGCGGCCGGATCGCGACGCACTAAGCCGCCGCAGCCCCGCGACAAATCCCGTTCGATGCGCTATACGGCGCTCAAATGCGTATCGTCACCACCTCAGAAGACCTCTCCCAAGCCGTCCGGCGCCTCTCGACGAGCGACTTTGTCACCGTCGACACCGAATTCCTGCGCGAGCAGACGTTCTGGCCGCAGCTCTGCCTGATCCAGATCGCCTCGCCCGAGGAAGCGATGATCATCGATCCGATGGCGCCGGGCATCGACCTTAGCCCCTTCTGGCAGCTCATGGGCGAGGAGCGCGTCATGAAGGTGTTTCACGCCGCACGGCAGGACATCGAAATCGTCTATGCACGCGCCGGCCTCGTTCCGCGTCCCGTGTTCGACACGCAGGTCGCGGCGATGGTGTGCGGCTTCGGCGAGAGCGTGTCGTACGTCAACCTCGTCAAGAACGTCACCGGCGTCGACCTCGACAAGTCTTCGCGCTTTACCGACTGGAGCCGGCGCCCCTTGTCGGAAAAGCAGCTCGAATACGCGCTCGGCGACGTGACGCACCTGCGCGAGGTCTACCAGCACCTCAAGGCCGACATCGACAAGGCCGGCCGCGCGGAGTGGCTCAACGAGGAAATGGGCATCCTCACGGACACCAAGACCTACGAGCAACACCCCGAAGAAGCCTGGCAGCGGCTGAAGCTCAGGGTGAAGAACCGCAAGGCGCTCGCGGTGCTGATGGAGCTTGCGGCGTGGCGCGAGCGGCTGGCCCAGTCGCAGGACGTTCCCAGATCGCGCGTTCTGCGCGACGAAGCGCTGTACGACATCGCCAACCAGGCGCCGACATCGTCGGAGCAGCTCAGCCATCTACGCACGCTGAGCGAAGGGTTCTCGCGCTCGGCAAGGGCGCGCGAGATCATCGAGGCGGTGAAGCGCGGGCTTGCGCGCGACATGAAGAGCGTGCCGGCGGTGGCGCGCGGGGCGCAGCTCACGGCGGAATCGACGGCGCTGGTCGAGCTGTTGCGCGTGCTGCTCAAGGCGTCGGCCGCGCGCCATCGCGTGGCGCCGAAGCTGATCGCCGGCTCGGAGGATCTGGAAAGGATCGCCACCGAGGCCGAGCCCGACATTCCGGCGCTCAAGGGCTGGCGACGGCGGCTGTTCGGCGAGGATGCGCTGCGGCTCAAACGCGGGGAGATCGCGCTGACGCTGGCGGGGAGCGAGGTCGTGCCGATCGCGACGGTGAAACCGGACCTCAAGGCCGCGCAATAGCTACAACCTTAGATTGTATTTTAGCCTGATCGGTTGTACCTATGGTTCCGTGTTAATTCACGGGGCGCTTCTTCATGTCGGTTATTCGCCTTCTCCAGGTCGATCCATCGACCAGTGTCGCCATCGAAGCGGTGGATGTGAGGGAGCCGGGTGCGGCATTCGCCGGACGGGAGGGGCGCCTCGGCGAACGGCTCGCCGACAGCATCGATGACATCGCTGACACCGTACAAGCGATGTGCGCGCCCCTTCGGGCGAAGCTCGCCGATATCAAGGCCTCAGAGCTGAGTTTCGGATTCGGGCTGGCGCTCACCGCCCAAGGCGGCATTCTGGTCGTCAGCGGCAACGCCACCGCCAACTTCTCCATCACCATGAAGTTCACTGCTTAGCCCGGAGATTTCCGTGGAGATCATTGCGCGCATCCATTCCCCGTCAGGCGTTGTCGGTGGCGGCTTTCTCGCATCTCAAAACCAGGTGTTCACTGCGTCGCACGTCATAAACGCAGCGCTCGGCCGGCCGCTGTCGACGGCCGCGCGTCCCGAGGGTTCGATCATCGTCGACTTCCCATTCGCACCGGGAGCGCCGCGGCTAAAATGCGAGGTCGTGCGCTGGACTTCACCGAACAAGTCCGACGTCGCGACGCTGCGAATTGATGACGAGGTCGACATAGGCGGAGAGCAGAAACTCTTGGCCGACGCTACTTTGCGCTCCGCAGCAGCCATTCGCAGCTACGGGTTCCCGCAAGGCTACGACGCCGGAGTATGGGCATACGGTGAACTGAGAGACCGTGTTGCCAATGGCCTCTGGCAACTGCAATGCGATCTCGACGATGGCTGCCCCATCACGCAAGGTTTCAGCGGGTGCCCAGTGTTTCACCACGGCTCCGGCACTGCGCAAAGCGGCGCAATCATCGGCATGGTGGCACGCGCCGACCACGAGCGCGGTTTGGCATTCATCGTCCCAGCCTCGCTGTTGATCAAACGGCTCGACTGCGAGACGCCTCAACGAGGCACCGTCGGATGGAAGATCAATTTCTTTCGCTCCAGCACGATGACGGCGCTGCTTTCCGATCTAAGCAACTATGAGGATGACGGCATCGAGGACGTCGAATGCCGTCAGATCAAGATGGCGCTCGAGAACACCGCCAACGTATTCTCCGACCTTGACGGGGCGGCGTTCTGGGAGAACCCGCTTCACAAGGACGTGGAGGTGATCCGCGACATCTACGACCGGTGGAACGGCTGCCAGGTAGGAAAGATCGGCGCCTCAACACGGAAGAAGATTCTGTGCGACCTGCGAGAAGGAAGACAACGGCTCAGCCGGCGGATCAACGACGGCCAAATGCTCATTTGTAGTCAGGCGGACGACCAGCTCATGGAGCAACTGTTCGACAGCTTCCGCGATCTCGATACCCGCTTTCCTGGTCGCTTCACGCAGATTGCACGCAGCCTCGAGCAGTACCAGCAGCGTCGCGGCCCAGGCGCGTGAGCGTGTCCTGAAGCGGTTCATCCCCTCACGGCTGGCGCGCTGCGCGCGTCCAGCCGACCTCTCCCCATGGGAGAGGTTAAGTTAGACTACTTGCGGCCGGGGTCGTAGCCGTTCTTCTGCCGCCACTCGGAGAAGAAGTAGGCGAGCGTGTCGTCGATGTTCTCGGGCAGCACGATGCGCACGGTGACGAGCTGATCGCCCGGCTCGGTGCGGCCGGCACTCTTCACGCCCTTGCCCTTCATGCGAAACACGCGGCCCGAGCTCGTGCCCTTGGGAATGGTGAGCTGCACGCGGCCGGAGATGGTCGGCACCTCGACCTTGGCGCCGAGCACCGCCTCGTCGATGGTGATCGGCACGTCCAGGAGGATGTCGTCGTCCTCGCGCTTGAAGTGGGGATGCGGGCGCACCCGCACCTCGACAAGCGCGTCGCCGGGCTCGGCGCCGCCAATGCCGCGCTGGCCCTTGCCCTTGAGGCGCAGCACCTGACCATCGGTCACGCCCGGCGGCACGTTGAGATCGAGCATGCCGCCGGCCGGCAGCGTCACGCGCTTGGTCGCGCCCAGCGCCGCCTCGAGGAAATCGACCTCGAGCGTATAGCGCACGTCCTGGCCCTTGGCGGTGAAGTTGGCGCGTGCACCGCCCGCACCGCGCCCGACGCCGCCGAAAATATCCGAGAAGATGTCGCCAAAGCCGAACTCGTCGAAGCCGCCCGGTGCGGCACCAGCCCCGGCGCCGGCGCGCGCGCCGCGGGCGTACTGGCGGAAGCCGGGATGGCGCGGCTCGCCACGCGCGTCTATCTCGCCGCGGTCGAAGGCGCGGCGTTTCTCGGCATCGCCCAGGATTTCATAGGCCGAGGTGACCTTCTTGAAGCGTTCCTCGTTGCCCTTGGAGATGTCAGGGTGCAGCTCCTTGGCGAGCTTGCGGAAGGCTCGGCGGACGTCCTCGTCCGAGGCGTTGCGCGACACGCCAAGGGTGGCATACGGATCATCGGCCATTGCGAAAACGTCCTGTCCCCTTATGCCGGCCCCCCGGCCGGCTGCCTCAGTTTAGCAGGAAATATGGCGGCGGCAGGCCGCCTACAATGGTTGCGCACTTTGTTGTGGCTGACACGAGGGGAGAGAGGCCTTGTATGCGGCTGGCGTTGCTACGAGCTGACGGCCGGCGCTCGCGCCGAGGCCCGTTGGGCCCTTGCCGCTTCGCGGCCAACACGAGGGGAGAGAGGCCTTGTATGCGGCTGACGTTGCTACGAGCTGACGGCCGCGCCTAAGGCGCGGGGCCCGTCCATGCAGAGCATGGCTTCGCCATGACGGCCCTTGCCGCTTCGCGGCCAATTGCGGGTGAAGGGGTGTCAGCGGCCGATGCGGATATCGGGGATCTTTTCCACGAGCTGGGCCAGGGTATCGAATCGGCGGCGAAGCCGTTCCCCGTCGAGGCCGGCATAGCTCTTGGGGATGGTCAGGACGAGCTTGTCGCCGTCGTAGCTGAGGGGCGTCTCGTCGATCACTCCCGGCACGCCAACGGACAGCATATGTGCGGTGCGGATGGCGGCGGCGACGATGCGGGCGCGCTTCTGGGCCTTTTTCGAGATCAGCAGCTTCAGGCGCTCGGACAGTTCGGCGGCGTGCTCCTGCGAAGCTCCGGCGTGGCGGTAGAAGATGGCGAGCGCCATGAACACGCGGCCGGGATGGTCGATGCCGGAAAGGCCAGCGTGGGCGAGCAGGTTGAGGCTCTGCTCGCCGCGATAGTCGGGGTGCTCGCGCCAGCCGATGTCGGAGATGAGGCAGGCGGCATAGCGCAGGCGCCGCTCCTCCGGCGTCTCCTTCGGGCCCGGCGGCTCGAACAACGGGTCGGTCCACTTGCACAGCTCCCAGGCGTGCTCGACCGAGCGCGAACGCAGGCTCGCGTACTCGGCGCAGAACGAGAGCAGCGGGTCCTTGCGGCGCTCGTGCGCGGGCAGCAGCGAGTAGATGAGCCCCTCGCGAATGCCGAACACGGAGAATACGACCTCGCTCGGATTGAGGGCCCTCAACAGGCGCTCCAGCACCAGCGCGCCGAAGGGCAGCACCTCGCGGCGTGCGCGCGCCAGCTCCTCATAGCCGGAAAAGCCGGTCAGCTTCTTCGTCTTGCGCAGGAACTCGCAGAAGGCGATGGCCTCGAGCGTGGGGATCGCGTAGCCGTGCGTGACGTGCAGCGGGTAGTTGGTCTGCTCCATGTGCAGCTTGGCAATGGCGCGCCAGCTTCCACCCACGGCATGGAACGGGCGGCCGGCACCCTGGCCGAGCCAGGACACCTGCGCCAAGGCGTCGTCAATGAGCGGCTGCGCCTTCTCGATCTTGTTGCCGGTGGCGTCGATGAGGCGAAGCCCGCCGACGGGGAGCGTGGTCGCCTGTTTCAGGCGATCGGAGGCGATGTCTATCAGCTCGAGGCTGCCGCCGCCGAGATCGCCGGCGATGCCGTCGGGCTCGACGAAGCCCATCATGATCCCTTGGGCGACAAGCTTGGCTTCCTTCTCGCCCGAGAGGATCTCGATGCGCATGCCCAGCGCCTTCTCAGCGCGGGCAATGAAGTCGGCACCGTCCTCGGCCTCGCGCACGGCGGCGGTCGCGAAGGCGCGCACGTTCTTCACTTCCAGGATGCGCGTAATGGTGCGGAAGCGGGCGAGCGCGGCCAGCGCGCGGTCGACGGCATCGGTGCCGAGCTTGCCCGTCGAGGCAATGGCCTTGCCGAGACCGCACAGCACCTTCTCGTTGAATAGCGGGGTCGGCGCGCGGACAGCGCCTTCATAGACGACCAGACGCACCGAGTTGGAGCCGATATCGATGACACCAATGGGCTCGAGCTCATGCACCCGGTTCTGCTCGCCGAACAACCGCTCCAAGCTCGTCAAAATCAGCCCCGCTCCGTCTCTTGGCGTCAGTCTTTGCTGAGCAGGCTGAAGCGCGGCGGGAAGTTCTCCTTGAGCGCCTGCCCACGACCCGAGAGGCTCGGGTTGGTGAGAAAGTACTGGTGCGCGTTGAAGGCTTCCTCTCCGGGGGCCGGACGAATTCGCTCCGAGGAGCCGTCCGACTTTATGCTCCAGCTCTGCTGGTTATCCTTGAGGTTGGCGACCATGATCTGATCGAGCACCTGCTCGTGCACGGTCGGATTCATGATCGGCACCATCGCCTCGACGCGGCGGTCGAGGTTACGCGGCATCATATCGGCGGAGCTGATGTAGACGGCAGCCTTGGGTGAAGGCAACCCCTGGCCGCGACCGAAAGCGTAAATGCGCGCATGCTCGAGGAAGCGGCCTACGATGCTTTTTACGCGAATGTTCTCGGAAAGGCCGGGAATGCCGGGGCGCAGACAGCACACGCCGCGGCAGATAAGGTCAATCTCGACGCCGGCGCCGCTCGCCTCGTAGAGCGAGGTGATGATCTGGCTGTCGACGAGAGCATTCATCTTCATCCAGATCGCGGCCGGCCGCCCTGCTTTGGCGTGCTCTATCTCTTCGCGGATATGTGCGATGATTCGCCGGCGGATGCCATGCGGGCTCGCCGCCATCGCCTCGAGCTCGGCCGGCTCGCCGTAGCCGGTGACGAAGTTCAAGATGCGCGTCACATCGCGGGCGATGGCCGGGTCGGTGGTGAACAGAGACAGATCGGTGTAAACGCGCGCCGTCTGCGGGTGATAGTTGCCGGTGCCGATGTGGCAGTAGCTGACGAGCTCTGAGCCCTCGCGGCGCACGATGATGCCGAGCTTGGCGTGCGTCTTCAACTCGATGAAGCCGTAGACGACGTGCACGCCGGCGTTTTCCAGATCACGCGCCCAACGGATGTTGGCCGCTTCATCGAAGCGGGCCTTCAACTCGACGACGGCGGTGACCGACTTTCCGGCCTCTACCGCCTCCTTCAGCGCCTGCACGATCGGGCTGTCGCGCGAGGTGCGATAGAGCGTCCACTTGATGGCCATGACGTTGGGGTCGGCCACGGCCTGGCGCAGGTACTGCACGACGACGTCGAACGACTCGTATGGGTGGTGGACGATGATGTCCTTCTTGCGCACCGCCGCGAAGCAGTCGCCGTTGAACTCGCGGATACGCTCGGGGAAGCGCGACACGAACGGCTTGAAGAGCAGGTCGGGCCGGTCGGCGACGATGAGCTGCGCCGTGTCGGCGAGCGCCAAGAGGCCGTCCTTGACGAATACGGCGTCCTCGCCGACCTCCAGCTCCTCGACGACGAACTTCTTCAGGCGATTGGGCATCGCGGCCTCGAGCTCGAGACGGATCACGTGGCCGCGACGGCGACGCTTCAATGCCGACTCGAACGAGCGCACCAGGTCTTCGGCTTCCTCCTGGATCTCGACCTCGCTGTCGCGGAGCACGCGGAAGGCACCCTGGCTCTTGATCTGGAAGCCAGGGAACAGCTCGGAGATAAAGAGGCCGATGATGGTCTCGAGCCGGATGAAGCGCAGATCCTTGTGCTCGGTGTCCATGCCGCCGAGACGGATGAAGCGCTCGAGCTGGCTGGGGATCGGGATGAGACCGTTCATCGACTTCGAATCGCTCTCGCGGAGCATCTCGACGGCGATGGTGAGCCCCCTGTTGAGGATGAAGGGGAACGGGTGCGCGGGATCGACGGCGATCGGCGTGAGGATAGGAAAGATGTGAGTGAGGAACAGGCGCTGCAGCCAGCTCTTCTCAGCGGGTTTCAGATCCCCGGGCTCGAGGATGTGGATGCCGTTCTGCGCCATCTCGGTCTTGAGCGCGCGCCAGATCCCCTGCTTGTCGGCGACAAGGCTCGCAGCAAAACGGTTGATGGTGCGCAATTGCTGTGCCGGCGTCAGGCCATCCTGCGAGGGCGTCTGCACGCCGGCGGCCACCTGGCCATAGATGCCGGCGACGCGCACCATGTAGAACTCGTCGAGGTTCGAAGCCGAGATCGACAAGAAGCGCAGGCGCTCGAGCAGCGGGTGGCGCTCGTTCTGCGCCTCCTCGAGGACGCGGCGATTGAACTGCAGCCACGACAGCTCACGATTGTAGAACCGGGCGGGACCCTCGGGGGGCGGCTCGATCGCCGCTTTGCGTACGACTGCCTTCTCGCGCACTTTATTCCTCGCGCTGGCCATGTTGATGCCCTTTGCCCCTCGATCGCTCAAGGGATGGCTACGTCATAAATATGACATGCGAGCCAGGGGCGGCTTGAAATCCTGTTACTCGCGACTTTCTCCAAGGCCGGCAAGCACTTCTGCGGCTAGCGGTCGCGTTACCTTCCTGTGCGTTGCCAGCGCCAAGCGATCGACGGCCGTGACTATTCGGCTCGCCGCCGCCATCGAGCGCTCCATGCGCAGGCTCAGATAGTCGATCACCTGCGGCTCGACGTAGAGCTGGCGATCGTCGAAGAGCTTTACCAACACCGCCTTCAAGAGGGCCTCATCGGGCGGCTGCACCTCGACCATCGGCAGGGCGCGCAGGCGCGAGCGAAGGTCGGGGACGCGGAACTCCTGCTCGCCCGGAGGCGTGCGGGAGGTGATCAGCACGGAAAGTTTGCTCTCCCGCGCCCGATTGAGCAAGTGGAACAGGACCTTCTCGTCGGCGATGGCGCGGTCGATGTCCTCGACGACGATGGCGCCACCGTCGGGGAGGCCGGCGACGATCAGGTCGTCGAGGTCGGCCGCGGCGACGATGCCGGCACCGGAGCGCAGGCGCCAGACGTTGGCGAGATGGCTCTTGCCGGAGCCCTGCGGTCCAGCGACGAGCGAAGCGGGATGCGGCCACGCGGGCCAGCGGTCGATCATCTCCACCGCGGCGGCGTTGGAGCTCGAGACGAGGAAATCCTCCGCCCCCAGCGCCTGGCGGTGGGCGAGATCAAAGACGAGCTGGCGCGGGGAAGCGGTCATTACCTGTTCGCGATCTTGGACTTGCGGAGTGTTCTTGCCGAACGATTACGGCGAAACTCGATTTTCCAGCGAGGGACCCGGCCCCGTCGCTGTGGGCAACCTCTCCGGCGTCGCGGCGGGCGGGACGCCGCTGTAGAGCGGGCTCTCCAGGTAGATCTTGAGAGCGAAGCGGACGAGCACGCCAATCGCGGCGGCGATGGGAACCGCAACCAGCACGCCGACGATGCCGAAGAGATAGCTGAATACGAAGAGTGAGAAGATCAGCCACACTGGGTGCAGGCCGATCTTGGAGCCGACGATGTTGGGCGAGAGGAAGCCGGCATCCAGCACCTGCGCGCCGGCGAAGATGCCGACGACGGTGAGGATCGGCACGGCTTCGGGCCAGAACTGGACGATGGCGATGGTAGTCGCGGTGATGAGGCCGAGCGCCCAGCCGACGAAGGGCACGAAGCTCATGAGGCCGGTGGCGAGACCGACGAGCAGGCCATAGCGCAAGCCCGTCGCTCCAAGCGTCAGAGCATAATAGACGGCGAGGATGAGACAGACCGCGCCTTGGCCGCGGATGAAGGCAGAGACGGCATCATTCACCTCGGTGGCAAGGCGGCGGATGGTCGGGGCGTGCGCGCGCGGAAGCCAGCTATCGACCTTGGCCAACATCGGATGCCAGTCGATGAGCATGTAGAAGACGACGAGCGGCGTGACGAGCAGAAGCGAGAGGAAGTCAAACAGCGCACGCCCCTGGCTCCAGAGCGAGCCGGCGATGAAGCCGGCGAGGCTCGTCATGTTCTCGGTGATGGTCTGCGAGGAACGCTCGAGGCCGGCGGCGAAGTCGGGGTAATGGGAGCCGAGCTGCTGGCGTGCCCAGTTCTCGACGAGGCCGCGCAGGCGCGTGATCTCGTCGGGAAGGGCAGCGGCGAACTGCTGCGCCTGGGTGAGCAGCAGCGGGACGAGGAAAATCAGCGCTGCGGCGATGAGACATCCGAACGCGGCGACGATCACGGTCGCGGCGATGCCGCGCGGAATGCCCCATTGGGTCAGGCGGTCGGCCGCCGGGTTGAGGAAGTAGGCGATGACCATGCCGGCAACGAATGGCAGGATGACGCCGCGCAGAAGCGCGATGAGGAGCACAAGCAGGAGCCCGGCAGAGAGCCAGAACAGCACCTGACGTTCGACACGCATGTCTTCCTGCCCCTCGGACCCGCTCGGGTCGCGGCGCAACTGCAAGAAACTCAGCTGCGCGCCTCCGGCGATTCATAGCCGGACATATGTAGCAGCCAAGTGTGCAAATAGGCAGCCAGCGATGCCACGGTGAGCGCGCCTGTGAGCCAGACGAGGACAAAGCGGGCCCAGCCGAGGCCGAGGCCGAAGCCTTCGTCGGCAAGCACAGTAGCGGCCAGCACTATCTGCGCCACGGTGTTGGCCTTGGAGACAATGAGCGGCTTGATGCGGACGGGGCGGCCGAGCAACCAGGACAGCATCACGGCGATTACGATGAGGATGTCGCGCGAGACGACGGCCACGACCAGCCACAGCGGCAGCTTGCCGCCAACGCCGAGGGCAAGAAAGATACTTACGATCAACAGCTTGTCGGCGAGCGGATCGAGGTAGGCGCCAAGCTCGGTCTGCCAGCCGAAGGTCTTGGCGAGGTAGCCGTCAACGGCGTCGGATATGCCGGCGATGATGAACACGAAGAACGCGACCTCGGTCTCGCCGGTGATCAGCAGCCAGAAGACCACGGGGACGAGGATCACCCGGGCGAGGGATATGATGTTGGGAAGGTTCAGCAACCGGTCCATCAGTGTCCCGATTCCGAAGTTCGCCTGGGCTCGCAGGCTATGCGCGCCCGGTCGCTCATGGCGGCGAATTTCTCGATCATCACACTAGCCGTCCATCCGCTGGAGCGACGGGAAGCCGCCGTCGCCTTGTTGCTTCATTCGCCGCTTGTAGCCGCTGCGTTATCGTCCGGTCTAATAGGCCGAGCGAAGAATGAGACGGTCGCTGCCATTCTCCAGGGCAAGGCCGCTGCCGTAAAGGGCGGTGGCGAGCTCGCTGGCGCCCCCCGGAAAGCGCAGCGTAAGGTCCGCCCCGCGCGCGGATTCAGCTTCGATGCGCATATCCTCGACGCCGGGAAGGTCGAGGAGGCGGCGGCGCATCTCGCTCCACTCCATGAGGCTGTCGTACTGCGCCCGCATGGCGACCTGCGTCCCGCCACCGGTTGAAGAAGACGAGTAGGCCGGGGCGTAGGCGGAGCTGGCAACGGGCGGAATCTTCTTCGCCTTCCAGCGGCCTTCGAGGACGCCCAGGCCAACGACGGCCGCCAGCTCCATCGCGTACGCTGTATCGCCGTCGTAGACGCGATATCCGCGGCGGAGGTTGAAGCCGCCGACGGCATCGATGCCGGACAAGGTGACGTTGAGACGCTTGGCGGCGACGTCTGGCTCGGCAATGGCGAGCAGGACGTACGGCGAGCCATACGCGCCGGCGAGGACGCGCTCGGCGCCGCGCACTTCAACGGCCGACTTCAGCGTGTCGGCGTTGATCTCGGCCTTGACGGGCTGGAGAGCGAACGGCGTCAGCGCGTGCTCGAGATCGAGGTCTTTCCACACCTGCGTCCAGGCGCGCGCGGCGGGTCCAGTATCGATCGAGCCATCGGCGTTGCGTACGACGGGCACGACAATGATGTCGCGAGCCTGATCCTCGACGAAGGGAATGCCTTCCTGCTGCAGCACCGTGCGCACGCTGTCAGCGCGGAAGGAGAAGTCGAGGCTGGCGATGTAGCGCGTCGAAGAGTTGCGCTCCGAGCGGACGGCGACACCCTCGAGGAAGCCGGATGACTTCAGGGCCGACAGGCGCTTCAGGCGGTCGTAGTCGGTAACCGGCACGAGGCGCTTCAGGAGCGAGTGAAAGGCGGCCTGCTGGCCATCGGCCATGGCCTTCTTCTTGGCGGCAACGGCGTTCACCGCCTCGGCGTCCACCGGGTAGTTACCCACGGTGAACACGTCGTCGCTCGCGGAGGCGTTGGTTAAGACCCCGGCGAGGGCGAACGCCAGCGTTGCGCACAGTGTCTTGATCCGGATGGCCGGCACGCGACTTTCCTCCCCGCTTCCCAGCCTAGCCACGCGCCAAGAATCGCAACGAGTTGCCCACCGGGCGCCGAAGCTGCTAGGACGCCGCATCTTCCAGAGGCAACCGGGCAAAAGTTGGGTTCCAGGGTCACATGACAGAGGCTGATCGGGAACGCAACCCGGCCATCACCTATCGCGACGCCGGGGTCGATATCGACGCGGGAAACCGCCTCGTCGAGCTGATCAAGCCGTTGGCGCGGTCCACCCGCCGGGCCGGCGCCGACACCGACCTCGGCGGTTTTGGCGGACTTTTCGACCTCAAGGGCGCCGGATTCCGCGACCCGGTGCTGGTTTCGGCGACGGACGGCGTCGGCACCAAGCTGAAGATCGCCATCGACACCGGGCAGCACGCGACGATCGGCATCGATCTTGTCGCCATGTGCGTCAACGACCTGGTGGTGCAGGGCGCAGAGCCGTTGTTTTTCCTTGATTATTTTGCCTGCGGGAAGCTCGACGTCGAGACCGCGAAGGCGGTGGTCGGCGGTATAGCCGAGGGCTGCCGGCAGGCCGGCTGCGCCCTCATCGGCGGCGAGACGGCGGAGATGCCGGGCATGTACCAGCCGGGCGACTATGATCTTGCCGGCTTTGCCGTCGGCGCGGTGGAGCGCGGGGAGATCCTGCCGCGCACCGACATCGAGGTCGGCGACGTGCTGATCGGGCTCGCCGCCTCTGGCGTGCACTCCAACGGCTATTCGCTGGTGCGGCGGCTGGTGAAGGAGAGCGGAGTATCCTGGGAAGCGCCGGCACCGTTCGAACCCAGCCAAACCCTCGCGGCCGCGCTGCTGGCGCCAACGCGCGTCTACGTCAAGCCGGTGCTGGCGGTGATCGAGGCGGTCGGCGGCACCCATGGCGCGGTGAAGGCGCTCGCCCATATTACCGGCGGAGGCCTCTCGGAGAACGTGCCGCGCGTGCTGCCCGATACGGTCGCAGCGCGCATCGATCTCTCCTCGTTCACGCCGCTGCCCGTGTTCCGCTGGCTGGCCGAGACGGGCCGGTTGCCCGACGAAGAGATGCTGAAGACGTTCAACTGCGGCATCGGCATGGTGATGGTGGTTGCCAAGGCCGAGGCGGACAGCCTCGTACGCCTGCTGCAGGAGTGGGGCGAGGCGCCGTACGTCATAGGCGAAATCGTGCCACCCGGCGGGAAGCGCTCGGAAGCCAAGGGCAAGGGCAATACCTGGGCCGTGCAGTACACGGGCAGCCTGCGCTACGCGTGAGCACGCTACACGACTCCAATCAAGCGACCTGAGCCTCGCTGCCTGCGAGATCGAATGCGCGGACCTGGCGACCGAGCCAAGATTCGCGCGGCGGCAGGCCCATGCCGTTCACGCGCTTGTAGAGGCTGCGCCACAGGTGCACGGCACGCGTGCTTTCGTGCAGATGGGCGAGGGCCGCGTCGCCATCGACGAGTACGCGCATCTCGTCGAGCGCCATGGGGCTGAAAGGGTAGAAGACCTGCTGTGGCAGGACGCTGGCTTCGAGGCGGTTCGCTTTCGTGAAGTGTGTCAGCGCGGCCGGCCCGTAGTGCAGCCGCGGCGGCGGCTTGCCCGTGAGCCACTTCTCGACGCGCTTCCAATGCATGTTGATACGGGTGTGGAGCGGATACCAGGACGGCGCGTAGGTCACCGGCCGCTTGCGGCAGAAGGCAACATAGTCGGCGAGAATCGGACAGTCGTGCGGGAGCGAAAGCACGGCGCCGCAAATACTGCGAGGCCGCTCCCACGCCATGAGGCGCGGCTCCGATCCAAGATGCTGCAACACGACCATGTCGAGGTCGAACCAGACGCCGAGGCCGCGCGCAATACCCTCGACCCTGAACCAGTCGGAGAAGTGGTCCGGCACGCGGTCATTGATGCCGGCGAGGCAGTTCGCCTCGAAGACGTCGCGCGCGTCCTCGATGCGCACGCCGAGGCCGGCGCCGCGCAGGTCCGAAGGCGCATACGAGAAGACGGTGACGTCGTATCCGGCGGCCACGGCGGAAGCGCAGCTCAGCCGCTCCATCCAGGTAACGGGGCCGGCCCAGTAGGAGAATGCCTTTGGAAGGGTCATGGAGCGTCCGGTGGGAGGAGGCCTCGATCGAGGCTCGAGCAGAGCGAGAATCGCGCCTACCATTGTTAGTTGTATTTGCCCTTGAGCAATCTCGCCTCGCTGCACTTCCAACAGCTTTCTTGCCGGGCTCTCCGGCTTCGCCGCGCCAGACAGGGCTGCGTGGCGCGACCGCAACAGCGGGCAACATTCACGAAACCGTCAAACGCCATCGCTGCAAATCCGGAGCACGTTCGACACCTGCTATGTCGAGCACTTCACTCCTCGCCTATCTGTGACGGTCTGTGACAACATGGCCGCGTAACTTACGGATCGGTAAGCAATTTGTAAGGACCGGACAAGGCACGCCAAGTAATGTCGCGTCGAGCAGCGCATATGAGTGCTTGCTCGGGAGGGGTAATGCGTACTTTCCCGCGTGCGAATTGACCGGCAGGGGCACTGCCCAATTCTGCGCGGCGCGCCAAGAAACTGGCAATCATCCGAAAATCGATACGGTCGGTGAATGCTCCAGAAGATCAGGACGGAGCTGAAGCCAGCGTTGGCGTTTTTTCGCCGCGGCTTCGGCACTGCGCAGCGCAGTGCCGTGCAAGCCTTTGCGGCCGGCGCTGGTTTTGAAATTGTCGCCGAATTGAGCGCCGCTTTCGAGAGCGGTGCCGTGCCGGCTTTGACGCTCGCAAATCTGACCGATTTGCTGGTGCGAATAGACTTGAATTCAGCGCGTGCGGTCATCGTCAGCACGGCCAGCCTCTTCTCTGACGCTCCGATCGAGCGCGTGGTCGGCTACGAGCGACTGCGCGAGCGCGGCGTGGACCTCATTGCCGCGGATCAGCCCGACGCGTTCGCGGCCGAGTCCGATGCGCATCCCGAGATACGAAAAATCCTTGCGGAATCGGCACAATTCGATGCTGCGGCGGCCGGCGCTGCGACCCGCCTCACGGCCACCGTGCGCCGCACGACTACGGGCCGCACGCATCGCAAGACGTACGCGGAGCTTGAGCCGCAAGCGACGCTGATGGCAAAGCGCCTCTATCAGGCGAGCCGTACAAACGGCGAGCGCATTACGCTGCGCGAAATCAGCACCAAGCTTTCCGAAGTCGGCTTTGTCGGTGCCAATAAGAAGCCGTTTCATCCGGAAGTCATCCGCCGCATGCTGAAGGGGCATTGGCCGCGGAATAAAACGTCGCAGTGATGCAAAGCATCCCGGCGGTTGCGTCATAAATTGTCATACAGCGAATCGCTGTTTACGCCTCCCCTTTTGTCAAGCTATCGCTGCGGTGGCTGAGCGAGAATTCGGCAGGGTTCTCGCTAGGCGGCGTGGTCGCGTAATCGAAGTGTCAGTTGCGTCGATCGAAGGCCGAGTTGAAGCGTACTTCGTAGGAGTTGCGTATGAGTGGGGGAGTCAAGGCTGGGTGGGTTTCCGCCCTCGCCGTGAGCGGACTGATGCTGGGCGGGATGAGCGCCCAGGCAGCCGATCTGGGTGGAGATTGCTGCAGCGATCTCGAAGAGCGCGTCGCCGAGCTCGAGGCGACGACGGCCCGCAAGGGTAATCGCAAGGTCAGCCTGACGATCTCGGGCTGGGTCAACGAGGCTGTCTTCTTCTGGGACGACGGCACGGAGAGCAACGTCTACATCGGCACGAACTCGCTGGAGCAGTCGCGCTTCAAGTTCGCCGGTGAGGCCAAGATCGATAAGGACTGGTCGGCCGGTTATACGCTCGAGATCGGCGTCAACGGCGCTGCCTCGAGCTCGTTCTCGCAGACCAGCACGGGCAGCTCCAACTCGCTCTCGATCCGCAAGAGCAGCTGGTTCATCAAGAGCAAGACCTACGGCAAGGTGACGGTCGGCCAGGACGGCACCTCGACCTACCATCTGCTCGACGATGCCGACGGGGCCAACACGCGCAACTACTCGGACGCCGAAGCGGCACGCGTTGCCCTGGGTGCCTTCCAGCTCCGCTCCGGCGGCCAGGCCGTCGCCGGCGGCCTGACGTGGGGCAATATCATGCAGGGCTTCAACAACGGCACGCCCGGCCAAGATGGTCGTCGCAACATCGTCAAGTACGACTCGCCGGAGTTCGCCGGCTTCGTCGCCTCGGTGAGCTGGGGTGAGGATGACCTCTGGGACACCTCGCTGAGCTACAAGGGCAAGATCCAGGACATCAAGCTGCTCGGCAGGGTCGGATATGGCGAGAGCACCGACCCCTCGGCTACGAAGTGCGGCGGCCCGGCCGGCGGCTTCAAGTGCACCTGGTGGGGCGTCGCCGGCACCGCGATGCACGAGCCCACTGGCCTCTATGTCTACGGCGGCTACGGCGAGCAGAAGATCGACTCGCTGGCCCCTGCGCTGGAGGACAGCAGCACGGCTTGGTTCGTGCAGGCGGGTATCGAGCGCAAGTGGCATTCGCTGGGCAAGACGACCATCTTCGGCGAGTACCGCAAGGATGACGTCGGCGCAGCCTATGTCGACGGCGGCACCACACTTGCTTCGACAGGCGCCGACCTGAACTTCTGGGCCGGCGGCGTCGTGCAGAACATCGAGGCTGCGGCGATGGATCTTTACGTGATCTACCGCCACGCCGAAGGCGACGTCACGGCCGTGAATGGTGGCCCGGCGACCTTCAAGACCCTCGACGACTTCGACATGGTCATCAGCGGCGCGCGCATCCAGTTCTAAGCGCCACGACACGACCTACTCTCTCGACTTGAGCCGCCCTTCGGGGCGGCTCTTTTTGTTTGCCGCGCACGCTGACCGCAGGCGGTCGAGCGTTGCGTGATTGCATCGCGTAATTTCAATTGAACGTCATCAACCCATTGCGAACGGCACCTACGACCTCACGGCTTGTCGACTAAAGTGGGGGTCTCGTGTCGCGTACTTCGCTTCTTAAGGGCGGCGTGTCCGCTCTTGCGCTCAGCGCATTCGCCGTCTTCGGATTTTCAACCTTCGCCGTCGCCGACAGCTTCACCGTCTCGGGCAGCACACCCGATACGACAGCGAAGACGCTCAAGAACAATGAGACCGGTTCGGTTGACAGCGGCTCGACCCTGAACGCGACCGGCACGGCCGTCACTTGGACCGGCGGCTCCACCGCCCCCGGCGTCATCATCGATAACTCTGGCAAGATCTACGCCACGTCGCGCGGGATCGACACGGCGTCTCCGTTTACCGCGGGCAGCATAACGCTGAACAACTACAAGGGCGCGGAGATCATCACGTCCAACGACGCATTCCGCATAAACACGGATGTTCAGGCGGCACTATCACCGTCAATAACGACGGGACGATCAAGTCGACGAACAACGGCAAAGCCATCGATTTCAGCAAGGTCCTCAACTCGACGATCGCGATCAACAACCTCAAAGACGGCATCATGCAGTCTCAGGGCCAGGATGCAGTCCGCACCGGCAACAACGCCACCCTGACCAACTGGGGCAAGATCACGTCCGGCACGGGCGGGGATGGCGTCGATGTCCAGGACAACACCGCGACCGTCATCAACAAATCCGGGGGCGAAATTTCGGCTGGAAAACACGGCATCAACGTCGGCGAAAACGGCAACGTCTTCGTCATCAATGAAGCCGGCGGCACGATTACGGGGCGCAATGGCTCGGGCGTCGGCTCCGACAATATCGGCACGGTGACGAACTACGGCACGATCACGGGCGACTACAACGAAGACCTGGCAACCGGCGATGGCGATGGCGTCGATATCGACATCGAAGGGCACATCTATAACTACGGCGTCATCCAGGGTACCGGCGCCGACGGCGTGACCAATCATTCCGAAGGCATCGCCATGGGTGGTGGCATCATCCGGAACTATGCCGGTGCGCTGATTTCCGGCGACGATCGCGGCATCCTCATCGACGATGGCGATGGCAATAGCGCCTACGGCTCGGTCGACATCGAAAACGCCGGAACTATCGTCGGCCTCATGGGCGACGCGCTTAAGATCATCGGCACCTACGACGACACACTCCTCAACTCGGGCCTGATCATCGGCAACATCGATCTCGGCGGCGGCACCAACATCCTCGATAACCTCGAGGGCGGCGTGCTCGAGGTGGGGTCGACGCTCCACGTCGGCGTCGGCAACACCCTGAACAACGCCGGCACGATCTCGCCCGGCGGCACCGGCACCATTACGACGACGCTGTTGACCGGCAGCCTGGTGCAGAGCGCAACCGGCGCGCTGGCGATCGACATCAACGCGATCGCGAACACCTCCGACCAGATCAACGTCACGGAGACGGCGGACCTTCAGGGCAACGTCAGGCTTTCGGTTGCGGGCCTTGCCATCTCGGGCGGCACTGTCACGGTTCTCTCGGCCACGGGGGGCACCTCGCACAATGACCTCGGCCTCATCGCCAGCCCGGCGCTGCAGGCTTCGCTGGTGTATCCGAACGCCAATGACGTGCAGGTCTCCTATAACCTGAGCTTTGCGCCGACGGGCATCGGCCTTACGCGCAACGAGACGTCGCTCGGCAGCCATCTCAACGATGCGGTGATCGCCGATCCGACCAAGCTCACCGGCATCACCGACGCGCTGCTGAACGTCACGACCGCGGGCGGCTACATCGCCGCCCTCGACCAGCTCTCGCCCGAGATATACGGCGATGGCGCGGTGTCGAACCTCTACGGCGCTCACAGCTTCGGCAATGCACTGCTGAGCTGCCACAAGCGCGAGGCGCAATACGCCGCCGTGAGCGAGGACGAGTGCCTGTGGGCGGCCATCGCCGGCCGCACGTTCAACCAGGACGCTTCCGACAAGGGCCTCGGGTACGACGAGGAGACGTGGGGCGTGTCCGCTGGCGGGCAGGTGAACGTTGCGCCGAACCTCGTGCTCGGCATTGCCGGCGGTATCGAGAGCGGAACCGCCGATGCGACGAGCGGCGCGAGCGCGGACACCAACCGCGCCTATGCGGGCGTGGCGCTGAAGCATACGACGGGACCGTGGGTCGTCGCCGGCGCCGTGTTCGGCGGAACGGGCTCGTCGGATGTCACGCGGCCGATCAACTTCGGCGGCCTTACGACGACCGCCACGGGCGACCAGACGATCTCGCACCTCAGCGGGCGTCTGCGCGTCGCCTACCAGGCGGGCGGGAATGCACTCTACGCGAAACCGCTCGTTGACCTCGAGGCGACGCAGCTCTGGCTCGGCTCGGTGCAGGAGCAGGGCGGCGTCGGCGCGCTGAACATCGCCAGCAGCGAGGAGACGATCTTCTCCGCCGCGCCGGCGATCGAGATCGGTGGCGAGACGAAGCTGGCGGGGGGCACGCTGGTGCGGCCGTTCGCCCGCCTCGGCGCCGTCTTCTACAGCGAGGACAGCATCGCGCTGTCGAGCGCCTTCGTGGGCGGTCCGGCCGGCATCGCGAACTTCGATACGCTAGCGCAGGTGGAGCAGGCGATGGGCAACGTCGGCGCCGGCCTCGACCTGATGTGGACCGACGGGACGGCGATCAAGGCGCAGTACGATGGCCTCTTCGACGAGGACACCCAGCAGCACTCGTTCAGCGCCAAAGCGAGCGTGAACTTCTGAGGCCGCCTGGCTTTCGGTTCGCTATGCATCAGGCATCCGGCGTCGCGACACTGGATGCCTGACGCTGTCCGGCGTGCTATTGGGCGCGCATGGGCGAGACATCAGGCAAGGCGAAGAAGAAGATCGGCATCCTCATCTCCGGACGCGGCTCCAACATGGTGTCGCTGATCGGGGCGGCGCGCGATGCCGCCTATCCGGCCGAGATCGTCTGCGTCATCTCCAACCGGCCCGAGGCGCAGGGGCTGGCCAAGGCCGCGGCTGAAGGCATCCCGGCACAAGCGATCGACCACAAGCTCTTTCCCTCGCGCGAAGCCTTCGAGGCTGAGCTCGATGCGGCGCTGCGGGCGCATGGGGTGGATATGGTCGCCTGCGCGGGCTTCATGCGGAAGATGACGGCCGGATTCGTCGAAAGCTGGCGCGATGCGATGCTGAACATCCACCCCTCGCTGCTGCCGTCCTACAAGGGGCTCGATACGCACGCGCGGGCCCTCGCCGACGGCGTCAAGCTAACGGGGTGCACGGTGCATTTCGTCCGGCCCGAGCTCGACTCGGGACCGATCATCGCCCAGGCGGCGGTGCCGGTGCTCGAGGACGATACCGCCGATAGCCTTGCGGCGCGGGTGCTGGAGGCCGAGCACCGCCTTTATCCCCATGCGCTTTCCCTCGTCGCCGAGGGAAAGGCTGTCGTCTCAGGGGAGAGGGTCTTCATCGGGCAAGAGCCGATTAACCAAGCAATACCATTGTATTGGCCCCCGCTGCGTTAATGCCGAAGCGTTGCCCTAGATCAGCGGTCTAGCGCCAAAATGAAGCGGAAACGTGCGGTCGCATAGACACTTGTGACAGCTGGATGATACTCCTCGGCGAGCCTTGGGGGGCACGGTTTTGCCGTGCGAGGTTCTCACACGGACCCGTCTGTGACTCAGTTTACAACCCGTTGGCTGGATTAGGCATAGAAGTTCGTTCTTTGCGGCCATCTCGCCGGGAGATACGTCATGACTGCGATAGAGAAGCAGCCCACGCCCGCTGCTGACACGAGTGCGCCGAACTACGCGCAGGGCCTCGGCGACGAATCGAGCATCTGGTTCAAGCTGACGCCCCTCCTCAAGGCCGGCGTGGACAACCCGCTGCACATCCTCATGCAGATGGCAGAGCGCTATGGCCCGGTCATCCCGATCAATCTCGCGAACCAGCGGATCGTGCTGCTGACGGAGCCCGATCACTTCAAGCACGTGCTGGTCACCAAGGCCGACGCCTACATCAAGTATTTCGACGGCCTGAAGCCGATCTTCGGCAAGTCGATGATCACAAACGACGGTGCGCTTTGGCAGAAGATCCGCATGCCGCAGCAGCCGGCGTTCCATCCGGACATGTTCGCCGAGTACATCCCGTACTTCCTGGCGGCGATCCGCACGAAAATGGACCTCTGGTCGGGGGTCGCCAAGTCGGGCGAGACCATCGAGATGGTCGAGCAGACATGGACGCTCGCCGCCGACATGATCTGCAAGGCGCTGTTCGACCGCGACATGCCGTTCAACCCGCACTTCGTGTTCAAGTGCGTGAAGACCTACACCGACGTGATGAACCACAAGGAGATCCGCCTCAGGAAGCAGGCCGGCGAGATCTTCGAGATCACGGAAGAGGACGCCGCCAAGGCGATGGAGACCTGGGCGAGCGTGCCGCCGGCGGTGATCGCCGCCGATCCGCGCGAGGAGCGCGAGCGCACCCTCCTGAAGATGATCCAGGACGCGGTCAACGATCCAACGATGCCGGAGTTCGATCAGCAGCAGGCGATCGACGAACTAAAGCAGTACCTGTGGGCCGGCACCGAGACAACGGCCCTCACGCTTGCCTGGGCGTTGTACGAGACGGCGCGCAACCCGGAAGCCGCCGAGCGCATCCGCAAGGAGGGCGAGGCCGTCTATGGCGATCGCGAGCCGACAGCGGCCGACTACTCCGCTCTCGCCTACACGCGCGCGGTCATCCAGGAGACGATGCGCATCTATCCGCCGATCTGGGGGTTGATCCGCGTCGCCAACGAGTCCGACGAGATCGCCGGCAAACAGATCAATCCCGGCGACCGCGTGGTGCTGTTCGCCTACGGCGCGCACCACAATCCGCGCTTCTGGGAAGCGCCGGAGGAGTTCCGCCCCGAGCGCTGGATGGCCGGCGGCGCCAAGAAGCAGGTCAAGTACTCCTACTTGCCCTTCGGTGGCGGCAAGCGCTCGTGCATCGGCGGCGCCATGAGCCAGGTCGAAAACACGCTCGCCCTATCACTGCTCCTGCGCCGCTTCCGCCCCGAGTACGTCGGAACCGATCCCGCGGGCATCAACGCCACCGTGACGCTGACGCCGAAGGGCGGCCTCAAGTTCAAGATCCGCGAGCTGAGCTAGAATCTTCGGTCGTTTCCGCTCGGCTCCCCCGAAGGAGCCGAGCGTCGAGCGCTGCAACCCCGCCATTAACGCAAAACTCACGCTGCCGAACGGCGGCGGCGAGGGTTCATGCGCGGTTCATGCTCAGGGGACTGATTTTTCCTATTGCAGGCGCACGTGGCCATTGCCGGCCGGGGACATGACGGGCGTCCGCCGAAGCGACGCATATTTGTCATGGAGACCAACATGTCTAAGACCCTGGTCGTCACTCTGACCGCAGCGGGTGCACTCGCCCTCGCCACCATTCCCGCCGCTGCCTCGCCCGGTGCGACATGCGCCCGGTACGCCAGCAAAGCCGTGCAGCAGCAGGAGCTCAATGTGCGCAGACATTGCGGCTTCGCCGGGCCTCGCTGGCATACGTGGTGGGACGCGCACTACGCTTGGTGCCTGGGCAAGGACCCCGGCCGGCTCGCCAGCGAAAACGCCAAGCGCAGTCACCGCCTGGCGCAGTGCCTTTCCTGATCGTGCAATTGACTTAGGTCAGTGAGCGACGCTTCAATGGCCGATAGCATCCCATTACGGTCACTCTGAAGCCTGAAGCGCCGCTCGGCTGTCCCCGGTCAACGCCGTGGACGCAGCGATCCGGCACCAACGGACTGGTTGTCAGCATCCACGCTCGATAAGGGGAGACGCGAACGCATGCCTTCGCCAACGCGCACGACGCCGACCATTCGCCTCGTTCTCATTTTTGCGAGCCTCGCTGCGGGCGTCGTTTCCATAGGCACTGCGTTCGCCCAGGTGCATCCCGATGCGAAGACAGGCAAGCAGATCGCCGAGAAGCTGTGCGTCGGCTGCCATATCGTCGGGGCCGAGGCGGCGGGGGCAAGCGTGCCGGCGGACGTGCCGAGCTTTGCACGCATCGCCGCCAAGTCCGGACAAACGGCACAGGCGATCGCGGGGGCGATCGTCGTCCCGCATCCGCCCATGCCGCAGATCAACCTGACGCGCGAGGAGATCGGCGACATCGCCGCCTACATTCTGACTCTGAAGGAGTAGGGTTCTTTGGGCTGACACGAGCGGCGGGAAGCTTTGAGTGCGACTTGCCGTTGCGCGAGTGGATGGCCGGCGCTCGCGCCGGGCGCCCTTGGCGCCTTGCCGCCTGCGGCGGCTGATTGGTGCCTCTCTCGACATCACGCCCGCAGAGGCGGCTTCCGACAGTTCAGCGGGGGACGAGGTAGCGAAGTTTGACCACGCCGTCGGGGAATGCCTCGATCCCATCGAAGGTGAGGGTCGGGCGACGCGAAAGATCGTTGAGCAGATTCAGCCCCGAGCCGAGCAGCACCGGGACCAAAAAAATCTCGACCATGTCGACGAGACCTTCCTCGAGCGCCGACTGCATGGTGACGGCGCCGCCCACGATCCAGATATCGTTGCGGGTCCGTTCGCGGGCGAGCTGGAGGGCGGCACGTATGCCGCGGGTAGTTGTAGTAACGCCCTCAGGAACGTCACCGAGACTGCTCGAGGTGAGGACGTAGACCGGCTTGCCCGTATACGGCCAATCCTCGCCGATGGCGAAGATCAGCTCGTAGGTTCGGCGCCCCATGATGAGGGCGCCGACCTCGCCGATGAACCTGTCGTAGCCATAAAGGCGCGCGTCGTAAGGGGCCAGCCAATCAACGCCTCCCTCGCGGTCGGCGATGAACCCATCGAGGCTGGTGGCAACGTAGAACCTGACGCGCGCCATAAGGAGAGGGTCCCCCAGACCGCGCTAGAGGACCGCGGCCGTTAGCCGACAATTTCCTTCGAGTTGAAGTTCAATGCAATCTCGCGCTTGGCGGAGGCGGGGCTGTCGGAGCCGTGGACGGAGTTCCGGCCCTTGGACTCGGCGAACCGCTTGCGGATGGTGCCGCGCTTGGCCTCGGCGGGATCGGTGGCGCCCATGACCCCACGATACTTGGAGACGGCATCCTCTCCTTCCAGCACCTGGACCACGATCGGGCCGGAGGTCATGAACTCGACGAGCTCGCCGAAAAAGGGGCGCGCCTTGTGCTCGGCGTAGAATTCCTTCGCCTGGGTCTTGGTCCAGCGAACGCGCTTTTGCGCCACAATGCGGAGGCCGGCCTTTTCAATGACGGCGTTAATCTCGCCTGTCAGGTTCCGCTCCGTGGCATCGGGTTTGATAATGGAAAAGGTTCGCTCGATGGTCATCCCTCGACCTCTGTTCGGGTTGGATTGTTCTTGAATTGCGGCGCCTTATAACTGGGGCATAGCTGCGCAGCAATGCCGCGGTGGACGAACTCCCGCGGGGCGGGTGCGGCCAATTGACGAAACAGGGTGCAACGAACCACATTGGCGCCATGCAAAAAGGACAGCATAGGCCAGGGGCTGTGTACTCGGGTGTCGTCAGTTTCCCCTATTGATACGAGATTTACATGACTGGCCAGCAGGCTGAAATCCAGTGGTACATCGCGCGTGAAGGCAAACAGCACGGCCCGCTGTCCGATGTCGAAATGCGCACATTTGTCGCGCAAGGTCATCTAAAGCCGACCGACCTCATTTGGCGTCCCGGTTTCGCCGACTGGCGACCGGCTCCCGCCGTGTTCCCATTCCAGCAACCGGCCCCTCCCGCGGCTCCGCCGCGTCCGACGACACAAGGCGGGCGCGCGGAGCAGTCACGCGGACTGGCACCCGGCGCCCAGCCATCGTTCGAGCCAGAGCGTATCCGCGTTGCGCAAGGAGCTGATGACGGCAGCGGATCGCGCCTGAAGAAGTTCGCGATCGCCGTCGTGCTGCTCGGCCTTATTGGCGGCGGCGGCTGGTATGCCTGGCAGAGCGGCGCCATCAACGCGCTGCAGGAGAAGCTCACCTCTGCAAAAGAGGGCGAGCAGGTACCGACCGTTTCGGCGCCTGCCAGCGACCCCGCGGCTCCAGCGGCGCCCGCGGTTTCGCCGGCGCAGCTCGACGCCGGTGCAAAGGAGCTCGACGGCAAGTTCGAGAAGCTCGCAGCATGGGGCGTGGTGAAGCGCGAATTTCCCGACTGGTACGGCGAGCAGCTCAAGCAGGCCGCCTCGCTCACCGCCCAGAACCAGCCGGAAGAGGCGGTGAACAAGCATCTTGCCGAAGCGCTCGTGTCGCTGCGCCGGCAGCACGCCAACGAGGCGCTGGCGGCAAGCACGCCGCGGCTGAAGGAGGTGGCGGCGGCCTTCCTCAACAACCTCAAGAGCCTATCGAGCAAGAGCGTCGGCGCCTGCTACGGCTTCATCTCGCAGGGCGAGACCTCGCCGGCGGTGCTGGAGGTGCTGCAATCGCCTGAGCAAGGCGCAGCGGTGCAGACGCAGATCGCGGCCATCTTCGACGCCATCGCCGACGGGCGCAAATCTCCCACCGCGCACGATCGTGCCGTGAAGGAGGACTACGACATCTTGGTGCAGGAGCTGACCAAGCTCGGCTGGAAGGAGGCCGACCTGCAGACCTTCTCCAACCCGCAGCTGCTGGCGCGTGAACCGCCCGAGCGCGTCTGCCAGATGGTGCAGGACTGGTTCAGCGCACACCTCGGGATAGCGGACGCTGGAACGCAGGAGCGGCTGCTGGTCGAGACCTTGAAGCCCGTCGTCTCGGGCTGAGGACCACATGCTGGCGGCCGTCATCAAGATCGCCATCACAGCCGTGCTGGTGGTGGCGATCTCGGAGGTGGCGAAGCGATCCTCGCTCATGGGTGCGGTGCTGGCATCAATACCGCTGACGTCCGTGCTGGCGATGATCTGGCTCTATGCGGATACGGGGGATGCGGGAAAGGTGGCCGACCTCGCCAGCGGCATCTTCTGGCTTGTATTGCCCTCCCTCGTCCTGTTCATCGCCCTGCCGCTGCTCATTCGTGCCGGCTGGCCGTTCGTTCCGAGCCTTGCCATGGCGTGCGCGCTTACAGTTGCGGCCTATTTCCTGATGCTCGCCGTGCTCGATCGCCTCGGCATCTCGATCTAGCGCCGCACTGTCATCCCTTAAGCCGCGAATGTAGTGAGCGGCTATCCGGGAGCCGGCGTTAAGCGTGGCGAAGCATCGATATGAGGAGCTTTGCACTTCTCGGCTGGGTCCCGGGTCAGCGCTCGGCCATTGGCCTCGCTCGCCCGGGATGACAGTTTAGAACAGAGCCGCTATGTGCTCGGCATGCTGCACATCAACGACCTCAGCTACCGCATCGAAGGGCGGCCCATTTTCGAGGCTGCAACCGCTGGAATCCCGACCGGGCACAAGGTCGGGCTCGTCGGCCGCAACGGCGCCGGCAAGACGACGCTGCTCAAGATCATCGCCGGCGACCTTGCCCCGGACATGGGCTCGATCACGGTGTCGAAGAACACGCGCATCGGCCACGTGGCGCAGGAGGCGCCGGGCGGGAACGAGAGCATCATCGACACGGTGCTCGCGGCCGACAGCGAGCGGGCGCAGCTCATCGCCGAAGCCGAGCACGCGAGCGACCCTCACCGCATCGCCGAGATCCACGAGCGCCTCAACGATATCGACGCGCACTCGGCGCCGGCGCGCGCGGCACAGATCCTTTCCGGCCTCGGATTCGACGAAGCGGCGCAGCAGCGCCCCTGCCGCGAGCTGTCGGGCGGCTGGCGCATGCGCGTGGCGCTCGCCTCGGTGCTGCTGCTCGAGCCGGAGATCCTCCTGCTCGACGAGCCGACGAACTATCTCGACCTCGAGGGCGCGCTGTGGCTCGAGAGCTACCTGCGCACGTACCCGCACACGGTGCTAATCGTCAGCCACGACCGCGACCTGCTCAACCGGGCGGTGGGGGCCATTCTGCATCTCGACCGCGGCAAGCTCACACTGTACTCGGGCGGCTACGACGACTTCGAGGAGGCACGGCGCGAGAAGCAACGGCTCGAGTTGAAGCTGAAGAAGCAGCAGGACGAGGAGCGGCGGCGCATCCAGGCGTTCATCGACCGGTTCAAGGCCAAGGCGACGAAGGCGGCGCAGGCGCAGAGCCGGGTCAAGGCGCTGGCGAAGATGCAGCCGATCGCGGCGCAGGTCGACGAGCGCGTGAAGCCGTTCTACCTGCCGAACCCTCAGAAGGCGCTGGCGAGCCCGCTGATGCGCTTCGAGGACGTGTCGATCGGCTACAGTCCGGGCGCGCCGGTGCTGAAAGGGCTGAACCTCAGGATCGACCAGGACGACCGCATCGCGCTGCTCGGCCAGAACGGTAACGGCAAATCGACCTTCGCCAAGCTCATCGCCGGCAAGCTCGCCCCGCTGTCGGGCAATTTCTTCGGCGCCAAGCGGGTCGATGTCGGCTACTTCGCGCAGCACCAGCTGGACGAGCTGAACCCTGGCAAGACACCCTACGACCACATGCTGGAGCTGATGCCGGAGGCGACCGAGGCGCAGCGGCGCACGCGGCTCGGCACTTACGGCTTCTCGGCCGACAAGGCGGATACGAAGTGCGCCAACCTGTCGGGCGGCGAGAAGGCGCGCCTGCTGCTGGCGCTGGCGGCGTTCCATGCGCCGCACCTGCTCATCCTCGACGAGCCGACGAACCATCTCGACGTCGACAGCCGCGAGGCGCTGGTGCATGCGCTCGCCGAGTACGAAGGCGCCGTCATTCTCATCAGCCACGACCGGCACCTGATCGAGGCGTGCGCCGACCGGCTGTGGGTCGTGCGCGGCGGCACGGTGAAATCCTACGACGGCGATATGGATTCCTATCGCGCCGATCTGCTTGCCGAGCGTGGCGCAGCTACGCGCTCGAGAACGAGCGACGGCAAGCCGGAAGCGCAGCGCGACAGCCGTGCCGAGCAACGCCGCGCGGCCGCAGACCGGCGCGCGTTGCTAGCGCCGCTGAAGAAAGCGATGCAAGCCGCTGAGAAAAACGTTGAAAAGCTGAGCGCGGAGATCGCGCGTCTCGATACGCTGCTCGCCGACGCGCAGATCTACGCCAAGGACCCGCAGCGCGCGCAAAATGCAGGCGTCGAGCGCGGACAACTGGCGAAGCGTTTGAGCGAAGCGGAAGAGGCTTGGCTCAACGCGAGCGAGGCGTACGAGGCTGCAAATTGCGACGCGTCGGATGCTGCAGATGCGTAGTGCATGAAGTTTTCTTGACGATTCAGCGACAAGCTAAATGTGCGAGATATGCACATGAATATTTGTTTTTGCTCGCCCCAATAGTGGCCGCGGCATGGCCGGTGTAAGAACGAACGTCTGGGAGCTGGCCGCCTCGGTCTAAGCGGGGACCGTGCCTGCGCGGTAGAGGGCCGTTCGGGGTCCGCAGCCAGCTCTCAACGACTTCCCCTATGACGACATACGCGTCAGCGGCTGCCCCAACGGCCGCTGACGACGCGTCGTCCGTCCGCCGGCGTGGCGTGCAGCACGTAGATCCAGGCCTCGATGGTCTCGCCGCCGGCAAGGCGCACCTCGCGCACGCGGCGGTCGTAGTCGTTGTCGTGAGCGCCGTGCACGAAGCCCTCATACTCGTCGAGCCAGAGGATGGTCGCCTGCGGCTTCGCGAGCATGACCAGCTCGCCGTGCACGACGGCGCCCGGGTCTGCGACGGGCAGCGCGCCGGGGTAGTCGCCGAGGTCGTAGAGGTGGGCGCCGACGAGCGATGCGGGACCGAGGCTGTCGGATTCGCGCGCGAGGCGCAGGCGCTCCTCCGTGCCGAGGACGCCGCGGGCGCCGCTCATGAGGGTGCCGTAGAGGAACAGATAGCGCGTGTCGTGGTCGATCATTTTTTCGACCTAACACTTTTGCCGCGAGCGCGCGACCCTCGGCCAGTGGACGCCCGTCCGTGCCCATTTTGCAGGCAGCGCCCCCCCTTTCCGAAGCTGGGTCCCATCACGTCATCCCGGCGAAGGCCGGGATCTACGCCAATGTC
>JAEXXM010000033.1 GCA_023405815.1 Pseudomonadota bacterium | reverse complement strand
GGGGAAGACGGTCGGTCAGCAAGCGTGCCGGGTGGGGCGGCGATGGCTGCTTCCAAACCAAACAAGCATGAGGGCCAGGACCGCCCCGCTCCCGTTTTCAACCTCCCGGGCCGACGGCCGCGGGCGGCGCAGCCGCGCGCGGCATCAAACGGCACTGGGCAAGAGAGAGTGAAGCTCGGCTATCAGATCGAGAAGCTGGTGCCGCAGCCGCAGGAGGCCGTCGCCTTGGGGTTGTTCACTCGGAACGAAGCACCGATCAGATCGTCGACGAAATCGATCTCGGAGCCGGCAAGATAGCCGAGCGAGACCTGATCGATCACCACCTTGGCACCGGCACGCTCGAGGACCAGATCATCGTCCTCGGCCTCGGGGACGAGATCGAACTTGTACTGGAAGCCCGAGCAGCCGCCGCCCTCGACGCTGATGCGCAAGGCGCGCGCCGCGGCCTCGCCGGCAACGATCTCGGCGATACGCCTGGCGGCGCGGTCGGTGACGGTAACGGGCTGGGTCATAGAGGCCTCGGGTCTTCCATGAGGGCGGCCTTGCGGTCTGCCGGAATCTGTCCCAATGCAAGATAAGCGCGGCGGGGCGGCAAATCAAAGCCCGGCCAAGAACCGGCATCGGACGTGGAAAAAGCAGCGATCAGAAGCGATGCGGCCGACTACGGGGCTGCCCTGGCGCCCGGGGAGCGCTCGCCTGCGGCCTATTCGGCCGGCGCCGTCCCAAGTCGGGGCCGTTTCACGCCCGAGCCCGAATGCACTACCCGCAGCCCGTTCCAGCGCGATCGCGACCGGATCCTGCATTCCACGGCATTCCGGCGGCTGACGCACAAGACGCAGGTGTTCGTGTTCCACGAGGGCGATCACTATCGCACGCGCCTCACGCATTCGCTGGAGGTGGCGCAGATCGCGCGCACCGCGGCGCGCCAGCTACGGCTCGACGAGGACCTCGCCGAAGCCATCGCTCTGTCGCATGACCTCGGTCATCCGCCGTTCGGGCATGCCGGCGAGCGGGCGCTGGACGAGGCGATGGAGGATTTCGGCGGCTTCGACCACAACGCGCAGAGCCTGCGGGTCGTCACGGCGCTGGAGCGCAAGTATGCGAACTTCGATGGTCTGAACCTCACCTGGGAGACGCTCGAAGGCCTTGCCAAGCACAACGGCCCGGTGCCTCCCGGCAGCGCCGTCGCCAAAGTGGCGCAGCGGCTGGAGCGCTGGAAAAGCCTCGATCTTTCCTCCTGGCCGTCGGCAGAGGCGCAGGTGGCGGCTTTGGCCGACGATATCGCCTATGTGACGCACGACATCGACGATGGCCTGCGCGCCCATCTCATCACCCTTGCCGATCTGGAGCAGCAGCCCCTTTCCGGTCAGGCGATGCAGCGCGTTCGCGCGCTCAAGGCGGGCGGCGAAGCGCGCAGCGTCTACGAGCTGACGCGCCGGCTGATCACGGAGATGATCGCCGGCTTGGTCGCCGAGACTCGCACGCGGTTGTCGCGGCTGGCGCCTCAGTCACCCGACGACATCAGGGTCGCGAACGGCCCGACAGTCGGATTCTCCGAGGGACTTGCCGCGGACGTCATTCGTCTCAAGGCCTTCCTGTTCGAGCGCGTGTACCGGCACGAGCGCGTGATGGACATCATGCGCGGGGCGGAGCGCATCGTCGGCGACCTCTTCGCCCGCTATCTCGCTGATCCCGCAGCCATGGCGCCGGGCTGGCATGCGGCATCACAAGGCCTCGATGATCGGCGCCGCGCGCGACTCATCGCCGACTTCGTCGCGGGGATGACGGATCGCTACGCCATCGAGGAGCATCGCCGTCTGTTTGACGCCACTCCTAATTTGCGTTAGGCGGGCCGCGACTTTCGCTTGTCTTTCAGCCCTCAGGATCGCCGCCCGTGGACGTTTTCGCCGAGATCGAAGGCCGCGTTGCGGCAGCTCTTGAAGCGCTGAAGTCCGAGGGGGCGCTGCCGGCCGATCTGCCCGTCGGCGGCATCGAGGTGGAGACGCCGCGCGATCCGACCCACGGCGACCTTGCCTCCAATGCGGCGATGGTGCTGGCGAAGCCCGCGCGCATGAAGCCGCGTGACATCGCCGAGAAACTGCAGGCGAAGCTCGCCGCCGACGAGGACATTGCCTCGGTGAGCGTCGCAGGGCCCGGGTTCCTCAACATCACGCTGAGGCCAGAGTTCTGGCACGGGCTCGTGCGGGCCATTCACGCGGAGGGCGGCGACTATGGCCGCTCGGAGCTGGGCAAGGGAAAGACAGTCAACGTAGAGTACGTCTCGGCCAATCCGACAGGGCCGATGCATGTCGGTCATTGCCGCGGCGCGGTGTTCGGCGATGCTCTCGCGAACCTGCTCGCCTTTGCGGGCTATGACGTCACGCGCGAATACTACGTCAACGACGCAGGCGGGCAGGTCGACGTGCTCGCGAGAAGCGTGTTCCTGCGCTACCGCGAGGCGCTGGGCGAGGACATCGGCGCGATCCCGGAGGGGCTTTATCCGGGTGAGTACCTGAAACCGGTCGGGGCGGCGCTCGCCAAGGAGCATGGGCCAGCGCTGCTCAACATGCCTGAGGATCGCTGGCTGCCGATCGTGCGTGCATTCGCGATCGATCAGATCATGCCGATGATCAAGGACGATCTCGCGGCGCTGAACATCCGGCACGACGTGTTTTTCTCGGAAGCCTCGCTGACCAAGGGCGGCACCGACAAGGTCAAGGCGGCGATCGACGCGCTGCGCGCCAAGGGCCTCATCTACGAGGGACGCCTCGAAAAGCCCAAAGGCCACGACGACGAGGAATGGGAAGACCGCGAGCAAACGCTGTTCAAATCAACAGAGTTCGGCGACGAGGCCGACCGGGCGCTGATGAAATCAGACGGCAGCTATACCTACTTCGCGGGCGATGTCGCCTATCACTACGACAAGCTGCAGCGCGGCTATAGGCACCTCGTCAACGTCTTCGGCGCCGACCATATCGGCTACATCCCGCGCATGCTGGCGATGATCGCCGCGTTCACCGGCGGCTCCGTCGAGCGCGATGCCAAGGGCAAGCTCAAGTCGTGGCAGACGAGCGGCGGGTCGGCCGACCTCGCGATCAAGGTCGTCAACCTCGTCAAGCTGTTCAAGAACGGCGAGCCCTACAAGATGTCGAAGCGCGCCGGCACGTTCGTGACGCTGCGCGATGTCGTCGACGAGGTCGGCCGTGATCCGGTCCGCTTCATGATGCTCTATCGCAAGGAGCTGGAGCCGCTCGACTTCGACTTCGCCAAGGTGACCGAGCAGTCGAAGGACAATCCCGTCTTCTACGTGCAGTACGCACATGCGCGCGTCGCTTCGGTGTTCCGCAATGCGCAGGAGGTGTTCCCCGAGCTGTCGCCAGGGAGCCGCGCGGTGCGCGAGGCGGACCTCTCACTGCTGACCGATGCCGGCGAGCTCGAGCTGATCAAGAAGGTCGCTGCCTTCCCGCGTCTCATCGCGGGGGCGGCTCGGGCCGAGGAGCCGCATCGGCTCGCGTTCTACCTTTATGAGCTGGCATCGGCGCTGCATGCCCAGTGGACCCGAGGCAATGATTCGCCACATTTGCGATTTATTCAGGCAGATGACGGGGTTATGACCGCTGCGCGGTTGGCGCTTATCGCTGCCGTTCAACAGGTGATATCCTCGGGACTTTCAGTCCTCGGCGTCGAGGCACCGGAGTCAATGCGCTAGACTCCGATTCGACGCTTGATGATTGAAACAGCGCTTCGAGGGGTTCAACGATGTCTCGCTCCCAAGGTGCCGCAAACAGCGGGTGGCCGCCTCCGCAGCGCCACCCCGCGGGGGAGCCCGATCCCCGTACTGCCGGTCGGCCGGCACAACGCCCGCAGACTCCGCAGTACGCCGCTCCGCAGCAGGCTCCGGCCTATCCGCAGCAGAGCTATGGCGAGCAATCAGCATACAGCGCCCAAGGCCAGCCGCAGCACCCTCAGCAGGCGTACCACTACCCGCAGCAGGCCGCGCCCCAAGCGCAGCATTATCCGCCTCAGCAGCCTGCGCCGGCGGGCCGCCAGGCGCTAAGCAGCCTCGACAGCGCGCGCAATGCGCAGCCGACGCACGATTTCGAGAATTTCCCGCGCACGCAGCCGCCGCAGTACACGCGCCCCCCGCAGCAGCCGGCCGCGCCGGCGCAGCGGGCGCAATACGCGCCGGCCCCCGCGGACAATCCGATCAACGCAGCCATGGGCTATCGCCAGGCGGCACCGCAGCCGGCCCCGCAATATGCACCTCAGCGCCAAGCCGCGCAGGGTTACGAGGGGTGGCCCGCGGCGCAGCCTGGGCATGATCCCTACAGCCAGGGCCAGGCGGACTATCTGCCTGCCGAGGCCTCGTATCCCGCCAACAGCAACCAGCCTCCGTACGACGCTCTGCAGCAGGCCGATTGGACGCTGGCGGGTGCCGGTTACGGCGATCCCAGTCAGGATCAGCAGGCATATGGGCGCGGCCAGCATGGCTACGGCCAAGGCCACGGCAATGCGCTTGAAACCACCTACAACCAGGACGAGGGCGCGTACGAAAACGAGGAGCCGCGTCGGCGGAGCTGGGCGATGCGCATCGCCGGCGCCGTCGTGGTCGCCATTGGCCTCGGCTATGGTCTGACGCTGGTGTACAAGGGGCTGCTCGGCTCGCCGTCGTCGGATTCTTCGCCACCGGTCATCGCCAGCGATTCTTCGCCGGCGAAGGAGAAGCCTCTCGATCCCGGCGGCCGTCAGTTCTCGCATACCGACAGCAAGGTGCTCGGCCGCCTCGGAGAAGCCGATTCGGCACCGCAGGAGTCGAGTGGGGGCCTTTCGGAATCTGACGCTGACAACGGCGCCCGCCAGGTCAAAACGCTTGTCGTTGGCCGCGATGGCTCGATTGCACCGCCATCCGCCTCGGCCGAGCCGGCAGCAGCCGAGGAGGCAGTTTCGGTTCCCGGTCTGACGGTCGTCGATGCGTTCGGTAGCGCTGCCCAGCCTGCTCCGCAGCGTGTTGCGGCGAGCGAGCCGGTGCGCCAGCCCGATCCCGAGCCGGCAATGGAGGCTCCGCAGCAGCGCTCGGGCGTCAACGTGAAAACGACGAAGGTCATTCCGTCCTCGACCGCCAGCATTCCCGACCAGGAAACGGCTGCGGCTCCAGCTGCACCCAAGAAGCAGCGGGTTGCGGCCGCGGCGCCGACCAACGATGCCGGCCCATCGGCCGGCTCGGCCGCGACCGGCGCCAACGGCTACGTGGTGGTGCTGGCCTCGGTGCCGGCATCCGGCAGTAGCCGTCTCGATGCGTTGCGCAAGTTCGCCGACATGCAGCAGCAGTACGGTCCGGTGCTCTCCAACAAGACGCCGGACGTGCGGGAGACGACGCTGCCCGGCAAAGGGCCGTACCACCGACTGCTGGTCGGGCCTCCCGGCTCGCGGGCCCAGGCGAGCGAGCTGTGCACTCAGCTCAAGGCTTACGGCTACAAGGATTGCTGGGTTACCGCTTACTAAGCACCAGGGCGGCGGCGCGCTCGACGGGCGCGCCCCGCAGTGCTAGGTCGCTTCTTGCTGCGCGACACGAGCGGGGAGAAGCTTTCAATATGGCCATTGCTGCGCAAGCTGATGGCCGCGCCAAAGGCGCGGGGCCCCGTCCATGCGGAGCATGGCTTCGCCATGACGGCCCTTGCCCGCTTCGCCGGCGGAAGAAGCGCGCGGAAGGATCCATTAGTTGATGCGCACCGCCCTCATCGTCGGTGTCGCGGGCACGGAGTTGTCGCGCGACGAAGCCCAATTCCTGAAGGACGCGCGGCCAGCGGGGTTCATCCTCTTTGCCCGCAACCTGCGAGACCATGCGCAAATTCGCGCCTTGATCGCGGACGTGCGGGGCGCCGTCGGAGCCGACGATCTGCTCGTGCTCATCGATCAGGAGGGAGGCCGGGTGCAGCGTCTGCGGCCGCCGCTGGGCCGCGCATTGCCGCCCGCGGCCGCCTACGGCCGTCTCTACACGCAGGATCGGGACGGCGCCGTTGCCGCTGCGTTCGAGGCGACGCGCCTGCTCGCGGCGGACCTCACCGAACTCGGCATCAATACCGACTGCGCCCCGGTGTTGGACGTACCGGTGCCGGGCGCCCACGACATCATCGGCGATCGCGCCTATGGGCGGACGGTCGAGCAGGTCGTCGCGCTGGCGCGGGCGGTCGGCGAGGGGTTCATGGCCGGCGGGGTAGTGCCGGTCATCAAGCACATCCCGGGGCACGGGCGGGCGACGGCCGACAGCCACCTGGCCCTCCCGGTGGTGACCGAGGCGCGCGAAGAGCTGATGGCGACGGACTTCGCACCGTTCAGAGCCCTCAATCGGATGCCGGCGGCGATGACGGCGCACGTCGTTTTCCGGGATATCGACCCGGGGGCCCCCGCGAGCACGTCGCCCATCGTTACGGGCGAGATCATCCGCGGGGCGATAGGATTCGACGGGCTCCTGATGAGCGACGACCTGACCATGAAGGCCTTGTCAGGGCCGATGCGCCGGCGGGCCGAGGCCGTGATCGCGGCCGGGTCGGACCTTGCCCTCCACTGCAGCGGCGACCTCAAGGAAATGGTCGAGGCGGCAGCAGGCGCCGGGCGGCTCGATAGCCGTGCAGGCGCGCGTTTTGACGCGGCCATTAAGGTAACGAAAGCCACGAAACCCTTTGATTCCGGTGCGGCCGAGGCGCAACTCGCCAAGGTCCTTGCGTTTGCGGCCGGGACTGCTGAATCAGTGTAAGCTCAACACTATATTTCAGCAGGATCAGAGGCGGTCGCCGATTGGGTGCCGCTTCGACACTGGGAAGCGATGACCACCGAGCCGGAACAGGAAGGCGAGAGCGTAGCGAGCTGGGAGCAGCCCGTCGTCGATGCGCGCTTCGATGACGAGGATGCGCTCATCGTCGACGTCGCGGGCTACGAAGGTCCGCTCGATCTGCTGCTGGCGCTGGCGCGGACGCAGAAAGTCGATCTCGCCAAGATCTCCGTCCTGGCTCTGGCCGACCAGTATCTCGGCTTTATAGCCGAGGCGCAAAAGCTGCGCCTCGAGCTCGCTGCCGACTACCTTGTCATGGCGGCGTGGTTGACGTTCCTCAAATCGAAGCTGCTGCTGCCGCGCGAAACCCCGCAGAGCGAGGAGACGAGCGCAGAGGAGCTGGCGCGGCGGCTGTCGTTCCGCCTCATGCGGCTCGACGCCATGCGCGAGGCTTCGGCGCAGCTGATGACGCGCCTCAGGCTCGGCCGCGATGTGTTTCCCCGCGGCATGCCGGAGGGCACACGCACCATCCGCGAGACCGAGTTTACGGCGACGATCTACGACCTCCTGCACGCCTATGCCGATCAGCGGCGGCGCACCATCAAGGTCGGCCACATCGTGAAGGTGCGCCCGGTGTGGTCGATCAAGGATGCGCGCCTGCGGCTGGAGCGGTTGCTGGGCGAGACGCCATCGCCGTCCGACTGGCTCGCGTTCGAGCGCTGCATGCAGACGCTGGCGAAGGAGCATGAGAACGGCAAGACGGTCGTCGCGAGCTCGTTCGGCGCGACGCTGGAGCTGGCACGTGAGGGGCATATCGAGCTGCGCCAAGAGGGGCCGTTCGAGCCGATTTACATGCGTCCACGCAGGGCCGATCCAGCGCAGCCCGCCGTCGAGTGGCAGCGAATTGCCTAGTCGAGTTGACCCCGTGTGCGTGCCGGATATCCAATGACGAAAGAAAAACGCATGGAACCGCCACGGCTGAGCCTGGTGCCTTCGAGCCGGGAAAGCGGCGAGAGCGCGCATGACGACGCTGCCGAGGAGCGCCGCGAGCCGGGAGCGCTGCCGCGCAATGTCGCCGCGCTGCCGTTCGCCGATCATCGCGAGAAGCTGCGCATTCTCGAAGCGCTTCTGTTCGCTGCTTCCGAGCCGCTCGAAGAATCGCGGCTTGCGAGTCACCTCGCCGAGGGCGAGGACATAGGCGCGCTGATCGAGGAACTGCGGGCATTCTACGCCGGCCGCGGCGTCAACCTCGTCAAGGTGGCCGGGAAGTGGGCATTCCGCACCGCCGACGATCTCGCCTATCTCCTCGAGCGCTATGCGACGCAGGAGAAGCGGTTGTCGAAGGCGGCGCTCGAGACGTTGTCGATCATCGCCTATCACCAGCCGGTGACGCGGGCGGAGATCGAGGACATCCGCGGCGTGACGACATCGGCTGGTACGCTCGACATCCTGCTCGAGACCGGCTGGGTGCGGCTGCGCGGCCGGCGCCGGGCTCCGGGGCGTCCTGTGACCTACGGCACTACCGACGCATTCCTCGTGCACTTCGGCCTCGAGAGCATCAAGGACCTTCCGGGTCTCGCCGAGCTGCGGGCCTCGGGGCTGCTCGACGGCAACCTGCCGCCCGATTTCATCGTGCCGGAGCCGACGGATTTGGCGGCCCTGATGCCGGACGAGGTGCCCCTCGATGCCATCGAGGAGGAGGAGGCGCAGGAGGAGAGCGACACTGACGACAGCTTGCCCGAGAACGAGGGGGACGATAAGTCCTAATGTTGACCTCGCGCGTAGGGTAACAAGGTGTCGTAGTTGACGTCGCTCGCCCCCATTCCGCACTCGATGCCAGTCGGCCAGAACGGCAATGGCGCGCCCAACGGCAAGGGGCGCGCGGGGGCGACGTTCGCTGCCCAACTCACATTCGAGAATGTCGAAAGGCAGTTCGATTCCGCGAAGGCCCTGGCGGGCGTCAATCTCGACATCGCGCCTGCCGAGATCGTGTGCCTGCTCGGGCCATCGGGATGCGGAAAGACGACGCTGTTGCGTATCGCGGCCGGCATCGAAAAGCCCACCGGCGGCCGGGTGTTGATCAACGGCCTCGAGGTTGCGGGACCGTCCCGGTTCGTGCCGCCGGAGGAGCGCAGCGTCGGCCTGATGTTCCAGGACTTCGCGCTGTTTCCGCACCTCACCATTCTCGGCAACGTGGCCTTTGGCTTGAAGGCGCTGCCCAAGGCGGATGCGCGACGGGAAGCGCTGGCGGCGCTGAAGCGGGTCGGGCTGGCCCATCTCGCCGACGAATATCCGCACATCCTCTCGGGCGGGCAGCAGCAGCGCGTCGCGCTGGCGCGTGCCATAGTCCCGCGGCCGGCGGTGATGTTGATGGACGAGCCTTTCTCCGGGCTCGACGTGCAGCTGCGCGAAGAGATGCAGGAAGAGACGCTGTCGCTGCTGCGCGAGACGCGCGCGACGTCGGTGATCGTGACACACCATCCGGAGGAGGCGATGCGCATCGGCGACCGCATCGCGGTGATGCGCGCGGGTCGCCTCGTTCAGGTGGGCACGGCCGAGGCGCTGTATTATCAGCCGGCCGATCTTTTCGTCGCGCGCCTGTTCTCGGAGATCAACGAGATCGGCTACCGGGTCGGAAACGATGGGATAGAGACCCCGATCGGGGTGCTGCCGGCGCAAGGCCTCGCCATCGGCGATCGTGCGACCGTATGCATCCGCGAGCGCGGGATGCGCCTGTCGCGCGACAAGGAAGGGCTCTCGGGGCGCGTGCTCGACGTCAAGTTTTTGGGCGATGTCGCCCGCCTCGAGGTCGGGGTCGAGGGCTTCGACAAGCCGCTCAAAGTACGCGTCCGGGAGAGCGATGGGTGGGCGCGAGGGTTGGAAGTGAAGGTGCAGATCGACCCGGCGCGGGTTCTCGTGTTCCCTGCAGACGTAAAAAAGTGAAGTCTTTTTAATGTCTTAGATCAACCCCGTAGGCGGGACGCTCTTGCGGGCCCATATGCTTTCTGCGATACCAGTTGTCAAAATCGCAACGAGCCACTGCGATCATCGCAACAGAAAGCCAAGGAGCGAACGACGATGGGCCTGAGCACCTGGCATTTGCTCATCCTGGCGCTTGTCGCGCTTCTCGTGTTCGGCGGCAGCGGGCGCATCTCGTCCATCATGGGCGACATGGCCAAGGGCATCAAAAGCTTCAAGAAGGGGCTGTCCGAGGACGACGAGGACGAGCGCCCGCAAGCGCGCAGCAGCGATCCGCGCGTCATCGACCAGCGCCCCGTGCAATCCTCCGAGCGCGATACCAGCAAGACGGGTTGAGCCAGTGGGCCGCAGCGCGCCGCGGCATGCGCTCGCATTGAGCTGAGCGCGTCGGCAATCGGGACGGCGCATGTTCGATATCACCTCCAGCAAGCTGTTGATCCTCGCCATCGTGGCGCTGATCGTGGTCGGTCCTAAGGATCTGCCGATTCTCCTGCGCACTGTCGGGAAGTACCTTGGCGTGATCCGGCGCCAGGCTGCAGAGTTCCGGCAGCAGTTCGACGAGGCGATGCGCGAGGCTGAACTCGACCAGCTCAAGAAGGAATTCGAGAACGCGGCGCGTGAGGTGCACGCCACGGTCGAATCCGGTGCACGCAGCGTCGAGACGCAGGTCGAGGCCGCGAGCGTGAAACCGGAGGAGCTGAAATTCGGCACGGGCATGCCGGTAGCGACGCCAGTCGCGGAGCCGGCGCACGATCCGAGGCCGATGCAAGCCGTGTCGGGTAACGCCGCCGAGACGAGCCAGGGTGAGCAGGAGCCGGGCAGGGGTGCGGCATGACCGAAATCGCGCCGCGGCCGGGGCAGGAGGATATCGACGCCTCCAAGGCCCCGCTGGTCGATCATCTCGTGGAGCTGCGCCAGCGTCTCATCTATTCGCTGGTGGCGCTGGGCATCGCGTTCGTCATCTGCTTCATCTTCGCCAAGCAGATCTACAACATCCTCGTGCTGCCCTATCAGTGGGCGCACGGCGGCACCGAGCCGATCGAGATGATCTACACGGCGCCGCAGGAGTTCCTGTTCACGCAGATGAAGCTCGCCCTGTTCGGCGCCGCGTGCATCTCGTTCCCGATCATCGCGAGCCAGATCTACAAGTTCGTCGCGCCGGGGCTCTACAAGAACGAGCGTCAGGCGTTCCGGCCCTACCTCATTGCCACGCCGGTGCTGTTCCTGCTCGGGGCGCTGCTCGTCTATTTCCTCGTCATGCCCATGGCGATGCGCTTCTTCCTCTCCATGCAGCAGACGGGCGGGCCGGTGGAAATTCACCTGCAGGCGCGGGTGTCGGAGTACCTGGCGCTGATCATGAGCCTGATCATCGGGTTCGGCATCTGCTTCCAGCTTCCGGTGGTGCTGACGCTACTGGCTCGTGCAGGAATCGTCACGGCCGACACCCTGAAGAAGGGACGCCGCTATGCCATCCTCGGCATCACGGCCGTGGCGGCGGTGCTCTCGCCCCCCGACCCGTTCAGCATGCTGGCGATGATGCTGCCGACGATCGGGCTCTACGAGCTGTCGATCTGGGCGGTCGAGCGCGTTGCCAGGCAGCAGGCCGCCAAGCAGGCGTCGTCCACCGCGGCTTGATCGCGTCTGGACCATCGTTCGCTGGCCCACTATACCGT
>JAEXXM010000057.1 GCA_023405815.1 Pseudomonadota bacterium | reverse complement strand
GACGCATGCCGGGGCACTGGCGCCCCAAGACGAGAAACGCTCAAAGAGCACAGCCAATGAGGAGTTCGACCGATGACGGGCGCGACGACGATGGAAGGCAGCGACGTCCTGACTAGGCTGCGGGCGGCTTCATCCGCGGAGGATTTTTTCTCCATCCTGGGGCTTCCCTACGAGGAGACGGTCGTGCGGGTGGCGCGCCTGCACATCCTGAAACGCATGGGTCAGTACTTGGCTCGCGAGGACTTCTCCGGCCTCTCGCCGGAGACGATCACCGCGCGCTGCCGCGCCAACCTCGAGCGCGCCTACGCCGATTTCACCACCTCGACGCCCATCGAGCAACGCGTGTTCAAGGTGCTGCGCGAGGCCGTCGAGCCGAAGACGCCGGCGACGTTCGTGCCCTTCGACACGCTCCTGAAGTAGCGCGCGGAAGGCCTCCGGGACTGTCGGGTTTCCGACATGCCTGTTGATTCCCCGCCGCGGCGTAAGCCTTTGAGGCCAATGCGCAAGCTATTGGAATGGCGCCAGAAAAATCTACGGCGGCGGCTTGGTACGGCCCTTGCTCATATAGAAACGAAGCCTCGAGGAATGGCGCGCCATGCACATCGTAGTCTGCATCAAGCAGGTCCCCGACTCCGCGCAGATCCGCGTGCACCCCGTCACCAACACCATCATGCGGCAGGGGGTGCCGACGATCATCAATCCCTATGACCTCTTCGCCATCGAGGAGGCGCTGCGCCTGCGCGATAAACTCGGTGGCGAGGTCACCATCCTCACCATGGGCCCGCCGATGGCCGAGGACACGCTGCGCAAGGCGCTGACGTTCGGGGCCGATCGCGCCGTGCTACTGACCGACCGCTTCTTCGCCGGGTCGGACACGCTGGCGACGACCTTCGCCCTAGCCACCGCCATCAAGAAGATCGGCGAGACGTATGGGAAGCCGGACATCGTCTTCACCGGCAAGCAGACCATCGACGGCGACACGGCGCAGGTCGGCCCCGGCATCGCCAAGCGCCTCGGCCTCACGCAGCTCACCTACGTCTCGCGCATCGTCGAGATCGACGGTGCGGCCGGCGAGATCAAGGTCGAGCGGCGCGCCGAAGGCGGCGTGCAGGTTCTGAGCACGAAGATGCCGTGCCTCATCACCATGCTCGAGGCGACCAACGACATCCGCCGCGGTTCGCTCAATGACGCGCTGCGCGCCGCGCGCGCCTCCGTCGTCAAGTGGAGCGCAGCCGATGCCGGCATCGAGGACACCTCCAAGTGCGGCCTTAGGGGCTCGCCGACCATCGTCAAGAAGGTGTTCGCGCCGACTGCCCGCGCGACCAAGGCGACATTCGTCGAGCCGGGAGAGGAAGGGCCGGCGGAGGCACTGATCGCCGAGATCTTCAAGCAGCAGCCTGAACTCGAATCGAAGCTGATTACGCTCGCACGCGGATACTGAGAGCCCCAGAGGGATCGCGATGGCCGAGGCACCGAAACAACCCGCAGCAGCCGGTGGCCGCGCCGCCACCAAGAAGGCGCTGCCCGACCACTTCAAGGACTACAAGCACGTCTGGGTGTTCATCGAGCAGGAGCGCGGCGAGGTGCACCCCGTCTCCTGGGAGCTGCTCGGCGCCGGACGCAAGCTGGCCAACAAGCTGGGCGTCGATCTCGCCGCCGTCGTGCTGGGCGCGCCGGGCGGAGCCGTCCGAGCTGCCGCCGCGGAGGCGAGCTGCTACGGCGCCGACCTCGTCTACATCGTCGAAAGTGATTTGCTCGCCAGCTACCGCAACGAGCCCTACACGCGCGCGATGACGGAGCTCGTCAACACCTACAAGCCCGAGATTCTCTTGCTCGGCGCGACGACGCTAGGCCGTGACCTTGCCGGCGCCGTTGCGACGACGCTGCTCACCGGTCTCACCGCCGACTGCACCGAGCTTGACGTCGATGCGGACGGCTCGCTCGCTGCGACTCGCCCGACCTTCGGCGGCTCCCTGCTGTGCACGATCTACACCCTCAACTACCGCCCGCAGATGGCCACCGTGCGCCCGCGTGTGATGCCCATGCCGGAGCGCGCAGAGCGCCCCCTGGAGCGGCTGGTCGAGCACAAGTTCGACATGGTCGAGGACGACGTCATCACCAAGGTCCTCTCCTTCATTCCCGACCGGGAGTCGGCGAAGTCGAGCCTTGCCTACGCCGATGTCGTCGTCGCCGGAGGCCTTGGGCTCGGCTCGCAGGAGAACTTCCAGCTCGTGCGCCAGCTCGCTTCCGTGCTCGGCGCCGAATACGGCTGCTCGCGACCGGTGGTGCAGAAGGGCTGGATGTCGTCCGACCGCCAGATCGGCCAGACCGGCAAGACCATCCGCCCGCGGCTCTACATTGCCGCCGGAATCTCGGGCGCCATTCAGCACCGTGTCGGCGTCGAAGGCGCCGACCTCATCCTCGCCATCAACACCGACAAGAACGCGCCGATCTTCGATTTCGCCCATATCGGTATCGTCACCGACGCCATTCGATTGCTGCCTGCGCTGACGGAGGCATTCCGCCGGCGCCTGTCGGCCAGCACCCGCGACCGCATAGCGAGCTAGGAGAGCGCGATGATCGAGGAGAAGTTCGATGCCATCGTCGTCGGCGCCGGCATGGCGGGAAACGCCGCGGCGCTCACCATGGCGCAGCGGGGCCTCAAGGTTCTGCAGCTCGAGCGCGGCGAGTATTCCGGTTCGAAGAACGTGCAGGGCGCCATCCTCTATTCCGAGATGCTGGAGAAGCTGATACCGGATTTCCGCGACGACGCCCCGCTCGAGCGCCACCTCGTCGAGCAGCGCTTCTGGATGATGGACGACCGCTCGCACGTCGGCCTGCACTACCGCTCCGACGACTTCAACGAGCAGCGGCCCAACCGCTACACCATCATTCGCGCCCAGTTCGACAAGTGGTTCTCCAAGAAGGTGCAGGAGGCCGGCGCCGTCGTCCTATGCGAGACGACCGTGGTCGAGCTTGTGAAGGATTCGTTCGGCAAGGTGATCGGCGTGCGCACCGATCGCGCCGGCGGCCTTGTGCGCGCCGATGTGGTCGTCATCGCCGAGGGCGTCACGGGGCTGCTCGGCACCCGCGCCGGGTTGCGCGACATCCCTAAGCCCGAGAACGTGGCGCTCGCCGTCAAGGAGATGCACTTCCTGCCGCGCGAGACGATCGAGGCGCGCTTCAACCTCAAGGGCGACGAGGGCATGGTCATCGAGGCCGCGGGTACGATCTCGCGCGGCATGACCGGCATGGGCTTCATCTACGCCAACAAGGAATGCGTCTCGATCGGCATGGGTTGCCTGGTCTCGGATTTCCAGCGCACCGGAGAGACGCCCTACGGCCTGCTCGAGCGCTTCAAGCGGCATCCGTCCGTGGCGCCGCTCATCGAGGGCTCGGAGGTTAAGGAGTATTCCGCCCACCTCATTCCCGAGGGCGGCTACAAGGCCATCCCCAAGCTCTTCGGCGACGGCTGGGTCGTCGTCGGCGACGCGGCGCAGCTCAACAACGCCATCCACCGCGAAGGCTCGAACCTTGCCATGACCTCGGGCCGCATTGCCGGCGAGGCGATCTTCCAGCTGAAGTCCCGGCGCGAGGAGATGACCGAGGAGAACCTCGCGCTCTACAAGCAGATGCTCGACAAGTCCTTCGTCATCAAGGACCTGAAAAAGTACAAGGATATGCCGGCGCTGCTGCATACGCAGTCGCAGAACTTCTTCCTCACCTACCCGCAGCTCGTGAACAAGGCGATGCAGAGCTTCGTGCGCGTCGACGGCACGCCGAAGGTCGAGAAGGAGAAGACGACGCTGCGCTCCTTCGTTTCGGCGCGCTCCTGGTTCGGCTTGTTTGCCGACGGCTTCCGCCTCGCCCGGGCGTGGAGGTGATGATGTACGCTCCGGCTACCCTAGCATCGTTCGGCGAATGGAATTGGAGGTTCAGATGACGGCCCCGCTCCCCGTGCGCGTCGAGGACAAGCTCTACCAGAACCGCTACCTCGTCGACACCGGCCGCGTGCACATCAAGGTGCGCCCGCACAGCGTTCCGACCGATGCCCTGCGCGCCCTGCTCACTGCCTGCCCTGCCGGCTGTTATGCGCTCAACGGCGCGGGCCAGGTCGAGATCGCCGCCGATGGCTGCGTCGAATGCGGCACCTGCCGCCTGATCGCCGAGCCGACGGGCGACATCGAGTGGAGCTATCCGCGCGGCGGCTACGGCGTGCTCTACAAGTTCGGCTGACGCCGCGCGCACGATAGCACAAAGAGCCATCCTCGGACTTGCCTCGAGGCTGTCCGGTTGAGGCAGACCTCCGCCCACCCACCCGGCATGGCCGAGAAGTCGGCCATCCACGCCACTATCGGTGCGCACGACCTGCGCCGGGGATGCTGAGGCTGGCGTAGACGGCCGCCTGCGCGGCCGCGACGGATTTATCTGCTGCGGCTTAGCCAGTGCCGCAGTGGAGCGTGAAGCATATCTAGAAGTATCAAGGTTTCCTGAAACGACAACGGCGCGCCATTGGGGCGCGCCGTTGCATGAAACCTTGATGTGAGCGCCAGGGACGATCAGCCCTTGGCTTCTTCCTCGGCCGGAACCTCGGCGGCGGAAGCCTCGGCGATCAGCGCCTGAGCCTGGCCGACCCAGTCGTCCTTCTCGATGCGGCCGTCGAGCTGCAGCGTCTCGTCGATGTTGGCGATGTCCTCGTCCGAGAGGTTCGCGATCTGCTCAAGCTTGATGGCGTTGAGCTGACGCAGACGGCCGGCAAGGTCGGCGTCGATGCCCTTGATCTTCGTGAGATCGTCCGGCTCGCCCTTCTGCTTCTTGAAGCCCTTCCAGGCGGCGTTGAGGCGGCGGGCGCGAGCGTCGGAGCGCTCGGCGATGCGGGCAGCCTTACCGCGGCGGCCGCGCAGGTAGTAGAGCTTCGCGCGGCGGACCTTGCCGCGACGGATGACCTCGATCTCGGCGATGTACGGCGAGTAGATCGGGAACACACGCTCCACGCCCTCGCCGTAGGAGATCTTGCGGACGGTGAAGTTCTCGTTGATGCCCGCGCCCGAGCGGCCGATGACGACTCCCTCATAGGCCTGCGTGCGGACGTTGTCGCCCTCGATCACCTTCACCATGACCTTGACGGTGTCGCCAGGTCCGAATTCGGGCACGCCGCGCTTCGCCGTGACGGCGCTGATCTGCTCGCGCTCGAGCTCTTGGATAACGTTCATAGGGCACCTAAACCGTAGAAATAGACCGTCGGGGCACGGCGTTGGCCGGCACCCCTTAACGGCAAGCCTTGGGGAATTTGCCGGGGGTCATAGCCCAAACACAACGGCTTGTCGATATGGTCTAAAGGGAATGTGGCCCGAATAAGCGACGTTAGGGGGATCGAGCATGAATCCTGAACGAATTTCCCGCCTTTTGGCCTTGCTTTGGCTGCTCGCGAGCGCCGGGGTCTTCGTCGTCATGCGGTCTGGGTTCCGCCCCTTGCAAGCGGCCGTTCTGACCGTCTGGGTCGCCCTTCCGCTGCCCTTGGCCTATTTGGCCGCAAGGCACATGGCGCGGACCCCGAACGCCTGGCGGGTCGTTCTTGTCGCGCTTGTTGCCGCGTTCGCATTCGGCGCTTGGCTCTATTGGGATGCGTTCCTTGGGCCGAGCAGCCGCACCGAGAGCCTGGCCGGCCTTATCGTCCTTCATGCGCCGATCTATCAGCTCGTGTTGTTGGCGCTCTCGCTCGTTGCCGCCTGGCTGCTCGGACGGCGCGCCGCTAGCGGCGCTTGAGGAGATCCGGACGCCGCTCGGCCGTGATCCGCTCGGCCTCGCTCCGGCGCCACTCGGCGATCTTCTTGTGATCGCCCGACAAGAGTACGTCTGGGATCGCCCGCCCCTCCCACTCGCGCGGCTTGGTGTATTGCGGGTACTCCAAAAGGCCGCCTTCGAAGCTTTCTTCGCCGAGCGACTCCACCGCGCCGATGACGCCCGGCAGCAGCCGCACGCAGGCGTCGATCAGCACCATCGCCGCCAGCTCCCCGCCCGAAAGCACGTAGTCGCCGATTGACACCTCGCGCATCTGCCGCGCCGCGATGACGCGTTCGTCGACGCCCTCGAAGCGACCGGCGAGCAGCATCGCTCCGGGCCCAGAAGCAAGCTCTGCCGCGAGCTGCTGCGTCAGCGGCTCCCCGCGCGGCGAAAGATAGATCAGCGGCGCTTCGGGCTCGCTCCCTCGCGCGCGATCGATGGCAGCAGCGAGCACGTCGGCACGCATGACCATGCCCGCGCCGCCGCCGGCCGGCGTGTCATCGACTGCGCGATGCCGCCCGATGCCGAACTCGCGGATGGGAACGGTGGCAAGCGTCCAAAGCCCTGCCTCCAGCGCCTGCCCGACCAGCGAGACGCCGAGCGGCCCCGGAAACATCTCCGGGAACAGCGTCAGCACCGTTGCGCGCCACGGCGCCCTGTCGCCCTTGATCGGAAAGTGCGGCAACGCTTGCTCCACGTCTCCCTCGCCCCATCGCCTTCGATGGGAAGAGGGGATCACACGCCTTCGACGACGACCATGTGCAGGGTGCCGGCGCCCTGGCGCAGCTTCTTCGCCTCGGCGTATTCCGGCGATGTCGCATAGCCGATGGCCTTGTCGTAGCTTTCGAACTCAATGACGACGTTGCGGGCAAGTCCGTCGCCCTCGACGATCTTCGACTGGCCGCCGCGCACGATCGGCCGACCGCCGAACTTGTCGAGCGCAATCTTCGATTTCGCCACGTACTCCGCCCACTTCTCTGGGTTCGTCACCTCGGCGCGAACGATCACATATCCTTTGGCCATCTCAAGTCTCCTGACGTCGTTTCTAGGCGGCGCGCCTCAGCCGTGCGACTGCGCCTCGCGGATGTGGTTGACGAATGTTTCCGCGGCGAGCTTTGGGTCGTCCGCTTGCGTGATCGGACGGCCGACGACGATGTAGTCGGCCCCGGCCTTGATGGCATTGTCCGGCGTCGTGATGCGCTGCTGGTCGTCGGTCGAGCTTCCCGTGAGCCGGATGCCGGGCGTGACGATCAGGAATCCGGGCCCGACGGCATCGCGGATGCGGCCCGCTTCCTGTCCAGAGGCGATGACGCCGTCGAAGCCCGCTTCGTAGGCCAGCTTCGCGCGGGCGAGCACGAGATCGGCGGGTGCCAGCGACGAGCCTTGCTGCTTCAGATCCTCGGACGTGAGGTTCGTCAGCACCGTCACGGCGAGCAGCTTCAGTTTGGCCGAGCCGCGTCCGGCGACGGCAGCGTGCATCGTCTTGAGGTCATGGCCGTGCACGGTGAGGAAGTCGACGCCGAGCTCGGTGACGTTCGCGACTGCACGCTCGACCGTGTTGCCGATGTCGAGGAGCTTCATGTCGAGGAACACGTGCTTGTGTTCCCCTTTCAGCTCCCGAGCGAGGTCGAGGCCGCCGGCAAACAGCAGCTCGAGTCCCACCTTGTAGAAGCGCACGCTATCGCCCAGGTGCGCCACGAGTCGCCGCGCTTCCTCGACGGTCGGCATGTCGAGGGCGACGATCAGGCGGTCTTTAGCTGAGTGGGCGGACATTGCTGGCTGGTGCGCTGGCATTGGCAGGGCGCTAGCCATGCAGCACATGGGCGGCGCGTGCAAGCTTCTGGATCAGCGCCTTGAAGTTTTCCTGGCTGTCCTTGTTCTTGAGGTGCCCGTCCTCGCCGAACGCTTCCCGCGCCTTCGGCACTGCGAACTGATCCGGCAGGACGAGGGCACCGAGGCCCAGCTCCAGCACCTGCCGCACCGTGGTAAGGCTCCTGAGGCCGCCCATGCCCCCAGGGGATGCCGAGCCGAGGGCAAACACGCGTGTCTTGTAGACCTCTTCGCCGCTCGGGCCGGGATCACGGACGTGGCTGACCCAGTCGAGCGTGTTCTTGAGCAGCGGCGTGATGGACGCGTTGTACTCCGGGCTGGCGATGAAGATGCCGGTATGGGCAGCCATCAGCTCCTTGAACTTGTGCGCGTTCTCGGGCTGGCCCGAGACGGCTTCGTCGTCACCGTTGTAGATCGGCATGGGGTAGTCGCCGAGATCGGCGAATGTTGCCGCGATGCCGTTCGCCTCGGCGATCATGGTGCCGAGCTCGGCAAGCTTCCTGTTGAATGAGCCCGTTCGCGACGAGCCGGCAAAAAACAAAAGCCTCACCGCGCTGGTCATGGTCCCTCTGCATTAGGTCTAGGTGCTTTTGCCCTCGAAGAAGTCTTTGACGCGCGCGAAGAAGCCATGGCTTTCCGGGCTCGTTTCCTTGTGGCTCTCGCGCTCGAACTCTTCCAGCAGCTCCCGCTGGCGCTTGGTCAGGCTCTTCGGCGTCTCCACCTCGACCTGGATGTACATGTCGCCGTTCACCTTCGAGCGCAGCACCGGCATGCCTTTGCCCTTGAGGCGGAATTGCTTCCCGCTCTCCGAGCCCTCGGGGATCTTGATTCGCGTCGCCGCGCCATCCACGGTCGGCACCTCGATCTGCCCGCCGAGCGCCGCTGTCGTCATGGCGATGGGCACCTTGCAGAAGATGTCCGCGCCGTCGCGTTGGAAGAACTCGTGCGGCTTGATCGACAGGAAGATGTAGAGGTCGCCCGCCGGTCCTCCACGCAGGCCGGCCTCGCCTTCGCCGGCGAGACGGATGCGTGTGCCGTCCTCGACGCCGGGCGGGATGTTGACCGAGAGCGTGCGCTCTTTGGTGACGCGCCCCGACCCATGGCAGGTCTGGCACGGGTCCTCGATGATCTCGCCGCGACCCTGGCAGTTGGGGCACGTGCGCTCGATGGTGAAGAAGCCCTGGCTGGCGCGCACTTTGCCGTGTCCGCCGCAGGTCGGACAGGTAGCTGGCTTGGTGCCGGTCCGGGCGCCGCTGCCCGAGCATGTTTCACAGGAAACGGAGGTCGGCACCCGAATCTGCGCCGTCTTGCCGACGTAGGCCTCGGCGAGCGTGATCTCGAGGTTGTAGCGCAGGTCGGCGCCGCGCTCGCGCGCCGAGCGCGAGCGCCCGCCACGCCGGCCGCCCATGAACTCGCCGAACAGGTCGTCGAAGATGTCCGACATCGACGAGGCGAAGTCCGGCCCGAAGCCGCGCCCGCCCCCGCCGTGCTCGAACGCGGCATGGCCGAAATGATCGTAGGCCGCCCGCTTCTGCGGGTCCTTGAGGACCTCGTACGCCTCGTTGAGTTCCTTGAAGCGGACCTCGGCGTGCGCATCTCCGGGATTTCGGTCGGGATGAAGCTCTTTGGCGAGCCGCCGATAGGCCGACTTGAGCTCCTGCTCGCTCGCGCCTCGGGCCAGCCCGAGCGTCTCGTAGTAGTCGCGCTTGGACATGTTTAGCGCGGATCCTTCGGATTGATTCACGGCGCAATGAGCCCGCAATTGGGAAATAGCGATGTTTTGGGCGCTGGGGAAGGGTGCCCGATAGGCTTGGTATTTGGAGAGCCCCGGGTGTGGCCGCAAGCCACTGCGTCGCCCAGACCTTTACCGGGCCCCCTTAACGAGGAGCCCGGCCGAAAGGCCGGGCTCGCGCATTTTCAGTAGCTTGCTTAGGCGGATCAGGCCGACTTCTTCTTGTCGTCCTTGACCTCCTCGAAGTCGGCATCGACGACGTTCTCGTCGCTTGAAGTCGATCCCGAGGCCTCCGCGCTGGCCTCGCCGGAGCCCTGCTGGGCGGCATAGATGGCTTCGCCGATCTTCATGGCGGCCTGGGCGAGGGCGGTCGTAGCCGATTTGATGCGCTCGGTGTCGTCGGAGCCGACGGCCTCCTTGACGTCGGCAATCGCCTTCTCGACGTCGCCCTTGGCGGCCGCGACCGCGGCGTTGCTCTCGTTCTCCTTGAGCTGCTTCTCGGTCGAGTGGACCAGCGCCTCAGCCTGGTTCCTGGCTTCGATCAGCTCGCGCTTCTTCTTGTCCTCGGCGGCATGCGACTCGGCGTCCTTGACCATCCGATCGATCTCGGCGTCAGAGAGGCCGCCAGAGGCCTGGATGCGGATCGACTGCTCCTTTCCGGTCGCCTTGTCCTTGGCCGACACGTGCACGATGCCGTTGGCGTCGATGTCGAACGTGACTTCGATCTGCGGCACGCCGCGCGGCGCCGGCGGAATGCCGACGAGGTCGAACTGGCCGAGCAGCTTGTTGTCGGCTGCCATCTCGCGCTCGCCCTGGGAGACGCGGATGGTCACCGCGTTCTGGCCGTCCTCGGCGGTCGAGAAGGTCTGGCTCTTCTTGGTCGGGATCGTCGTGTTGCGCTCGATGAGGCGCGTGAACACGCCGCCCAGAGTCTCGATGCCGAGCGACAGCGGGGTCACGTCGAGCAGAAGGACGTCCTTCACCTCCCCCTGCAGCACGCCGGCCTGGATAGCGGCGCCGACGGCGACGACCTCGTCCGGGTTGACGCCCTTGTGCGGCTCTTTGCCGAACAGCTGCTTGACGACTTCCTGCACCTTCGGCATGCGCGTCATGCCGCCGACGAGCACCACCTCGTCGATGTCGGCGGCCTTGAGGCCGGCATCCTTGATCGCCTTCTCGCACGGGCCTTTGGTGCGCGCGATGAGGTCGTCGACGAGGCTCTCCAGCTTCGCGCGGGTGAGCTTCATCGTCAGATGCTTCGGACCCGAGGCATCGGCCGTGATGAACGGCAGGTTGATCTCGGTCTGCGTGGCGGACGACAGCTCGATCTTCGCCTTCTCAGCAGCCTCCTTGAGGCGCTGCAGCGCGAGTTTGTCGTTCCTCAGGTCGATGCCGTTCTCCTTCTTGAACTCTTCGGCAAGGTAGGAGACGAGCTTCATGTCGAAGTCTTCACCGCCGAGGAACGTATCGCCGTTCGTCGACTTCACCTCGAACACGCCGTCACCGATCTCGAGGATCGAGATGTCGAACGTGCCGCCGCCGAGGTCGTACACGGCGATGGTCTTGGAATCCTTCTTCTTGTCGAGGCCATAGGCGAGCGCGGCTGCCGTCGGCTCGTTGATGATGCGCAGAACCTCGAGGCCGGCGATCTTGCCTGCGTCCTTCGTCGCCTGACGCTGGGCGTCGTTGAAATAGGCGGGGACGGTGATGACGGCCTGCGTGACCTTCTCGCCGAGCTTGGCTTCGGCGGTCTCTTTCATCTTCTGCAGAATGAAGGCCGAGATCTGCTGCGGCGAATACTGCTTGCCGTGGGCTTCGACCCACGCGTCGCCGTTCGGACCTTTGACGATCTTGTAGGGCACGAGGTTCTTGTCCTTCTCGACCATCGGGTCGTCGTAGCGACGGCCGATCAGGCGCTTGATGGCGAAGAACGTGTTGAGGGGATTGGTCACCGCCTGACGCTTGGCGGGCAGGCCGACGAGCTTCTCGTCGTCTGCAGTGAAGGCCACGATCGACGGCGTGGTGTTCATGCCTTCCGCGTTTTCCAGAACCCTCGGCTTGCCGCCCTCCATGACTGCCACGCATGAGTTCGTGGTTCCGAGGTCGATGCCGATCACTTTAGCCATGTGCCTATCCTCATCCTTCTACGGCAGACCGTCCGGACCCGATCATCCGGCGTCCAGAAATGAAGCGCGCGTATGGCGCGCCTAAACGGTCCCCTATGGAGCATCCAAACGGTAAACGCCGCTTATATAAGGTGACTTTTTCGAGGCGCAACGGGAGCAAAACGACCTAGCGCAGTCAATTTTCCCCAGTCTGCGGCCGAAGAGATCACGGGGCGAAACTGTCTGCTCGAGATCAGGCTGCGTCGTCCGAGGCCTTTGGCTCGGAACCGTCCTTACCCTCGGCCGGGCGTTTCTCCCCGCCCTTGGCGACCACCACCATGGCCGGGCGCAGAACGCGGTCCCCGAGGCTGTAGCCCTCCTGGTACACCTGAACGATGGTTCCCGGAGCAACTTCGGGTTGGTCGATCTCGACCATCGCCTGGTGCTGGTGCGGATTGAACGGCTGGCCGGAGGCGTCCATGCGCTTGACGCCGTTGCGCTCCAAGACGTTGAAGAACTCGCGTTCCGTCATCGAAACGCCCTCGATCAGCGCCTTGAGCGCCGGGTCCTCATCCGCGGCGCCGGCCGGCACGGCAGCGATGGCGCGCTGCAGATTGTCGCCGATGGCGAGGACATCGCGCGCGAACTTGGTGATGGCATACTTCGCCGTCTCCTCTTTTTCTCGCTCGGTGCGCTTGCGCAGGTTGTCCATGTCGGCATGCGCCCTCAGCAGCCGGTCGGTCAGGTCGGCGATGCGGCCCTCGAGCACGGCCACGGTGCCGGCACCCTCGCCGTCGCCGACCGGTGCGCCATTGCCGCCAGAAACAGGTTCCCGATCGGGCTTCTTGTCTTCGTCAGCCATGGTCTCTCCGCAGGGGTGGCGGATTAAAGGATTGCGTGCCGCATATCAGGCTTGAGGAGGAAAAATCAAGTCAACAGCCGGCTTACAAGTTTCGCGGTGTAGTCGACCATGGGGATTATGCGCGCGTAGTTGATGCGCGTAGGGCCGATAACCCCCAGAACGCCAACGACCTTGCGGCGTTCGTCGTGGAACGGGGCGACGACGAGCGAGGACCCGGACAGGGAGAACAGCTTGTTCTCCGATCCGATGAAAATCCGCACGCCGTCGGCGCTTTCCGACAGACCGAGCAGCTGCACGAGGTCGCTCTGGCGTTCCAGGTCGTCGAACAGCAGGCGGATACGCTCCAGGTCCTCCTGCGCGCTCACGTCCTTCAGGAGGTTGGCCTGCCCGCGCACGATGAGGCTCTTGCGGTCGTCGAGCGAGCCCGACCACTCGGCGAGCCCGGTCTGGATGACGCGTTTGGTAAGTTCGTCGAGCTCGGCCCGCGCCGACTGGAGCTGCCGCTCGATGTTGGCGCGCGCCTCCCCCATTGTGAGGCCGCGAATATGCGTGTTGAGATAGTTGGTCGCTTCCGCCAGCGCCGACGGTGGCAGCCCCTGTGGGAGCTGGATGATTCGGTTCTCGACCGTCTGATCGTCGCCGACCAGCACCACCAGCGCCTTGCCCGGCTCCAGCAACACGAACTCGATATGCTTCAGTCGCGTGACCTGCTTGTCGGCAAGCACCACGCCGGCACAGTGCGACAGGCCCGAGATCATCTCTCCGACTTCGCGCAGCACGTCATCGACGCTCGTCGCTCGCTTGCCGCCGATGTGGGTCTCGATCTGGCGCCGCTCTTTCGTCGTCAGGTCGCCGACCTCGAGCAGGGCATCGACGAACAGCCTGAGGCCGAGCTGAGTCGGCAGCCGTCCGGCCGAGGTATGCGGAGCCGCGATGAGGCCGAGCTGCTCCAGGTCCGACATCACGTTGCGGATGGAAGCTGGCGACAGCGTCATAGGCAGAACGCGCGACAGATTGCGCGAGCCGACCGGCTCACCGGTCTCGAGATACGATTCGACGATTTGCCTCAGTATGGCGCGCGAGCGTTCGCTGAGCTTGGAGAGTTCGCTAACGCTTTCGGTCATCGCAGGGGTATTTTCGACCTCGCCTTCTTCGCCCTGAAGATTAGGGAGCCGGGCCCGGCTTCGTCAAATGGTCGGCGGTTTTGGTTGATGCGGGCTTGCCCCTCCCTTAGGTTCGGCCGACTTTGACCCCAGCAACAACCCGGTTCGGCAGCCTTATGCGCCCTTCGAAACGTAATCCCGACGAGCTACGCCGTGTCTCCATCGAGCGCGCAGTTTCCAAGCACGCAGAGGGCTCCTGCCTGATCAAGTTTGGCGATACCCATGTGCTTTGCACCGCGAGCCTCGAGGAGCGCGTGCCCCCGTGGCTCAAGGGCCAGGGGCGCGGCTGGGTCACGGCCGAGTACGGGATGCTGCCGCGGGCGACCAGCGAGCGCACGCGCCGCGAGGTGACCGTCGGACACCCCTCCGGCCGTACGCAGGAGATACAACGTTTGATCGGGCGCTCGCTGCGCGCCGTCGTCGACCTGACCAAGCTCGGCGAGCGGCAGATCAGCGTCGACTGCGACGTCATCCAGGCGGACGGCGGCACCCGCACCGCGGCCATCACAGGGTCGTGGGTGGCCTTGCACGACTGCATCCAGTGGATGAAGCTCCGCGACATGGTCGAGGACGGCGTGCTGCGCGATCAGGTGGCGGCGGTGAGCTGCGGCATCTACAAGGGCGCTCCGGTGCTCGACCTCGACTATGCCGAGGATTCTGCCGCCGACGCGGACTCCAATTTCGTCATGACCGGCACGGGCGGCATCGTCGAGGTGCAAGGCACCGCCGAGACTGTGCCCTTCAGCCAGGAGAGCTTCGACCAGCTCATGGCGCTGGCGCGCAAGGGCATCGGCGAGCTGGTATCATTGCAGAAGTTGACTGTGGCGTAGAAAGGGATCGCCCATGCTGACCGGGATTTTCGCGCTCACTGTCGCGGCTCTTTTTACCGGCGCAGCCTTCTACATCAACTTCTCAGAGCAGCCCGCACGCCTGGGGCTCGACGATCGCGCGCTTCTGGAGGAATGGAAGCCGAGCTACAAGGCAGGCTTCGCCATGCAGGCGACGCTCGCCCTTGTCGGCTTCGTCTTCGGCTTCCTCGAGTGGCTCGTGTCCGGCGAGCTTGCCTGGTTGCTCGGTGCCTTGTTCCTGGTGGCGAACTGGCCCTTCACGCTGTACGCCATCATGCCGACCAACAAGATCCTCATGGCAACTCCGCTTGAAATGGCCGGTCCTCAATCGCGCGCGCTCATCGAGCGCTGGGGGCAGCTCCACGCCGTGCGCACCGCACTTGGCGCCGCCGCGACGATGGTCTTCATCTGGGCCGCGATATGACGATGACGTCTGCTCCCGCGCGCGTGCTCGAGACCGTGCTCTATGCGCGCGATCTCGCGGCCATCGAGGACTTCTACCGCCGCGTTCTCGCGCTCGAGCCGTTCGCCAAGGCCGATGGCCGTCATGTCTTCTACCGCCTCGGCGACCAGATGCTTCTGTTCTTCAATCCGGTCTTGACCAGCCGCACGCCGGCTGACGACGCCGCACTTCCCGTGCCCCCGCACGGCGCCGAGGGCGAAGGGCACGTGTGCTTTGCTGCCACGGCCGATGAGATCGCCGCCTGGCGCCAGCGCCTTGCGCGCGAGGGTATCGCCGTCGAGGCCGACTTCGAATGGCCGGGCGGCGGCCGCTCCATCTACTTCCGCGACCCGGCGGGCAACTGCCTCGAGTTCGCCGAGCCGCGCATCTGGGGACTAGCATGATGATCGAGAAGTTCGCCTCTTCATCTGCGGCTGGGCCGAGGAGCGAACTTCTCGATCTGAATCATGCTAGCAAGGGTGATTCTGCTAGTGTCCTTCAGATCGCGAAATTCGTTCCACACCGGCCGAGCAAGACGACGAATCTCGCGATCAGGACACTAGCATGACGCGACGCTTGCGCCGCGGAGACCGTCTGGTCGTCGCCACCCACAATCCCGGCAAGGTCTGGGAGATCAACAAGCTCATCGAGCCCTATGGCCTCGCCGCCGTGTCGGCTGGCGACCTTGGTCTGACCGAGCCGGTCGAGACCGAAACCACCTTCGAGGGCAACGCCAGGCTCAAGGCCGTCTTCGCCGCCAAGGGCGCCGGCCTCCCCGCTCTTGCCGATGACAGCGGCATCGAGATCGACGCCCTCGATGGCGCCCCTGGCGTCTATACGGCCGACTGGGCCGGCCCGAAGCGCGACTTTTCCATCGCCATGCAGAAGGTCAACGACGAGCTGGTTAAGCGCCGGGGCTGGAAGGGCGAGCCCCTGCGCGCCAACTTCATTTCCGTGCTCTGCCTTGCCTGGCCGGACGGCGACGTCCAGTTCTTCGAGGGCAAGGTTTACGGTTCCGTCGTTTGGCCGCCCCGCGGCACCAACGGTTTCGGCTATGATCCGATCTTCGTCGCCGACGGGCACTCAGAGACGTTCGGCGAAATGGAGCCGGCCAGAAAGTATGCCATCTCGCACCGAACCCGCGCGTTCGATCACTTCAAGCGCGCCGTCCTCGATGACGGCGCCTGACGACGTGGGCTTCGGCGTCTACGTCCACTGGCCGTTCTGCGCCCAGAAGTGCCCCTACTGCGACTTCAACAGCCACGTCCGCTTCGGCGGCATCGATGAGCCGCGATTTCGCGCCGCCTTCCTGCGCGAGCTGGATCACACCGCGCAGCGTCTAGGTTCGCGCACCGTATCGAGCATCTTCTTCGGCGGCGGCACGCCCTCGCTCATGCAGCCCGAAACCGTTGCCGCGATCCTCGATCGCATCGCGCAGCATTGGAGCGTCGCGCCGGATGCCGAGATCACGCTCGAGGCCAACCCTGGGAGCGTCGAGGCCGGCCGCTTCTGCGGCTATCGTGCAGCCGGCGTCAATCGCGTGTCGCTCGGCGTGCAGTCGCTGCACGACGACATCCTGAAGTCGCTCGGGCGCATCCACAGCGTCGCCGAGGCCAAGGCCGCCATCGAGATCGCCCGCACGACCTTCGACCGTTTCTCCTTCGACCTGATCTATGCCCGGCCGAAGCAGGCACTAGAGCAATGGCGCGATGAGCTCTCGCAGGCACTCGCCATCGCCGGGGATCACCTCTCGCTCTATCAGCTCACAATCGAGCCGGACACGCCGTTCGCCGCACTGCACGCCGCCGGCAAGCTCACCGTGCCCGACGACGACACGTCATCCGCGCTCTTCGAGCTGACGCAGGAGCTGACTAGCGCTGCGGGACTGCCCGCTTACGAGATCTCAAATCACGCTGCGCCCGGCCAGGAGAGCCGTCACAACCTTCTCTATTGGCGCTACGGCGAATACGCAGGCATCGGCCCCGGCGCCCACGGGCGGCTCTTGTCCGACGGCGTGCGCCGCGCCACCAGCACCGAGCGCAATCCCGAGAAGTGGGCCGAGCGCGTCGAGCACGGCGGCCACGGACTCATCGAGGAGGCACCGTTGTCACGCGCCGAGGAGGCCGACGAGATGCTGCTCATGGGGCTGCGCCTCGCCGAGGGGCTCGACCTCGACCGCTTGGGGCGCATATGCGGCGCCGGGCCCTCGGCGGCAGTTGTCGCCGAGCTGACACAGCAGGGTCTCATTGAGACGATACCGGGAACGCGACGTATACGCGCCAGCGGCACCGGCCGCTTCATTCTGAACGAGATCGTGCTACGCCTTGCCGTCAGCCTGCCGATCGTTTCGGCTGCCGCCGCCGACCTGCCTCCCGCCGCCGAGTAAAAGGATCAGATGCGAAAGCTCTACGATTGGATGATGCGCGCCGCGTCCGACAAGCGCGCACCCTATGCCCTCGGAGCCGTGTCCTTCGTCGAGAGCTCGTTCTTCCCCATTCCGCCCGACGTGATGCTCATCCCGATGGTGCTGAGCAACCGTGAGAGGGCCTGGTGGTACGCGACCATCGCCACCATAACGTCCGTGATCGGCGGCCTTCTCGGCTACGCGATCGGCTACTTCGCCTATGAGTCGGTCGGCCTGCCGATCCTGAGGTTCTACGGCAAGGAGCATGCGCTCGATAGTTTCATCCAGTTCGTACACGAGTACGGCGTCCCGGCGATCATCATCAAGGGCGCAACGCCCATCCCGTTCAAGGTCGTGACCATCGCGGCAGGCGTCGCCAAGATGGACCTTCCCGCCTTCGTGGCCGCGAGCATCGTCGCCCGCGCCATGCGCTTCTACCTAGTCGCCGGCCTGCTCTATTTCTTCGGCCAGCCGATCCAGGACTTCATCGAGAAGCGCCTGACCCTCGTCACCACCGTGTTCGTCGTGGTCTTGGTGGGCGGCTTCGTCGCTGTTAAATACCTGTTCTAGTTTGGCGTCCCAGGGTGCCCTTATGGCTTTCGCGGCTCATGATCCGACAGGACATTCGGCTTACCGCACGGGCGCTTTCGCCCTGCTGCTCGCCGCGTTCGCCATCCTCACGGCCCTAGGCTTCGAGCACCTTGGCGGCCTGCAGCCATGCGAGCTTTGCCTCGAGCAGCGCTATGCCTACTATGCCGGAGTTCCGTTGATCTTTCTGGCCCTGGTGGCGCTGACGGCCGGGCAGCAGCGCGCCGCGGTGGCACTGTTCGTCCTCGTCGCACTGGCCTTCCTCGCCAATGCTGCGCTCGGCGTCTACCACGCGGGCGTCGAATGGCAATTCTGGCCCGGCCCCGCCGCATGCAGCGGATCGCAGCAGTTGACCACCAACGCCGGCAATCTGCTCGACGCTTTGAAGACGACGAATGTCGTGCGCTGCGATCAAGCGGCCTGGCGCATGCTCGGCCTCTCGTTCGCCGGATGGAACGTCATTGCGTCGCTCATCATCGTCTTCCTCGGGCTACGCGCGGCGAACGAAGCGCTGCACGCTCACTGAGATTCGCGAGCAGCGCGACACCCGAAAGTTTTCCACAGAAAACTGTGTTTTTCCCCGGCGGTTTGCGTTCAGCAACTGTCAAGCGAAATACCGTTGGTCGGTCACGGTCGCGCCATTCCGTGGTCAAAAAGTAACGGTCTATTCCTCTCGTTCGCGGAACACACGGGTCTGAGTTCGAGTTCGAGAAGTCCGAGAGTTGCGTAGCGTCGAGTGAGTGAAGAGCCCTCAAGTCAGTTGCGTGGTGTCGCGTCTGCGTCGAGTTGGTTTGCGTTCTCAAGTTCCGTGCTGAGTTCCGCGTCAGTCTCTTAGGGAACCCCCGTCCCGCTCAGCATCTCGTAAGTTGCGTCCCGGTTAGTCCGTCCAGTCTCGCGTCCCCCGATCAGTAGTGCGTTTGTAAGCGTTGCGTCCGTAGCGTCACGTTGCGTCCTGTTGCGTCCATGAACGTGCGTAAAGCCAAACTCCCCCTAAGCGTGCTCTCCCCCGAGCGCGCAATGCAAACGAGGCGAACCGCTCGGAGACAAAGGTGCAGCGTACTTCCGAGCGGTTGCAGCTCTCGAAGGGTCAGTGGCGTCAGTGAGTAGCGTTGGTTGCGTCTGTGTGCGGTCAGTAGAGAGGTGTGTCGTGGCTTCTGAGGTGCAGTCGTGGCGTTTGTTGTCTGAGGTCGTCGGTGAGGTACTCGTCGCTATCGGAAGTTCGTCTGGATCGACGGACATCCCCATGGCGTCGGCGTCGACACGGTAAGCCGCCGCGTATTCGTTTCGGAGGGGAGAAGAGGGACCTTCCAACGAGCTGGCAAGCATATGGAGCGTAGGAAACGCAGGCTTCCACGAGACACTGCATGACCTGGTTCTGCGTAGCGGTGTCATAGCGCTCTGTGTGCTTGCCAACCAATTCAGCCCCGCGCCCGGGCACGAAATGCGGCGCATAACGAGCCCGCGCCGGGGCACTTCACGGCGCAATACCCCAGGAGGTGTCGAATGAGTTTCAACCACATCAACCCGCTGCAGTGGCATCAGGCGCTCGGCGTCGCGCGCGCCTCGTGCGCCCGGTTCTTCCGCGACGGCGGCGCGCCGACTGACGCCCTGCGCGCATTCGGCCTTGCAGCCGATGAACGCACGGCGAAGGACTGGAGCCGTGCCGTCGAGGCCATCGCCGAGCAGCTCTGCGCGGCGCCGATGAAGCGCGCTGCCTAGCCCGATTGCGAAAAGCAGATTCCCCGTCGTCGTCCTTCCCCTGAACGACGAAGGCCCCGGCAACCGCATTGCTGGGGCCTTTCTTGTCTGCGCAGGAACGATGCTAATGGAAAACGTGACTTGGCCGCGAAGCGGCAAGGGCCCAAGGGACCCCGCGCCAAAACGCGGCTCTCAGCTTGCGCAACACCTGCCGCACAACAAGCCTCTCGGCTCGTGTCAGCCGAAATCAAGGCTCGAGTTCGGTATCCCAATAGAGGTAGTCGAGCCAGCTCTCGTGCAGGTAGTTTGGCGGGAATAGCCTGCCGTTCCGGTGCAATTCGAACACCGTCGGCCGGTACGGGGAGAGCCTCGGCAGCATCCCCACCTCTTCCGGCATCGCGCCGCCCTTCTCGAGGTTGCAGGGCGCGCAAGCGGTCGTGACGTTGTCCCACCGCGTCTGACCGCCGCGCGAGCGCGGAATGAGATGGTCGAATGTCAGGTCGTCTCGTGAGCCGCAGTATTGGCAGGTGAAACGGTCGCGCAGGAACACGTTGAACCGCGTGAACGCCGGATAGAGCGCTGGCTTCACATAGGTCTTGAGCGAGACGACGCTCGGCAGTTTCATCTCGAAGGAGGGGCTGCGCACGAAGCGATCGTATTCGGAGACGATGTTCACGCGATCGAGAAAAACGGCTTTCACCGACTCTTGCCAGCTCCAGAGCGACAACGGGTAGTAGCTCAGGGGCCGAAAGTCGGCGTTTAGGACGAGTGCCGGAAAGGAATCCGGAATGGCCGTATGCGCATCCACGTTACGGGCGTCCTGTACGTTTAGTCCTGCGAATCGCGTTCTCCCGAAAGTTCGGCCGGGATACTAGCGGCGCATATCAACTCTGTGAAGCTCCCGCGCCAGCTCGCGGCAAAGCTGTGGCCGGCGCTCCTAAGGCCCCGCAAATTATGAGCTTTTCGGGAACAACAGCGCTCGGTCCGCGACCTTGTAGTAAGCCCACAGAAGATGAGCCGCGACTCCGCGCCATGGGCGCCAACGCTCGGCGATGTCGAAAAGCTCATCGCGCGAAGGGCGCTCTTTGAGGCTCAGCGCCGCACGCACCGCGGTCTGCAGGGCGAGATCGCCGGCCGCGAAGGCATCGGCGCGCCCGAGGCAGAACAAGAGGTAGATGTCGGCGCTCCACGGCCCGATGCCTGGCAGTGCGGTCAGCACTTCATGGACGTTCTCTTCCGGCAGCTCCGACAGATGATCGAGATCGAGGCCGCCGACGATCTCCTTGCTCAGCGCGCGCAACGTGCGCACCTTGACCTGCGAGAGACCGGCGGCGCGCAGCTCTTCATCGCTCAGCTTTAGAAGCGCGCGCGCCGTCATCGGACGCACTGCGCTCTGAACGCGCCCCCAGATCGCCTGTGCGCTCGCCAGCGAGAGCTGCTGCCCGACGACGATGCGTGCCAGGCCCTCGAAGCCGGACGCGTGCCGGCGCACCGATGGAATGCCCGTCAGCTCGCGCACCATGCGCATGTGCGGGCATTTGCGGCTGAGCGAGCGCACGCCCTTGAGCATGTGCTGGTCGTCGAGAACGATCGCGCCGATTTGTGCGCGCTTCATGTGCATGGCTTAACCGTGGCGCTTCTCCAAACTCCGCATGCAACGTAATGTCTAAGGCGCGCGCTCGCAAAGCGTGCGCCCCTGTTCAGGCATATGTCGGAGTGCTCGGCGATGATATTGCGGGCGCGATTGGCAGTAGTCCTTCCGGCTTCTCTCTTGGCCGCTTCCTTGCTGGCCTTCGTCGCATTGGCGGCCGATTGGCGGCGCGACTGGGCGACCCTGCGCAATGAGCGTCACGGCTTTCTCATCGCCTATCCCATCGAGGTTTTCGAGCAGCGCGGCGAACCCCGGACCGACGAGGGCCGCGTCCTCGTCTCGCGCGACGGCAAGGCCCAGCTCCTCGTCGGCGCCTTCGCCAACGAGGATTCGACGAGCCTCGAGGACTACCGCAATTTCCTGCTGCAGGAGAACTACGCCGGCGCCGAGATCGACTACGCTCCCATGCGCCGCAAGTGGTTCGTTCTGTCGGGCACCCTCGGCGACCGCGAGTTCTACGAGCGCGTCAGCTTTACCTGCGGAGGCAAGCTGATAAACAGTTGGGCCATGGTCTATCCGAAGTCCGAGCGGCGCTTCTATAACCGCATCCTCGAAGCCGTGGCGCGCAGCTATACCCCGGGTGCAGGCCGATCGGGCGAATGCGACTGAGGCTGCGCGCACCTTCATGACGGTTCCCGTTTTTCGTTTCGCGCCGAGCCCCAACGGCCCGCTGCACCTCGGCCATGCCCTTTCGGCGCTCACGGCCTTCGACATGGCGCAGCGCGCCGGTGGCCGCTTCCTTCTCCGTATTGAGGACATCGACGTCACCCGCTGCCGCGAGGAGTACGTTGCCGGCATAATCGAGGATCTCGCCTGGCTCGGCATTCGGTGGGAGGAGCCAGTCCTGCGCCAGTCGCAGCACTTCGCCATCTATGCCCAGGCGGCGCAATGGCTAGAGGCGCGAGGGCTGCTTTACCCCTGCTTTGCTTCCCGCACCGAGATCGAGGCCGCGGCGACGGGCTCCCTCGATCCCGACGGAGCACCGCTCTATCCCGGTCTGCACAAGCGCATGCCGGGCAGCGAGATCGAAGCCCGCATGCAGAATGGCGAGCGCTTCGCGCTGCGCATCGACATGGAGCGGGCGCTCGTCCTGGCGCGCGAGCGGCTCGGCGGGGCCGCGCTGACCTTCACCGAGATCGACGAATCCGGCACGCCTCACGTCGTCGAAGCCCATCCCGAGCGCTGGGGCGATGCCGTGATCCTGCGCAAGGACGTCCCCGCCAGTTATCATCTCGCCGTTGTCGTCGACGATGCCCGTCAGGGCGTCACCCATGTCACGCGCGGAAGCGACCTCTACGCGGCGACCGACCTGCACCGTTTGCTCCAGGTGCTCTTGGGGCTGCCGGAGCCCGCCTACCACCATCACCGGCTGCTCGCCGACGCCGAAGGCCGCAAGCTGTCGAAGAGTGCCGGCGACATCGGCCTCGCCGAGCTGCGGGCAGCGGGCGCTACGCCCGCCGACATTCGCCACAGGGTCGGCCTGGAGTAGGTAGTCGGCAGAAAAGCCGACCTCTGATGGCGCATTCCCGCCGTCAGCGCACTTCAGATCGCAGCTATTTCCGCCAAGCCATTGGCACAGAAGCCGGACTGAAGCGTGGTTAGCGCTTCGCTAACGCTTGTCTGAAAAGATAACGCTTTAGGTGCAATCGGCTCCGTTTCCAAAGAGCAACGCCATGAAAGCAAACTTGCAGAAGCTGTTGTCAAAAAAGGCGAATAAGCAGATCGTTGTGCTTCTTCGCGTGCTTGCGTCCGTTTCGCGTGCTGTTGAGGACCTCGACCGAAAGATCGGGGCTCATGCAACTCGGCTCCAGATATCGACGCTGCACCCCATGCTCCGACGCCTCGCCGCCTACAAAAACATCGCCCTCCTCGGCCTATCGAGCGTCTCGACCGCTGTGGCATTGCACGAGATTTCCGGGCGCGCCACGCGCGAGGTGGTTCGGGTCGCCGAGCCCATGCGCATCTCCGCCGAGGACCATTGGCGCCGCGCCACCGGCATCATCACGGCGGCATTGGCGAGCTTCCAGCGCATCAAGAGCCTCAACGCCGCCGCCGCCCGCCAGCTCGATTCAGCCGACTACGCGCTGACCCAGCTTCTGCACGATCTGCGCCCTGTCATGGGACTGCCGGCCGACGTCTCCGGCCTGCGCGCGGTTCTCGCCGAGGCGGACCGCAAGCCGGCTCCGCAGCGCTCCCGCGACGCGCTCGCTGCCTAGTTCGGCGCCGGGATCGATCCCGTCTGCGTCGGCGCTGCCGACGAAAGCCTGGTCGTCGCCTCGAAGCTCGCCGGCGCCGGATCGACTACGGCCGATCCGATCCTCTGCACCTCGACGACGGCAAGTCCGCGCTCGCTGCGCCCGTCTGAATTGAAGCGCACGATCCCGTCGACACCCGAGAAGCCGCCGGCCCGGGTCAGGTTCGCCTGCGTGTAGCGCGCGCCCGGCGCGTTGCTGGCAAGGCCGATGGCGAAGCTCACCGCGTCATAGGAGATCGAGGCGATGCGCGGCGGAGCCGTGCCGAACGTCTTCGCGAACCGCTCCGAGAATGCGCGCCAGGCCATCGGGTCGGGGCTCGGATACCAGCCGCCGACGAACGCCGTCTCCCGCCCGATGGTCGGGAAGTCCCAGGCGCTGGTGCCGAGCAGCTTCACCTTCTTCGTGTCGAGGCCGGAATAGGCGATCACCGGCCCGATCTGCGGCAGCGACTCCTGCCCGCCCGGCAGGAATAGCGCGTCTACCGGCGCCAATTGGTCGTCCGCCGCCTTGATCGCTTCGACCACGCGCTTGGCCGGCGCCAGCATGCCATTGGGCGACAGCGGATAGCGCTCAACCACGGCGACCGTGCCGCCGTTATGCTGCACGGCGTTTCGGAAAGCTGTCTCGACGACATTGCCGAACGCATCGTCCGGGATCAGGGCCGCGAACCGGCGTTTGCCCTGCGCCGCGGCAAACGAGACGATCCGGTCGACCTCCTGCTCGGCGAGGAAGTTGATCAGGTAGATCCCGTCGCCGGCCACCTGCGTGTTGTTCGAGAACGATAGCACCGGCACCTTGGCCTCGCGCGCGACCGGCGCGACCCCGCTCACCGACTGCGACATCAGCGGGCCGATGATGATCTCGGCTCCTTCCTTGATCGCTTCGTCCGCTGCCGCCCGGGCGCGGGCCGGCGTGCCACCGTCATCCTTGGTGATCAGCTCGACGTTCGGATCGTTGACCTCGAAAAGCGCCATCTCGGCGCCCTGCTTGAGGCTCTTGGCGACCGCCGCGGATTCTCCCATGCCGCCCATCGGCAGCAGGAGCGCGATCTTCACCGGGGCGCGGATCTGGCCCTGGCTCTGGCCCGGCGGTGGCGCCAGCGATGCGCTCGGCGCCTCGGCTGGTCCCATGCCGCTCGTCGAGCAGCCGGCCATCAACAGGCCGCACAATATAAGTGCAGCGGCGCCTCCGCGCCCCCCGCCACTGGCTCGCTGCAAGCCCAGTTTCATCAATCCGGGTTCCCCCTGGCGTTGCCCGGCCGTTCCGCGTCCGTCACAATGGCACCGATCGCCGGAGCCCGGTAACGAGTCGTCTATCCCTCTGGTTAGACGTTCGATTCGCGGTCGAAAAGTGCCTCTCAGCCACTATCGTGAACATTCAACCTCGCAACTGCGAAAGTCACCCTGTCATGCCCCCAGGAGAGGCCCCCGACGACGCCCCGCCCGACACTCGGGGAGGCCCGATCATCAACAGGATATCCAGTGAGATGCGGCGCCATCTCGCCGCCGAGCTGGCACCCGGCCTTTACGTCGTCGCCACCCCGATCGGCAATCTCGGGGACATCACGCTACGTGCCCTCGCGGTTCTCGCCCGCGCCGACGCCATTCTCTGCGAGGACACGCGCCACAGCCGCACCCTTCTGGCGCATTACGCCATCGACGCGCCGACAAGGCCCTATCATGAGCATAACGCCGCCAGGGAGCGCCCCCGCGTGCTTGCCGAGCTGGCAGCCGGCCGGCGCGTCGCTCTCATCTCCGACGCCGGCACCCCGCTCGTGTCCGACCCCGGCTGGAAGCTGGTGCGCGAGGCGCTCGACGCGAGCCACCGCGTCGAGGCACTGCCGGGAGCCTCTGCAACTTTGACGGCGCTGGCGGTTGCCGGCCTCCCGACTGACGCGTTCCTGTTCGCCGGCTTCCTGCCGCCGAGGTCCGCGGCCCGCCGCACCCGCATCGCCGAGCTGGCCGCGGTGCCGGCGACGCTCGTGTTCTTCGAGGCGCCTTCGCGCATTGCCGAAGCCCTGGCTGATCTCGCCGCCGTCCTCGGTCCACGCCCTGCCGCGCTGGCCCGTGAGCTGACCAAGCTGCACGAGGAGGTTCGCCGCGGGTCCCTCGATGAGCTTGCGGCGGCGCTCGAAGGCCAGACCGTCAAGGGCGAGGCCGTCATTCTCGTCGGGCCGCCCGAGGAGGGAGAGATCAGCGACGACACAGTCGCCGCCAAGCTGACGGACGCGCTCGGCACCATGAGCCTGCGCGACGCCGCCAAGGCCGTCGCCGATGTCCTGGGCGTCCCCAAAAGCCGCGTCTACGACCTTGGCGTCAAACTCCGCAAGGACGGCCAATGATGGGGAAGCGGCCGCGCCGGCCGGTCGACGCCGGGGTGCGGCGGGCTCGGCTGCGCCGCGGACGCTTCGCCGAGCTGCTGGCGGCTGCCGCTCTTGTCGCCAAGGGCTACCGCATTCTTGGCCGCAACGTGAAGACGCGCGCCGGCGAGATCGACATCATCGCCGTGCGCGGCAAGCGCCTCGCCTTCGTCGAGGTGAAGCGGCGCCCGACGCGCGACGCCCTGGAAGCCGCCGTCGGCGATCGCCAGGCGGCGCGCATCCGCAATGCCGCCGACTACTGGCTGGCCTATCGTCCGCGCTACCACGCCTACGAGCAGGGCTTCGACCTGATGCTGCTCCTCCCGCGCCGCTGGCCCCGCCACATCGAGAACGGGTTTTAGCGCGCCGGTCCGACCATTGGCGCTTTGCGCGCCAGCGCCTGTCGGGTTACCAACTGCGCCCCAGCCTCTTTCAAGCGAGCCTCGCATGCCCCTACGCGTCGCCTGCCAGATGGACCCGATCGAGCGGATCGACATCCGCGGCGATTCCACCTTCGCCATCCTGCTCGAGGCGCAGAGGCGCGGGCACGACCTCTTCTACTACACGCCGCCGAACCTTGCCTTGCACAGCAATAGGCTCTTGGCCCGCGGCGCGACGCTGAAGGTCGAGGACAGGATCGGCGCGCACTATCAGCTCTCCGATCAGCGCGTTGAGAACCTATCCGATCGCGACGTCGTCCTGCTGCGTCAGGACCCGCCTTTCGACATGGCGTACATCACCACGACCCATCTTCTGGAACGCACCCATCCAGAGACGCTCGTCGTGAACGATCCCGCGCACGTTCGTAATGCCCCCGAAAAGATCTTCGTCCTCGACTTCCTCGATCTGATGCCGCCGACCATCGTCACGCGCTCGCTCGACGACGTGCAGGCGTTTCGCAAGGAGATGGGCGACGTCATCCTGAAGCCGCTCTACGGCAATGGCGGCGCCGCCATCTTCCGCATCAGCAAGGACGACAGCAACACCGGCTCGCTCGTAGAGCTGTTCCAGACCGTGTTCCGCGAGCCGTTCATGGTGCAGCAGTACCGCCCCGAGGTGCGGGACGGCGACAAGCGCATCATCCTCATTGACGGTGAGGTGGCCGGCGCCATCAACCGCGTTCCGCAGGCCGGCGAGACGCGCTCCAACCTGCACGTCGGTGGCACCGCGCGCCCGACTAAGCTGACGAAGCGTGACGAGGAGATCTGCACCCGCCTCGGGCCCGAGCTCAAAAAGCGCGGGCTGCTCTTCACCGGCATCGACGTGATCGGCCCCTATCTGACTGAGATCAACGTCACATCGCCCACGGGAATTCGTCAGGTGAAGGAGTTCGGGGGCAACGACATTGCCGCCCTCATCTGGGATGCAATCGAGGCGAAGGTGTCCTAAATGACTCGGCCGGAAATAACCCATTAGAGCGTGCGCGGCCTTCTGCTGCGCGCGTAGAAAGAAGGCATGCGTGATCAAGCTCAAAGACGAGATTTCCGCGACGCGACGCCGGTGGGAGCCGCTCAGCTTCTACCAGCGGTTCGAGGAGATGATTATCTTCGTCCTCACCGCGCTGATGGCGCTGGTGATCCTCTTGGCGCTGTGGAACCTGACGATGAAGGTCGTCGCCGAGGTGGTGGTGGCTACGGGGCTCGACCTCACCGACTATTCGGCGTTCCAGGCGCTGTTTGGCGCGTTCTTCGTCGTCATAATCGCCCTCGAATTCAAGAAGTCGCTGCTGGTCGCCGGACAGCGGGCGGACAGCATCGTGCAGGTTCGTACGGTCGTGCTCATCGCCATGCTCGCCGCCTTGCGCAAGCTGATCATCCTTGAGCCCGGAAAGACGGACGCGCTCTATCTCTTCGGGCTCGCCGCCGTGATCCTCGCGCTCGGAGCGGTGTTCTGGCTGGTGCGCGACCAGGACGAGCGGCAGAGACGCCAACTCGCCGAGGAGCGGGGCGCCGCCTAGGCGGTACGTCAGTCGAGCGGCTGCCGCTTCTTCTTCTTTTTGGCGTGCGTCTTTTTGGTCGTGCTGCCGGCCGGTTTGGCCGAAACCTTCTTCACGTCCGATTTGACGTCGGGCTTGCCTTGCGCCTTTGCGTTTCCGGCGGCGCTCGCCGTCTCCTGCGGGGGCGGCGGCGGGGGGGCGGCACAGGCCCGGAAGCGGTCCAGCATCCCCGCGTCCGGCTCGAAGCCGGCACCGATCACCTCGCTCGGGTAGTTCTGCAGCCGGGCGATCGGGAAGGCGGTCTTCCAATCGTAGGTGCGGAAACCGTTCTCGAGCAGCGCCGCCGCCCGCGCCGTTCGCGCGTTGCTGCTGCCTTCACCGAGAATGATGGCGATCAGCTTGCGTCCGTTGCGCGTGGCGCTGGCGGCAAGGTTGTACCCCGAGGCGCACGTGTACCCTGTCTTGATGCCGTCCCCCCCGGGGAAGGCCGTCAGCAGCGCATTGTGCGTGCCGATGGTGATCTTGCCGATGTTCGTCTGTGTCAGGGCGTAGAGTGGTGTTTCTTCGGGGAAGTCGCGCAGCAGCGCCTGCGAGAGGATGCCCATGTCGCGTGCGGTGGTCACCTGCTGCTCGGCCGGCAGCCCGTGCGGGTTGATGAAGTGCGTATGCGTCATGCCGAGGCGCGCCGCCATCTGGTTCATCTGCTTGACGAACGAGGCTTCGTCGCCGCCCAGCGTCTCCGCGATCGCGACCGCGACGTCATTCGCTGAGCGCATGATCAGCGCCCGCAGCGCCTCCTCGAGCGTGATGTCCTTGCCGACCTTGAGGCCCAGTCGCGTCGGCGGTTGCTTGAAGGCCGCCGGCGACATGAAGATCTTGGTATCTTTCGTCGCCCGATTCTCGCGGATGGCAGTGAGGGCCAGATAGGCCGTCATCATCTTGGTCAGCGAGGCCGGATACCACGGCGCATCGAGGTCTTCGGCATAGAGGACATGGCCTTCACCGAGCTCGAAGACCACGGCTGAGCCGGCCACGGCGGGCTGGGCGCAGGTTGCCCATGCCGCTATGGCCGCCAATGCCGCGATGCCCGCGCTCGTCTTCAAGGCGCTTGTATCTCCGATCCAATGCGATTCCCTCGCACGGAGTATGCCACCTACGAGAGAAATGTCAGCCTGCCAACCGATATGGCGTAAATACCACCTTTGCTCCGGAGTGGTGTGACGGTTCCAACGCACTCCTTGCAGGCCATCGAGTTCGCAATCCCCTCCGCTGAACATCCATTCAGTCTTTGGGAATCTTCGAGGCAGGCGACGGACGCCTCGTGCGCTCCGCGTTGTTCTCGATGCTCGCGCAGAGTGACGGACGCAACGGCACCTGAAGCAGCAGTTGGACAGTTGAGGAGATGATGATGAAGTACTTTGCAATGATGGCTTTGCTCGCCGCACCGCTCGCCATGGCTGCGGTCCCCACCCCCGCCGATGCGGCCCCGCGTGACGGCTACCGCTGCCACATGGTCAAGAAGACCGTCTGGAAGTTCGGCAAGAAGCGGACGAAGTGGGTCAAGGTCTGCCGCCATTTCCACCGCCACCATCGTTAGTTTTCGCTTCGACATTTCCCCGCTCGCGCCGCGTGTCAGCGGCCCGGGCGGGTGAATTGTTTCCACTCATTGTCAGCGCGGCCTCAGCACATACGCAGCCCCTGTGAGCGCCGTCACGCCGCGCTGCTGAAAGTGCGGATACCCCGCGAGCACGTCCTTCACGACGAGCTCGGTGCAATCGTAGTGATCCGAGAAAAGGTCTTCGATGGTCGTGCGCGGCGTCGCGAACGGCGGCCCTGACATCTCGCGCTGATCGTAGTCGAGCGAGACGAGCAGGATCTGCGCATCGGGAAGAAGCGACTTCATCTTCGCCGCGTAGCGCCGCTGCAAATCGGCCGGCAGTGCAACCAATGCGGCGCGATCATAGACGCCACTGACACCGGCAACGGCCGACTGCGGAAGCGCAAAGAAATCGCCGCACCAGATTTCGTATGGCCCAGACGATTTGACGATGAAGTCCGCCTCGCACCGCGTATCAGGCGCAAGCCCGCGCTCGGAGAAGAAGTCATCGACCGCGCGCTCGCTCAACTCCGCCCCGATCACGCTATACCCTTGCTGCGCCAGCCAGACCATGTCGAGGCTCTTGCCGCACAGCGGCACGAGCACGCGCGCTCCCGCGGGCACATCGAGCTGCGACCAGTACTTGCCCAACGCCGGATCGAAGTCCGCCTGGTGGAATCCGATATCCTGCTTGTTCCAGCGCTCGATCCAAAAATTATGTTCCATGGGGGCTCAGCTAGCTGCGGTAGTCGGCGTTGATGTCGATGTATCCGTGCGTCAGGTCGCACGTCCAGATCGTCGCCCGTCCCGGGCCGATGCCGAGGTCGACCCGCAGTGTGATCTCCGGTCGCTTCATATAGAGCGCGACTTCCTCCTCCTTGTAGCTCGGCGCGCGTTCCCCCTCGTGCGCGACGAGGATGTCGCCGAAGCGGATCGACAGCTTGTCGCGATCGGCGGCTTCGCCCGATTTGCCGACAGCCATCACCACCCGTCCCCAGTTGGCGTCCTCTCCGGCGATCGCTGTCTTCACCAGCGGCGAGTTGCCGATTGCCAGCCCGATCCGCTTCGCCGCGCGATCGTCCTCGGCCCCTTCGACCTCGACGGTGACGAACTTTGTGATCCCCTCGCCGTCCTTGGCGACGAGAATGGCGAGCTCGCGCAAGAGGCTGTGCAGTCCTGCGGCGAAGTCGCCGATGCGCGGATCGGTCGCCTCGGTGATGCGCGGGCAGCCGCGCTTTTCCGCTTCGCCGGTCGCGAACACGAGGAGCGTATCGCTGGTCGAGGTGTCTCCGTCGATGGTGACGCAGTTGAACGTTCGGTCGGCGCTCTCGGCGACGAGCGGCTGCAGCGCCGCGGCATCGATCGGCGCATCGGTGAAGACGAAGCAGAGCATCGTCGCCATGTCCGGCTGGATCATGCCCGCGCCCTTGCAGAAGCCGTTGATCACGACCTCGTGCCCGTCGATCTTAGCTGTTCGCGTCGCGAGCTTCGGGAATGTGTCCGTGGTCATTATCGCGCGCGCCGCGGCATGCCACATGCCGGCCTTCGCTTCGCCGGCGAGCCTGTCGAGAAGGTGCGCGAACTTGGTGGCTTCGAGCGGCTCCCCGATCACGCCGGTCGAGGCGATGAACACCTCCCCGGGTGCGCAGCCGACGGCCGCCGCCGCCGCATCGGCAGTGATCACCACCGCTTCGAGCCCCTTCTTACCGGTGAATGCGTTGGCGTTGCCGGAATTGACCACCAGCGCCCGCGCCTTGCCCTCGCGCAACCCGAGGGCGCACCAGTCGACCGGCGCCGAACGCGTCTTTGAGCGCGTCAG
>JAEXXM010000077.1 GCA_023405815.1 Pseudomonadota bacterium | reverse complement strand
AAGCGCCCGGTATGGTTCGAGCGCGCCCCGCGCCCGCGCCGGCGTTCCCCGTCGACGAGACCGCCCGGCGTCGCCTCGACCATCGGCTTTTCTCGTTGCCGCCTCTGCACGTCCTCGCCTCTCGAAGCCTGACATCGGCAAGCTAATGGGATACGTAGAACAAATCAAGAACAGTTGCGGGGAAACATGCGCGACAGGACGGCAAGCCCGCATTTGCGGTTGTTGAGCCGGCACGCCCCATGGCAGAGAAGCCGGCATGATCTCCGTCGTCATCCCCACGCTCAACGCCGAGGAGTCTCTGTCCGCGACGCTTACCGCGCTCGTGCCGGCGGCGCTCGATGGCACCGTGCGGGAGGTGATTATCGTCGACGGCGGCTCGACTGACCGCACGCGCGAGATCGCCGACCATGCGGGAGCCGAGGTCGTCACAGCACCGGCCAACCGCGGTGCCCAGCTTCGCGCCGGAGCGCACGCCGCGCGCCATCCCTGGCTCTTGTTCCTCAACGCCGACACGGTGCTTGATGCTGGCTGGGAACGCGAAGCCGACAACTTCATGGAGCGCGTCGATCGCGGGGCATCGCGCCACGTCGCGGCGGCGTTCCGCTTCGCCCTCGACGACGATGGCTTTGCGCCGCGATCGCTCGAGTGCCTTGCGCGTCTGCGCTGCGCGCTGATGCGCACGCCGCATGGGGAGCAGGGTCTCCTCGTCTCCCGACGCCAGTACGACACCATTGGCGGCCATCGCCCGTTGGCGATGATGGAGGATGTCGATCTCGTGCGCCGCCTCGGCCCGCGCCGGGTGAAGCTGCTCACGACCCGCGCCGTCTCCAATGCCGCGCGCTATCGCCGCGAGGGCTACCTCCGCGGCGCACTCGGCAATTTCGCCCAGCGTTTGCGCCACGCGCTGCATCTCTCCGCTCGCCAGATCGAGACCTGAAGCTGCCTCCGCGCCGATGAATCTCGCGCGGTCATCATTTTGCCGTTAGATTTAGATGGCTTAGTCAAACTCAGCGCTTTACGGGGGTAAAAGCTGTGTCCGTCACGTCCTCGCCGCGTCTTGCATCCTTGCCGTTGCCGCCTCGCGCACTGCCGGTCCGCCGGCGCAAACCCGTTGGCCGTTCCGCTTCCGGCCGCATCCTCTGCATCGACAAGGATACCGTCGATAAGGTCTCGGTGGAGAACGGTGCGCTTCCGCGTGTCAGCGACATGCCGCTCGATTTTCCGGTGCTCGTCGTCGGCGCCGGTGTTTCCTCCTTCAAGGTGCAGCATGTCGGCGCGGCGCTCAGGGCGCGCGGGGCCCGCGGCTACTGGCTCGTCGAGCTGCAGCCGCGTCCGCGTGCATCGACGAGCGGGCGGCTTGCAGAGATGATGGTCGGCTTCCCGGGACTGCACATCGAGCGCATCTGCTCGACGAACGATCTCTAGGGTGGACGCGTTGGACGGGTGGGTCCGCGACAATGTGCCGGGCATCTGCATTAGGAAAGTTTGTGGTTTTGCCGCGCTTACCGCAGCGTTGATGCGGACATTCGCGGTTGACAGTGGTAGCCTTGCACCGCTCGAGTAAGAGCATCAGGGGGTAGCGTCATGGTGCAGACATCGGTGCAGTTCACGCCCGTGCAGGTGCTTCAGGCCGCGCGTCGGGCCGAGGCTGAGGGCAAGATGGACTATGCCCTCCAGTTCTATCGCCATCTCGTTGAGCAGCACGGCGGCACGCCCGAAGCGCAGGAAGCGCGCGAGGGTCTGTTCCGCATCGCCGAGTGGCGCTGGGGCGAGGCGCGCGTCGCCCGCACGCGTGAGGGCACTCCTTCAGGCGCCCAGCCTGCACAGAGCCAGCCGACCCCGCCGTCCACCGGCCAGCAGCGGGTCTACAACGTCGCCAACAATCCTCCGCAGGGCTACGCCTCCGAGCCGCAAGCCGCGGCCGCCGGCGCACTCCCCCAGATCATCTCGCGCGAGCACGCTCAGGCCGCGGAGGTTCCCGCCTTCCATGCGCGCTTCCGCATCAGCAAGTTCTTCGCCCACGCGCTGAGCAGCATCGGCTGGGTGATATTGCTCTCCGGCATCGTCGCTGCGGCGGCAGGCATCGCCGGCACTGTGGCCGAGCTCTCGGCCATCGTGCTGCTCGGCGCACCGTTCGGCGTCATGCTCGGTGTTCCGGCGGCACTGTTCGGCCTGATGCTCGTCGTCAGTGGTCAGCTTGCGGCCGCGCTGTTCGACAGCGCCAATGCCACGCTCGAGATGGCCGCGATCGAGCGCGGCCGCACCAGCTTCTGAGACGAAGGCTAGCTGCGACCTTCCTTGAGCCGCGGCAGTATCTCGACGAGGTTGCAGGGCCGGTGGCGGCTGTCGAACTGCCACTTGAGAATGCCGTTCCACGCATCCTTGCACGCGCCCGGAGATCCCGGCAGGCAGAAGATATACGTCCCGTTGGCGGTGCCGCCGCACGCCCGAGACTGGATGGTGGACGTCTCCACGCTCTTGAACGAGAGCAAATGGAAGACAACCGAGAAGCCCTCGATTTCCTTTTCGAACAGCGGCTTCACGGCTTCCGGCGTAACGTCGCGCCCGGTGAAGCCGGTGCCTCCCGTCGTGATCACCACCTCGATGCCCGGATCTGCGACCCAGCTTTCGACCTTGGCGCGGATCTGCGTGAGGTCGTCCGTCACGATCTCGCGCTTGATCAGCGCGTGCCCCGCTTCGCGGATCATCTCCTCCAGCACGTCGCCGGATTTGTCCGTCGCCTTGTCGCGCGTATCCGACACCGTCAGTGTCGCGATGCGCAGTGGCTTGAACTCGAAGCTCTCGTCGATCTTTGCCATTTCCGTTCTTCGCTGTTTCAGCTTAGCGCTGCCTTGACCGCGAGCAAGTCGCGCCAGGCCATGCCCTTCGCGGCCGGTGTCCGCAAGAGATAAGCGGGGTGCAGCGTCGCCATGGCCTTTGCCTGATGTCCGCCCATCTCGATCTCGCGCCACTTCCCGCGGATGCGCATGATCCCGTCGGCGACATCGAACAGCCCCTTTGCCGCCGCGCCCCCGAGGGCCAGCACCACTTTCGGCTTAACGAGTGCCACCTGCCGTTCCAGGAACGGGCGGCAGGCCAGCGCCTCCTGCGGGGTCGGCGTGCGGTTTCCCGGCGGCCGCCAGTAGACGATGTTGGTGATGTGGACGTTGCTCTCGTCCATGCCAATGGCTGCCAGCATCTTGTCGAGTAACTGCCCGGCGCGGCCGACGAACGGCTTGCCTTCTAGGTCCTCTTCGCGTCCGGGGGCCTCGCCGATGATCATCAGCGGGGCCTGCTCCGCGCCTCGGTAGAGGCAGAGGTTCTTGGCCGTCGCCTTGAGGCCGCAGCCCTCGAAGCTCGTAAGGCGCGCCCTGAGCTCGGCAAGGCTCTGCACTTGAGCAAGATCGACAGAAGGTTCACCCGCGGCGGGCGCGCGCGCCGGGAACTGCCGCGCCGGCCTTGCCGTTGCAGCAGCCGGAGCATGGCGCGGAGCCGCAGCTGGCGAGAGTGGAGGCCGCGTCGAGGCGCCAGCTTTGGCGGGCGCCGCTGAGGTCGCGGAAACCGGCGCCGCTCCGGCGAGAGAAAAGCCGGCGCCGGGAGCCTTGTCGCCGCGCGACAGCCAATCGACGGGCGCCTCTCCAACGGCCGCATCGACACCCATCGCCTCGTACCAGGCAAGGATGCGCCCGAAGGCCGTCCGCGCTGTCTCGTCCTCGATCATGGCCGGCACCCTATAGCACGGCGCAATTGCCCGACAGCGCCATCGCCGCCGCTCGAAGGCAAGTCGCGGCAATATCGCGGCCCCGCGGCGCTTGACGCTGCTGCCCCAGGAGACCTACGACCACTTTAGAGATATTTGAAGGTTCCCCGACAACGAGGTGACACCCGCTATGGCCGAGGCCGAGATCGCAGCCGAGTTGCCGCCCAGAGAGGCGATGGAGTTCGACGTCGTCATCGTCGGCGCGGGGCCCGCAGGTCTTGCCGCAGCGATCCGCCTGAAGCAGCTCGCCGCCGAGGCCGGCAGCGAGGTCTCCGTGGTGGTGGTGGAGAAAGGCTCGGCAGTCGGCGCGCACATTCTTTCCGGAGCCGTCATCGACCCCAAGGGCCTTAACCGCCTCATCCCCGACTGGAAGGAGAAGGGCGCCCCCGTCGAGACGGCCGTCACCGACGACCGCTTCTACTTCCTGACCAAGACGAAGGCGCTGCGGCTGCCCAACATCTTCATGCCGCCGCTTATGGGCAACCACGGCAACTACATCGTCAGCCTCGGGGCGCTCGTCACGTGGCTGGGCGAGCAGGCCGCCGAGCTCGGCGTCGAGGTCTACCCAGGATTCGCCGCCAGCGAGGTTCTCTATGACGAGAGCGGCGCCGTGGTCGGCATCGCCACCGGCGACATGGGTGTCGGCCGCGACGGCCGGCCGACCGAGAGCTTCGTCCGCGGCATGGAGTTGCGCGGCAAGTACACGTTCTTTGCCGAAGGCGCGCGCGGCTCGCTGACCAAGGGCCTTATCGAGCAGTTCCGTTTGACCGACGGCCGCGAGCCGCAGAAGTTCGGCATCGGTCTCAAGGAGCTGTGGCGCATCGCGCCCGAGAAGCACCGGCCCGGCCTCGTGCAGCACTCCTTCGGCTGGCCGCTCGATGATCGCACTGGCGGTGGCTCGTTCCTCTACCACTACGGCGACAACCTCGTGGCCGTCGGCTTCGTGCTGCACCTCAACTACGAGAACCCGTACCTTTCTCCTTACGAGGAGTTCCAGCGCTTCAAGACGCATCCCGCCGTTCGCACGACGTTCGAGGGCGGTAAGCGCATCGGCTACGGCGCGCGCGCCATCACCGAAGGCGGCTGGCAGTCGATCCCCAAGCTCATCTTCCCCGGCGGCGCGCTGCTGGGGTGCTCGGCGGGATTCATGAACGTGCCGCGCATCAAGGGGAGCCACAACGCCATCCTGTCGGGCATCGCCGCCGGCGAGGCGGCATTTGCCGCGCTTGCCGATGGCCGCGCGCACGACGAGCTCACGGCCTACGAGACGGCAGTCCTCGAGGGCGACATCGCCAAGGACTTGAAGCCCGTCCGCAACGCCAAGCCCCTCTGGTCGCGCTTCGGCACTTACCTCGGGATCGCCCTCGGCGGCCTCGACATGTGGATCAACACGCTCATTCCGGGCGGGCTTTTCACGCTCGGACACAAAAAGCCCGACTACGCGACCCTGAAGCGCGCCGAGAACGCCCAGCCGATCGCCTATCCCAAGCCGGACGGCGTGTTGACCTTCGACCGGCTGACCAATGTGTCGTTCTCCGGCACCAACCATGAGGAGAACCAGCCGGTTCACCTCAAGCTCGCCGACCCCCGGGTTCCGATTGCCATTAACTTGCCGGAATTTGCCGAGCCTGCTCAGCGTTACTGCCCGGCGGGGGTCTATGAGGTCGTTGCCGAGCCTGGTGGGGATCCGCGCTTCCAGATCAACGCGCAGAACTGCGTCCACTGCAAAACCTGCGATATCAAGGATCCGAGCCAGAACATCAACTGGGTCTGCCCCGAGGGTGGCGGCGGCCCGAATTATGCCGGAATGTGAGCCGGCTAGCTGCTGTCGGCGGGCAAAATATGGACGCGCGGCATAATGCAGATTCAACGTTACTTGCCGCGCGGAGGTCGCCAAATCGCCGCGTTATTTGCTACGCTGGGGCACGGCGGGAATCAGTCCCCGGTCTCCTAGAAGGATCAGTGTGAATGCGGGCCAGCCTTCGCAAGGTGTTCCAATCATCGGCAACCGCCATCGGCATCCTCGCCTTCGGTCTCAGCACCGCGCAAGCTGCCAACGACTTCACCACCGAGACGGACTCGCACTCGCTGCTCGGCAGCTACCTAGCTGCCAACGTCGCCAAGAGCGTCAACGACGCCGATAGCGCGGCCTCCTTCTACCGCAGCGCGCTGGGCCTCGATCCCGCCAATGCGGTGATCATCGAGCAGGCGTTCCAGACCGAGGCCACCGAGGGCCACTGGGATCGCGCCATTCCGCTGGCGCGCAAGCTCGTCGACAAGGACGCCAACAATCGGATGGCGCACCTGCTGCTCGGGCTCGAGGCGTTCAAGAGCCGCGACTTCAAGAAATCCGACGAGGAGTTCCGCAAGGCCAGCGACGGACCCATCGGTGAGCTGACCAGCGCGCTCGCTCGCGCATGGACTGCTGCCGCCGAGGGCAACGCGCAGCGTGCCCTCAAGATTCTCGACATGCCCAAGCAGGCCGAGTGGGCCCAGTTCTACCTCAACTATCACAAGGCGCTGATCGCCGATGTTCTCGGCCGCTCGCAGGAGGCTGAGGCGGCCTACGAGCATTCGATGCGCCAGGACGCCACCACGCTGCGCATCGCGCTCGCCTACGCCCGCCACGCCGCTCGTTCCGGCAATCTCGCGCTGGCCAATCAGATCCTCGACCAGCAGACGGACCGCAATCAGTCGGAGCCCCACGTTCTGGTGCGCGAGCTGCGCGAGCAGATCGGCCCCGGCAAGAAAATCGAGCTCCTGGTGACGACGCCGGCGGAAGGAATGGCCGAGGTGTTCTACGGGCTGGGCGAGGCGCTCACCAGCGAGGGGGGCCTTTCTATGGGCATCCTCTATCTGCAGCTCGCGCTTTACGCCGAGCCCAAGCACGCGTTCGCGCTCGCCGCTCTCGCCAGCGCCTACGAGACGGGCCAGCGCTACAAGGACGCGATCGATGCTTATGACCGCATCCCGCCGGGCACCGCGTTGCAGTCGGCGATCGACATCCGCAAGGCCTTCGACCTCAACTCGCTCGACAAGGTCGACGAGTCCAAGGTTCTGCTCGAGAAGCTGATCAAGGAGAGCCCGGACGATCTGAAGCCGCTCGATGCCCTGGGCAACATTCTGCGCGCCCGCAAGCGTTATGGTGAGGCGGCCGACGTCTACACCCAGGCGATCAAGCTCATCCCCAAGCCCGATAAGCGCCACTGGAGCGTCTTCTACTCGCGCGGCACCTGCTATGAGCGCCTGAAGAACTGGCCCGCCGCCGAAGCCGACCTCAAGAAGGCGCTCGAGCTCTATCCCGATCAACCGCTTGCCCTGAACTACCTCGGTTACAGCTGGATCGATCAGAACCGCAACCTCAAGGAGGGCATGTCCCTGATCGAGAAGGCCGTCGCTTTGAAACCCGACGACGGCTATATCGTCGACAGCCTCGGCTGGGCTCACTACAAGCTCGGCAACTACGCCGAGGCCGTGCGCTTCCTTGAGCGCGCCGTCGAGCTGAAGCCGCAGGACCCCGTTCTCAACGATCACCTCGGCGATGCCCTGTGGCGCGTCGGGCGCGAGCGCGAGGCCAAGTTCCAGTGGGATCAGGCGCTGACGCTCGATCCCGAGCCGGAGGAGCTCGAGAAGATCAAGAAGAAGCTCGTCGAAGGCCTCCCGCCCAGCATCTCTGCCCGCGCCGGCATCCGCGAGACGATGCGCAAGGTGCAGATGAAGCGCCGCAAGGAGACCAAGCTCAACCCGGCGCTGGTCGAGTAGACTTCGCTGACGCATAGCGTCTTCTGTCACGGCCCCGCGGTATCCCCGCAGATGCATCGAGCGCCTTCGGATGATGCCACCCTCGCCGATCATCGCGGGAATGACCGCTCCCTGCACTTCTCCCTCCCCCTTGATGGGGGAGGGTCGGGGTGGGGGTGGTGCAATACCTTCGATGTCGTGGACACCCCCCTCCCTAGCCCTCCCCCGCAAGGGGGGAGGGAAGGCAGGGTGCGAACGCTTACAGCGATGACGGTCATCACCGAGCGCGCCCGCGCCAAGATCAACCTGACGCTGCGCGTCCTGGGACGCCGCGCCGACGGCTACCACCTGCTCGAAAGCCTGATCGTCTTTGCCGACGTCGGCGACGAGGTTCGGTTCTTGCCTGGTGCCCCGCCGTCGGTCGTCATGTCGGGCGGCTATGCCGGCGCCATCACCGGGCGCAACCTCATCGACGTGACGCTCGAGCGCCTCGCCGCCGCCGACCCCGGGCTCACCCTGGGCAGCGTCGAGGTGGTCAAGTCCCTGCCCATCGCGGCGGGCATTGGCGGCGGATCGGCCGATGCCGCCGCGGTGCTGCGCGCCGTGCGCCGCTTGAACCCGTCGACCACCATCGATTGGAATGCCGTCGCCGCCTCGCTCGGCGCCGACGTGCCGGTCTGCCTCGCCGACCGGTCCTCTTTTGTATGGGGCGTTGGCGAGCACATCGAGCCGGTGGAGCACCTGCCGCGCCTCGACGCCGTCCTCGTGTGCCCGCTCGCCGCCGCTCCGCTGGAGAAGACCCGCGCCGTGTTCCGGCAGCTCTCGGTCCCGTCCATCGCGGATGCTGGGGCGCCCGAACCCCTGCCGACGTTCGATGGGGCAGATCATCTCCTCGCCTACATGCGTGGGCTCGGCAACGACCTGCGCGACGCCGCGCACGCGTTGATGTTCGAAAGCGCGATGGCCGAGGCCGCGCTCGCCGCGCTGCCTGACTGCCTCTATGTCAGCCTCTCCGGTGCCGGCCCGACGACATATGGCGTCTTCGCCGATGCCGTCCGCGCGAAGGCCGCAGCGGAGCGCCTGCGCGAAAACCATCAGGATTGGTGGATCGTCGCCACCACTCTCGGCAGTTGATCCGGGCTAGGCGGCGAATCCGATGCGCAAGGCGCCCCAGTGCTGCCCCTTGACTAGGATCGGAGCCGAGACGTCCCGCATGAGCACGAACTTTCCACCCATGTCGCGGCGATACGTCTGCATGAGGAAGGAGCGCGTGCTCCGCGCAGCCGCGAGGCCGGTACGATCATTGAAGACGCGCCGATTGCGGCAGTTGGCCGTGTTCCACACGGGATCGGCGCCTTGCGGCTTGGAATAGCGCAGGTTGTGGGTCGGCAGGTAACCGTTGCGATCGACCGCGGCGCAAAAGGCGATGCGTTGGTTCTCGGTCAGGATGGGCTCTTGAATTTGGGGCAGGTGACGGTCGGTGAATTCCGTGAAGCGCGTCAGCACCTGCTGGGGATCAGTGCCGCGTATTGGCCGGTAGGTTTCATCGAAGAGGTCAGCGAGGCTGATCTGGCCATTATCGATCGCGCGCTCGAATAATGCCGCCATCTCGCCGGCGGCGTTCCGGCACAGCGCAATGATGGGGCTGTCCGCCGTTTCGATTCCGCTCTCCGAGACGAAGAGGATGAAATCTTCGCTGATGCCGAGAATGGCCTCGGCGCGCGTGTGTGCCACGGAAAGCATGCTGTCGGCTTTGTTGGCGATCTCGACGAGGCCTTTCAGATCGTCGCGTACCTTCGCGATGTCGCCGATATTCTGATTGACCGGACCGGTCATCGCATCAATGTTCTCAGTGAGAAGCTGCACGCTCTGCGCCAGCGACTGGATGGTCCGGGCTGATTGGGATGCACGGCCGGACACCTCCAGAGCCGACTGCGCCGTTGCGGCACTCCTCGATGCGGATGCGCTGAGCTCATCGATTGTGCTTTGCAGTGCGGTGAGGTTCATCTCATTCCGTGTGCCGAACGTGCCGATCTCGTCTGCTAGCGATTTTACGCGCGCCCCGATGATAGCAAAGCCACGGCCAGCGGTGCCGGCCCTCGCCGCTTCCACGCCGGCGTTGAGTGCGAGCATCTGCGTCTCTTGGATGAAGGAGCGCATCGCAGCGCTCGCCTTCTGCACTTCCGCAATCGTCGCGCGGACCTTTTCCAGCGAGCTCACAAAGCCGAAGACGCCCTCGCTGAGCTGTTGCATATTCTGGGTTGCCGTCATGAGCGCCGTGGCGACAGATTGAGAGCTGTCGCTTAGAACCTTCCGCGTTTGTTCTGCCGAGCCCCGCGCTTCCTGCATCGATTGCGAAAGCAATGCATTTGTCCTGCTCGTCCCGCGAACGGAGGCAACGACGGCCCTCAAGCGTTCGATCTGCTCGTCGCCGAGTGCGCCTAGATCCTCAATGATCGCGGCGATATCGGCGATTTCGATTCCAAGGCGGCTGCCCCGCTCGCCGATTTCAGCAGCGTGTTGGCTCTGGGAGGGAGCGGACTGAGGCCGTCCGAGGCGAATGGCGGCGATGCTCATGAATATGGATTGCCCATCGATGAAGCTCGAATTTTTGAAACGGCAAGAGATGAAACGGCGAGAGAAATGAGATGAAGCAATCGCGGTGAAAAATATGTTTATCGGCAACCGCATGTCCGCACTGGCGTCGGATCCGCAGCACTCATTTTCTAGGAGGAACAAGGAATTGCGAATTGCCCCTGTACTTAAGTACGAGAGGGGAGTGCACTATCCTGCTTGAGGCTGACGTTCGTCGACGCTGAGATTGTTGCGCCTTCTCCGGGCTAGCAGAAGAAGCAATTCCGGCACGCTGTCGCGGCCTGGTTGATCTGCCCGCTCATGATCTTGGAGTATTCGGCGAGCTTCGGCTTGAAGCGCTCGCACACGGCCTTCTTGGCCTCGGCCTCGCCGTGCAGCGTCTGCCACTGCTTGAGGTACTCGGCCTTTTTGTTGCGGAACTTACCGAACACCTGCTTCAGCGACGTGGGCTCGACGCAGGAGCTGACCGCGATCCACGCGCGGCGTTGCAAATTGAGCTTGGTGCCGCAGAACTCCTGCAGCGCATCGACCGTCGCGTACTCGTCGACGAGCTTCCACAAGTTCGCCTGCTCGGTCTTGCTCATGTCCTTGATGCCGAGCTTGACGAGGACGATGCCGGAAGGGTCGGGGACAGACGATTGGCCAGCCGCGGCGGCGCCTGCGAGAAGGCACAAGGCGGCAAGGAGATATCCGGCGATGCCGGCGCGTCCGACCATCTGCTGAAGCGAGTGCACCGGTGTTCCCCGATCTGTCTGCAAGGCATCGAATCCTAGGATGGCGCTCTTTGGCGGGCAATATGGGTGTGTACTGAGGCTGCTTTTTCAGTGCGAGCGATGCACGCAGAACCCGATGACGTCCTGCATCGCCGCCTTTTCCGGCCTGTCCGGGAAGATCGCCAGGGCGTCCCGGGCGACGGCGCCGTATGAGCGCGCCCGCTCCAGCGTCGCCTCGATGGCCTTGTGCTGTTTCATCAGCGCCACAGCCCGCTCGAGGTCCCCGTCCTCGATCTGTCCCTCGGCGATGGTGCGCGTCCAGAACCGGCGCTCCTCCTCCGAGCCGCGCCGGAACGACAGGATCACCGGCAGCGTGATCTTTCCTTCGCGGAAATCATCGCCCACCGCCTTGCCGAGGTTGGAGCTGTCACCGGAATAATCCAGCGCATCGTCGACGAGCTGGAAGGCGAGGCCGAGATTGCGCCCGTAGGCCTTGAGCGCCGCCTGTTCCGCCGCGGGACGATTGCAGATGGCCGCGCCGACCTCCGCCGCCGCCGAGAACAGCGCCGCCGTCTTGGCGTTGATGATGGCGAGGTACTCGTCCTCCGTCGTCGCCGTGTTGTTGGCGGCGGCGAGCTGCATCACCTCGCCCTCGGCGATCACCGCCGCGGCGTTCGACAAGATCTTAAGCACCGGAAGCGAGCCGACATCCACCAGCATGCGGAACGCCTGTCCGAGCAGGAAGTCGCCGACCAGCACGCTCGCCTGGTTGCCCCACAGGATGCGCGCCGTCTTCTTGCCGCGCCGGAGCCCGCTCTCGTCGACGACGTCGTCGTGCAGCAGCGTCGCCGTGTGCATGAACTCGATCGCGCTCGCGACGCGGATATGCCCCTGGCCGGGATAGTCGCACAGCTTGCTGGCGGCCAGCGCCAGCATCGGCCGCAGCCGCTTGCCGCCCGAATCGATCAGGTGGTGTGCCAGCTGCGGGATGAGCTCGACGTCGGAGACCGCCTTGTCGAGGATGATGCGGTTGATCGCCTCCATGTCCGCCGACACGAGATCTAGCAGCGGCTGGAGGCCGGTCGGGGCGTTCCGCGCGGCGTCGAGGGGGATGATCTGGGCCAAGGGCAGGTTCCCGAGTTCTCGTTTGTTGTTATTGGTATAGCCTTGCCCGCGGGGCGAGCACCATCAAACTTTGCCGCAGCCGGCCAAGGACGGTTACTCTGGTGCCCATGCGCGACCTCGTGACGACCAACGACCCGGTTCTATTGAGCTTTCTCCTGGCCCTTCTCGAGGATGCCGGGATCGAGACGGCCGTCTTCGACGGCAACATGAGTGCCGTCCAGGGCTCCCTCGGCGCCGTCGCTCAGCGGCTCGCCGTTCCCGAGGAGCGCTGGGAGGCGGCACGCCAGTTGCTCGTCGACGCCGACTTGGGTCAGTGGATGGTTGGCGATGACCGCTGAGGCCGCCAATACCATTCCCGGCGACGTGACCGACGACGCGTTTCTCGGCGGCGCGCTGGCCATCCTTCAGCCGCGCTCGGGCTACCGTGCCGGCCTCGACGCCGTGATGCTCGCCGCGACGGTGCCGGGCGAATCGAGCCGCCCGCTGCGCGTGCTCGACGTCGGCGCCGGTGTGGGCACCGCCGGCTTGTGCGTCGCGCGCCGTATCCCTTCCGCCGAGGTGGTGCTGCTCGAGCGCGAGCCGCTTCTCGCTACTCTCGCCGCCGAGAACATTCGCCGCAACGGGCTCGGTGATCGCGTGCGCGTCGTCAATGCGGCCGTCGGGGCGTCCGCGGCGGAGTTGCGCGCCGCCGGCCTCGCCGAGGAAAGCTTCGGCCACGTCATCGCCAATCCGCCCTACCACGATGTCGGCGCTGGTACGCTGGCCGCTGATGTCGGCAAGGCCGCAGCCCACGCCATGCCCGACGACGAGCTCGACCGCTGGGCACGCTTCATGGCCCGCATGGCGGCGCCGCGCGGACGCGCCACCATCGTACACAAGGCGCAAGCCCTGCAGCGCGTCTTGGCGGCTCTCGATCAGCGCTTCGGCGACACGAGGATATTGCCGCTCCATCCGCGGCCCGGCGATGCCGCCCACCGCGTCATCGTCGAAGGCGTCAAAGGCAGCCGGGCGCCGCTGCAACTGCTGGCGGGCTTTGTGCTGCACACCGACGGAAACGAGTTCACACCCGCCGCCGGGGCTATTCTGCGCGCCGGCGCCCCGTTGCCGATGAGCAACTCAGCTTGAGCGAGAAGTGGCATTTCTCTTCGCCGCGAAGCGGCAAGGACGCAAGGCGCCCCGCGCCTTGGCGCGGACATCAGCTTGCGCAGCAATAGCCGCGTGCAAGACTTCTCTCCCCTCGTGTCGCACGAGAAAGCATCAGCACCCTAGCCGTGGCTCCGCCGATCCCCTAGAACTGGCGGCTCACCCCAATCACCAGGTAATCTGCGAGGCCGTATCGCATGTGGTTCTTTGGCCAGGGTCCAGTTGTTCCTGTTCTGCGCTTTTCCGGGCCGATCGGCATGTCGACGCCGCTGCGTCCCGGTCTGACGATTGGACATGCCGCCGCCGGCATCGAGAAGGCGTTCGAGCTCTCGAAGGCGCCGGCCGTCGCCGTCATCGTCAACTCGCCGGGCGGCTCCGCGGTGCAATCGAGCCTCATATTCCGCCGCATCCGCCAGCTCGCCGAGGAAAAACGCAAGAAGGTCTACGTCTTCTGCGAGGATGCGGCCGCGTCCGGCGGCTACTATCTCGCCGTCGCGGGCGACGAGATCTACGCCGATGCCTCCTCGATCGTCGGTTCGATCGGCGTCATATTCTCCGGCTTCGGTTTCGATAAGGCGATCGAGAAGCTCGGCATCGAGCGCCGCGTTTATACCGCTGGCCTGAACAAGGACGCTCTTGATCCGTTTCGCCCCGAGCGCCCCGAGGATGTCGAGCGCATCAAGAGCGTGCAGCGCGACGTGCACGACGTCTTCATCGGCATCGTCAAGGAGCGCCGTGCCGGACGCCTGAAGGGAGCCGACTCCGAGCTGTTTTCGGGCGCCTTCTGGTCCGGGCCCAAGGCGCTCGAGCTTGGCCTGATCGACGGCATTTCCGACGTGCGCTCGAAAATGCGCGAGCATTTCGGCGACAAGGTCCGCTTGAAGGTCGTACCGCTCGACAAGGGGGGCCTCCTCGGGCGCCTGCGCCGCTCTTCTTCAGCCGCGGGTTACGAGGAATTAACGACCCCCCGTCTTGCCTTTGCCGAAGACTTGATATCCGCTGTCGAGGCGCGGGCGTTGTGGTCGCGGTACGGGTTGTGATCCCGCGCTGAGCATTTGAGGCCGCCGCGCCTTGGAGGAGGGAGTATCGCCGATGCCCCAGCTCGTCGCCGCCGTGCTCATCGGTGCCGGTATCGCTGCCGGCGTGAAATGGATCGCCCGCGAGGTGGCCCGCGCCGCGGAAGTGGCGCGCGAGGCGCACGAGCAGATGGCGCGCGGTCCTGAGTTGAAATCGGTGCCCAAGGACCTCGGCACGCTGGAATGGGATGCCGAGGCAGGGGTCTACCGCCCTGCCCGTCGTCGCAACGCCTGAAATCGAGAGGTTGATAAGGCTCAAACCCTTATCAAGGCTTCGGCCCTATCGTCGTTTCGTTCATCCGCCAAGAGGAAGTTTATGGCCGCCGACCCCGAACTGCTTGCTGAGATCGACAACCGAATTGCCATCCTGCGTGACAACCTTCGCGAGTTGGTCGAGCAGGCGGCAGCATATTCCGGTGCGGCCGATGAGAGCCGCACCGCCGACCGCATCGCCGATCAGCAGGCCAAGCTCGACGCCGCCCTCGCCGAGCGCGAGCAGCTCCTGAAGGCGAAGTGAAGATGTCTCACGCCTGAGGCGAAAGCTTCATCAGCACGATCCCGGCGACAATGAGCAGCGCTGCGGTTATGCGCATTGCGTTGGCCTGCTCGCCGAGCACCAGCACGCCGACGAGAAACGCGCCCGCGGCTCCGATGCCGGTCCAGATCGCGTACGCTGTTCCGAGCGGCAGCTCGCGCATGGCCGCTGACAGCAGCGCCAGCGATGCGGCGAGGCAGATGAGCGTCACTAGGGAAGGAACGAGGCGTGTGAACCCGCCCGATTGCTTCATGTAGAAGGCCCAGACGACCTCGAGCACGCCTGCGACCAATAATGCCAGCCAAGCCATCGCGGCTCTCCTTTTCGAAGAGCCGGGCCGTCCCGGACATTGTCCCATGCGCTTGCGCGCGGCGGGCGAGGACGTGGCCTCGACCCCCAGAGATAGAGCGCGCTCCGCGAAGGTCAAGCAGATCAAGGTCGCGGCCGCCTGCGGGGCCGTTCCTAAAGCACCCGGTGCTTCACGCCCCACGCGGAGCTTAGGCTGTAGCAGGCGTCCACGCCCATGTGCCTCAGAAGATAGGGCGTGGCAGCCAGGATCACCTCGAGTCGCGAGGGGACGCGTCCCAGCGTCGTCATGCGGACGCGGTTCATTTCCGCCTTCCCCGTTCGTATCTGAGCCGAGGTCTTCTGCTCCGAATGGATGCGGAACGCCCCGAGAAACCGCGGTATGTGAGCAAAGCGCGCACCCGCCGCCTGGAACCGGGCAAGCAGGTCCCAGTCCATTGCGAAATGGAAGCTGTCATCGACCATACCGCCGGCCGCATCCCAGATGCGCCGCCGCCAGAACACCGTCTCCTGCGGAATGAAATCGATCCAGCGCAAGACATTGCCGTCATGTCCCGGCAGTATCCAGCGCCCGACCTCGCGCCCTTCTTCGTCGATGAGCAAGCGGTCGCCGTAGACGACATCGACGTCCGGATGCTCGGCGAAATACCGCGCGACCGTGGCGAGCGCTCCCGGCAGGAGCAGGTCATCGGAGTTCAGCCACCCCATGACCTCGCCGCGCGTGCCCTCGAAACCCTTGTTGACGGCATCCGCCTGCCCGCCGTCCGGCTGAGAGCGCCACGCGGCGAGACGACCCGCGTATCGGCGAAGGACGTCGGCGGTGCCGTCGGTCGATCCGCCGTCCTGCACGACATACTCGAGCGCCGGGTACCCCTGGCCGAGCACGCTGTCCAAAGTGTCGGCGATGAAATGGCCCTGATTGAATGACGGCGTGACGAGGGAAATGGTCGGGTAGGAGCCCTTCCACGCCTGGGGCACATCGCTCTGCTTCGTGACTTGGCGCGGAGCGTACTGGCGAAGCCGTCCCAGCCGCGGCATGAAGTGCTCGATGAAACTCATGCAGAAGTTGCCCTTCGGCCTCGGGTGCGGTCGGAACGTATGTGAGATTCCTTGTCTCGGCAGGACATGCGCTCTGTCGCACGCCAACGCAACATTTGCCAGCCACGTCGCGACGCGCATCGAGGCTACGCGCGCGGGTCGTCTGCCCGGTTCGGCTCGCTGAAACGCAGCCTGTTGCCGAATGGATCGCCCACCTGCATCACGCGCGCATCCCACGGCGCGTCCTCCAGCCCCGGCCTATAGTATTTGTAGTCCTTTGCCATCAGCTCGCGGTGGTATTCGGCGATGCCACGCATCCACACGAATACCGTGGAGCCGGGGCTGGCGTCGCCATGGTGCTCACTCAAGTGCAGCTTGATGTCGGTGCGCGAGACCTGCGCATAGAGCGGGAAGTTTTCCCCGAAGCGGTGCTCCCAGTCGATTTCAAAGCCGAGGAAGTCGACGTAGAACTCCTTCGCCTTCGTCACATCGAAGATGCGCAGGATGGGGATGGCGTCGCTGAAGCGCACGCTCGCCTTCGCTGCGCCGGTCGTCTCGGCATCGATCTTTGCCGCGAGCACGTTCCAGCTCTCCTCGCCGAGCTGCTTGGCGACGATCTCCAGGCACTCGCCGTGCGACAGCGCGATTTGTTTGTCGCCGAGCGAGCTGCGCAGCGCACGGGCCATGGCTTTGGCGTCGGTGAATGAACGCATGGGTGATCCTCAAGCTTGGCGGCGAACGAGGAAGATCAGCGCTTGCTTTGCCGACCCGTTCGCCGATTGAGCTGAAGGATCAACGCGTCCGTGGATGCTTTCACCATACCCCTGAGGGCGCAAGCGGCAGGCTGCATCGGCCTGCCTCGAGCCTAGTGGCAGCCCGCCGCAAAGGTCAATACGGCTCAGCCCTGACGCGGCACGCTGAGCTGATAGGTGTGCGCCAGCCAGCGATATCCGCCTTCCGCGCGTCGCTCGACGTAGCCGAGCGACGGGAACGGCATGTGGTAGCCGGCGACGGGGAGGCGTTCAGCTGCCGCCATGTCGTAAATCCGCTTTCGCGTCGCCGCGCCCTGTTCCTTGTCGATGTCGAACGCGCAATGCCAGTCCGGTCGCGCCAGGGAGGCGACCTGGTGGTGCGCGCAGTCGCCCCAGAACAGCATCTGTTGCCCATCGCTTTCGAGCATGAATGCAAGATGCCCCGGCGTATGCCCGGGAGCATCGAGCGACCGGATGCCGGATACGACATCCTCGCCCGGCTTCAGGAAGCGCGTCTTCTCCGCCACCGGCACCACGTTGGCGCGGAACACGGCCGCAAGCTGCTCGAGCTGGCCCGCGTGCTTCCCTTCCAGCGCCCAGAAATCGTACTCGGTCCCCGAGATCACATAGCGTGCATTGGGGAATAGCGGCTTGCCGCCCTCCATGATCCCCGCCACATGGTCGAGGTGCCCGTGCGAGAGCACGACGAGGTCGATCTGCTCGGGCGCAAATCCCGCCGACCCGAGGAGTGACGCGAGCCAGCCGCCGTTCGGCCGCTTGATGAAGCCGCTCTCGCCGTTGCCGGTATCGAAGATGACGACCTCCCTGCCGGTGTTGACGATCATCGGCGTGAAGCCTGGCTGGTACGTTGCCGGTGGCAGCAGGTTGTCGCGCATGAGTTGCTCGACATCTGCCTGGGAGGAGTTGGCACCGACGATCGGGAATGGCCCGTCGATGAAGGCATCGCTGTCTGCGATCATCGTTAGCTCGAACGAGCCGAGCTTGAATCGCGCCCAGCTCGGCCTGCTTGCCCCGAGCATGGGCGCAGCGGCCAGGGCATGCGATGGCACAAGCGTGCCCGCCAGCGGTAGTGCTGCAAGCCCCGCGGCCCCGCCGAGCAGGCCGCGTCTCGTGACGGCCGAGCTTCCTCGCGTGCGAGCACGCATATCTTCCGTTGCCACTTCGTCTGTCCTCTGCAACCTTCGCATCGTCGATGCTCGCGAGGATAGGCGATGGCCGAGCCGATTCGCTTGAACGAACGTGCTGCCAGAGTGCGCGCCCGTGCACTCTGGCATGTCGATGACGGCTGGTCGGTGTTTGCCGGCCCGCTCGGTCGCAATGCGATGCATGCCCACAGCACCGCGGTCTACCTCGCCGGCCTCTATGACACTTTCCGCTTGCGCGTCGGCAGCGCTGGCTGGCGCACATGCCGCGCGGCCGTGATCCGCGCCGGCACGCCGTACGAATTCGATGCCGGCGAGGCGCCCCTCGGCGTCCTTTACCTCGAGCCAAGCAAGGGACGCGCCGAAGCCCTGGCCTCCCTGATGCTGAGCGGCGACGAAGTGCGCGGCGCGCTCGTGGGGGACGGTGATGCGAGATTCCTGCGCGACCTGTTCGAGCGGCGCCCCGACGTTGCCGAGCTCCATGCAAGCGCGCACGATCTGCTCGCGCGCGGGCAGCATCGCGCCTACCGCCAGATGGACCAGCGCATCGCCCGTATCATCGATGTGATGCAGGACGACGCGGCAGGTCTTGCCTCTGTTACCCAAGTCGCAGCGGCTGCCGGGCTGTCCTCTTCCCGCCTCCAGCATCTCTTCACGGCGGAGATCGGGGTTCCTTTCCGCCGCTATCGCCTCTGGCAACGTCTGCGTGCTGCCATTCGCGCTGCCGCCGCCGGCGCATCGCTGACCGACGCTGCGCATGCTGCCGGCTTCGCCGACCAGGCGCACTTCTCCCGCGCCTTTCGCTTGACCTTCGGCGCCCCGCCCTCGCGCGGCCTTTGAGGACAACGTCCCGTTGAACTCGCCGTTTCAGCCGTTCAATCTAGAGCGGTGATTCGCATCCGGTCGGTGCCTCGGGTCGCTCAGGCAATCTCTTGCGGGATCTATGCCGGAACTCCTCTCTCGGCGCATCACGGCGCCGCTCCTCGCACTTCTTTGCGCGAGCGTCGCATTCTTACCGAGCGCCGCGCGGGCGGTATCATCCGGCTGCCAGAAAGTGAACGCCGGTACGTGGAACGCGGCGCTGCAGTCGTTCAGCATCGGCGCCACGCTCACCGGCTTCGACAACGGCGATCGGCTCCATTTCACGGTGCGCGGATACGGCCAGCTCGCCCTGCTTGCTTCCAGCGGGGGCAGCTTTCTGTCCGTGCTCTTCGTCAACTCGCCAGGCTCTGGAAGCTTCACTGTCGCCGCGCCCTATACCGTTTTCAGGACGCTGAATGATGCGGTGAGCGGGCCGCTCAACGTCACGGCAACGTGCACGCCGGCGCCCAACCCGCCGAGCCCGGTCAATCCGAGCGATGCCAGCCACAGCCGCGCCGTGACCGGGGCCTTCCTTTCGGCCCGCGTCAACGCCATCCTTTTGAACGACCCTGGCGCGACGAGTCTACTCAACCGCGCGGACAGTTCCGTAAGGGGGCCCGCCGGGAGCGCCGGGGGGCCGGGTGAATTCGGAAGCGCGATGGGCCTTGGCAATGAGGCCTCCGCCGACACCGTCGGCCCGAAGGCTATCCGATTCTCCCAAAGCCTCTCCCAGCTGCGCCGCCAGGCGGCCGAAGCGCAGATGGCCAGGGAACGCATGTCCCTCGGCGCCGGCGATGCAGGCGCGCTGCCGCTCGCCTACGAGATCGCCTCTCCCTGGGACATCTGGGTCGAGGGCCGATACTCCGCCTTCGACGACGACACCGCGGGCCTCGATCGCAAAGGGCATGTTGGCGTGCTCTATCTCGGCGGCGATTATCGCGTGACGCCGAACATGATCGTCGGTGTCCTCGTCCAGTTGGATCGGGCGAAGGACAGCAGCGACGTATACACCTCGAAGGTCACCGGCAACGGCTGGCTCGCGGGCCCGTACATGTCGGCACGCATTGACGACAACGTCTACTTCGACCTGCGCGCCGCCTGGGGCCGTTCGTCGAACTCCATCACGCACGCCAACACCGAAACCTCCGGCGACTTCGACACCACGCGCTGGCTCGTGAAGGGCACGCTCGCGGGCAACTGGGTTCTTGACCATTGGCGCATCACGCCGTCGGCCGAGCTCGCCTACGCCGAGGAAAGCGCCGATGCCTTCACCAACTCCGCAGGGACGTTCATCGCCGGCCAGGACGTCTCACTCGGGCGGCTGCAGTTCGGCCCCGAGATCGGCTACCGCTTCGCGCATTCGGCCGACACGTTCATCGAGCCCTTCGCCGCCATCAAGGGCGTGTGGGACTTCGACAACCCCAACGCCGCCATCATCGACGGCTACGTCGTCGGCCCTGGCGAATTCTGGGGCCGGCTGCAAGGCGGCCTCAACGTCGCGACGTCGAGCGGCTGGCAAGTGCGCAGCCTCGCCTCCTGGGATGGCCTCGGCACCGGCGGGTACAACGGCTACACCCTGCAAGGTACGCTCAACATCCCCCTGAACTGAGCGCCTGCCTTACGGCACTTATTGCGACGTGACAGGGAGTTTTCGCTGCGTATAGTGCGCCCCGATCCGAAGAGGGGCGCCACGCCATGCCGACCACCGAAGCCGCCAAATCCCGCACGGGCGCCGTCGAGGTGCCTGCGCTGCACCCGAAGAAGTCTTTCCAGGACCTGATCTTCACCCTGCAGCGCTTCTGGGCCGAGCAGGGCTGCGTCGTCCTCCAGCCCTACGACATGGAGGTCGGCGCCGGCACCTTCCATCCGGCGACCACGCTGCGCGCTCTCGGCCCCAAGCCGTGGAATGCCTGCTACGTGCAGCCCTCGCGCCGCCCCAAGGACGGCCGCTATGGCGAGAACCCCAACCGCCTGCAGCACTATTACCAGCTTCAGGTCATCATGAAGCCGGCGCCGGCCGACATGCAGGACCTCTACCTCGAAAGCCTGCGCCGCATCGGCCTCGTCCCCGAGCTGCATGACATCCGCTTCGTCGAGGACGACTGGGAGAGCCCGACGCTCGGCGCCTGGGGCCTCGGCTGGGAGGTGTGGTGCGACGGCATGGAGGTGACGCAGTTCACCTATTTCCAGCAGGTCGGCGGCTATGACTGCGAGGTCGTCTCGGCCGAGATCACCTATGGCCTCGAACGCCTCGCCATGTACGTCCAAGGCGTCGATCGCGTGTATGACCTGTCCTTCAACGGCCGCACCGATGCGAGGAAGCTCAGCTACGGCGACGTCTTCCTGCAGGCCGAGCAGGAATATTCGCGCTTCAACTTCGAGTACGCCGACACCGCGCTGCTTCTGCAGCACTTCGCCGACGCCGAGAAGGAGTGCAAGGCGCTCCTCGCCGCCGGCGACAAGGATGAGCGCCACGAGATGGCGCTGCCGGCCTACGACCAGTGCATCAAGGCATCGCACGTGTTCAATCTGCTCGACGCGCGCGGTGTCATCTCCGTCACCGAGCGCCAGAGCTATATTCTTCGCGTGCGCGAGCTGGCCAAGGCCTGCTGCGGCGCCTGGCTGAAGACCGCCGGCGGCGGCGTGTAATGCGCCGGCCGGAGCCCGAGGACGACGTTGACCGCAGCCTCATGGCAAAGATCGACGTGCATGGCTGGGCGGTACTGATCATAGGTTCCGATCCGGACGAGGGTCTTCCCGGATTCCACTACTCGGCAGGTATCTACCAACGCACCGGAAAGCCCGAACTCATTTTGATTGGACTCGGCTTCGAGGTTGGTCATTGGGTGGTGAACGAGTATGCAAGGCGTTGCGTGGTGGGCGAGACGTTCGAGCCGGGAAAGACCTATGAGGGCTTTCTCGAAGCTCATCTAGTGACATTTGTCCCAGTGGATTGGCGAGTAGCCAGCAGCGAGTACACGACTTGGACGGCCTGGTATTATCGATCTGAAGGGTTTCCGTTGCTCCAACTGGTGTGGCCAGACTCTCAGACGCGCTCATTTCCGTGGCAAACTGGCTTCAGAGAAGAGCTGAAAGCCGCTCAACCAGTGCTGGGCCAACCGTTCGTCGGGCACTCATAGGACAGCGCGTAAGTCTCGCGCCTAACAGCTGTCGCGCTGCGCAGCCAATATCTCCCAATCGAACTGGCCGATGGCGGTCTGTGGAGGGATTCATTCATGTCCGGCGTCACGCTGTGGATCCCCGGTCCATGGAAGGACCAATCCGAATTCGTCAAGGCGATCGCGGCGACCGACGACGGCGTGGTGGCTGCAGGCGGCATGATGGTCGAGGACGCGCATAAGCAGCACGCGATGTTCGCGCTGCGCGAGCGCGACGACAGACTGACGCGCGAGATGTTCATCGGCTCCGGACGATCGCTCGATGACGCAACGCTCGCCGCCATCGACGCCCACAAGTCGATCGCCGAAATTACTGTCCTCGACACCGGCGAAGGTCTTGAGGATCGTCTTGACCTCTTCACCCGCGCCGTCCGCGCCGCCGGCGGCATAGCGGTGAAGGTCCACTATTCCGGCCTCGCCCACGGCTGGGATCGATGGGAAAGCCAGCTTCGCTCGGAGATGCCCGCCGGTCTGTTCCGCCTTCTCGTCGTTCAGGTTCCCGATCCCGAAGCCGGCTACGTCAGCTCCTTCGGCATGAAGCAGTTCGCGCTCCCCGATGCCGCGGTCGAGGGCATCGGAGGGGATATCGACACCGCCTGGGCGCTGTTCGAGTTCAACGTCTATCTGCGTGACGAGCAGCCGCACCTCGGCGATGGCCACACCTTCAGCCGCGCCGATGAAGACGCCGCCCTATACCGGCTGGCCCACACAGCCGATCGTCGCTATCCCGAAGGCCACCCCTACCTCAATCCTCATGGTGTATGGCACCTGGCGCTGGTGTAGACTGGAGGAGCGACCAGCCAGGGAGTGACCGCATGATATCGCCTGCCATTCTCGGTGCGCTCATCGTCGGCGTACCGGCCGTGATCATCGCCTATCTTGTGCTGTTCAGAGCGCCGCGCGCTGTTCTGTGGTTCGCCTTCGCGCTCATAGCCGTCGGCCTCGGCTATCTCGCCTCCACCGGCGCGCTGACCGACATCGCCAATGCCGTGCTCGGCAACGAGGCCCCGCCCGTCTCCGAGCCCTCCCCCGTCGCCCCCTAGCGCTTCTGTCATCCCGGAAGCCGTGAGCGAAGCGAGCGGCTATCCGGGACCCGGCGTCAGGGCGGCGAAGCCCCGCAATAAGGGGCTGCGCACTTTTCTCCTGGGTCCCGGGTCTCACTCGCCCTTGCTCGTTCGCCCGGGATGACAGTGCCCCTCCGATCACGTATGTGTTCGCTCCCTCTGACCAGTGAGCTGCCCGCATGTCTGAGCTCCTTATCGAGCTGTTCTCCGAAGAGATTCCCGCCCGCCTGCAGGTGCGCGCGTCGGAAGATTTGCGCCGCCTGATGCTCGACGGCTTGAAGGCCAAGGGTCTGGAAGTGGGCGAGGCGCGCGCCTTCGCGACGCCGCGCCGCCTGACGCTCGTCATCGAGGGCGTGCCGAAGAAATCGCCGGCCATCTCCGAGGAGAAGAAGGGCCCGCGCGTTGGCGCCCCTGACCAGGCCGTGCAGGGCTTTTTGAAGTCCGCCGGCCTCGCATCCGTCGACGAGGCCACCATCGTCAAGGACGAGAAAAAGGGCGACTTCTACCTCGCCCGCATCGAGAAGCCGGGCCGGGCAGCGGGCGAGATCATCGCCGAGGTGCTGCGCGAGACGATCCTGAATTTCCCCTGGCCGAAGACCATGCGCTTCAACGCCAAGCTGGATGGCGGCGGCGAGCTGCGTTGGATCCGCCCGTTGCACTCCATCGTCCTTCTGCTTGACGGCAAGGTCGTCCCGTTCGAGATCGCCGGCATCAAGTCGGGCGCGACGACGCGCGGCCATCGCTTCATGGGCGGCGAGCCGTTCAAGGTCACGGGCTTCGCCGACTACGAGAAGCAGCTGAAGGCCAACAAGGTCGTGCTCGACTTTGCCGAGCGTGCCGCGTCGATCAACGAGGGCGCGCACGCGCTCGCCAAGGAGACGAAGCTCACCCTCGTCGAGGACGACGCGCTTAGCGCCGAGAACGCCGGCCTGACCGAGTGGCCGACCGTGCTCATGGGCGAGTTCGACAAGTCGTTCCTCGAGGTGCCGGGTGAGTGCCTGACGAGCGCGATGAAGACGCACCAGAAGTGCTTCTCGCTCCGCCACGGCAAGAAGCTGTCGAACCACTTCCTGCTCGTCACCAACCTGAAGGCCAAGGACGGCGGCAAGACCATCATCGCCGGCAACGAGAAGGTGATCGCCGCGCGCCTCTCCGACGCGAAGTTCTTCTGGGAGACCGATCTCAAGAAGAACCTCGATCAGATGCGCGATGAATTGAAAGGCATCACCTTCCACGAGAAGCTCGGCACCCAGTTCGAGCGCACCGAGCGCATCAAGGAGCTGGCGCACGACATCGCCACCTCGCAGGAGCTGTGCGAGGCCGCGCTCGCCTTGCGCGCCGGCGAGTTGTCGAAGGCCGACCTCGTCTCCGGCATGGTCGGCGAGTTCCCCGAGCTGCAGGGCCTCATGGGCCGCTACTACGCCGAGGCCGAGCACATCGCGCCCGAGATCGCTCGCGCCATCGAGCTGCACTACAAGCCCAAGGGGCCCACCGATTCAGTGCCGCTGGAGAGCGAAGGAAATGGCGCCGCGGTTGCCGTGGCGCTGGCGGACAAGCTCGACATGCTCGTCGGCTTCTGGGCCATCGGCGAGAAGCCAACCGGCTCCGGCGATCCCTACCAGCTCCGCCGCGCCGCCCTGGGCGTCATCCGCCTCGTCCTCGAAAACGAGCTGCGCATGCCGCTCCTCGAAACTGTCGAGCTCGCGCAGGGGGAGAAGCGCGATCCAGCGGCGGCAAAGGATCTCCTCAACTTCTTCGCCGAGCGCCTGAAGGTCTATCTGCGCGACAAGGGCGCCCGCTACGACCTCATCGACGCCGTGTTCGCGCTCCCCGGCCAGGACGACCTCGCCCTCATCGTCAAGCGCGTCGAGGCGCTTTCCGAGCTGCTCGGCACCGACGACGGCGTGAACCTCTTGGCCGGCGTCAAGCGCGCGCAGAACATCCTCTTGATCGAGGAGAAGAAGGACAAGGTCAGCTACGCCGGCGACTATGACGCGGCGCTGCTGCAGCTCCCTGAGGAGAAGGTGCTCGCCGCTGCCATCGACAAGGTGAAGGGCGACACCGTCGCCGCCCTCGCCGTCGAGAACTTCGCCGGCTCCATGCGTGCCCTCGCCGAGCTGCGCGCGCCCGTCGACGCCTTCTTCGATAAGGTGACGGTCAACGCCGACGATCCGGCCCTGCGCAAGAACCGCCTGCACCTTCTCTCGCAGATCCGCGCCGCCACCTTGAACGTCGCCGACTTCACCAAGATCGCCGGCTGACGCACCTCCCCACTTCGTCATCCCCGCGTAGGCGGGGACCCAGTCACGTTTCAATACGTGCGACGTTTGTCGTGTTGAGGGGTGTCTAGGTTCCCGCCTGCGCGGGAATGACGTTGAGGAGAGGCAGGCCGCTTGCCGCTCCAAACCGTCATGCCGGCGCAGGCCGGCACCCACGCAAGCCTCCGCAAGCACGACGCTGCAATCGAGATGGTCGCCTCGACGCGATCACGCTCGGACATTGGCGTAGAT
>JAEXXM010000035.1 GCA_023405815.1 Pseudomonadota bacterium | reverse complement strand
GCCGTGCCGCGCCTCATCGCCGCTGCCGAGGCAGACGATGCCATCCGCGTCATCGTGCTGCGGGGCGAGGGCACGCGGGCGTTCTCCGCCGGCGCCGACATCTCGGAATTCGACAGCGCCCGCTCGGGCGGATCGACGGCCGCCTACGACGAGCTCAACGACGGCGCCTTCCGGGCGCTGAGCGGCTGCAGCAAGCCGATCCTAGCCATGATCCACGGCTTCTGCCTCGGCGGCGGCCTCGCCATCGCCTTGTGTGCCGATATCCGCATCGCCGACGAGGCGGCCGAGTTCGCCATACCGGCCGCCAAGCTGGGCCTCGGCTACAACGCGCGCTGGGTCCGCCCCCTGCTCGCCGCCGTCCGTCCGGCGCACGCCAAGGAGCTGCTGTTCACCGGACGGCGCTTCAAGGTTGCAGAGGCACTCGCGATGGGGCTCGTCAACATCGTGGTGACGACCGGGGAGCTAGAGCAGAGAACGCGCGCCCTCGCCGGCGAGATCGCCGCCAACGCGCCGCTCACGGTTCGCGCAGCAAAGCGCACGATCGATGAGCTTACGCGCAATCCGCAGACGCCCGATCTTGCCGCGCTCGATGCGGCGGTGGAGGCGTGCTTTGCCAGCGAGGACTATGCGGAAGGACGCCTCGCCTTCATGGAGAAGCGCAAGCCGCGCTTCAAAGGCCGGTGAGGGCCGCAGCTTCTGGGGAGTTTCGCGCATGAGCGCGCTCCTGCCTCGACTGGCTACCTTCCTCGCCGCCATATCGGCGCTGGGGTGCTTTGCGCAGGCGTTGGCTGACGATCCTTCGCTGCGAGCCTGCTGGTCGGCCGATGCGCTTGCCGGCAAGCCGGGAGAGAACGTCTCGCGCAGGCACAATCGCAGCTTCGACACGCCTGCCGCCGATGGCTCGCTCGTCGACCCGAAGGAAGATGCACCGGCGGGAGCGATCGGCGCGATCCGTCGCGTCGATCTTCCGGCCGGGAGAAAGCTCATCGCGCTGACGTTCGATCTTTGCGAGCAGCCGGGCGAGATCGCCGGATATGACGGCGCGATCATCGACTACCTCAGGCGCGAGAACGTCAAGGCGACATTCTTCGCCGGTGGGAAGTGGATGCGATCGCACGAGGAGCGGACGCAACAGCTGATGTCAGATCCGCTGTTCGAGATCGGCAATCATTCCGAAGTGCATCGCAACCTACGCCTGCTCGACGGAGCGAAGCTGCACGACGAGGTAGCCGGTCCGCAGCGCGCCTACGAGGCCATTCGCACGCGTCTTGGCGAAACGCAGTGCGCCGTCGCACGTCCGTCTGCCATGCAGAGCATTCCGCAACGAATGACGCTGTTCCGTTTTCCCTACGGCGCGTGCAACGAGCGTGCGCTGCGCGAAGTGCACGACCAGCGGCTGCTCGCCATTCAGTGGGACATCTCGACGGGCGATCCGGCGCCGGAGCAGCCGGCAGCAGCGATCGTGCGCGCGATGCTGCGGGCAAAGCCCGGCTCGATCATCCTCAATCACGCCAACGGACGCGGCTGGCATACGGCAGCAGCGCTGCCGGTCGCCATCGAGAAGCTGCGCAAGTCGGGCTTCGAGTTCGTCACGGTGTCGGAATTGCTCGCCGCGGGAGAGCCGGTCGTCACGCCCGACTGCTACGACAGCCGCCCCGGCGACACCAATCGCTACGACAATTTCGCGCGTCGTCCGCGGTCGCCGCAGCAGAAGCCGAACCCGTTCTTCCCGACGACAATCTTCCAATGATCGGACCGGCAAAGTTCGATGCGCCTCGATACGAGTTGCGTCTCCCCGGTGGCAGGTTTGTCACCCTGAGGGCGCTCACGCCGGAGGAGGCGCTGCGGCTCGGGGAGGCGATCGCAGCAATCGATCCGTGGCGCGCCTATGGATATCCGGCAAGCGCACTCCGCAGGATGCTTGCGGCGCATGAAGCTGGCGCGCCTCGGTTCGCCGTGCTCGTCGAGGGTAATGTCGTCGGTGCGGCCGTCATCCGCACGGCGTGGCTGCGGGGGCCCTATCTGCAGTTTCTTGCCCTGCTTCCCGAGGCGCAGGGGCGCGGCATCGGTACTGCGTTCCTTGAATGGATGGAGCGCGAGGCGCGCGCGGGCGATGAGCGCAACCTGTGGGTCGCGGCTTCGGAGATCAACGTTGACGCCATCAGGTTCTACGAGCGGCACGGGTTCATCCGCGTGGCGGCGCTCGATGACCTCGTCCACGACAACCGCACCGAACTCCTCTTGCGCAAACGGCTCGTGTAGTCGCGCCAATTCCGTCGGCCGACTTCATGCGATTTCGAGGACGACGCGGCCGCGTATTTTGCCGGCGAGAATCTCGGGTGCCAGCGCGACAACGTCGGACAGCGGCCGCGTGACGGTCAGCCTGGCGAGCTTGTTCAGATCCAAGTCTTCGGCGAGGCGTTGCCACGCATGCACGCGCTTCTCCCTCGGCGCCATGACGCTGTCTATTCCTGCGAGCGTCACACCGCGCAGGATGAACGGAGCAACCGATGCCGGAAGGTCGAGACCTTGCGCAAGACCGGTGGCGGCGACGCAGCCGCCGTACTTGGTCATCGACAGGACATTGGCGAGGGTGTGCGACCCGACAACGTCGATCGCGCCGGCCCAGCGCTCCTGGCCGAGAGGACGCGCCGGTCCGGAAAGCTCATCGCGGGGGATGATCTCGCTGGCGCCCAAGTCGCGGAGATAGTCCCCCTCTTGTGCGCGGCCCGTCGAGGCGATGACGCGGTAACCGAGCTCGGCAAGAAGCGCAACGGCGATGCTGCCTACGCCGCCGACGGCGCCGGTGACGAGCACCGGTCCCTTCTCGGGCGTGACGTGGTGGTCCTCAAGAGCCAGCACCGCCAGCATTGCCGTATAGCCCGCGGTGCCGATGGCCATCGTCTCCGCATTGGTGAAGGCGGCCGGCCGCTTGATGAGCCATTCGCCCGGCACACGCGCACGCTCGGCGTATCCTCCAGGCCGCCGCTCGCCGCAGCCCCAGCCGTTGAGGATCACATCGTCGCCGGGCGCGAATCCGGCGTGCGAAGATGCAATGACGGTGCCGGCGAAATCGACGCCGGGAGTGAGCGGCAAGGGCAATTTGCCGGGGTACCTCCCCGTCAGGATCAGGCCGTCCTTGTAGTTGATGGTCGAGTGCGTGACGCGAAGCGTGACGTCGCCATCACCCAGCATGTCCTCCTCGACGTGCTGCCAGCTTGCCGCGATTCCGCCCGGGGCGCGGGTCAGAAGGAGCGCGTTGTAGCCACTCATCGGCCATCTCCGGGATTTTTTTCGGGGCGACTAGTCTCGCAGTGCAGCATGCGGACCAAGAGGCGCCCTGATATGGCTGATGCGCTTCTGCATCGCCAAATTGCGCGACCAATCATGGATTCGTGCGCGGCAGACACTGGTCCCTGTGGCACCGACGCACGCAATCTTGTCAGCTGAAATCTACGCAAAATCGACCGGTTCCATGCAGCGCGCAAAATATTCCGCTTGGCAAGGAACCTCTCCGCCACATACGGTTTATTACCGGACTGTAACAGAGCTGCCAGAACAAGGCGGCCGACACAACGGAGGCGACGATGGAACGGATGGCTCGATTGAACCTTCTCGCCGCGGCCTTCTCGTTTGGCCTCATCGCGGCGATCGTGTTCGGCCTCGTGTAGCTCGCCTCGAGGCGGAAACGCTACCATTCCCAAGTTGGGCAAGTTCGCAGAGCGCGGAGCGCTTCCGCGCTCTCGGCGTTTCAGGCCGCCGCCTCGCGCAAGGCGCGAGGGTCGTAATTGAGCACCGGCGCGAGCCAGCGCTCGGTCTCCGCAATCGTCCAACCCTTGCGCGATGCGTAGTCCTCCACCTGGTCGCGCTCAACCTTACCGACGCCGAAATAGTGGCTCTCGGGGTGCGCGAAGTAGAGGCCGGAGACGGCTGCGCCGGGCCACATGGCGTAGCTCTCGGTGAGTTCGATACCGGCCGTGTTCTTCACGTCCATGAGGCGCCAGAGCGTGGCCTTCTCAGTGTGGTCGGGCTGGGCCGGATACCCCGGCGCGGGGCGGATGCCGCGATACTTCTCGGCGATGAGGTCCTCGTTGGAAAGATTCTCCGAGGGCGCATAGCCCCACAGCTCGCGGCGCACGCGTGCGTGCATGCGCTCGGCGAACGCTTCGGCGAGACGGTCGCAAAGCGCCTTCAACAGGATGCGGCCATAGTCGTCGTGCGCCTTGATGCGGGCGGCGAGGGCTTCCTCCTCGCCGATGCCGGAGGTGACGGCAAAGCCGCCGACATAGTCGGCAAGTCCCGTTTCCTTAGGCGCGACGAAATCGGCGAGCGCGGTGTGGGCACGGTCGCGACCGGGATCGCGGGCGATCTGCTGGCGTAGCGTATAGAGGGTCGCCAGCTCGTGCTTGCGCGTCTCGTCGGTGTAGAGCGTGATGTCGTCGCCGGTGCTGTTTGCAGGCCAGAAGCCGACAACACCCGATGCACGCACCCATTTCTCGGCGACCATGCGCTTCAGCATGTCCTGCGCGTCGTTGAAGAGCTTCTGCGCCTCGGCGCCGACCTTGTTGTCCTTCAGGATCGCTGGATAGCGGCCGACGAGCTCCCACGTCTGGAAGAACGGCGTCCAGTCGATATAAGGCACCAGCTCGGCGAGCGGGTAGTCGGCAAACGCTCTGGTGCCGAGGAAACTCGGCTTCGGCGGCGTATAGGCCGACCAGTCGATCGCGAATTTGTTGGCGCGCGAAGCCGCGAGCGAGATGCGGCGCTTGGCGGCCTCGTTGCGCACGTGCGCCTCGCGCACCTTGACGTATTCGTTGCGGATGTCATGGATGTAGCCGCTGCGGTCCGTATCCGAGAGCAGCTTGGAGACGACGCCGACGGCGCGCGAGGCATCGAGGACGTAGATCGCCTGCCCTTTCTCGTAATTGGGGCTGATCTTCACCGCCGTATGCACGCGGGACGTCGTGGCGCCGCCGATGAGCAGCGGGCAATCAAAGCCTTCGCGCTCCATCTCGGCCGCAACGAAGCACATCTCGTCGAGCGAGGGCGTGATGAGGCCGGAGAGCCCAATGATGTCCGCCTTCTCCTTCTTGGCGGTCTCGAGGATCTTCGCCGCCGGCACCATGACGCCGAGGTCGATCACCTCGTAGTTGTTGCACTGGAGAACGACGCCGACGATGTTCTTGCCGATGTCGTGCACGTCACCCTTGACGGTGGCCATGACGACCTTGCCCGCCGCCGGCATCTGGTCGAGACCGGAGGACTTCTTCTCCTCCTCGAGAAAGGGCTGCAGGTAGGCCACGGCCTGCTTCATCACGCGGGCGCTCTTTACCACCTGCGGCAGGAACATCTTTCCGGCGCCGAACAGATCGCCGACGACGTTCATGCCGGCCATCAGCGGGCCCTCGATGACGTGCAGCGGCTTGTCGGCCGCAAGGCGCGCCTCCTCGGTATCCTGTTCGATGAAATCGGTGATGCCGTGGACGAGCGAATGCGTCAGACGCTCCTGCACCGGCGCGTTGCGCCAGGATAGGTCCTTCTCCTTGCCCTTGGCGCCGCTGCCGTCGCCCTTGAACTTCGGTGCAGCTTCGAGCAACCGATCGGTCGCATCGGGGCGCCGATTGAGGACGACGTCCTCGCACAATTCGCGCAGCTCGGGGTCGATGTCGTCATAGAGCGCGAGCTGGCCGGCGTTGACGATGCCCATGTCCATGCCGGCGCGGATGGCGTGATAGAGGAATACCGAGTGCATGGCTTCGCGCACCGGCTCGTTGCCACGGAAGGCGAACGAGAGGTTCGAGACGCCGCCCGAGATGTGCACCAGCGGCATCTTCTCCTTGATGCGCCGTGCCGCCTCGATGAAGGCGAGGCCGTAGTTGTTGTGCTCCTCGATGCCGGTGGCGACGGCGAAAATATTGGGATCGAAGACGATGTCCTCAGGAGGGAAACCAACCTTCTCAGTGAGGAGCTTGTAGGCGCGCTCGCAGATCGCGACCTTGCGGTCGGCGGTGTCGGCCTGACCCTCCTCATCGAAGGCCATGACGACGACGGCGGCGCCGTAGCGCAGCACCTTCTTGGCGTGGTCCAGAAACGCCGCCTCGCCCTCCTTGAGACTGATCGAGTTGACGATTGCCTTGCCCTGCACGCACTTCAAGCCCGCCTCGATCACGCTCCATTTGGAGCTATCGATCATGACCGGAACGCGGGCGATGTCGGGCTCGGAGGCGATGAGGTTGAGGAAGGTCTCCATCGCCTTCTCGGAATCGAGCAGGCCCTCGTCCATGTTGATGTCGAGGATTTGCGCGCCGTTCTCAACCTGCTGGCGCGCGACGGCGAGCGCGGCGGTGTAGTCGTTCGCCTCTATCAGCTTGCGGAACTTGGCCGAGCCGGTGACGTTGGTGCGCTCGCCTACGTTGATAAAGGCTTGCGCCGCGTTTCCTTTGGTCATTATCGGGCTCTGCCTTCGAAGGGTTCACGATCATAACCCCTCCCCCCTTGCGGGGGAGGGATTGGGTGGAGGGTGTGCAGCACCTTGCGCGTTTGCGCACCACCCCCTCCCCGACCCTCCCCCATCGAGGGGGAAGGAGAAGCGCGGGGGGAAATGTCAACGGTCTCAGTCGCGTTGCCTGTGGTCATCCGGTCGACTTCCATTCGTTGTGCGGTTGGGTGCGCGGGTCACGCGAACGCGAGCCAGCCTTTGATTGCGAGACCGCGGAAAATCGGCACGAGATCTTTGAAGCCGGCATTCGTCAGCAGCTCCTCTTCGCGCTCAGCCGATATGACGGCTACCTTTTTGAAGTTCTGCGCATTCTTCTCCGCCTCCTCCGTGGGAACGCCGTTACGGATGGCGTGACGCTTCCAAATACGCCGCAGCAGCTCTGTCTGCTCTTCACCAGCCACGCCGACACCGTCGATGATGGCGAGCGGCGCTCCAGGCTTCATGCGCGCGCGGATCGCCTCGAAGAACGCACGCTTTGAGCCGTCATCGGGGACGAAGTGCGCCGTCAGGATGCAGGTGGCGGCATCGAACTCCGCCTCGCCGAGCTCTTCGATGGTTGTCGTGTGGACGGCGCTGCGAAGCCCGACAGGCGTGCTGGCGACGCGTCGCCGCGCCAAATCGACCATGGGCTGATAGGTATCGACGCCGACGAACGACCAGGAGGGATTTGCCGAGCCAAGGCGCAGAATCTCTTCGCCGCCTCCGGCCCCGACTACGAGTATTTTGGCCGGACCTTGCGGGAGAAGCTCGAGAAACGAAGCTTCGACAATGGCGAAGATCGCCCGCCGACCGGGGATGTATTGCTCCGCGAGCGCAGCGTAGTCATCGAGATCGGGCAGCGACTGCTCCTCGAACTTCATCACATTCATCGGATCACCCGTGGATGAAGGGCTCGAGGCCGGAAAGCCGCATCTTCGGCTCGATGTGCGGGAGCTTGCGCGGGGCGTAGGATTTCACGTGGTCGGCAATGTGGCGGATGTGATCGGGCGTCGAGCCGCAGCAGCCGCCGACGATGTTGACGATGCCGTCCTTGGCCCATGGCTCCATGTCGCACGCCATGTCGTCGGGCGTCTCGTCGTACTCGCCCATGGCGTTGGGCAGGCCGGCGTTGGGATAGGCGGAGACGCGCGCGTCGGCGACGGAAGCGAGCTCCGCGAGGTACGGGCGCATCAGCTCCGCACCGAGGGCGCAGTTGAGGCCGATCGAGAACGGCTTCAAGTGCCGCATCGAGTACCAGAAGGCTTCGGCGGTCTGGCCGGACAACGTGCGGCCCGAGCGATCGGTGATGGTGCCGGAAATCATGACGGGGAGCTCGATGTCCTGCTCCTCGAACACCTCCAGCGTCGCGACGCCCGCCGCCTTGGCGTTGAGCGTGTCGAAGATGGTCTCGATCAGGATGATGTCGACGCCGCCATCGATCAGACCGCGCACCTGCTCCTTGTAGGCTTCGCGCAGCTCATCGAACGAGACGTTGCGATAGCCCGGGTTGTTGACGTCGGGAGAGATCGACGCGGTGCGGTTGGTCGGACCGACGGCGCCCGCGACGAAGCGCGGCTTGTCCGGCGTCTTCTTTGACCACTTGTCGGCGGCGGCGCGCGCGATCTTGGCCGCGGCGACATTGATCTCGTACGACAGCTCCTCCATGCCGTAGTCAGCCATGGAGATCTTCTGGGCGTTGAAGGTGTTGGTCTCGAGGATGTCGGCGCCAGCCTCGAGATACTCCTCGTGGATCTTGCCGATGATCTGGGGCTGCGTGAGCACCAAGAGGTCGTTGTTACCCTTGATGTCGCGCGGCCAGTCCTTGAAGCGCACGCCGCGATAGCCGGCCTCGTCCAGCTTGTAGCGCTGAATCATGGTGCCCATGGCGCCGTCGATTATGAGGATGCGGTCCTTGGCTGCCGCCTCGAGCGCCGCGTACGATGGCTTTCTCTTCATGGCGTGCTCCTTAGCCTACCGCGCGCGTTTGCGGGAGCGCCTTCGCTGGCGCCCGCGCACGCAGCCCCAACAGGTGGCAGATGGCATAGACGAGGTCGGCTCTGTTCAAGGTGTAGAAGTGGAACTTCTTCACGCCCTCATCGACCAGGTCCATGACCTGCTCGGTGGCGACCGCCGCGGCGACGAGATGGCTGGTCGTCGAATCCTCTTCAAGACCCTGGAAGCGGTGGGCCAGCCAGGACGGCACGCTGGCACCTGCCTTGGCGGCAAAGCCTGCTACCTGCTTGAAGTTGTGTATGGGGACAATGCCCGGCGTGATCGGCACCCAGATGCCCATGGCGCGCGAGCGCTCCAGAAAGCGCAGATAGTGTGCATTGTCGAAGCCGAATTGGGTGATGATGCGGTCGGCGCCCGCATCGACCTTGGCTTTCAAGTTGTCCATGTCGGCGGCGAGCGAGGGGCTTTCCGGGTGCATCTCCGGATAGCCGGCGACGGAGACCTCGAACGGAGCGATGCGCTTCAGTCCGGCGACGAGATCGGCAGCATTGATGTAGCCGCCAGGGTGCGGCTCATATTTGGTGCCGGGCCCGCCGGCAGGGTCGCCGCGCAGCGCCACGACATGGCGGACACCCACATCCCAATAGGCGCGGGCAACGGAATCCACTTCCTCCTTCGTCGCCGCGACGCACGTCAAGTGCGCGGCCGGCTTCAGGTCGGTCTCGCGGATGATTCGGGCGACCGTGTTGTGCGTGCGCTCGCGGGTGGAGCCGCCGGCTCCATAGGTGACGGAGACGAACTCGGGATGCAGCGGAGCAAGGCGCTCGATGCACGACCAGAGCGCCGTCTCCATCTTGTCGGTCTTGGGCGGGAAGAACTCGAACGAAACATCGATCTCGCCCGCGCCGAGGAGGCGGCTCTTGCGTTCGGTTGCGATCGCCATCAGGGGGCCTCCTGCAATGCTTGGGCGCGTGCCGGCTTCTCGCGGCCGACTGCCTCGCGTGGCTGCTCGCTCAACCAAAGAGATACCGTGAGTGCTTGCGGCCCGGAGGCCGCGGAGGGCGCCAGGTCCCGCTGCAGACGCGGCACGAGACTGGCGTCCTTCATCCAGTGCTCAACCTGCCCCGGTGCGAAGCCGAGACGATCATGGGCGTGCTCCTCGCGCAGGAACTCGAGGTCGTGAGGGGCAAAGTCGACGATTAGCAGCCGCCCGCCGGGCGCCAGCACGCGCGCCGCCTCGCGAATGGCGAGCGCGGGCTCGGACAGGAAGTGGAGGACCTGGTGCATGATGACTACGTCGGCGACGCCATCCTGCAGGCCGAGGTCGTAGATATCCCCGTGGCGAACCTGCGCGCGGCTGAGCTTTGCCGTCGAAAGCTTGCTTCGCGCGTAAGCGAGCATGGCATTGTTGAGGTCGAAGCCGATCCCGCGCTCGTAACGGTCGGAGAGCAATTCCAGGATGCGGCCCGTGCCGGTGCCGAGATCGACCAGCAGCTTGAACGGCCCGGGGCCTAGCGCGTCGGCGATGGCCTGCTCGACATCCTGCTCGGCAATGTGCAGCGAGCGGATGCGATCCCAGTCGGCGGCATGCGACTGGAAATAGGATTGGGCGGCGGCCTCGCGCTCGCGCTTCAGGGCATCGGCACGCTCGCGGTCGCGGGCGACGATGCGGTCACCGTCATCGACGAGCGACAGGATGTCGAGCGCCAGGCGCCCGCCGGCCGAGCGGTCTGAGACGTGGAAATATGCCCAGCTTCCCTCGCGGAAGCGCTCGACGAGGCCGGCCTCGGCCAGCAATTTGAGGTGCCGGCTGATGCGCGGCTGGCTCTGGCCAAGGATGACGGTCAGGTCCTTGACGCTCAGCTCGCCCGCGGCGAGCAGCAGTAGGATGCGCAGGCGGGTCGGCTCGGCCGCCGCCTTGAGCGCCGCCACGATCTCGCCACTGGCAAATGAACCCGCCATGCCGCCTCCAGGATTGGCGCGGATCATATAAAGATATGTTTATGTGTCAAGCCATAGATCGATCTCGTGCCTGTGCTCGTTTTCGGCACATGGATTAACGGGGTGGTAAGCAGCCGCGTTTACCTTTCGAAGAGTCAACTTCCGATCTGCGGACACTTCATGCGCGTCGCCATCTACGACCTCATCGAGCCCTCTATGCCCGCTTCTCTGCCCCTCCGTCTCCGCCAAGCCTGCTCGCAGCGCTCGACGGCCGCCGCGCTGGCCCTCGTCGTTCCGGCCGCGCTCCTGGCATTGGCGGCAGGAGTCGCGCTGGTTTCGCAGACGATTTCGGTCCCGCAGGTGCGCGCCTCACTGCAGGAGCGTCCCACGCTCGCGCTGGAAATTCTAAGTGCCGTCGCGGTGCTGATATTTCTCGCCGTTCTGCCGACCAAACGGCTCATCGACCGGCTGGGCATGACGCGCGCCATCGAGATCGCCAACGGCGTCGTCAAAGTCACGGAGGGCGGGCACTTTCAGAGCTGGTCGTGGTCGGCTCCCCTCGCCTCCTATGCGGGCGTCACCCACCATGTGCGGGCGTCGCTATCGGGCACGCGTCACGAGATCATCCTCGTTCATCCCGAGCGGGAGAAATCCATCCTCTTGTGTGTTGCGCCCAGGACATCGCAGAGCGAGGTCGATCGCGTAGCGGCGCTTTTGGGCCAGCAGCAGATCCCGCCGAGCGAACTCTATCGCTTCAAGGGCCTATGGCCGCGAATGGTCACGCAACCTCTGCCGGGTGCTTCCCATGCCTGATGCCGCCGCCGTCCAAAAATTCGACGCGATCCTCGCCCACCCTTTGACTGAAAGATGCCGCACATGGCTTATACAGCGCATGGGGCGGAGGCCGGTCGACGTCGATGCGGCCGCATTTCGCTTGCATGCCCCTAGGAGGGAGTTTGACGCGATGACGACTGCCACGCCCCTGAGCGCGATCTCGCGCGTTCTCGCCTTGGCAGCTCTGGCACTGCTTCCCTTTCTGCCCCCCGCTGCCGCCCAGCAGCTCGCCGCGCCGAGCGGCACGGGCTCAATCGACAAGGGTGCGCCGGCGCAGATGGAGCCGCAGGTTGTGCGCCGGGAATCTCCCGCGGGCTACATGAAGCGCGTTGGCAACGAGCTGCTCGCGGCTTCGCGCTCGGGCTCGGTGTCGCAGTTCGCGATGGTGCTGAACTCGAACGCCGACATTCCGTCCATCGGCCTCAGCGCACTGGGCGATTATGCCCGTAGCCTGCCGAAGACCGACCGGCAGATCTATTACAACGGCATGATCAACTTCATCGCGCGCTATGCCGCCAAGGAGGCGCCGAAGTATCCCGTTGCCCGCTTCGTCGTCACGGCGCAGTCGAAGGACGATCCGCGCGGAACCTACGTCGACAGCCGCATCACGCTGGCGAGCGGCGATTCCTACGACGTGCGCTGGCTGGTGGTGCGCCGCGGCGAGACGTACAAAGTGCGCGATGCTCAGGTGATCGGCTTCTGGATGACGTCGTTCCTCGACAACCTGTTCCAGAACTTCATCAGCGACAACGGCGGCAACCCGAAAGCGCTGGTCGTCGCGCTCAACCGCTGATCCTCACTGGCTCGATCCATTTTGGCGGTCCGCGCTTTGGCTCGTCGGCGCGCTGTCGTTTAGCAGCCCGACTCTCCGTGCCCGCTAATAGGCCTTATGGGCGCCAGAATTTCTGGTCCATAAGGGGCGGGGCCTTCGGCCCTGTTTTCGGGGGGAAACATGAAACTGAGAGTAGGGGCGCTGGCCGTTCTGCTGGCATGGCCAGGGGCCGCGCTCGCGGCAAGCATTCACGACCAATTGCTGAAACTCGATCCGGAAGAGCGGGCCCATCAGGTGTGCGCGATCAAGGGCGTCGACGCCATACGGCGCGACAAGAAGCTGCCCAAGGTCGACAGGATCAAGACCAGCATCATGGGCCGGGCGAAGTTCACGGGCACGCAGGTTTCGGCCAAGGGCGGTGCGGTCAGGGCAAAGTCGCACTGGTACACGTTGAAGTTCACCTGCGACGTGACGCCGGACCAGATGAAGGCGCTGAGCTTCACGTACGAGATCGGCGACGAGATCCCCGAGACCAAATGGGATGATCTCGGGCTTTGGCGGTGACGTCTTGGCCGAGACGGTTGCGGCCGGGACTGCCCGGCCGCTGAAGCGTCAGTCGTCGTAACCAGCGAGCATCTCGCCTGTCGCCGGATGAACGTGGGCCTCAACCTTCGTGCCGTTCTTGTCGACAAGATCGACCTCGTACGCACCGTCATCGGCTTCGATCTCGGTCACCTTGTAGCCCTGAGCCGCCAGCTTCTCGGATATCTGAACTGGGCTTAGCCACTGGTCGCTCGGCACGTTGAGGCGCTTGCCGGGCTCGGCATGCGCCACCGTCGCAGCAAGCAGCGAGATTGCGAGAGCGGGGGCGGCTAGTCTTGCGATCATGGTTGTATCTCCTTGCGAGGTGAGCCGGTAACGTTCGGCTGTCCGCACCATGGGCGCTTGCCCCTGACGCCGCTCTGACCGCTCGTGTCAGGCAGTTGTCAGCAATTGCACGGCAAGCTCGCTCGCATGTGTGCTTCTTTCATCAGCCGTTGTGCTATCGCGGCGGTCTCCTTTGCCGCGGCGCTGACTGTGAGCGTGCGCGCCGAGGACATCGGTCCTGACGTCGCCAAGCGGCTTCTCAGTGAAGGGCGCATTCGCCCGCTGGAGCAAATCCTCGATGGCGTGAGGGCGAAGGTTCCCGGTGAACTGCTCGAGGTGGAGCTGGAGCTCGAGGACGGGATATACGTCTACGACGTCAAGATAATGGGGGCCGAAGGGCGCATCGTCGAGGTCGAGACAGACGCCAAGAGCGGCGAGATCCTGAAGGTCGAGGACGACGACTGATGCGGATACTGATCGTCGAGGACGAGCCGCGCATCAGCGAGAGCATTGCCGCCGCTCTCAGTGGCGCCGGTTACGCCTGCGACGTATCGGTGGATGGCGAAGACGCCTGGTTCCGCGGCGATACGGAATCGTACGATCTCGTCGTCCTCGACCTGGGTCTCCCCAAAATGGACGGCCTCACCGTACTGAAGCGCTGGCGCGCGAGCGGACGCAACATGCCGGTGCTGGTGCTCACGGCACGGGGAGCGTGGCCGGAGCGGGTGGAGGGCATCGACGCCGGTGCCGATGACTACCTCGCCAAACCGTTTCGCACCGAGGAGCTCCTGGCGCGCGTGCGTGCACTCATCCGCCGCTCGGTCGGGCAAGCTAGTGCGCTCATCGAGGCCGGCAACCTCGCTCTCGACACGCGACAGATGCGTATTCTCATCTCGGGCCAGCCGGTGCAGGCCTCGCCGCTCGAGTATCGGCTCGTCGCCTATCTGATGCATCACAAAGGGCGCGTGGTGCCCCCGCACGAGCTGATCGAGCATCTCTACGGCGATGACGATGCGCGCAACGCCAATGCGCTGGAGGCGCTCATCATGCGCTTGCGCAAGAAGCTCGGCGCCGACGCCATAGAGACGCGCCGAGGCTTCGGCTATCTGATCGCGGACGTGCCCTCATGAGCCTCGGCTCGCTGCGACTGCGTCTTCTCGCGGCGGCCGCCATCTTCGTGCTCGCGGCACTGGCGCTCTCGGCTGGCGCCCTCACCTATCTCTTCGAGCGGCACGTCGAGCGCTGGATCAATGCCGAGCTCGCTTCCTACATTGACCAGATCATCTCCGGCATCGACAAGAGTCCGAACGGCGATCTCGTCGTTGGACGCCCTCCCGGGGACCCGCGCTTCCATCGCCCGCTCTCGGGCCTCTATTGGCAAGTGAACGTCGAGCCAGCAGGGCCGGTGCTGCGCTCGCGATCGCTATGGGATTTCGAAATCGCGCTACCGGCGGAGGCCCGCGTCGGGGATGAGCTGCACGAGTACGAGCTGCCGGGTCCCGACAAGCAGAGACTGCATCTCGTGCAACACCGCATCGAGCTGCCCTCGCGCGTCGGCGGCAATGTTGCGCTCGTCGCGGCGGCAATCGACGATGCAGCGATCAACGCCGCCTCGCGCGGCTTTGCCGGTGCGGTGGTGCCGCTGCTCGCGGTGCTGGCGGCGATGCTCACGGCGGCTGCATGGGCGCAGGTTTCGATCGGGCTCAAGCCGCTGTCCGCCGTGCGTAGAAAGCTCGCGGATATAGCCTCGGGGACTGCACCGCGGCTCGGGTCGGACTTCCCCGACGAGGTGCTGCCGCTCGCCAGCGAGATCGACCGGCTGCTCGAGGCGCGCGAGCGGCAGATCGAGAAGGCGCGCACGCGTGCAGGCGACCTTGCGCATGGTTTGAAGACACCGCTGCAGTTGCTCAGCGACGATGCGCAACGCCTCAAGGCGAAGGGTGAGACCGAGATCGCCGAAGACATCGAGGGCATTGCCGCCAGCATGCGCCGGCATGTCGAGCGCGAGCTGACCCGGGCGCGAAGCGGAGCCAATGCCGGAAACGCCTCGGCGAACGTCGATGCCGTGGCTCATCGCGTCGTGCGCGTGATCGAGCGAACGCCGGAAGGACGCCGGCTGGCCTGGACCATCGATATCCCGTCTGGACTGCTCGCATGCATCGATGCCGAGGATCTGACCGAGGCACTCGGCAATCTCGTCGAAAACGCAGCCCGGCATGCGAGCGAGAGTGTCACAATCCATGCCTGCGTCTCTCAGGGTGCGATCGAACTATCGGTGATCGACGATGGGCCAGGAATTCCTCCCGCGAGCGCCCAGGAAGCCTTGGTGCGCGGGGGGCGGCTCGATTCCTCTGGATCGGCCGGACTGGGGTTGGCGATCGTCGGGGACATCGCCGAGGCGTGGGGGGCGACGCTCACCATCCTGTCGCCGGAGCGGGGTTGCCACATTGTGCTGCGCCTTCCGCTGGCGCGGCTTCCCACCCGGGGACGCGCCGGGGGGCTGTAACTTTCGCGCGGCCCCTCCCGTACTTCCGGTACACGCTTTTAGGATGCACCGGAGGCCACAAATGCTGCTCAGCAGACGCTCACTGGTAATCGCCGCGGCTCTCCTCGCCTTCTCTGTCGGCGCCGGGACCGCATCGGCCTATGAGGAGCAGCCGTTTTCGACGTCGGCATTCCAGGCCGCGCAGGCGGCCGGCAAGCCGATCCTCGTCGATGCCTACGCCTCCTGGTGCCCTGTCTGCCGCGCGCAGCAGACAGTGTTCGGCACGCTCAAGCAAAATCCGAAATACGACGCGCTGACCGTCTTCAAGATCGATTACGACAATCAGAAGGACGAGCTAAAGGCCCTCAACGTGCAGCGGCAGAGCACGCTCATCGCCTTCAAGGGCGACAAGGAGACGGGCCGCTCCGTCGGCGACACCGACGCGGCCTCGATCGAGACACTCATCGGCTCGGCGCTGAAGTAGGTGACCCATGCTGCTAAGCGCGGCCCTGGCATTTATCGCAGGTATGCTCTCGACGCTGTCGCCGTGCGTGCTGCCGTTGATACCCGTCGTGCTGGCGACGGCGCTCGGCGAGCATCGGCTCGGTCCGCTGGCGCTAGCGGGGGGCCTCGCGATATCGTTCGTCGCGCTCGGCATGTTCGTTGCGACGATCGGATACGGGATCGGGCTCGACACTGACCTATTCAGGCGCGTGTCCGCCGCGCTGCTCCTGCTCACCGGCATCGTGCTGCTCGCACCCGCACTACAATCGCAACTCGCAGCAGCGGCAGCGCCCGTTTCCGGCTGGGCCGATAGCCGCTTCGGCGGCTTCAACGCGTCGGGTCTCAATGGCCAGTTCGCTTTGGGCCTCTTGCTCGGCGCCGTGTGGAGCCCTTGCGTCGGCCCGACGCTCGGGGCGGCCTCGCTGCTCGCTGCGCAGGGCCAGAACCTCGGCGAGGTCTTCCTCACCATGCTGGCCTTCGGCCTCGGGGCCGCGCTACCGCTGACGCTGCTCGGCCTTCTCTCTCGCGATACGATCACGCGCTGGCGGGGGCGGCTGATGGATGCGGGCAAGGGCGGCAAGCTCGTGCTCGGCTCACTGCTCGTCCTGGTCGGGGGCTTCATACTCAGCGGCCTCGACAAGCCGATCGAAGCGGCGCTGATCGACATTTCGCCGGCCTGGCTAACGGACATAGCCACACGCTATTGAACCGTTAGCCCTCGTTTACGGAAAAGCGGGCTAGGGTTGCGGTGGAAAAGGAGGATGCATGGTCGCGACAGCCACCATACCCCAGCCCGAGGTCGTATACCGACACTCGCTGATGGTGCGCATCACGCACTGGGTCAACGCCTTATGCCTCCTCGTCCTGCTGATGAGCGGGTTGCAGATCTTCAATGCGCATCCGACGCTGTATTTCGGCTCTACGTCGGAGCCTGATCGCGCGGTGTTGGGCCTGGATGCGGTCGAGCGCGACGATGGGAGCTATGCAGGCGTCACGACCATCGGCGGTTATGCATTCGATACGACGGGCGTGCTCGGCCTGTCGCGCGGGCCGAGCGGCCGCATAGAGGCGCGCGGCTTCCCCCAGTGGCTGACGCTTCCCTCCTATCGTGACCTCGCCACCGGGCGGCGCTGGCACTTCTTCTTCGCCTGGCTGCTGGTCTTCAACGGGCTCGCCTATCTCGCGTATTCATTTCTCAGCGGGCATGTGCACCGCGATCTTTCCCCAACGCGCGATGAGCTGAAGCACATCGGGCATTCGATCTCGGAGCACGCGCGTCTACGCTTTCCCAAGGGCGAAGAGGCGAAGCGCTACAACGTGCTGCAGAAGCTTGCCTACCTCGCAGTGATATTCGGGCTGCTGCCGCTCGTGTTTCTGACCGGCCTCACGATGTCGCCGGCAATGGACGCCGCGTACCCCTTCCTGCTCGACATATTCGGCGGGCGGCAGTCGGCTCGTACGATCCACTTCCTGTGCGCGTTCGGTCTGACGGCGTTCTTCATCGTCCACATAGTCATGGTCTTCCTTTCGGGTGCGTTCAACAACATCCGCTCGATGATCACCGGCCGCTACGCGATCGAACCCGAGGAGCCGCGCTCATGAGCAATGATGGCAAAATCAGCCGGCGCAGTTTTCTCGTTCGCGGAGCGGCGCTCGGCGGCGCGGCATTTCTCGGCGGCTGCGACCAGCTCTCGCAATCGCCGTCATTCGGCGATCTCCTATCCAAGGCGGAGTGGTTGACCAAGAACGTCCAGCGCCTGGTGCTGACGGAGAAGTCTTTGGCTCGCGAATACAGCGAGGCCGACCTGTCGAAGCACTTCAAGGCCAACGGCTCGACGAACGTTGCCGATCCGGCCTACCAGGCGATGGCCAAGGCCGGTTTCATCGACTACCGCCTCGCGATCGATGGTCTCGTAGAGCGGCCCACCTCACTCAGCCTCGAAGAGTTGCGGCGGTTGCCCGCGCGCACGCAGATCACCCGGCACGACTGCGTCGAAGGCTGGAGCGCCATCGGCAAGTGGACTGGTGCGCAGATGGGGCCACTGTTGCAGAGCGTAGGCCTGAAGCCTGATGCGCGCTACCTCGTGCTCCACTGCGCCGACAAGCTCGGCGGCACCAGCAATTACTACGAGAGCATCGATCTCATCGACGCGTTCCATCCCCAGACGATCCTCGCCTACGACATGAACGGCGCTCCGCTCAGCGTTCCGCACGGCGCGCCCGTGCGCCTGCGGGTCGAGCGCCAGCTCGGGTACAAGCACGCCAAGTACGTGCAGCGCATCGAGGCGGTGTCGAGCTTCGCGATGATCGAGGGTGGACGCGGCGGCTTCTGGGAAGACCGCGGCTATGAGTGGTACGCCGGCATCTGATGTCGTCCGCTCAGTCCTTCTCGTCGAGGTTCAAGCAGACCGAGTTGATGCAGTAGCGCTTGCCGCTCGCCGTGGGGCCGTCGTCAAAGACGTGGCCGAGGTGCGAGCCGCAGCGCGCGCAGGCTATCTCGGTGCGGACCATGCCGTGCGAGGTATCCCGGTGATATTCGACCGCGCCAGGGAGCGCCTCGTCGAACGAGGGCCAGCCGGTTCCGGAATCGAACTTCGTGTCGGATGAGAACAGCGGGTTCCCGCATGCGGCGCACGTGAAGGTGCCGTCGACGTCGGCGTGCAGGTATTCGCCCGTGAACGGCGGCTCGGTGCCCTTCTCGCGCAGGACGCGGTATTGCTCCGGCGTCAGATTTTTGCGCCAGCCGGCCTCGTCCTTGGGTATGGGCTTGTCGGTCATGGTCAACAGATAACATTACCGGCGCCCTCGCCAAAGGTGCGGCGCTTCGCTCAGCAGCGTGCCCGAGTTGCGCCACCTACTTTTGATTGGTTCTCAGGTGGTCGCATTGCACGGCGCCAAAGTGTGACGTATCCCCCGCTATTGGGTCTGCACCTGCGGCGGCAATTCAATTCAAACTTGACATGCAAAGTATGGTATTACCTATGAGCTTTGGGGTCCCCAAACACGGATCATGATTCAGCGCCATGGCTAAAGGTCTCTCCCGACATTTGAATTGCTCTAAACTGGCTGGACTTACCGCCGCGCTGGTCTTCACGTCGGTGTCCGTCGCGCACGGACAAGATGCGACCTCTCCGGCGCCCGTAGCTCCGGCAGTGAGCGAGCCGGCCACGTCGCCCGCCAGCACCAGCACCCCCGCGCAGCCTGCGGTGGCCGAGCCTCAGGCTCCCGCGGCTACCACAGCGCCAGCGGTCAGCGTCGAGCCACAGCAGCCGGCCGCAACAACCGCGCCCACGCCTTCGACAGCATCTCCCTCGGCGGTTCCAGCTTCCGCTCAGCCGTCCGCCTCGGAGCCCGCAGTACCCGCTGCGCCTGCAGCAACGGCCGGCAGCGCCGCGCACGAGGTGACTGCGCCTGCCATGGCACCAGCTGCAACGCCGGCCGTCGCATCACCCTCACCAACCGCGCTGGTGCATGCCGAGAAGCTGCCGCGCGACTTGTCCCCTTGGGGCATGTTCATGCAGGCCGACATCGTCGTGAAAGCAGTGATGATCGGCCTCATTTTCGCGTCGGTCGTCACCTGGACCGTGTGGCTGGCAAAGACCATCGAGCTGTGGGTGGCCAAGCACCGGCTGCACAATCAGCTGCGCAAACTGAGTGCTGCCAACTCGCTGGGCGAGGCCGCCAATTTCGTCGACGCAAAGCGTGGCGCCGTTCCAGCGATGATCCGCGCCGCCGTGGCCGAGACGCGCGCATCGTGGGACGTTGCCGACAAGTACGCCATCAAGGAGCGTATCCAAGCGCGGCTTGAGCGCGTCGAGTATGCCGCCGGGCGCGACATCAACCGCGGCACGGGCGTGCTGGCGACCATCGGCTCGACGGCGCCGTTCGTCGGCCTGTTCGGCACGGTGTGGGGCATCATGAACAGCTTCATCGGCATTTCCGAGGCGCAGACGACGAACCTTGCCATCGTCGCGCCGGGCATCGCCGAGGCGCTGCTCGCCACCGCGTTCGGCCTTGTCGCCGCCATTCCGGCTGTCATCGTCTACAATCATTTTGCGCGCGCCATCGGCGGGTACAAGGCGCTCGTCGGCGATGCTTCAGTGCTGGTTCTGGGGCTCGTCTCGCGCGACTTCGATCGCGGCGTTCGTCCTGAGCTCAGAGCTGCGGAGTAGGCCATGGCCGGCAAGCTTCAGGACAGCGACGATCTCTCGGAGAACCACGAGATCAACGTCACGCCGTTCATCGACGTGATGCTGGTGCTGCTCGTCATCTTCATGGTCGTCGCGCCATTGTCGACGGTCGATGTGCCCGTCGAGCTGCCGGTTTCCGCGGCGCAGCCGGCGCCGAAGCCGGACAAGCCCCTGTTCGTGACGCTGAAGGCCGACCTGTCGCTCGCGGTCGGCAACGACATGGTGGTGTGGGGCGGTCTCGGTGCAGCGCTCGATGCGCAAACGCAGAACGATCGCAACAAGCGCCTGTTCTTGCGCGCCGACAAATCGGTGCCCTACGGCGAGCTGATGCGGCTCATGGATACGCTGCGCGCCGCCGGCTACCTGAAGGTCGCGCTCGTCGGCCTCGAGGGGCCGCCTACGGTCGGTGCCGCACCTGCGCCGGCAGGCGGCTTGGCCGCGCCCGCGTCTGCGGCCAGCGCCGTCCCCGCACAGCCCCAGGGCACCGCTGCTCCATGATCGCCCACCTCGAATTCCTTGAGGGCTCGGCTGCACGCATGCGGCGCTGGCTCGTCGCCGGAATGCTGATGGTTTCGATGCATGCTGCTGCGGGCGCGCTCGCCATCGTCCATTGGCCCGAGGAGGATACGAGCGACGAGACGGAAGGCGCCTTCCTTCTCGAGCTTGCGCCGGTCGCGATGGCGCCGCCGACGGAGAAGCTCAACCTTGCCGTCGGCGCGCGGGCCGAGGAAGCGGCCGCTGCGGTAGCGCCGACCGAGGAGATCAAGGAGAAGTCCGAGATCGAGATGCCGAAGGTCGAGGAGGCACCACTGGCGCCGCAGCCCGAGGTCATCGTCGAGAAGAAGATTCCCGTCGAGGAGATCGAGGACGAGAAGGCTGAGGAAGACCCGCGGCCTGAGCAGAAGGCCATTCCGGTCGCCTCGTCGGCGTCGCAGGAGACGATTGCACCGCCCCCTGTCGAGGCGCCTCCGGCTGAGAAACCCGTAGCGCCCAGGCAGGGGCTGTCGTCGAAGCCCTCCGAGGCCACCCTGACCTGGCAGAAGGCGGTGGCCCTGCACCTCAACAAGCACAAGAAGTATCCCCATGAGGCGCGCACACGCGGCCACGAGGGCGTTGCCACAGTCTCGTTTTCCCTCGACCGCTCCGGCAAGGTGATCGCCGTGCACCTCGACAAGAGCTCCGGATCGGACCTCCTCGACCAGGAGGCGATCGACGTGCTGAGCCGCGCGAGCCCGTTCCCGCGCCCGCCGTCGGACGCGACCGACGTGACATTCAATTTCGCGCAGCCGATCCAGTTCCGCATCAAGCGCTGACACAGATCGCTCGACAGGCGTGCGACCTCCTGTCCGTCGCAGCATGATCCGTTGTCAGGCGCTTCAATGCACACGACGCCTTAGGTGCAGGCTGAGCATAGCCGCAGAGCGGGACTCTCGGCGTTTCCCGCGGCCTCATATCGTTTGCTCTTCTTCTTATTTGACGATCGCGCCCCCTCACCCCATGTATGGGCGCGTCGGCTATCGCCGGCCGCGGTGATTTGCAGAGCAGGATTGCGCCGCGAAACCAAACGCTAAGAACCGTGTTTCTACGCACGGCTCGGCTCCAAGGAGAACAACCATGGCAAGCTTCGTGCTTAGGACCATCGCTCGCTCACCGCTCGTCGACAAATCGATGAGCCTCTCCTGTTGCATGTGTTGTTGACGCACCAGGCGGCTTAGTCGCCGGCGCAAAAAATCGTCATCAAAGCAACCTAAGGGAGCGCCCGTCAAAGACTGGCGCGAAGTGAGCTCATGTCTTCACAGGCCTACATCATCGAGATCGGCAGCGATGCCGTCGGAATCGTCGTGCGCGAAGCCGGCGAATCCTCATTCCAGTTCCATTCGGCGCTGAGCGCCTATCGCGCGCTCGACGGAAAGAAGTTCGCGACCGCCCAGGCGGCGCATCGAGCGGCGCTCGACCACGGCGCAAAGCAGCCGCGCGCGCCACGTCCCAACGTGCGCCGTCCTGAGTTGGAGTTCGTCTGATGGCAGTGGGACCGCGCTCCGTGCCTCGGCCGATGGCTGCGGGCTAAGGCCGGTTGGGTCCCAAAGCTCCGCCCAGGCGGAAACAAGCCCCCGCGCAGCTCTTGCAGTCTTCGCGGGGGCTTTTGATTCCCACAATCGAAGGCGAAGGAAAGTCGCTCGCTTAGGCAGGACCGGCCAACGTGTCGACGAGAGCGACGCTCGCGCCGGCGTCTGTGCGAACAGAGGGCGACCATCGCCGCAACGGCGATGGCCCCAGTCGAAGGTGCGCTCAGCGCGCCGAGAGCTTGGCGGCAATCCCGGCCACGTGCCGCCCCTGATAGCGTGCGCCGGCAAGCTCGTTGTCGCTCGGCTGACGCGAGCCGTCTCCTCCTGCGATGGTCGAAGCACCGTAGGGCGAGCCGCCGGTGATCTCTGCGAGGCCCATCTGGCCCTGGAACGAGTACGGCAGGCCGACGACCACCATGCCCTGGTGCAGCAACACTATCTGCGTCGCAAGGATGGTGCTTTCCTGACCGCCGTGCTGGGTCGCCGACGATGTGAAAACGGAGCCGACCTTGCCGATGAGCTTGCCCTGTGCCCAGAGGCCGCCGGTCTGGTCGAGGAAGTTCTTCATCTGCGCGGCCATGTTGCCGAAGCGCGTCGGCGTGCCGATGACGATGGCGTCATAGTCGGCCAGCTCGTCCGCGGATGCGATGGGTGCCGACTGGTCGAGCTTGAAGCCAGATTTGCGCGCGACCTCTTCAGGAACCAGCTCGGGGACGCGCTTGACCACCGCGTCTGCGCCTGCCTCGCGGGCGCCCTCGGCGACCGCAGACGCCATTTTCTCGATATGGCCGTAGGAGGAATAGTAGAGAACGAGAACCTTGGTCATTTGAGCCTCTTGCAGCTTGGGTGCGGAAAAAATGGCCGGCCACCTTGCGATGACCGGCCTTGCGACGTGCTAGGGTGCCATGTCGAATACGAGCAGCTCGGATTCCGAGGTGCCGACGATCTTGAGCTTGCCGGCGCTCTCGATCGCGACGCCGTCGCCGGGATAGAGCTGCTCGCCGTTGAGCATCGCGGTGCCGCGCGCCACCTGCACCCAGGCGATGCGCCCGTCCTTGACGTCGTGGGCGACCTTGTCTCCCTCGCCGAGAACGGTGGCGTAGAGATCGACGTCGCGGTGGATGGTCACCGATCCGTCGCGGCCGTCACGCGAGCCAACGAGGCGCAGCTTGCCGCGCTTGTCGGCGTCGGAGAACGTCTTCTGCTCGTAGCTCGGGGCGAGGCCCTTGCGCTCGGGCAGTATCCAGATCTGCAGAAAGTGGACCGGATCCGACTTCGAGGCATTGAACTCGCTGTGGCGCACGCCGGTGCCGGCAGACATCCGCTGCACGTCGCCCGGCCGCACGACAGAGCCGGTGCCGAGGCTGTCCTTGTGCTCCAACCCGCCATCGAGGACGTAGGAGACGATCTCCATGTCCGCGTGGGGATGGGTGGGGAAGCCGCCGCCGCCGGCAACGCGGTCATCGTTGATGACGCGCAGCGGGCCGAAGCCCATGTGCTTCTCATCGAAGTAGTGGCCGAAGGAGAAGCTGTGGCGGCTGTCGAGCCAGCCGAAGTTGGCGCGGCCGCGCTCCTCTGCTCTGCGAAGGGTCAACATGGTTGTATCTCCGTTCTTGAAGCGGCCGTGATGGCCTGTTGGCGGCTATATTGCTCGTCGCATGTCCGCGCACAATTCATGGACTTTGCACCTATCTGGTTCCATATTGGAACCAATGGACAAGCTGGATGCCATGAACGCCTTTGCCAAGGTCGTTGCCAGCGGCAGCTACGCCGAGGCGGCGCGCCGGCTCGGGCTAACGCGCTCGGCGGTGAGCAAGGCCGTCATGGAGCTGGAGCAATTGCTCGGGGCCCGGCTGCTGGATCGGACGACGCGGCGGGTGACGCCGACCGAAGCTGGAGCCGCCTACTACGAGCGGTGCATGTCGATCCTCGCCGACGTGGAGGAGACGGAGCTGCAGATCTCGCGCCTGCACGATGAGCCGCGCGGAATCCTGAAGATCAACGGGCCGATGTCGTTCGGCATCCTCTACCTCGGCGATGCCGTGGCCGAGTTCATGCGCAGCTATCCGGAGTTGCGCATCGAGCTGACGCTCAACGACCGGTTCATCGATCCATTGGAGGAAGGCGTCGACGTCACGCTGCGCATCGGTGCGCTCGCCGACTCAAGCCTCATTGCGCGGCGGCTGGCTCCGGCGCGACTCGCCCTGGTCGCCTCTCCGGACTACCTGCAGCGCCACGGGATGCCGAAGACCCCGCAGGACCTCGCGGGGCATCGCTGCCTCGCCTACGGGCACATGGCGGCCGTCCATCGCTGGCAGTTGCGGAGTGGATCCGAGACGCTGACGGTGCCGTTCAACCCCGCGCTCTGCTCGAACAACGGCGAGGTGCTGCGCGCCTCGGCGCTGGCCGGCAACGGCATCACCAACCTGCCGACCTTCCTCGTCGGGCCGGATATCGCTGCCGGGCGCCTGCAGCCGGTCCTCAGCGACTCTCCGCCGATCGAGCTCGGCATCTTCGCGCTCTATGCGCCGAACCGGTATCTCGCCGCCAAGACGCGGCTATTCATCGATTTCCTGGCAAAACGGTTCGGCGACACGCCCGCATGGGATGCGTTCAGGACGAAGGTAGCCGGCTGATCGTCAGAAGTGCGCCCGTATCGACAGATCGATGGTCATGGCGAGGAAATAGAGGGCGGCGGCAGCCAGCACGATCTGGGTCCACAGCGGCGCGGGAAAGCCATAAGCGACGGCTGCGATTGCGGCGATGGACCATGCGGCCGTGACAATGAGCGTAACCGCCCTCAGCTTTTCCACGCGCACAGGATGCACCCAGCGGATGGGGATGAACGTGAAGAAGACGCAGACGAGCAGTGCCGCGTAGTTGAACCAGGCGGGGGGCGACAAGGCGAAGAGATAGAGCGCCACGACGTTCCAGATCGCCGGGAAGCCGATGAAGGTGTAGTCCTCGCCTTTGCTGGCGAGATCGGAGAAATGGTACAGCGACGAGACGAGGATGAGCGAGGCGATGATCAGCCCGCTTGTGCCGTCGAGAAAGCCGCCGCGCACCATCGCCAGCGCCGGAACGAACACGTAGGTGATGTAGTCGATCACCAGGTCGAGACGCTCTCCGGAGAAGCGCGGGAGGCGCTGGTGGACCTCCAGCATGCGCGCGAACGTGCCGTCGACGGCGTCGATGACCAGCGCTATGCCGAGCCAGACGAACATGCGCTCCCATGCGCCGTCGAAGGCCGCGAGCGCGGCAAAGAACGCGCACACAGCGCCCAGAGCGGTGAAGAGGTGAACGCTGGCTGCAGCGAGATCAGATAGACGAAGGGGTAACATCAGGGACCCTTCGTGGAAGCGGCGATCAGAAGCGGTGCTTGACCGAGCCGCGAACCATCAGATCGTCCTCGGGCTTGGCCGCGTCGGGCTGGCCCGTCGGCTGGTTCTCGGCGGCGCCGTAGAGCAGCTCGAGGCCGAAGTCCATCTTGGGAAGCACGCCGAGCTTGCCGAGACCGGGAATGCGAATCTCGGTGCCGGCTTCGGGCTTGGAGACGGCTTCGTCGGACAGGGCCGCCTTGCCTTCGGCAGGCGCGGCTTCGGCGGGCGCAGCAGGCGCCGCCTCGGCGGGCGGCGGGGTGGCGCCCTTCTGTTCCTGGAACGCGAACGCGCCGTGACCGGCGGCAAGTGCCGCGGCCAACGCCAGCGCTACAACGAACCCATTTCTCATGGCAAACCCCACAAAGGCCTTGGTTGCCCTCGAAGCGAAAATGCTGCCTCGGAGCTACCATGACAAGGATGTTTTGGCCCGGTTAAGCCCCAGTAAACAATTGTCCTGGGAAGTGTGATCCTGATGCCATGTGGCACAACGGCATCAACAATAGCACGATCCACCGTGAGCGGCATTTACCCCCATTTCGCCCCGGCCAAACCCAGGATTCGCCGCAAAAAAGAAGAGAGGGCCGCCCGGCAGAGCGGCCCTCCAAGGTTGCGTATGAGAGTTTGTCGTAGGTCTTCTTAGAAGTTGATGGCGGCGCCGGTCATCAGGACCTGGAAGTCCTCGAGCGGAACGGATGGCGCGACAGTGGCACCGTTCGTCACCGTCATGTCGAACTCGTAGTTGCGGTAGAGGGCGTAGAGCTTCATGTCCGCCGCGTCGATCTTCTGCATGACGCCGAGGCCCCACATATCGACCCCGCTGCTGGCGATGAGAGCAGCGCCGGCCACGTTCTCGAGGCTGGTGTGAACGCTCTGGGTGATGGCACCGCCATCGTAAGAGTAGTACTGGCCGAACAGCGTGGTCTTACCAAGGTGGTTCCACTTCTGCTGGATGCCGGCTTCGGCGGCCCAGAACGTGTAGGTGTCCTTCAGGCCGGACTGCAGGGTAACGCCGCCCGACGTACCGCCGCCAGCGCTGGCGAGGTCATCCCACATTTCACCGGCAGCGAAGTTTCCATAGATGCCCGACTTGGTGTGCATGATGCTGATGGAGCCACCGAGCATCTGGCACTTGGAGTCGCTCGTCGCTGCGCTGCGCACCGGGCAGCCGTGGGTGGCGCTGTCGTCGTTGTTGTCCGTGTTCTCGCTGTACGCGATGCCGGCTTCGATCTCGAAATCACCGATTTCCTTGGCAAAGCGCAGACCGACGTCCCAGAAGTCGTCGCCGCCCCACGCCGCACTCGCCGTGAAGCCGGCGAACTCGGGGGATTCATAGAGGACGGCCTCGCGGCGATCGCCTTCACCCGGGGCAGCACCCGTGCGAGCGATCAGACGGCGCCACTGCGTATTGGTGCCCGACGTGGGGGCAGCCCCGCCTTTGGGAACAAGGAGGAAGCCGCCGCCGCTGTCCTCGACGTCCGAATACTTGCCGGCGTCGCTGGTGCCGGCGAGGTTGGCCTCGGTGATCTCCTGAGAGGCCGTCGGCGTGTGGCCAACCTGGATTGTGCCCCACTTCTTGCTCTTCAGGTTCCACCAGGCGTGGCGGATGTCGAAGCCCGTCTCGCCGAGCGGGTCGTTCTGATTGTCGCGCTTGGAGTTCGCCGAGCGCACGCCGATCTCGAGCTTGAAGTTGGCCGACAGGTCGTCGTTGATCTTGGCTCCGCCCTTGAAGCCGAAGCGCGAGCGCGAGGCATCGTTGGTGACGACGTAGGCGTTCTGCTCGTTGCCGTCGTCCCAGAACATCACGGCCTGGTTGACCTTGCCGTAGACGGTAAGCTTGACCTTGCGGTTGCCCTTGCGTGCGGTCGTCGCCTCGAGCTCGGCCACCCGCTCTTCCAGATCAGCGCAGCAATCGCCGCCCAGATCCGCTGCCTGGGCGGACATGCTGGTGCCCAGCATCAGACCGCCCGCGAGGATGGTTGCCCATCCCGCCTTAGTTACTCCCCCGAACATATACGCAACTCCCACGAAGGTACGCCTCAACTTCGGCCTTCGATCGACGCAACTGCAGTCAACTCAACGCAACCACGTGACCAGCCGCTTAGCCGTCGCCGCCGCTTACTCGCCGGCTGGGCCTCGCTGGGGAGAGGAATACGCGAGCGATTCGATGTGCGTAAACGCCTAAGTAATGTGTGACAGTTTGTGACAAACGCGCGTTACGTCATGGCCACGCAATCATTGAAAGTGCTAGGTATTTTCCGGGCGGAGACACCAGGGGGCACCGAGGCCTTGTCATGAATCACAGCCTCTCGAGCGACATCGCTGTCGTGGGCACGGGACCTGCGGGTCTGGCCGCGTCACACGCACTGGCGCGGCTCGGTTTGCGGGTCGTGGCCATCGGGGAAGCCCCGACGCGGCGGGATACGCGCACTGCCGCCCTGTTCGGCGGCTCCGTCACGCTGCTGGAGAATCTCGGCGTGGGTGGCGTGTGTCGCGCGGCCGGGGAGCCGATCCTGGGGATCCGCATCGTCGACGACATGGGGTCACTCTGGCGCGCACCCGAGGTGACGTTCACCGCTGCGGAGGCCGGCCTCGAGCGCTTCGGGTACAACGTCCCCAATAGCGCGCTGACCGACGCTCTGCGCGCGCATGCGGCCTCGGTTTCGGGGCTCGAGCTGATCGATGCAAGCGTCGTCGGCGTCGTTTCCGGCCCCGACAGTGTCGGAATTCAGCTTGCGGACGGCCGTACTCTTTCGGCGCGGCTCGTCGTGGGCGCCGACGGCCGCCAGTCGCTGTGCCGGAAAGCCGCCGGCATCGAAGCTCAGACGTGGCAATATGAACAGAGCGCCGTGACGTGCACGTTCGTCCATCAGCGCCCGCATTTCGGCATCTCGACCGAATTTCACCGGCCGTCGGGTCCGTTCACGGTGGTGCCGTCGCCGGGGTCGACGTCCAGTCTCGTCTGGGTCGAGACGCCCGAGGAGGCGCAGCGGCTCGCGGGCCTCGACGAGGAGGCTTTTCGCGCCGCGCTCGAAGAACGGCTGCAGGGGCTGTTGGGCCGCGTAGGAGAGATAAGGGCCCGCGGCGTGTTCCCTCTCACAGGCCTTTCAGCTGCACCGGCCGGGCGCGACCGGATCGCGCTGGTCGGCGAGGCTGTGCACGTCATCCCTCCCATTGGCGCGCAAGGGCTCAACCTGGGGCTGCGCGATGCGGCCTCCATCGCCGACTGCGTCGGCGATGCCCTCGCCTTTGGCGGCGATATCGGTGCAGCTTCGGTGCTCACGGCCTATGACCGCATGCGCCGCCCCGACATCACCTCGCGCATCTGGACCATCGATCTGCTCAACCGGACGCTATTGTCGCGTGCCGCTCCGGTGCAGGCTCTGCGCGGCTTGGGGATGCACGCGCTGAAGGCGCTCGGCCCGCTGCGTCGGGCGGCCGTCCGCGAAGGTCTCAGCCCCTCGTTCGTGACGCCGCGGCTCATGCAACCGCAGACCGGCGCCAAGGCGCTCGCGCCTTGACGAAGCCAGCCCGCCCCGGCAAGAGGCCAGCGTCAGCCCGCAGCATGCGAGATTCCGTCGGACGATGAAGACCAAGGACCGCTTCCGCGACCTGCAATACCGCCTCGAGTACGCCGTTCTGCGGCTCGTGGCAGGTATCTTCCGTTCGCTGCCGCTCAATCTCGCCACCACCGTGTCCGCCTGGTGCTGGCGCCGGCTCGCCCCGATCATCAACCCCAAGCGGCACAATCGTGCGCTCGCCAATCTCGCCATCGCATTTCCCGAGAAGAGCGAGGAGGAGCGACGGGAGATCGCACTGGCCCACTGGGAGAACCTCGGCCGCGTCATGGTCGAGACAATGCGCATCGACCGCTTCATGAGGGAGCCGGAGCGCATAGACATCGTCAGCCAGAACATCTTCACGCGCTACAAGGACAAGCTTGGCCCCGCGGTGGGCATCAGCCTGCACATGGGCAACTGGGAGCTGGCAATCCTGCCGTTCACGTGGGCGGGCGCCAATCCGGCGGCGGTCTACCGCTCGGTGACGAACCCCTACGTCGATCAGTACATTCGCAACCAGCGAAAAGAGCTCTATCCGGATGGGCTATTCGGGCGCGGCATTGTCGGCGACCATGGCGACGACCAGAGGACGGCGCGGGCGATCATGGACTTCGTGCGCCGCGGCGGGCGCCTCGGGCTCGTATGCGATCTCTATGATCGCACGGGCATGCCGGTTCCGTTCTTCGGCAAGGATGCAAAGACGCAGGCCATCGGCGCGATGATCGCGCGGCGCGTCGGCGCACGCATCTGGCTGTCGCGCTGCAAGCGCATCGGCAAGGAGAGCCGGTTCGAGATCGAGCTCAAGGAGCTGCGGGTGCCGCGCACGGCGAACCAGGCCGAGGACATCCGCTGGACGATGGTCCACATGCAGCAGCAGTTCGAGGCGTGGATACGCGAGGCGCCCGAGCAGTGGATGTGGAGCAATCGGCGCTGGAGCTGACGGCGACCGACACACGACTCTGCTGCATCTCGCCGGCAACTCTCTGAACGGCGCTGCTTACGAAAAGTTATGTGGCGCGCCAGACGGCGGCAAAGATCACGGCGCAGCTTTGCGCCCGGGTGATCATGAGCCACCCATCAAACAAGATGGAGAGTAATGAAATGTCCAAGAAGCTGATGACCAGCGCCATTCTTGCAGCCATCGCCGTCGGGGCTATCGCTCCCGGCGTCGCGATGGCCAAGGCCGCGCCGAAGACGAAGTCCGCGTGCGAGAAGATCTCCACGATGAAGTGGGACGATGCCACCAGCAAGTGCGTGAAGAAATAGCGTCGATGTGTGCGGCGGGTCCCCCAACTACCCGCCGCCACTCGCGCCATACCTCGCGTTCATTTGTTCATCCGCAGGGAGATTGAATATCATGCGGCATTCGCTTTTGCTGTCGCTTGTCGGCAGCGCACTTTTCCTCGGCCTCGCGGCCACCTCCGGCCAGGCTGCAGTGCCGGGCCTTCATTCGGCCGTCCCCAGCGCAGCTCAAGGCTCCGTCGTCAGCAAGGCCCGCTGGTGGGGGCACCGTCGCCATTGCTGGTGGCATCACCACCACCGCCACTGCCGCTAAAAAGAAACCGGCTACCCTCCTCTAACGTTCACTGGTGCAGTGCCCCCGCGCTGCACCTTTTTGATTGGTGCTTACGCCCGAGGGAACGAGACCTCGACGCGCAGACCCGGATCGTTGTCCGCGAGAGCAACGGTTGCGTTGTGCAGCTCGGCGATGGCTGCGACGAGGCTCAGCCCGAGGCCGCTGCCGGGCGTCGTGCGCTCGCGCTCCAGTCGGTAGAGGCGACGGAAGACATTCTCGCGCTCGAATTCCGGGATGCCGGGCCCGCTGTCGGCCACAACGGCGACGAGATGCTCGCCGCGCGCCGCGAGGTTGACGTTGATCTGCGTCCCCTTTGGAGAATGGCGCACGGCGTTCTCGATCAGGTTGGCGAAGAGCTGCGTCAGCAGCTCGCGATCGCCCGTGACTTCGGCGTCGGCGGCATCGCTCACGTGACCAAATAGGCGGCCACCCTCCTCCTCGACGACGGGCTCGTAGATATCGATGACGTCGATAAGCACGGTTTTGAGGTCGAGCCGGGCGAAGCGCGCGCGCCGCGCACCAGCCTCGATCTGGGTGATGCGCAGCAGCGCCTCGAAGGTCTCGACGATCGAGTCCAGCTCGGTCAGCGATTCCTCCACCTGCGTCCTGAAGGCTTCGGTGTCATCGGCGCTGCGCAAGGCGAGCTCCAGCCGCCGGCGCAGCCGGCCTATCGGCTTCTTGAGATCGTGGGCGATGTCGGAGGAGGCCTGATTGACGTTCTCGATCAGCTTCTGCAGGTGCGCGAGGGTGGCGTTGATCTGCGTTGCCACATGATCGAGGTCGTCGTGGGATTGCGTGACCGGGACGCGCTCTGCGATCTGGCCTCTGCTGACCTTCGATAGCGTTGTGGCGAAGACATCGATCTTCTGCTGGGCGCGGCGCGCGAGATACACGGCCGAGCCGATGGCGAGAAGGATGGTGGCTATCAGTCCCCATCCGAGGCCATGCAGCAGAATGCGGCGAACCTCGCGTATTTCGCGATCGCTGCCTCCGACCAGAAGGTGGCCTTTCGAAACCTTCGTCCATTTGGCGAAGAAGCGGTCGTCGGGATTGCCCTTGCCGGCCACCATGGGCAGCCAGGCCCGATCGAGCTCACCCCAGCCGGTGAACAGCGCAACGTTCTGCACATTGCCGGCTTTGACGGTGCCGTCATCGGCGCGCAAAAGGAAGATGCTGTCGAAGTCGCGGACGGAATCGGCCTCCTCGGCGACGACAGCGGTGAGATCATCGAAACCCTGCTGACGATCTATGGCTTTCAAGGTGTCGCTGGTCTCCTCGACGTGCTGACGAATGGCATTGTCCAGCTCGGAGACTAGCGTGATGTAGAGGACGCCGACGAGCGCCACGACGGTCAGTGCGAACAGGATGGCGAAGGCAGCGGCGAGACGGACCGGCGTGCGCTTCAGGAGATCATGGCTGATCATGCATCGTGTAGCCGGAGCCGCGGACAGTGTGTATCAGCTCGCTGCCGTAGGGGCGGTCGATCTTGGTGCGCAGGCGCGAGATATGGGTCTCGACGACACTGGTGCGCGGCTCGAAGTGGAAGCTCCACACGCGCTCGAGCAGCATCGTGCGCGTCAGCACGCGGCCCTTGTTGCGCATCAGCACCTCGAGCAGGCGGAACTCGCGAGGCTGCAGCTCGATATTGTCGCCGGCTCGCGTGACGGTGCGGGCGATGAGATCCATTTCCAGATCCCCAACGCGCAGGACGGTATCGGTATCCTTCAGATGCGGGCGCCGCGCCAGCGCATTGACCCGCGCCAGCAACTCAGAGAAGGCGAATGGCTTCACGAGGTAGTCGTCGCCGCCGACGTTCAATCCATCGACCCTGTCGTCGACGCCGCCTAGCGACGTCAAGAAGATCACCGGCACCTTGTTGCCGACAGCGCGCAGCGCCCGTACCAGCGACAGCCCGTCGAGCCCCGGAAGCATGCGGTCGACGACGAGAATGTCGTAGGCCTCGCCCATCGCTTGGGTAAGGCCGTCTCTGCCGTCGGCGAGCGTCTCCACGACATGCCCCTCCTCGCCGAAGCCTTGGGAGATGTAGGCCGACGTCTCGCTGTCGTCCTCGACGACTAGAATGCGCATGGCGATTGTTCCTAGTGCCCTCGGACCAGCCTATGTGGCCGGCATTGCGGAGAGATTTCCGCATTATTACGGAAGCGTAAGATCGGCACAAAATTCGCGTCGACGCAGGTTGGCGGCCGCTGTCACCGCGCCCCCGGCCTAGCCTGCATGCGGCAGTCGCTGGGGGTCATTCCGAAGGCTTCTCGGAAGCGTCGCGTAAAGTGCGAATGGTCCGAGAACCCCCACGCATAGGCAATCTCACCGATCATGCGATGGGATTGAAGCGGATCCTCGAGGGCGCGGCGGCACCGGTCGAGCCGCCGGGTCTGGATGTAGCGCTCGAGCGAGGTGCCCTCCTCCGCCAGCAGGGCGTTGGCATAGCGCACGCTCATCCCGGCCTCCGAGGCGGCGATGGCGGGATTGAGACCGGGGTCGCTGAGGCGCTTCTCGATCTCCGCCTTCACCCGGCGCAGAGCATTGGCGCGCACCGTGGGCAGCGGACCACCTCCGCTTTCCGAGCGGATGGCCAGCGACATCAGGTCAACCACCTGGCTAGCCAGACGGGGCAGCGCCAGCGCGTCCAGCTTGTCGAGGCGGTCTACGAGCGAGCGGACGAAATCGACGGCCAGCCCCACGGCAGCGGCTTCGATGGACATGACGCGCAGCGCGTCGAGCTCTCCAATCAACGGCCGCATGACGTCGCGCGGGACCGTCACGTGCAGCGAGCGCGTGAACTCGGGAAAGTCCATTTGGAGCGGCTTGCCGGTGTTATGGAGAAGCACCTTGCCGGGCTCCATGACGACGACGCGCTCACCCTGCGTGAACAGCGACCTGCCTTCGAGCCGTATCGACATGATGTAGTCGTCGATGTCGTCGCTCGTGGTGTCGTGCCGGGATCGCGTCACCGAGCAGGGGCCGCAGTCGCAGATCGTCAGCAAGAGATTGTCCAGCGCGCCCGAGGTCAGGCGTCCGGTGAAGTCCTTGCTGCGCGCAGAAAAGCCGTGGGCGTAGTACGTCTTCGACGCCACGTCGACCCAATAGGGGATGCGGTCGCGCTCATCGAGAAGCTCGGTGGTAAAGGCGACCGGCATTATCGCAAGTCCGTGGATGTACCTGCAGGGTCAAACAATTGTGCTTCCTCGGTCAAGCACGCCCGGGCGAGGTAGGGTTTATTCAGTCTACCGAGTTTCCAGGTCCATCATCAACGATCTCCGGGCAATCCCGCCCCGGGGACTACCCGTCAAGGTTGCTCCGCCGTGAATTCTTCCACCCTGCATCTCCTCCACCGCGTCCACCAGTGCGCCAGCGACCTGTTCCAGGAGCACATGGCAGGAATCGACGTGACGTCCACTCAGTACACGGTGCTGGTCGCTGCCGCCGAGCGCGACGGCCTCAGCCAGCAGGACATCATTAATGCGACCGGCATCGACCGGTCGACCGTCTCGCAGGTGGTGCAGCTCCTCATCCGGAAGGGACTACTGAAGCGCCGGCGCACGCGCCATGACGCCCGCGCCTACGCAATCTCTCTGACCGACACAGGCCGCAAGGTGCTCTCCGTTTCCGAGCCGATCGTGGAGCGCGTCGAAATGGCCCTCGTAGAGGCGCTGCCGGCCACGCGGGCGCGAACGTTCATTGCCAACCTGCGCGCTATCGTCGCCGCGTTGGAGCCTGCCAAGACCTAGCCGGCGTCCCTCGCCTACGGGACCCGCCAGCCCAGCCTCCGACGGCCGCACCGACGGCGTTGACTCGCGCCGTCGGCCCAATAGAGTGCGCCGCGCTGCAACATGGGGAGTTCCGCCGCGATGGCCGCCAGCCGTACGCCTGCAAAGTTCTTTTCTCCGCTCGCCATCGGTGCTCCCGAGCCCTATCGCGCGCTGCCCGTGCGGCTCGAGCGCATGATCCACTTCGTGCCCCCGCACAATGAGAAGATCCGCTCCAAGATCAAGGATATAGCGGGCCAGGTGGATGTCGTCCTGGGCAACCTCGAGGACGCCATCCCCGCCGATCAGAAGCAAGCGGCCCGAGCCGGGTTCATCGCCATGGCGCGCGATAATGATTTCGGCACGACTGGCCTTTGGACGCGCATCAACTGCCTCAACAGCCCGTGGATGCTCGATGACGTGACCGAGATCGTCGCCGAGGTCGGCAACAAGCTCGACGTGATCATGCTGCCCAAGGTCGAAGGACCATGGGACATTCATTATCTCGACCAGCTCCTCGCCCAGCTCGAAGCCAAGCACTCGGTCAAGAAGCCGATCCTGATCCACGCGATCCTCGAGACTGCCGAGGGCGTGAACAACGTCGAGGCGATAGCCGCAGCATCCCCGCGCATGCACGGCATGAGCCTCGGGCCCGCGGACCTTGCGGCCTCGCGCGGCATGAAGACGACGCGCGTCGGCGGCGGGCACCCCGACTACGGCGTTCTCGCCGACGCCGGCAGCGACGCGGCGGCCAAGCGCGCGTTCTACCAGCAGGACCTCTGGCATTACACCGTCGGCAAGATGGTCGATGCCTGCCTCGCCTACGGGCTGAAGCCGTTCTACGGACCCTTTGGCGACTTCTCCGATGGAGCCGCGTGCGAGGCGCAGTTCCGCAACGCCTTCCTTCAGGGCTGCCTTGGCGCGTGGTCGCTGCATCCGACGCAGATCGACATCGCCAAGCGCGTGTTCTCGCCGGACGAGAAAGAAGTTGTATTCGCAAAGCGCATTCTCGAGGCCATGCCCGACGGGACCGGCGCCGTGATGATCGACGGCAAGATGCAGGACGACGCGACCTGGAAGCAGGCAAAGGTCATCGTCGACCTCGCGCGTCTGGTGGCGGCCAAGGACCCGGAGAAGGCGGCGGCCTACGGGCTGTGACCGCGGGCTACTGCCGGCGCAAGCCGTCGACCCGTCTACGCGCTTTGGTTGACATCAGCGGCCCACTCCCGTCGAATGGCGCCGACGACGAACGGGCGCAGGCCATGGGCACGGTGAGGCAGGCAAAATTCGCAGTTGGGCAGGTGGTGCGCCACCGCTTCTATCCGTTCCGCGGCGTCATCTTCGATATCGATCCGGAGTTCGACAACACCGAGGAGTGGTGGCTCTCGATCCCGGAGCAGATCCGCCCGCACAAGAAGCAGCCGTTCTATCATCTGCTGGCCGAGAATGCGGAGACCGAGTACATCGCCTACGTCTCCGAGCAGAACCTGCTTCCTGACGAAAGCGGCCAGCCGCTGCGCCACCCGCAACTCACCGAGTTGTTTACCGAGGATGAGAACGGCGGCTATCGCGCCATCTTCCTGCAATCGCACTGATACTTAAGCAGCGACGACATGAAAAAACCGCCCGGCCGAGCCGGGCGGTTTCGCATGTACCGATCGCGCGCGGCGATGGATTACTTCTTCGCGGCGGGGGCAGCAGCCGGAGCAGCGGCGCCAGCCGGAGGCGTCGGCAGATTCTTCATCTGCTCGGCCTTGTACTTCTCAAGAGCCGCCTGCTGACGCTCGCGGATCTGAGCCATCAGCTGACCACGCGCCTTGGCGTATTCCTTGTTGTCGACTGGCTTGCCGGCATAGGCCTCGGTGAAACCGTCGAGCGGAACCGGGAAGCCGATCGGCTGGGCGCCCGCGTTCATGGCGATGACCATGATGCCGCCACCGGTCTTCATCTGCTCGAGGATCTCAGCCGTCGCTTCGACCTCGGCGGTGCAGCCCGCGGCATGGCAGAGCGAGAACTTGAGGGCGACAGGCTTCAGCGTCTTCTCGTCGATCTTCTCGTTCTTGGCGGCCTGAGCCCACTGCTCCTTGGTGTACACGGCAGCACGCAGTCCGGGCGGAAGCGCCATGCCGAGCGGCACCATGACCATCATGCTCTTCTTGTCGGAGCCCTCGATCTCGCGAATGGCCGCGGACACCATCACCATGCCGGTGGTGCCATCGAGACGCTCGTGGTGCGTCAGGCAGATGTTCTTCTCTTCCTTGACGTCCTTGCCGTCCTTGTCCTTGTGATTGAAGGGCGCCTTCTCGCACAGCTTCACCCAGGCGCTCTTCTTGTCGGCGGCAGCCGCAGGAGCCTTGGCGTCGGCCTTGGCGGCCGGCTGCTTGGCAGCAGGAGCAGCGGGAGCCGCAGGAGCAGCGGGCGCCTGAGCGAATGCGGGCGTGCCGGCGATCATGGCGGCGAGCCCAAGCGCGGCGCACACCGCCGCGACCCCGCGGGCGCTCCGCCCCTTGTCCAGGAGGTGCGCAACGTTATTTGTCATGGAATACAAACCTCTTTTAGCGAGCTGGCCCACCCAACTCGTCCCTCCGCAGGCGAGCACGTCTGGCGCGCCCTATGACGCCCCTCGGCGGTCATGGAGCCGCAGTAAGAACCCGATTGCGGCAATCCCGTGGCCGCAGAAATAGCGCAAGGTGTAATCACCCTATCCGCAGCCAACGACGTGGCAATCGCGCAACGCGAGGCGCCACACTGCCTTCGGCCCATACGCGCTGGCCTCTCGGGTAAGCTGTGATAATACGGGCACAATTGCCCCTAGGCCGCGATGGCGGGCAAATCCCGGAGCCCGGATGCTGCATAGGCTGACCGTATCCATCCTTGCACTGCTGATGTCTGCCTATGGCGCCATCGGGAAACCGACAGGAGCCTTTGCGCTCTACGGGACGCCGAAAGAGCCGGCGGGGTTTTCGCATTTTTCCTATGTGAACCCGGAAGCGCCCAAGGGCGGCCGCCTGACGCTGGGATCTTCCGGCTCGTTCGACAGCATGAACCCGCTCATCGTCAAAGGAACGCCGGTCTCCGGCGTGCGCGATTTCACCATCGAAAGCCTGATGGCGCGCGGGCTCGACGAGCCGTTTACGGTATACGCGCAGATCGCCGAGACCATCGAGGTGCCGGAGGACCGCTCATGGGTCGCTTTCCACCTCAATCCCAAAGCGCGGTTCTCGGACGGGCACCCCATCACGGCGGACGACGTCATCTTCACGCTGGAGCTGCTCAGGGAGAAGGGGCGCCCCAACCATCGGACCTATTTCTCCAAGGTGGTGAAGTCGGAGCGCCTGTCGGACCACGACGTGCGCTTCACGTTCGATGCCGCGGGCGACCGCGAGATCCCGCTCATCATGGCGCTGATGCCGGTGCTGCCCAAGCACGCGATAGACCCCAAGGCGTTCGAAGACACGACGCTGGCGCCACCGATCGGCTCGGGCCCTTACAAAGTAAGCAGGATCGATCCCGGCCGCTCCATCACATTCGCGCGCGATCCGAACTACTGGGGGCGAGATCTGCCTGTGAACCGCGGCCGCTTCAACTTCGACGAGATCCGCTTTGACTATTTCCGGGACGGCTCGGTGATGTTCGACGCCTTCAAGACCGGTCAGATCGACCTCTGGCCCGAAGAGGACCCGCGCCGATGGGCGAACGGCTACGACTTCCCAGCCATTCGCGACGGGCGCGCGGTCAAGCGGGAGTTCGAGATCGGCATCCCCGCCGGCATGACCGGCCTCGTGTTCAACACGCGCCGACAGGTATTCGCCGACCCTCGCGTGCGCGAGGCGCTCATCTACCTGTTCGACTTCGAGTGGATCAACCGCACGCTCTATGCCGGCCTCTACAGCCGGACGCAGAGCTACTTCGAGCGCTCGATCCTTGCCTCCCCCGGTCATCCGGCGGACGCGCGCGAGAGGGAGCTTCTGGCGCCGTTCCCCACCGCCGTGAAGCCGGCGATCATGGAGGGCACGTATCGGTTTCCTTCCACCGACGGCTCCGGCCGCAGCCGCGAGAACCAGGAGCGTGCATTCCGTCTTCTGGAGGAAGCCGGATACGAGTTGCGCAAGGGAAAGCTCGTCAACAGAGAAAGCGGTCGGCAACTGGAGTTCGAGATCCTTGCCGTGTCGACGGTGCAGGAGAGCCTGCTGCTATCGTTCGCGCGCGACGTGGAGCGCCTCGGAATTAAGGTCAACCTGCGCGTCGTCGACAGCTCGCAGTACCAGCAGCGGCTGACCAACTACGACTACGACATGATCCAGAACACATGGACATCGTCGCTCTCGCCCGGGAACGAGCAGCTGTTCCGCTGGTCCTCGCAATCGCGTGACGTTCCGGGGACGTACAATTTCGCTGGCGTCGCCAATCCGGCGGTCGACGCGATGATCCAGGCGCTTCTCGCGGCTAAGACGGAAGAGAACTTCGTCTCGGCAGTGCGCGCCCTCGACCGCGTGTTGCTGTCCGGCGACTACGTGATCCCTCTCTTCTACATTCCAAAACAATGGCTGGCGTACTGGGTACGCCTGCAACATCCGGAGAAGACGCCGCTGTTCGGCTACAATGCCGATAGCTGGTGGGCTGCAGACGCAAAGTGACTGACACACAAGAGATCGTCACGCCGCAGTTCAACATGGCGGCGTATGCCATAGGCCGCGCAGCGGCGCGCCGTCCGAATTCGCCTGCGCTCCTCGTCATCGACGAAGTCTGCGCGGAGCCTGCCGAAGCATGGACGTTCGCGGCGATCGAGGATGCGGTGCTGCGCATCGCCGGCGGTCTCAAGCAGGCGGGGCTTCGCCCCGGCGCGCGTATCCTGATCCGCCTCGACAATACGAGTGCCTATGCGCTGTTGTTCTTCGGCGCCATCGCCGGGGGCTTCGTGCCGCTGCCGACGTCGACGCAGCTCACGACGCGCGAAGTTCTGTTCATGCTCGAAGACAGCGGTGCTGAGGCCATCGCGCTCTCCGATGAGCTCGCCGTCGAGAGCCTGCCCGGTAACGTGCGAAATTTCTCGGCCGATGACATTGCACGCATGCTGCAGGAGGCCCCGCGCGCCGGATACGCTGACACCGCGGCCGATGATCCGGCGTTTCTCATCTACACGTCCGGCACCACTGCTTCTCCCAAGGGCGTCCTGCATGCCCAGCGCTCCGCATTCGGGCGACGTCCGATGTATCAGGGCTGGTACGGCATCGGCCCGGACGACCGCATGCTGCATGCGGGCGCTTTCAACTGGACGTTCACGCTCGGCTGCGGGCTGACAGATCCGTGGGCCAACGGCGCCACGTCCATCATCTATACCGGCGAGAAGGATCCCGCGCTCTGGCCGCGGCTCATCACGACGACTGGAGCGACGCTGTTCGCCGGCGTCCCAGGCGTCTATCGGCAGATGCTGAAGTACCCGTCGCGATCCGATTTCGGCGCGCTGCGGCATGGCCTGATGGCCGGGGAAGGACCGCCGCCGGGGCTGTTCGATGAGTGGGAGGGACGCACGGGACGCCCGCTCTACGAGGCGCTCGGCATGAGCGAAATCTCCACCTACGTGTCGAGCGGCCCTGACACACCGCGCCGCCCTGGTGCAGTCGGCAAGCCGCAACCGGGCCGCCGCGTTGCAATCCTTCCCATCGAGGGCGGCGACGCGCCGCTGCCCGCGGGCGAAGAAGGTCTGCTTGCCGTGCACCGCTCGGACCCGGGGCTGATGCTCGGCTACTGGCAGCGCCCGGACGAGGAAGCCCAGGTCTATCGCGGCGAATGGTTCGTCGGCGGCGACCTCGCGACAATCGATGCCGACGGCTACGTGTTCCATCGCGGACGGGCCAACGACCTGATGAAGGCGCTCGGCTATCGCGTATCGCCGCTGGAGGTCGAGGCCGTGCTGGCCGAGCATCCGGCCGTCGCCGAGGTGGCATGCACGGAGGCACGCGTGCGGGCCGACGTCAGCGTCATTGCCGCGTTCATCGTGCTGCAACCAGGCACGCACACCGACAGTGCCGACATCGAGCGCTTTGCCGCTGAACGGCTGGCAGCCTACAAGCAGCCGCGCGCCATCGTGTTCGTCGATGCCCTTCCGCGCACCGCCAACGGGAAAATCATGCGGTCGTCCCTGCGATTGCCGGAAGCGTCCTCTTCCGGTTGATTCCTGTGGCTTTGACGCCGCGGCAGCGCCTTTTTGTCGGGTAGCGTGCACGCCGGACGCGATAGAGTGCTAATTGCAGCCTGCCGGCGTCCGGGGTTTTTCCGGGTGGTCAACGTACGGCAATCGTGGGAGGCGAAGCATGTTCAACGAGCTGATGCAATACCTGGCCTCGCATCCGGGCATCCTTACGGCGATCGGCATTACCGCACTGCTGGCGGTCGTCGGCCTCTGGTACGTCGTCTCGCATCATCTGCAGGCAATCCTGATCACGCTCTTGACCGCCGCGGGCATCGGCTCGGGGATGCTGGTGCTCTACCGCGGCTTCCGCGCCGACATGAAGGACCTGATGGGAATCGGCGTGTTCCTCATCGCCGTGTTCCCCATTATCTTCTGGCAGGCCGTCAAGATGATCGAGCCCACGCCGGAAAACACGCGCCGGCCGACGCCCTCGCGCGCGTTCTTCAAGAAGAAGCTGAGCTAGATCTTAAT
>JAEXXM010000054.1 GCA_023405815.1 Pseudomonadota bacterium | reverse complement strand
CCGCTGCCGCTTTGGTTTCGGCGGAGCTAATCCATCCGGCGTCACCGCCTTTAGCCGCCTTTCAGCTTCCTTGATGTGGTCGAGCGCGGGTTCGTCCTCGGGCATTGTGCCGCCGAAACTCTCGATCGTCGCTCTCACGCCTGTACCGATGCTTTCGTGCACTTCGTTCGCGTGAGCCTGTCCCTTGATTCCCTTTTTGGCGTCTCGCTGCAGTCGTGCCGCGGCCTGCGTCGCTTTAAAGTAATTGGCGGCTAATTCTTCGTGCCCGGCGTGATCGAGATGATGAGCATCCTCTGGTAGACCTTTACGATAGAGCAACTGTGCTTTCGTCATGCTGTAAAGGCCCTTCAGCCCCGCGCCGTTGTAAGCTTCGAAGTTTGTCACGCCAGCATCCTGCGCTGCGCCTGCCGACAGCTTGTTGTGCTCCTTGACGAGGCGACGGAGTTCGACCCGCAGCTGGTCGTACTCTGCTTGGCCCGTGAGGTCGTCGAGTATCTCGAGCGCCAAGGTTACGGCGTCGGCCTTGAAGCGAAGGAATAACTCGTTGACTGCAAGTTCAAGCTGGGGGCTTAGGGCTTTGGCGTATGACAGCGCGATTGACGCGTGCGCATACGTGGCGCCGCCGCGCCCTTTTTTCGTGTAAAGGCATGATCCAGCTGCCGAATTCGACTTAAGGTAGGATCTTCCTACCTTTTTCTCGAACGCATCGACGAGGCGCTTCGGTCCGGGGTTCTGCATCCAGCGTGCCGGTGTCAACGATTCAGGGCGTCCGGCAGCGATCCAAATGTCAGTAAGGCTTACAAAACCGAACCCGTCCTCACCAATCTTCTGACCATTGAGATCCATCATCTGAGTATTGGCCATGTGGCGTCGCGTCCCCGCGCTCAGGCAATCAAGAATTGTTTGCGTGATAGAATCGGCAACTGAAGATAGTGCATCGCCCTTACGCATGCACGTCGAACCGCGTCAGTGGACTAAGCGGCCTTCCTGGCCTTGGCGGCGACGCCGGCGAGCTGGCCGACGAACCCGCGCACGCCCTTGAGCCGATCGGCCGGCAAATCCCACTCGGCGCGGAAGACGAGCTTCTGATCCGGCTGCACCTTGATCATCCCGCGCGAAGCCTGCACGAGAGACACCAAGCCCTCGGGGTTCGCGAACTCGTTACGGTAGAAGGCGACGACGGCGCCGCGCGGGCCGGCATCGACCTGCGCCACGCCCGCCTGACGGCACAAAGCCTTGATCTCCATGACGTCTAGCAAGTGCTCGACCTCCTCCGGCAGCGGACCGAAGCGGTCGACCAGCTCGGAGGCGAAGTTGTCGATCTCCTCGCGTGTCTCCAGGCCGGAAAGCCGGCGATAGAGGCCGAGGCGGAGTTGCAGGTCGGCGACGTAGCTCTCGGGGATGAGCACGGAGGTGCCGAGCGAGATGGTCGGGCTCCATTGATCCGCGGCCGTCTCCAGCTCGCCGCCCTTCATCGAAGCGACGGCTTCCTCCAGCATCGACTGATAGAGCTCGAAGCCGACCTCGCGAATGTGGCCGGACTGCTCCTCGCCGAGGAGATTGCCGGCGCCGCGGATGTCGAGGTCGTGCGAGGCGAGCGAGAAGCCGGCGCCGAGCGTATCGAGCGACTGCAGCACCTTGAGGCGCTTGTCTGCGGCCTCGGTGAGCGCCTTGCCGACGGGGGTGGTGATGTAGGCGTAGGCGCGGGCCTTCGAGCGCCCGACGCGGCCGCGCAACTGATAGAGCTGCGCCAGGCCGAACATGTCGGCGCGATGCACGATGAGCGTATTCGCATTCGGCAGATCGAGGCCGGATTCGACGATGGCGGTCGACAACAGGATGTCGTACTTGCCGTCGTAGAAGGCCGTCATGACGTCCTCGAGCTCGCCGGGCGTCAGCTGGCCAGTGGCGCGCGCGAAGGTCAATTCCGGCACCGCCTCGCGCAGGAAGTCGGCGATCTCGTCGAGATCGGAGATGCGCGGGGCGACATAGAAGCTCTGGCCGCCGCGATAGCGCTCGCGGCGCAAGGCGTCGCGGATGATGATCGGATCAAACGGCGAGATGTAGGTGCGCACGGCGAGGCGGTCGACGGGCGGCGTGGTGATGAGCGAAAGCTCGCGCACGCCGGTGAGTGCCAACTGAAGCGTGCGCGGAATAGGCGTCGCCGACAACGTCAAGACGTGCACGTCCTCGCGCAGCTTCTTCAGGCGCTCCTTGTGGCCGACGCCGAAGTGCTGCTCCTCGTCGATGATGAGCAGGCCGAGGCGCTTGAACTCGATCGACTTGCCGAGCAGCGCGTGCGTGCCGACGACGATGTCGATCGAGCCGCTTTTGAGGCCTTCCTTCACGTCGGCCAGCTCCTTGGTGCCGACGAGTCGGGAGGCCTGGGCGACCTTGATCGGCAAGCCCTTGAAGCGCTCGGTGAAGGTCTTGAAGTGCTGGCGGGCGAGCAGCGTCGTCGGCACGACGACCGCGACCTGAAGCCCGTTCATGGCTCCGACGAACGCAGCGCGCAGCGCGACCTCCGTCTTGCCGAAGCCGACGTCACCGCACACGAGGCGATCCATTGGCCGGCCGGAGGCGAGATCGGTCAGCACCGCCTCGATGCTGGTGTCCTGGTCCTCGGTCTCCTCGTAGGGGAAGCGGGCGACGAACTCGTCGTAGGCGCCGTCGGGTGTCGCGAGGGCGGGCGCCTCCTTAAGCTGGCGCAGCGCCGCGATCTTGATCAGCTCGGAGGCGATCTCGCGCAGGCGCTGCTTGAGCCTGGCCTTGCGCGACTGCCAGGCGACGCCGCCGAGCTTGTCGAGTTGCGCGTCCGATTCATCGGCGCCGTAGCGTGACAAAAGCTCGATGTTCTCGACCGGGAGAAACAGCTTGTCGCCGCCGGCATAGTGCAGCTCGAGACAGTCGTGCGGGGCGTTGAGGACGGTGATGGTCTTCAAGCCAGCGAAGCGGCCGATGCCATGATCGGCGTGCACGACGAGATCGCCGACGGAGAGGCTCGTCGCCTCGGTCAAGACGTCGACGGCCGAGCGCTGCTTGCGGCGCGGGCGCACGAGGCGGTCGCCGAGAATGTCCTGCTCGCCGATGACGACGAGCTCGGGCGTCTCGAACCCCTGCTCCATGCCGAGCACGCCGACGCCGGTCGCGGTACCGGGCAGCGCCAGGGCCTCAGCGTAGGATTCGACGCGTTTAACGTCCTTCAGTCCGTGGTCCGTCAGAAGCGTGACGAGGCGCTCGCGTGCGCCTGGCGTCCAGGAGGTGACGATGACGCGGCGCTGATCGTTCTGGATGCGGCGGATGTGGCCGACGACGGCATCGAACACGTTGACGTCGCCCTGCTGACGCTCGGCAGCGAAGGTGCGGCCACCGCGGCCGCGCCAGGAGCGGACGTTGGGAGCGTCGGCCTCCTCGAACGGGGTCAGTCTGAATGAGCGGCGCGCCGCCATCTGCTTTGCGAACTCGCCCTTATCGAGGAACATGCGGTCGGGCGGCACCGGCTTGTAGGGCGGGCCGCCGAACTTCTGCTCCTCCAGCGCCTCAACGCGCGCGTCGTAGTGCTCGGCGATCTGGTCGAAGCGGCTGTTCGCCGATTCATCGACGCGGTGATCGAAGCTGATCGATACATCCGGCAGATAATCGAACAGCGTCTCCAGATGATCGTGGAACAGCGGCAGCCAGTGCTCCTGGCCGGGATAGCGGTGACCGGTGCTCACGGCCTCGTAGAGCGGGTCGTCGCCGGTGGCGCCGCCGAAAAGCTCGACGTAGCGGGCGCGGAACAGCTTCTCCGCGTCCTCGCCGAATGCGACCTCGCTCACCGGCATGAGGGCGAGCTTCTGCACGGCCTTGGTGGTACGCTGCGTCGTCACGTCGAAGGCCTTGATGCTTTCGAGCGTGTCGCCGAAGAAGTCGAGACGCACGGGGCTCGATCGTCCCGGGGGATAGAGATCGAGGATGCCGCCTCGCACGGCGTACTCGCCCGGCTCCATCACGGTGCCCGAGCGCGTATAGCCCATGCGCGCCAGGCGCTGCGTCAGGCGCGCCATGTCCACCCGCTGGCCGGGTGCCATCGCCTTCGTCGTCTGCTTGATGAAGGCGCGCGAAGGGATGCGCTGGAGGATGGCGTTGACCGTCGTCAGCACGACCGTCGGATGTTTGTGCGCGGCGAGCGCCAGCTTGGCTAGTGCCGCCATACGGCGGGCGACGATATCGGCGGTCGGGCCGACGCGGTCATAGGGGACCGTGTCCCAGGCGGGGAAGGAAATGACGCGCACCTGCGGGGCGAAGAACGACAGGCCCTGCTCGAGCGCCTCGACACGGCGGTCATCGCGCGCGACGTGCAGCAGCGTGCCGGGCGCCTTTTCCGCCGCAGCCTCGCCGACAAGCTGCGCCAGAACCAGCGCGTCGAGCCCCTCGGGGACGCCGGCGACGGTCAGCGCAGTCTTATTGTCTTCCCTCACGCGGGTCGTCATTACGTCTCCAAACGTTCGCCGCTCTCCGGCGTCAATCCGTGGTGGGCGCGCAACGCTGCGACCAAGAAAGAGAACTCCCCGGTATCGCCGGCAGCTTCGCCCTGCGCGAACCAATGGGTGAGCACGGGATCGGGCAACGCCAGGAAGCGCTCGAAGGTCGCCAGCTCATCGGCCGACATGACGGCAAGGCGGGCGCCGGCGTAGCGGCCCAGGATGATGTCCATCTCCTTGGTACCGCGGTGTGACGCGCGATAAGCGGCACGCCGGCGCCGTACTTCGAGGTCGTCTTGCATGAAGAACCGCTTCTTGGATAACCCCGTGCCGAGGCTTGACGCAGCGCGGGCTGGCCGCCACCCTCCGGCGAGGTCGGGACGTTGATATAGCGCCCGTTTCCAAATGCGCAAAGTGCCGGCGAGATCGGTCTCCGCCGGTGCCGGATCTGCCCCTTCCGCCGGAGTGTCGAGGCCCTTATCCGATGCGGCCCATCGAGCTGACGCCCCTATTTGCCTCGCTGCAGTCGCTGACCGGAATCGGTCCGCGGCTGATCCTGTTGATGCGCAAGTGCGTCAACCTGCCCGCAGGGATCACCGAGCCGCGGGTGCTGGACCTGCTGTGGCACCTGCCGACAGGGGTTGTCGACCGCCGCGCGGAGCCGGCCATCGCCGATGCGGTCCCAGGCTCGATCGCGACCCTCAAGGTGCGCATACTGAAGCACTTCCCCCCGCCGCGCGGCAACACCAGGGCGCCCTACAAGGTGCGCGTCGAGGACGACAGCGGCAAGCTCGACCTCGTCTTCTTTCACGCCGAGCGCAAGTTCATCGAGCGCCAACTTCCCGTCGGGGAGGAGCGCTACATCTCCGGGCGCGTCGAGCGGTATTCCGACAAGCTGCAGATGTCGCACCCGGACTATATCGTCACGCCGGAAGCGCGCGGCGATCTGCCGATGCTGGAGCCGGTCTATCCGCTGACTGCGGGCCTCTCGGGCAAGATCGTGCAGAAGGCGACGCGGCAGGCGCTGGAGCGGTTGCGTGCCGTGCCCGAGTGGCAGGAGCCGGCCTGGCTCCTGCAACGGGGCTGGCCAACCTTCGAGGACGCGCTGCAGCGCCTGCACAAGCCGAGCGATGCCGGCGACGTCTCGAGCGGGGGGACGCCGTGGCAGCGGCTCGCCTACGACGAGCTGCTCGCGGGGCAGCTCGCGCTCGCTCTGGTGCGGCAGAACTTCAAGACGCGGCCCGGCCGCATCGTCAAAGGCGACGGCAGCGTGCGCGCAAAGCTCGCCGATGCGCTGCCTTTCGCACTCACCAACGCGCAGCGCGACGCCATGCGCGAGATCGAAGCCGATATGAGCGCGCCGCGCCGCATGCTGCGGCTGCTGCAGGGCGACGTCGGCTCGGGCAAGACGGTGGTCGCGCTGCTCGCCATGGCGATTGCCGTGGAGTCTGGCGCGCAGGCGGCGCTGATGGCGCCGACCGAGGTGCTGGCGCGACAGCATCTCGAAACCATCGCGCCGCTCGCGGAGAAGGCCGGCCTGCGCATCGGCCTCTTAACGGGCCGCGAGAAGGGCCGAGCGCGCAAGGAGGTGTTGGACCGCCTCGCCGCGGGCGCGATCGACATCATCATCGGCACGCATGCGCTGTTCCAGCCCGACGTCGTCTTCCGCGACCTCGCCTTCGCCGTCATCGACGAGCAGCACCGCTTCGGCGTGCACCAGCGCTTGTCGCTGCAGTCGAAAGGCGGGGGTGCGGGGACCGACGTGCTGGTAATGACGGCGACGCCGATCCCGCGCACGCTGGTGATGACGCACTATGGCGACCTCGACGTCTCGCGGCTCAACGAGAAGCCGCCAGGACGCAAGCCCGTTGTGACGCGAAAGATCCCGACGGATTCGATGGAAAAGCTCGTCGATCGTCTTCGCACGCAACTCGCCGAGGGCGCGCAGGTCTATTGGGTGTGCCCGCTGATCGAAAGCTCGGATGTCTCCGAGCTTGCCGCGGCCGAGGAGCGGCATGCGCACCTTTCGCAGCTGTTCGGCAAGGAGAACGTCGGGCTGCTGCATGGCGGCATGCAGGACAAGGCCAAGGACGCGGCGATGGAGGCGTTCTCGTCCGGTCGGCTCAAGATCCTGGTGGCAACCACCGTCATCGAGGTCGGCGTCAACGTGCCCAACGCCAACATCATGGTGATCGAGCACGCCGAGCGCTTCGGCCTCGCGCAGCTGCACCAGTTGCGCGGGCGTGTGGGCCGCGGGACGCGCGAGAGCTTCTGCATGCTGCTCTACAAGGCGCCGCTGGGCGAGACCGCGCGCCAACGGCTGGAGATGATGGAGCAGACCGAGGACGGATTCCTCATCGCCGAAAAGGACCTCGAGCTGCGCGGCGGCGGCGAGGTTCTGGGCGCGCGACAGAGCGGCATGCCGGGCTTTCGGGTGGCGGATGTGCCAGGCTTCGACGCGCTGCTGACCGCGGCGCGTGACGATGCACGCATGGTGTTGGCGGCCGACCCGATGCTGGCCTCTCCGCGCGGGCAGGCGCTCAGGACGCTGCTCTACATCTTCGAATGCGACGAGGCGGTGCGCCTGTTCCGTGCTGCTTGATATCCAGCGCCCCGACTGTCACCCTGGGGCTTGTCCCCGGGATCTATCTCTACGCGAGCGGACCTGCCGGGCCGTTGGCTGGCCCCCGGCAACAAGTGCCGGGGTGACAAGGAAAGCGTCGAGGCCGCGGATCCACGGATCTCGGCATGAAGCGAGGATGACAGATTGAAGGGGCTTCGCACACCGGTGCTGGGTCCCGGCTCAGCGCTCGGCTACGTCGCTTGGCAGGGATGACAGGTGGGAGCGTCACGCCGCGGGGGCGGGCTTGCTCTTGTTCTTCTTATTGCGGCGGGACTGCTCGGCGAGCTCGCGCAGCTTTGCCTGGCTCTCCGGCGTCACCATGCCGGCGGAGATGATCACCTTGGCGGCGTCCTCGATGGTCATGTCGAGGAAGACGACCTCGCGGCGCGGCAGGAAGCAGACGAACCCGGTCGGCGGCACGATGCCCGTCGGCATGAAGACGGTGAGAAGATCGTCCTCTCCGCCCGGCATGGCGCGGCCGATTTCTCCAGTGGTCTCGCCGGTGACGAAGACGATCGACCACAGGCCTTTGCTCGGGAACTCGATCAGGCCGACCTTCTGGAACGTCTGCCCCGGTCCCGTCGCGGTGACGACGGATTCGAATATCTGCTTCAGCGCGCTGTAGACGTTGCGCACGATCGGCATGCCGCCGAGCATCTGCTCGCCGAACGAGATCAGGGTGCGGCCCAAGAGGTTGGCGGCCAGCGCGCCGATGAGCGTCAGCGCAATGATGCCGACGACGAGGCCGAAACCAGGGATGGGAAACGGCAGATAGGTGTCGGGCAGGTAGGCGGCGGGGACGAACGGCTTGATCCAGGCGTCGGTGACGTTGATGAACCACCACGCGAAGTAGAGCGTGATGGTCACCGGGCCGACGATCACGAGGCCGGTGAGGAAGTAGTTGCGCAGGCGCGCGCCGAGATGCCAGCCGGCGGCGGAAGGATCCTCCCGCACCAGCTTGCGGAGCCCTGCGCGCAATTCAGCCGAGGCTTCTTGCTGTCCTTTGAATGGGTCGGCGGAGCTCATCGAAAATCCCACGGCACCCTGGCCGGACGGTCCGCTGGTGAACGCGGCGACCGACTGGGGCTGCCGGACTTTCCCACGGTTTTGCTGCCGGCGTAAGTATGCAGCTTAGGCGATGGGCGCCTAACGCTTCGGCAACTCCGGAGAGGGGTGGATTACGGCCGGCTACTCGGCGACCACGAGGCAGTCAAATCCGTCGGGTTTCAGCACGTTGCAGAGTTGCTGAGGCTCCCGATCGTTGGCGAACGGCCCGATGCGCACCCGGTAGAAGGTGCCCATGCTGCCGATCACTGTCTGATCTACGGCAGGACGACGGCCGCCCAGCTCATCGCCATGGCGGCCGACGAGAAGGCCGGCGAGGGCCTCCGCCTCGGAGCGCGAGCGGACAGAGGCGACCTGAAGCTTGATTCCGCCAGAGCCACCGGCGGACGCTGCGGGGGCACGCCCTGGCTCGGCGACGGCCGCGACCTGGGTGACGAAGGGAGAGCCGATCTCCGGCGCGCGAGCAGCCTCGGGCGGCGATGCCGCCGCCGCATGAGGCACCACCTCGGTCGAGGCGCCCCAACCGGCGCTATCGCTCGCCGGGGCGGGGTCGGTGGCGATGGATGCGGTTGCTGCGGGCGCGCTCTCCGAGCTCTCGCTCGACGAGCCGCCACCGAACAGGCTCGAGAAGAAGCCGCCAATTCCGCCGCTGGAACTAGACGTTGGGGTGGGCGCGGCGGGTGCGTTTGAAGGAGCCGATGCGGACGAGCCTGCTGCCATGGCGCTCTGCTTGTCGCGGCCGGGAAGCGCCGGCGCTTCGGCATAGGCCGACTGCGGCACCGGGGGCACCTCGCTGACTCCGGACTCGTGATAGGCGAGCGCGCGGTTCTTGATGGCATCGGCGCGCTCAGCCTCGGAGAGGCCGCCCTTGAGCCAGAGGGCGCTGGTCAGATCGGACACGGCAAAGCCGGGCTTGCCCATCTTGCGGAAGGTGAGGCCGCGGTAATAGAGGACGCGCGGCATCTGGCTGCTGGGCATGCCGGCGCGGATGGCGGCCTCGAAGGCGCGCTGAGCCTCGTCGTACTTGCCGACGCCGTAGGCCTTGATGCCTCCCTCGAAGATCTGCTGGACGAGCGCGGCCGACTTGGTGCCGTCCTCGCCGCCTTCTTCACCGGGGGGCGCCTGCTTGGCGGCGGGCTGCTTCTTTCCAGCGTTTGACTGCGCCGGGCCATCGAACGCGGCAACGGGCAGCGCGAAAGCCAGAAGGCCCGCGAAAAGCGCCAGAATGCGCAACATCTCCCCCATATCCGATCCAGATGCCTGATCGTTGCCAGCCCGTCTCAGGGCACGAGCGTAAGCCAAGCCCAATATCGAGGCAAATCCGCGACCGGCTGCCTCGACCCCAATTCCCTATTCGACCGTGACCGACTTGGCCAGATTGCGGGGCTGATCGACGTCGGTGCCCATGATCACGGCGGTATGATAGGCGAGCAGTTGTACCGGCACAGCATAGAGCAGCGGGTTGGTGAACTCCGAGGCTGTCGGCATGGCAATGTGGGCCGCCACCTTGCAGCCGATGGCCTCCGGCGGGGCGTCGGAGATGAGGATGATCTGGCCGCCGCGGGTGGCGACCTCCTGCATGTTGGAGACCGTCTTCTCGAACAGGTCGTCCTGAGGGGCGACGACGATGACGGGCACGTTCTCGTCGATCAAGGCGATGGGGCCGTGCTTCAGCTCACCGGCGGCATAACCCTCGGCATGAATATAGGAGATCTCCTTCAGCTTCAGCGCGCCTTCGAGTGCGAGCGGATAGCTGGTGCCGCGGCCGAGATAGAGCACGTCGCGAGCCTTCGACAGCATGTGCGCGATGGCCTCGTACTGCTCCTCGTTGCGCAGGACGTTGGAGATATGGCGCGGCACCTCGATGAGCGACTGAACGAGAGCACGCTCCTTGTCGCGGTCGATCGTGCCGCGTGCGCGCGCAAGGCCGAGCGCAAGGCAGGCGAGGACGGACAACTGACAGGTGAAAGCCTTGGTCGAGGCGACGCCGATCTCGGGTCCGGCCAGCGTTGGCAGGACGACGTCGGATTCGCGGGCGATGGACGAGGTGCGAACGTTGACGACCGCAGCGATCCGCTGGGCCTCCGCCTTGGCGTGGCGCAAGACGGCGAGGGTATCGGCCGTCTCGCCAGACTGCGAGACGAACAGCGCCAAGCCGTCCTTCGTCAGTGGCGGCTCGCGGTAGCGCATCTCCGAGGCGACGTCGATCTCGACCGGCAGACGGGCGTAGCGCTCGATCCAATACTTGCCAACGAGCCCGGCATAGTAGGCCGTGCCGCAGGCCGAGACGGTGGCGCGCGGCAAAGCTGCCGGATCGACGCCGAGATCGGGAATGCGCACCGTCCCTTCGGCCATGTCGATATAATTTGCCAGCGTGTGGCTGATGACCTCGGGCTGCTCGTGAATCTCCTTCGCCATGAAGTGGCGGTGATTGCCCTTGTCGACGAGGAGCGAGGACGCGACCGACTTGATCAGCGGGCGATCGACACGCTTGCCGGTGCGATCGTATATCTCGACGCCGGAGCGATGCAGCACCGCCCAGTCGCCCTCCTCGAGGTAGGTGATCGCGTCGGTGAACGGGGCGAGCGCGATGGCGTCGGAGCCGAGGTACATCTCGCCCGTGCCGTGGCCGATGGCGAGCGGCGAGCCCTGGCGGGCAGCGATCATCAGGTCGTCGTGGCCGGCGAAGATGATGGCGAGCGCAAAGGCGCCCTGGAGGCGCCCCAGCGCCCGGCGCACGGCTTCCTCGGGCGTCACGCCCTTCGAAAGCTCGTCGGTGACGACGTGGACGATCGCCTCGGTGTCGGTGTCGCTCTCGAACACGTAGCCCCTGGCGATCAGCTCTTCCTTGAGCTCGCGGTAGTTCTCGATGATGCCGTTGTGAACGACCGAGACCTTGCCGTTCATGTGCGGGTGAGCGTTGCGCTCGGTCGGGCGCCCGTGCGTCGCCCAGCGCGTGTGACCGATGCCGGTGCGGCCCTTAAGAGGCTCCTGCAGCAGCCGCCCCTCGAGGTTGCGCAGCTTACCCTCGGCGCGGCGGCGCTCGAGATGGCCGTTCTCGACCGTGGCGATGCCCGCAGAGTCATAGCCCCGGTACTCGAGCCGGCGCAGGGCGTCGACGAGATCCGTTGCGACGGACTTGGTTCCGATAATTCCGACGATGCCGCACATGCGATGCGAATCCCCCGAGCTTGCCCCGGCTATACTGCTAGCGTTTGCTTAATATCGCGCTCAAATCACAGAGTGTTTCTGCGATTTTCGGCCGCTGCGCGCCCTCATGGCGCCAATCGTTAACCAGTCTTTGCCTTGCGTTTCGACATCATGGCACGGAACTTCGCAGCCCAGCCGGGGCGCTCCTCCTGCGAGGAGCGCTCCAGAGCCAAGGCGTCGGCTGCAACATTCTTGGTGATGACGCTGCCCGAGCCGATATAGGCGCCGGCGCCGATCTTCACGGGGGCGACGAGCGAGGTGTTGGAGCCGACGAACGCCCCCTCACCGACCTCGGTGCGGCTTTTGTTGAAGCCGTCGTAGTTGCAGAAGATGGTCCCCGCGCCGATGTTGGCGCCCGCCCCCACCGAGCCATCACCGAGGTAGGAGAGGTGATTGGCCTTGGCGCCCGCGCCGAGCGTTACGTTCTTCACCTCGACGAAGTTGCCGACGTGCACGTCGGGTCCGAGCTCGGCGCCCGGGCGCAGGCGCGCGAACGGGCCGATGCGGGCGTTCCTGCCGATGTGCGCGCGCTCGATATGACAGTTGGCCTTGATCTCGGCACCGTCCTCGACGACGACGCCCGGGCCGAAGAACACGTTCGGCTCTATCAGGACGTCGCGTCCGATCCTCGTGTCGTAGGACAGCCACACGGTCTCGGGAGCGATGAGCGTCGCGCCCTCACGCATGACAGAGAGGCGTGCGCGCTTCTGGAAGATGGCTTCGGCGACAGCGAGCTGGTCCCGCGAGTTGACGCCGAGCACATCCTCCTCGGCGCAGGTGAGGACGGCGGCGCGCGCGCCCTGCGAGCGGGCAATCTCGACGGCGTCCGTGAGATAGAACTCAGCCTTGGCGTTCTTGTTGTCGATCTTGGAGAGCACGCCGAGCACATCGTCGAGGCGGAAAGCCATCACCCCGGAATTGCAGAGACGCACGGCGCGCTCGGCCGCGGTCGCGTCCTTCTCCTCGCGGATGGCAGTGAGCCAGCCTTCCTTATCCGTCAGCAAGCGCCCGTAACCCGTCGGATCGGCGGCCTCGAATCCGAGCACCGCTATGCCGGCGCCGGCATCGAGGCGCGCGCGCAGAGCCGCAAGCGTCGCGGCCGGCAAGAGCGGCGTGTCGGCATAGAGCACGAGCACGTCGCCGGGATGAGCGGCGAGCGCCGTGCGCGCGGCGAGGACCGCGTCGGCCGTACCGCGCTGGACCTCCTGCACGAAGACCTTGGCACCCGGCGCCTCGGCCTCAGCCTCGGCGCGCACGACATCCATGCCGGGGCCGACCACCACCGACAGCGCATCGACGCCGATCGACTGGGCGAGTGCCAGCACGTGGCCGAGCATCGAGCGCCCACCGATCTTGTGCAGCACCTTCGGAAGCTGCGACTTCATGCGCGTGCCTTGTCCGGCCGCGAGGACGACAACGAGCAAGGGGCGTTGGCTCATCGTGCTCCCTGTTGTGGGTTGTTGGTGGATAAACTGGTCGGCGAGCTGGTTAGCGTTGCGGCGCGACTCGGCGCTACTGCATCGCGGCTCTTCTACACCTAGCGTCGGCTCGGCCCAACAACACGGCGCAAATGTGTCGCCCGGTGTTGCTTTCCCCGGTGCACGAGCTGTGGCGAGACGGGCACATGCATCGCCGTAGTGCTTTTATTCTCAATAGGTTGCACGCGGGCTCCGCGTCGTCCACAGGCAGCGCGGCATGCGCCCCGGCACCTGCGTTGCCCGGCGAGGCCGACTCACCCGAATCTTCCCGCGTCATTCCAAGGACGGCCGCGTCGAGACCTGATCGGACCGATGCGAGCCACCAGAATTCAGGCCCTGTGCCGCGTCAAAACCGTGGAAGCTGAAGAATGTCCGTCGATCTCTCCATCGCCCCGGCGCGGCGCCGCACCTTCACCCCCTACGTCATGCTCTACCTGCTCGCGGCCATTCTCGCGGGCAGCTATCTCGTCTTCCTCGGCGTGCGTCCGGACCTCGTCGCCATGTGGAGCAAGAAGCCCGACGAGACGCGCGCCGCCCTGGTCGAGACGCAGCGCCACGTCGAGCGCGCTCTGGCCGACCTCGATCCGCTCAAGCAGGGCGTCGGCGAGGTGAAGGCCGAGGTTGCCGGCGTGAAGTCAGGCCTCGAGGAAGCGGCCGAGCGGGACCGAATCCTGCTCGAGAAGGTCGAAGCGCTCGAGCGCGCCGCAATCGAAAAGGTCGCCGCCGCGCAAGCAGCGGTCGCGAAGAAGCAGGCTGCCGCCAAGGCGCCCGAGCCGGCGAAGGCGGCAGCCGCTCCGGCTCAGAAACAGGCCGCGGGCGGCATCGAGACGGGAAGCATCGAGGAGAAGAAGGCCGCGGCGCCGGCCAAGCCGGCCCAGGTGGGCGTGCTCCTTGCCACCGGCCCGTCGGTCGACTCATTGCGCTTGAGCTGGACAATCCTCAATGACCGCGCCGCCGACACTGTCCGCACACTGCATCCGCGCTACGTCGTCAGCGGAAAGGACAACGAGCGCACCTATGGCCTCGTCGCGGGTCCGCTGGAGACCATTGCCGACGCCAAGGCCGTCTGCAAGGTCATGACCGAGCGCGGCATGGCCTGCGAGGTCAGCCAGTTCCGGGGCAACGCTTTCTGATTTCCGAAATGTTCGGATCGATAGCGCACTTCGGGCCCCATTCGGGGCCCGAGCCTTTTTTGGGCTCAAGGCTGCGCGATTGAGAAGGTGTCGCAGGCATCGACGTCGCCGGTCTGCGCACCGCGCAGAAACCAGCGCGTGCGCTGCTCGGTCGTGCCGTGCAAGCCAACACGCCGGATGTTCGCATCAGTATGGCCTGCCAAGAGCTTGTCGTCGCCGATGTCGGAGAGAATAGCGAGCAGGTCGGCGCGGAACTGGTCCGATCTGGCCCACGCCGGGCTATCGTGAATCCAGACGCCGGCGAGGCAATCGGCCTGCAACTCGAACCTGCGCACTTGCTCGGGTCCATTCTCGGGCGCGGAATAGATCGCCTGGCTCAGCGCATGGAACCGGCCATTTAGATTCTGGATATGGTGGCCGATCTCGTGGCCGATGAGGAAAGTGATCCCGGCCTCGGCCTGGCGTCCGAACCTGCTCATCAGACGATTGGCGAAAGTCGTGCCGACGAACACGGTCTGGTTGCCGCTGCAGTAGGCGGGACCGTCGCCGGTGTATAGGCCATAGCAGTTGTCGGGCGCGAGCCGTGCCACGAACCGCACGCTGACGGCGGCGACCTCGACGGCGCGCGGCTGCATCAGCCGGGTCCATGTGGCGATCGAATCATCGACGGCGCGCGTGACGATGGCGCGCAATCTCAGCTCGGGCGGAGGCGAGCCGGTTTCCGGCAGATCGCCCGATGGAAGCTGCATCGAGCCAGGGGGCGTGGCGAGCGCCGGTTTGTCGGAGACCGCAACAAACCCTGCCAGCCCCAGCAGGGCGGCGACAGGTGCAACGGCGATCCTACCTCGCTTCATGGAGCAAGCCTTTCAGCCAGCATAACTCCAATATAGCAGCAACGGTTGCTAAAGCCTGCTCTCAGGCGCTCAACTTTGTTCCACCGTGGCTCAAAGGCTATTCGTATTGAACGTATCGCACTGGGCGATGTCGCCAGCCTCGAGGCCGCGCTTGAACCAGCGCACGCGCTGATCGGAGCTGCCATGAGTGAAGGCATCAGGGACGACGGTGCCTTGAGTGCGGCGCTGGATCATGTCGTCACCGATCTGACTGGCGGCGTTGAGCCCCTCCTCGACGTCGCCCGGCTGCAGCCGGTTCTTCACCTGATCGTTGAGGTTGGCCCACACGCCGGCGAGGCAGTCCGCCTGCAGCTCCATGCGCACCTGCAGCGCGTTGGCGTCGCGCTCGTCGGACTGCATTTTCAACTCCTGCACCTTGTCGGCGATGCCGAGAAGCTTCTGCACGTGATGGCCAACCTCGTGGGCGATGACGTACGCCTGGGCAAAATCGCCCGGCGCGTCGAAGCGGCGCTTCATCATGTCGTAGAATGCCAAGTCGATGTAGATCTTGCGGTCGAGCGGGCAATAGAAGGGGCCCATCTGCGACACGCCGGTACCGCAGGCGGTGCGCGTAGCGCCGCTGAACAGCACCATTTGCGGCTCGGAATAGCGGCGCCCGAAGCTCTGGAAAACGTTGCCCCACACGTCCTCGGTATCGGCCAGCACCTGCGAGACGAAGCGCTTCATATCGTCCTCGCTGGTGACTTTGGTTCCGCCGGGGAGCCCGGGGATGTCGGGACCACGATTGGCCTGAGGGCCGGGTGACTTGCGCACCTCGGTCTGCGGCATCTGCGGGACCTGCGGATATTGCCCTTCGGTCAGGAGGTCGAGCGGGTTGATGCCGAGCAGGAGCATCACGACGCCGATGATCAGCAGCGTGCTGAGACTGATGCCGCCGCCGCCGATAGGGATCTGGATGCGCGTGCCCTGTCCGCCGCCGGGGAAGCGGAAGGCGGGCCCGCGTTGGCCACGGCGATCCTCGACGTTGTTGCTCTCGCGATCCTCGTCACCATAGCGCATTGCGCATCTCCGGCGCTGCCGGCGCAGCGTTAGGCTTTCAGGCATCCGCCGTCCGTCGACGGCGCAGCGCTCATTTTGCCCGGGGAGGGCGCGGAGTGACAAGTGTGGACGCTATCGCTCGACGCCGCGGTATCCCCCGAGCCGTCAGGAGCCGGCCTTCTCCGGCTCCGGGGCAGGGAGTGCGGCCTGCGGCTGGGCATCTGTCGCGAGCGCGCGGACCTTGGATTTCGCCTTCAGAAGAGCACGCACGGCGCGCGAGGAGGCGACGGTGCCCTGATTGGCATAGTCCTCGTGATTGCGCTCGATTTCCCTGGGGTCATAGTAGTAGTTGACCATGAGCCCATAGGCGTCGCGCAGGCCTTTTTCGGAGGGATCGGCGAGGTAGTTGATGCGCTCGAGGCGCGCTCCGTTGCCGAGATGGAAGCGGGCGACCGGATCGACGGGGCGGCCATCGAAGCCCTTGGCGATCAGGAAATAGTGCGCGGCGAGGGTCATCATCGCCGACTCGATCGCCGCATACTCGGCCTCGTCTGCGCCATGTGGCCAGTCGGCACGGCGGATCGCCTCCATGAGTGCGCGCGCCTCGTGAGCGACGGGATGGTTGTCCTTGTTGGCGGCCTTTTCCAGCCATGCTGCAAACTGCGGCACCGGCGAGAGGGTGACGAAATTCTTCAGGCTCGGCTGCTCGCGCGCCAATTCCTCCACCACCTGCTTCAAAAGGAAGTTGCCGAAGGTAATACCCTTGAGGCCCTCCTGGCAGTTCGAGATGGAATAAAAGACGGCGGTCGTCGGCGGTCTTGCCGGTGCCTGGACGTGTGGCTCCTCCAGCACCGCGCCAATCGCATCGGGCACCTCGCGCATCAGGGCAACCTCGACGAACACCAGCGGCTCGTCGACAAGCGAGGGGTGAAAGAACGCGAAGCAGCGTCGGTCGGTGGGATCGAGGCGGCGGCGCAAATCGTCCCAGCCGCGGATCTCGTGCACGGCCTCGTAGTGGATGATCTTCTCGAGGATGGCCGCGGGGGTGTTCCAGTCGATGCGGCGCAGGACGAGGAAGCCGCGGTTGAACCACACGTAGAACAGCCTGCGCAGATCGGTATCGACCGGAACGAGCTTTGGCTCGTCCGCGAGAACACGCAAGATATCGCGCCGCATGGCGACGATCTCGGGTGTCGCTCCGGGGGCGAGGTGCAGGCGCCGGAAGAACTCCACGCGCGGGCTCTCGAGGGCTTTCTGCAGCTTCGCGAGGGTAGCGTCGGTCGGTGCCTCCAGATGCTCGCGCGCCGCAGCGGCCACGGCGCCGGGATCGGGCTGCATGTCGGCGGCGAGGAAGCGGAAGAAGCGAAGGCGCGCGGCGGCATCGAGCCGCGCGTAGCGATCGAGAACCTCGCGGGCGATAGCGACGCCCGATGCCTCGCCGCGGCCCGACAGCAGTGCAACGGCGAGTTCCTCGATGTCGTCGCCGCTGTCCGCGCGGAACAGAGACTTCGGCAGGAGCGAGCGACCCTGCTCGGCCACCGAGCTCAGCAATTCTTGGAGAAACGAGACGTTCAAAGCTTGGTCCTTCTCACTCGGGCGGCAACGATAGCGCGACATGAGTCCCTGGGGACTGCAGCACAGCGGCACACTTCGAAAGGTGGTGGGCGATTCCAGATGGCTCAAGCGGCGTCGGATAGGGCAACCGCCTTATAAGTGAGCACGCGTCGCGACCTCACCCACGGGTCGGTGAGAAAGCGGAAATCGGCGTAGTGCGGCAGCTCGCGGTGGGCGAGGTAGGCGGCCTCGTCATCATAGATCTGGTAGAGGAGGAACGCCGCGCCCTCGAGGGGGTCGGTGGCGATGTCATATCTCTGACATCCAGTCTCGCGCTCGAGACAGGTCTTGGCATAGCGTTGCAGCGCCTCCCTCAGCTCCTCCTTGCGCCCCGTCAGCGCCTCGAGGAACACGACCACCACAAGCATGCGCCAACCTCCTCCGTCACGACCCGTTAACTGTTCGTAAACCTCTTACGATGACATTTCATTAACCATTGTCCGAGGCTTCCCCAGGGCTTTCCCATGGACGGCTTTGCCGGCTGCGACCGTATGACATCGAGCCTCTCAGAGGCCAACAACGACACGGGCCGCACGGCATTCTGCGGCCCCTACGTGCTTTCCGCCATCACCGGCTACCCGATCTCGAAAATCGAGGACGCCATCCGTATCGACCGCGGCACGACGCGAAAGTCCGTCGTCAAGGGCACGGGCTCGGACGAGGTGGCCGCCGCCCTCGCCCAGTTCGGCTACGAGATGACGCTGAAGGAAACCTTCATGGCCAAGCCGCGGAAGGAGCGGCCGACGCTGTGGACGTGGATGCAGAAGCCGCGCAACGTGTGGGCGCACTACATCCTCGCCGTGCACAAGGGCAAGGAAGGGCACTGGATCCTCGTGAAGGGGGTCAAGATGTGCGACACGTACACGGAGGGGCGCTGGACGTTCGTGTGCGATGGACCGCATCGCGGCGCGCGCATCATGGAAATCTTCGAGGTGCGCAAGTCGCTCGGCTGAGCGGTCGCGCCGAGCGAGGTACGGGAGCCACGCAATGAGACGCGTATTGCTTGCAGCAGCTCTCGCCCTGTCGTGGGCATGCTGCACGCTCCCTGCTTCAGCAGGCGACGGCGAGATCATTGCGGCGTGCGTTCAGGCCGAGCTCGACGCGAGCCGCCCTCCCCTCAACTGCGTCGGACGCGTGTCGGACCCATGCCTCGAGTTGCCGGAGGGGCAGTCCACGGTCGGCATGGTGGAGTGCATCGGCAAGGAGACGAAGGTTTGGGACGACATGCTCAACGCGGAGTACGGTCGTCTTCTCGAGGTTCTCAGCAGCAAGGCTGCCGACGCGGTCCGCTCCGCCCAGCGCAACTGGATTACCCTGCGCGATAGCGACTGCAAGATCCCCTATGAGATCTTCGAAGGTGGCACGATGGCTCAACCCATCGCAGCCGACTGCGTGCGCTCGCATACGGCCGACCGGGCGCTGCAGGTCCGCGCGTGGCGGGAGATGGCTCGGCCGGAGTGACGTCTAAGGTCAGTCCTTGGCGCGCTCCACGTACGACCCATCGGCCGTCATGATGACAACGCGCGTTCCTTCACCCCGTCGGCGCCAAGGGCATCGAGAATTGGGCACGAGAGTTGGGTGCCGGGCTGGCAGGCGTCTGTCATCTTCTTGAGAGTGCGCTCTAGTTTCTTGAGGCTCCTGATCTTCCCGCGCACGTCCGCAAGATGCCGGACCGACATATCCTTCGACTCTGCGCAAGCGACAGCACCGCGATCAGCAAGCTCGAGTAACGTGCGCACCTCCGCGAGCGAGAATCCAAGCTCGCGACCGCGGCGGATGAAATCGAGCAAGCGCACAGAGCCTTCGTCGTAGGTGCGACGCCTTCCGCCGGTCCGCGGCGGATGCGGCAGAAGGCCCACGCGCTCGTAATAGCGAATGGTCTCGATATTGACCCCTGTCCGCTCGGCAACGCCCCCGATCAGCAATGGCTTCTTCGACCTCGCAACCATGGTGAAAACTCCACACTTGCATCTGTAGTGGCTACAGATTGTAGGCTTGCCCTGAGCTGCGTTCCAGGGCTCGTCGAAACGTCGCCATTACACGAGGAGATACGCGATGATTGCGAAGCTTACGATTGCTGCCGCAATGCTGCTGGCGCTCGGCGCAACGGCTTACGCGGTGTGCCCGCTCTGCCCCTAGACGGGGTGCCCCGAGGCAACCTCGCGCTGCGATGCGATCGAAGCGCATGGTAGAGCTTCAATCGACTATTACCTGTCCGAACTGCGGCCATTCTTCGGTGGAGGTCATGCCGATGGACGCGTGCCAATACGTTTATGACTGCAGGTATTGCGGTGCGCGGCTGACACCGAAGAAAGGCGAGTGCTGCGTCTATTGCTCCTACGGCGCGGTGCCCTGCCCTCCCGTGCAGCAAGAACGTCAAGAGCATGCAGATCCGTGACGCGACATTCGAAGGCGGCACGATTGCTCAGCCCGACCGGTAGGCGCTCGCGCTCGCCGTCTCAGTCCTTGGCGCGCTCCACGTACGACCCATCGGCCGTCATGATGACAACGCGCGTGCCGGACTCGATATGCGGCGGCACCATGATGCGGGCGCCATTCGAAAGCTTTGCCGGCTTGTAGGACGAAGAGGCTGTCTGCCCCTTGACGACCGGATCGGCCTCGACGATCTCCAGCGTCACGCGCTGCGGCAGCTCGATCGCGATCGGCACGCCCTCATGCAGCGACAGGGAGCACGTCATGCCTTCCTGCAGCCACTGCGCCTGGTCGCCAACGACGTCCTTCGACACGGTGATCTGGTCGAAGGTCTCCGGATGCATGAAGGTGTAGCCGGTGTCGTCCTCGTAGAGGTAGTTGTAGTCCTTCTCCTCGAGGTAGGCGCGCTCGACCTGATCGGTGGTGCGGTAGCGCTCGGTCACCTTCACGCCGTCGGCGATGCGGCGCATTTCGAGATGCGTGACGGGCGTGCCCTTGCCGGGGTGGATGTTCTCGGCGTGGATGACGACGGCGAGCTTGCCGTCAAGATCGAGCACATTGCCCTTGCGCACCGATGAGGCGATGACCTTGGCCACATAATTCTCCATTGAAGAGGGCCGGCGCCGGCGCTAGGCGCGCTCGAAAACGGCCGATAGGGGAAAAGCTCGGCGCTCTCATACCCTTTCCGGGCCAAAAGGCCAAGCTGGGGGTTGGGGCGCCCCGGCCACAATTGTCGCGGCTCCGGTCTGTGACCACAAGGCGACTTGGTCTAGAGATGCCGCATGAGCTCAGACCGTCCGTGGTGGACCCGAGAGGTCCATGCCGACCGCCGCCCGTTCCTCGTTGCCCGCGCACGTATTAAGGCAGCGATCCGCGCCCATTTCGAGGCTCAGGGATTCATCGAAGCCGACCCCGGATGCCTACAGGTCTCGCCGGGCAACGAGATGCACCTCAAGGCATTCCGCACCGAGCTCATCGCGCCCGACCTTGGTCGGCGCACGCTTTACCTTCACACCTCGCCGGAATTCGCATGCAAGAAGCTGCTCGCTGCCGGCGAGGAGAAAATCTTCGCCTTCGCGCCGGTGTTCCGGAACGGAGAGCGGGGCGCGCTGCATGCGCCCGAGTTCACGATGCTCGAATGGTACCGCGCAAGGGAACCCTACGAGGCGGTGATGGAGGACTGCGGCGCGCTGCTCAGGATCGCGGCCGAGGTCGCCGGCGCGAAGTACTTCGCATGGCGCCGTGTCACCTGCGATCCGATGGCACGGCCGGAACGCCTGACCGTCGCGGAGGCCTTCACGCGACATGCGGGAATTGACTTGATGGCAACGGTGGAGGCCGCCGGAAATGATCGCGATGCACTCTCCCGCGCGGCCGATAGCGCCGGCGTCAAGGCGCGCGATGGCGACACCTGGGCCGACATCTTCGCGAAGGTGCTGACGGCGCTGATCGAGCCGAAGCTCGGCATCGGGCGCCCGACGCTGCTCGTCGAGTATCCGGCGAGTGAAGCCGCGCTGGCGCGGCCGAGCCCCACCGATCCGCGCGTCGGCGAGCGTTTCGAGCTCTACTGCTGCGGCGTGGAGCTCGCCAACGGCTTCGGCGAGCTGACCGACCCCGAGTTGCAGCGCCAGCGCCTCGAAGCCGAGATGGAGAGGAAGCAAGAGCGCTACGGCGAGCGCTATCCCATCGACGAGGACTTCATCTCCGCGCTCGCGCTGATGCCCCCGGCGTCGGGTTGCGCGCTCGGCTTCGACCGTCTCGTGATGCTCGCTGCGGGAGCTACGCATATCGATCAGGTTCTGTGGACGCCGCTGCCACGGGACGCATAGCTGCGGATTGGACTTTGGCGAGCAAGGCGCCATATTTTCCGGCATGACGCACAGCCAGGATACGAAGCTTTCCGAAAAGCAATTTGCGCTGATCGCACGCGCGCTCGCCGAGCCGCGCCGGTTTCAGATTCTCGAGCAGATCGGGAACTGCGAGAATGCGCTTCCATGCGCCGCCCTGCACGAGACGCACGACGTCAGCGCCGCGACCCTGTCGCATCATTTGAAGGAGCTGGAGACCGCCGGCCTCATCGACGTCACGCGAGTCGGCAAGTGCATGAGCATGACGGTGAACCGGGACGTCTTGCGGGCCTATCTCAGCCGCCTCGCGAAGATCTGAAGCCTAGTTGGCGTCATGCCGTCCTTCTGCCTCCCCCTCCCTTGACATCGCCCGGCCAATACTTAGATGACGGTCGAACTTAGACGTTCATCTAATTATCGAAGGACGGGAGAAGCAGCATGGGTAAGCTCCAGGGTAAAGTCGCTATTGTCACGGGCGCCTCCAAGGGCATCGGCGCCGGTATCGCCAAGGCATTCGCGGCCGAAGGCGCGGCCGTGACGGTCAACTATGCGTCGAGCCGCGAGGGCGCCGACAAGGTCGTCGCAGAGATCGCGGGAAGGGGCGGCAGTGCCATAGCCGTCGGCGGCGACGTCTCGAAGGAGGCCGATGTCAAAACCCTATTCGAAGAGACGCAGATGGCCTTCGGACGCGTCGACATCCTCGTCAATAATGCCGGCGTCTACAGATTTGCGCCTCTCGAGGAAGTCACCGAGGCGGACTACCGGCGCCATTTCGACATCAACGTGCTCGGGCCGCTGTTGACGATGAAGGAGGCGCTCAAGCACTTCCCGGCTCAGGGCGGCTCGATCATCAACGTCAGCTCTGTCGCGGCCTTCAGCCCGACGCCGACTGCCTCCGTCTACTCCGGAACCAAAGGTGCACTCGACACGATCTCGCTCGTGCTCGCGCACGAGCTCGGCGCACGCAACGTGCGCGTCAACTCGCTCAATCCGGGAATGATCGAGACGGAAGGCGTTCACACGCTGGGAGTCATCGGCGGCGACTTCGAGAAGGCCATAGTGGCGAAAACGCCGCTGCAGCGTGTCGGCCAACCGGATGACATCGCCAAGGTCGCCGTGTTCCTCGCCTCCGACGATGCGGGGTGGATCACGGGTGAGCGCGTCACCGCATCTGGCGGATTGCGCTAGTGCCTAACGGACGAGTGGCCGGGTGCAAAACCGGCCACTCGTCAAGCTAACCCGGTTGGCCCTACTCACTGACCAAACTTGAAACCGCTGAAGCGGTAGTTGATGCCGGCGCGGACGAGCGACCCATCGGTGTCGACCTTCCAGGTGTTTGCGCCGATGCCGCTCGACGGCGCGGCAGGTGTCGTCAGCGTGGTCGATCCGAGATCGTAGTAGAGGTATTCCACTTTCGCCGACCAGGCCCCTTCGAACGCAACCTCGAAGCCACCACCGATGGTCCAGCCGTTGCGGAACCCGGAGCTTTCCGCGCTGACCGTCGGCGTCGAGCAGAGCGTGTCACAAGATTCCAGAATCGAGACGGTGGTGTCGGAGCCGAGATAGCCGCCGGTGACGTAAAGCATCCATCCGTTCATCAATACGCCGAGGCGCCCGCGCAGGGTCATGTAGAAGCCGGCGTCGGTCGTGGTGGAGGCGTCGTAGCCGAATGGCACGTAATAGCCGCCGCTACCGGCAAGGCCAAGATTGCCGAGGTCGCCCTCGAGGCCGTAGATCATCGGACCGAGCTGCCAGTTGTAGCCGAGTGTGGCGCCGGCAACGAGGCCGCTCGGCGACGCGCTCCAGGAGTCATCGAGGGTAACGCCGGTCGCACCCGTCGCCTCGGAGCTACCCCAGGTTCCCCCCAGGTGGGCGCCGAGGTAGAAGCCGGTCCAGCCAATGTGTGGCGCGGGATATGACGAAGGGCCGTACTCGTAGGGCGCGCCGTCGCTCAGCGCTCGCTCACTTGCTCCGGCCATCGAGACGCACGCAACAAGCACAGCAAACCAATGACGACGCATAAACGCCTCCTCGTAATCCACGGACTGAAGGGACGCATGCACTCGATGGCGTCATCGGTACGCGAAAACGGCGGGGCGGTCGCCGCGTTATCCCCGCCAGTCCCCGCTATCAACAGCGCCCGAAGAGAACTTTTGGGGCTGTGGCGAGTTCGGCACGCTATGCTGGCTGCAGGCCTTCGGCACCTGATCGGGGAGCTGCCATGACAGCATTCCGCCGGACTTTGACGAGTGTCAGCGATCTCGCCGATGCGGGGCTCCTCTCGCGCGAGAAGGCCCTCGAGGTCGCTCGTGTCGGGGCCAGCTACGCGGTGGCCGTCACGCCGGCCATGGCGGAGCTGATCGATCCGGCAGATGTCTCAGACCCGATCGCCCGCCAGTTCATTCCCGATGCACGCGAGCTCGACAGGCATCCGGCAGAGGACGCCGATCCGATCGGAGATGGGTTGAAAAGCCCGGTGCCGGGCATCGTCCACCGCTACCCGGACCGGGTATTGCTGAAGCTCGTCAGCGTGTGCCCCGTCTACTGCCGCTTCTGCTTCCGCCGCGAGATGGTCGGGCCAGGCAAGAGCACAGCATTGTCGGAGGCCGAGCTTGCCGCCGCGATCGACTACATCCGCGCGCGGCCGCAGATCTGGGAGGTGATCCTCACCGGCGGCGATCCGCTGATACTGTCGCCGCGGCGCGTTGCCGAAGTGACGGCCGCGCTCGGCGGGATCGGGCACGTTAAGGTCCTGCGCTGGCATTCGCGCGTGCCGTCGGTCGCGCCCGAGCGCGTCACGCCGGAGCTCGTCGAGGCGCTTCGTTCCTCGTCCAAGACCGTCTACGTCGCCCTGCACGCCAACCATCCGCGCGAGCTGACGAGCGCGGCGCGCGCCGCCTGCGCCCGGCTCATCGATGCCGGCGTCGCGATGATCAGCCAGAGCGTGCTCCTCAAAGGCATCAACGACGACGCGGACACGCTGGAAGCCCTGATGCGCGGTTTCGTGGAGATGCGCGTCAAGCCCTACTATCTGCATCACGGCGACCTTGCCCCGGGCACGGCGCATCTGCGCACGACGATTGCCGAGGGGCGCGCGCTGATGCGCGAAATGCGCCGGCGGCTGTCCGGGCTCGCCCTGCCAACATACGTGCTCGACATCCCCGGCGCGCACGGGAAGGTTCCGATCGGCCCCGGGTACCTAGCGGAAGGTGACGGTCCTTGGCACTACACGGTCGAAGATGCGCGCGGCGCGCTCCACGCCTATGAGGACTGCTGCAACGCGACCAAAGAATAAGCAGCTTCTGGGATTGCCCAATATTTGGGCAGTTGCCAAAGTGATCGTCAGTCACCTGAAGGTCCGTCCCAATAGAAATCATACATGGCATTGATATAACACAATATTGATGACTTCTCCGAGTTGGCACAGTCGCTGCTAGGGATGAACGGGCGGTAGCCCCTCACTGCTACCCCGGCTCCGAGGAACTTCGGCAAGCAAGAAAGCAGCAATGCTCAAAAGCGCACGTGAACAGTTGAGCGCCGTTTGGCGCCTCACCGCTCCCTATTTTGTCTCACGCGAGAAGGTGCCAGCACGGTTTGGCCCTTTGGGAACATGGCTCGTTGAAGAACGCTGGCTCGGGTGCGGTCTGCTTGCGGCCGTGATCGCGGCCCAGTGCGCCCAGGTCGCCCTGACGGTCTACTTCAACCAGTGGAACGCCCTCTTCTTCGATGCGCTGCAGAACAAGGATCTGCCTGCCTTCTGGCGGCAGCTTCTCGTCTTCGTGTTCATCGGCGCCGCGTTCGTGGTCATCTCCGCCTACCAGCTCTACCTCACTCAGTGGCTGCAGATCCGTTGGCGGCGCTGGCTGACAGACAGGTACCTCACGAATTGGCTCGCGGACGGCACGCACTATCGGATGCGCCTTAGCGGCGATCCCGCCGATAACCCCGATCAGCGCATCGCCGACGACATAACCATGTTCGTCGACCAGACCCTGTCGCTCGGGGTCGGGCTCCTCTCGGCCACGATGACGCTGGCTTCGTTCGCCGTGGTGCTCTGGGGCATATCAAGCCAAGTGCCTTTGTCACTCTCAGGCTACGTCTTCACTATTCCCGGCTATCTCCTCTGGGTAGCGCTGGCGTTCTCGCTGGTGGCCAGCGTCGGTGCGCACTTCATCGGCCGCAAGCTCATCGGCATCAACAGGGACCAGCAGCAGTTCGGAGCCGATTTTCGCTTCGCGCTCGTTCGCCTGCGCGAGAACTCGGAGCAGGTTGCAATGCTGCGGGGCGAAGCCGCAGAGCAGCGTCAGCTCGCGAGCCGCTTCGCCAGCATCGTCAGCAACTGGCATGCCATCATGAGCCGGCAAAAGATGCTGACGTTCTTTACAGCCGGCTACAACCAGCTCGCGGTGGTTCTACCGTACGCCATTCTGGCGCGGCCGTTCTTTTCCGGTCAGATCCCGCTCGGAACGCTGATGCAGACGGCGGGCGCGTTCGGGCAGGTGCAGACGTCTTTGTCGTTCTTCGTGACGAGCTACGCGCAACTTGCCGAGTGGAAAGCCGTGGTCGATCGCCTGTCAGGATTCGAAGCGCAGACGCGGCTCGCCCAGGAAGCTGCCTCGACCAACGGAGCCAGGCTTAGCATCGGCCGTCCGCAATCCCCGCTGTGCCTCGCCGATGTCCACGTGGCGACTCCCGAAGGCGCGCCGCTCCTCAACGCCACCTACCTCGCGATCGAGCCGGGCAAGACGCTGCTGCTCAAAGGTTCATCGGGTTGCGGCAAGTCGACATTGCTGCGCACGATTTGCGGCTTCTGGCCCCATTCGCGCGGGCGCGTGCTGTTGGCCCCGGGGGCGCGCGTACTCGCCCTGCCGCAACGGCCGTATATCCCGCTCGGCACCTTGCGCGCGGTCCTTGCCTATCCCGCCGAAGAGCATGCGATCGCGGAGGAAAGGCTGCACAGCATGCTCGTCAAGGTCGGGCTCTCCCATCTCGTCGACTCGCTCGATGAGTGCGCGGCGTGGAGCGATATTCTCTCGCTTGGCGAGCAGCAGCGCATCGGCTTCGCGCGAGCGCTGCTGACGCGCGCCGACGTCCTGTTGCTCGACGAGGCAACGTCGGCGCTGGATGAGCCCTCGGAGGCGGCGCTCTTCCGTATGTTGCGCGCCGAGCTGCCCACCGCGGCCATCGTATCCATTGGCCACCGGTCGACGCTCGCCGCGCTGCATCACCGCACGATCGATCTCGATCGGCGCCTTACTCTCGCACACTCGGCCTGATGATAGGCCGTGACATGCTCCTGAGACGAGCGCGCTCCTGAGACGAGCGTGGCCGTTCGCCGAAGCGAGCGGACCACGCCCTACCGGTGCGCACGTCAGCGGGTACGCTTGTCGCCGCCTCTTACTGCTTGGGAAGCTGCGGTGTCGTCGGTGTGATGGGCTTTGGTATGCATCCCTTGTTAGAGGTACCGGGCGGGTACAAGCACCTCTGCTGTGCCTGCACGATGCCGGCTAATCCGATGGTTACCATTAGGCTCAGAGCCAAAGCTGAGATCAGCGATTTGATCATGATGTACCTCCTTTTCGTTAGTTCCCCGGATTGGGCTTGGGGAGCTGCGGTCCAGTTGGTACGAGCGGGCATCCTGCGACCACCACACCGGGCGGGGAGCAGTGTCCGGTCTTGTGATGCGCCTGCGCGATGCCGGCAAACCCGACGGTTGCCAGTACGCTCAGCGCGATGGCTGAGATGAGGGACTTCGGCATTTCGTATCTCCCGAGTTGATAGCTTCAGCAGCCGTGCAGTCAGCTGACTTCACGGCTTCACAGCGAGCGTCGCCGCTCGGCAATTCAGGCTGAGAGTGTCAAACGCGGGGAGGCGGAGTGGGGGGATGCTGCGTGCGGCCCTGATGGAGCGCGGACACAATACCACGCAAAGCGGCATGGCCGATTGGGCCTGTACGGAGGTTGAGATCGGAAGGAGAGCCGAATGGCACGCAGCCCATCGTGCACATCACCACCGCGATGCACTTGCCGACATCGCAGCAAGGACAAGACTGTTTCGTGGATGACGTTGAATTGGGGGACCGTGCCGCGTCGTCGGTCATAGCGGACGGCATCGATCCCATCGCATTGGCGCCGGCGATGGGCGCCAGCACGAGCCCGATGCTGACAAGACCGGCAAGGATCGATCTGACGATCCGCATGTGCGCGTCACCGCTTATCCGCCTGCAGTATTTTCAATGTTGGCACCTTCGCACACCAATGCAAGCCCCCTTGTCTCGCATTGCGGCATGCCCAGGATTGTTAGAAAGCTTCATTCAAGCGAGCCAAGTCATCTGGCGCTCAAAGGCCGTTGCGGCGCTCTTTGATCTCGGTCAGAGTGGGCCCGCTACGAGACCGCAAAGGTCCGGCATTAGGGCACAAAGCCCCATGGGAGGACTGACATGAACGAGCAGGTCAAGCGCACGACTTTCTTCGGCTCTTGCCCACACGACTGTCCCGACACGTGCGCCATGATCTACGAGGTCGAAGACGGCGAGCTCGTCAATGTCAAAGGCAACAAGGAACATCCGATCACGCGCGGCACGCTGTGCGTGAAGCTCAAGGACTTCCACGACCACCACCACAACCCCGACCGGCTGATGTACCCGTTGCGCCGGGTCGGCCCCAAGGGGTCGGGCCCCAACGGCGGCAACAATTTCGAGCGCATCACCTGGGATGAGGCAATTTCCGAGATCGGCCGGCGCTGGCGCGGGATCATCGCCGAGCACGGCGCCGAAGCGATCATGCCCTACAGCTATCTCGGCAACATGGGTCTCGTGCAGGGGATCAACTCGGGCGACCCATTCTTCAACAGGCTCGGCTCGACGGTGAACGAGAAGACGTTCTGCACCTCGGGCTCATCGACCGCTTGGCTGTTGACCAACGGTCCGACGGGCGGCGTCGATCCGGAAAGCTTCGTGCACTCGAAGTACATCGTCATCTGGGCGTGCAACACGATCTCGACCAACCTGCATCACTGGCCGATCGTGCTCGAGGCGCAGAAGCGCGGCGCGAAGATCGTCGTCATCGACGCGTACCGCTCGCGCACGGCCAAGGGCGCGGACTGGCACATCTGCCCCAAGCCCGGCACCGACGGCGCCCTCGCCATGGGCTTCATCAACTCGATGATCGAGCAGGGCCTCGTCGATCAGGAGTACGTCGACAGCTACACGCTCGGCTTTCCGGAGTTGAAGGAGCGGGCGAAGGAATTCACGCCCGAGTACGTCGAGAAGGTCACGGGCGTCAAAGCGGCGGACGTCGTCAGATTCGCCCGCGAGTTCGCCACGGCGCAGCCCTCGGCGATCCGCATCGGCGTCGCCATCGAGCGCTCGGCGGGCGGTGCGCAGGCTTCGCGTGCCATCTACTGTCTACCGGCGCTGGCTGGCTCATGGCGGCACGTCGGCGGTGGCGTGCTGCAGCTGCCGCTGTGGGAGTTCCCCGTCGATTGGGCAAAGGCCGCGCGCCCTGACTGGATCAAGCCCGGCACGCGCGTGGTCAATAACCTGCGGCTCGGGCAGGCACTCAACGGAGAGATGAAGCTTGATCCACCGATCAAGAGCCTGTTCGTATTCTGCACCAATCCGGTGAGCCAGTCGCCCGAGACGAACAAGATCGTCGAGGGCCTGAAGCGCGAGGACCTGTTCACGGTCGTCGCCGAGCACTTCATCACCGACACTGCGAAATATGCCGACATCATCCTTCCCTCGGCAATGGCCGCCGAAGCCGAGGACATGATGTGGTCATGGGGGCATTTCTACCTGACCTATAACGAGAAGGCCGTCGATCCGCCGGGCGAGTGCAAGCCGACGAGCGACCTATGGCGCCTGCTCGCAAAGGAAATGGGCTTCGACGATCCCGTCTTCAAAATGACCGATAGCGAGCTGTGCGCCGCCTACATCCAGTGGGACGACCCGAAGATGGGCGGCATCGATATGGACTACTTCAAGGAGCACGGCTACTTCCGCATCAGAGTCGGCACCGCCGACGACCGCGCCCCGCACGTTGCCGGCAACTTCCCGACGCCGTCGGGCAAGGTCGAGATGCTGCTCAAGGATGCGAAGAACTTCGTCGCGGGGCCGTTCCGGGCCATGTACGAGGGAGGACAGGACGGCGGTCCGATCGATCCCCTCCCCGGGTACCAGCCGGTGCGTGAATCACCGGAGACGAACCCGGAGCTGGCGAAACGCTTCCCGCTCAACATCATCTCGCCGAAGAGCCACGCATTCCTCAACTCGTGCTACGCTAACGAGCCGCACAAGATCCGCATCCAAGGCGAGCAGTACGTGCTGATCTCGCCTACCGACGCGGCGAAGCGCAACATTCGCGAGGGCGACCCGGTGCGCGTTGCGAACGAGCGAGGCAATTTCGAGGGCGTGGCGCGCGTGACGGATGACGTAAACCCCGGCATCGTCGTGGCGACGCTCGGTTATTGGCGCTCGCTCAATCGCTCGGACGGATCGGTCAACTCGATCTCGTCCGATGCATGGTCGAGCATCGGACGCGCGCCGACATTCTCCGACAACCTCGTCGAGGTCACGCGCGTCAACTGACGATACCGCGATCGAGGGCGTCGCGGCCGATGCGACGCCCCTTTTGCGTCTGCGAAGAGCCATTGCCGGCAACCTTTTGGGCACCCTGGAATTACCATGTCCGGGGGCCTCCCTTGACCGGTGCGCCTTGCGCGCTAGCGTCGTGCCGTCAAGCAATCAGGTCGAACAGAATGTCTGCGCATGCGGGTTGATCTCGTCGGCGACATTGGCGCAACCAACGCGCGGTTCGCATTGGTGAACGGCGATGGGACGCTTTCGCGCAGCGCCGACCTCATTTGCCGCGACCATCCGACGATAGCGGCGGCCATCAAGGCCTATCTTGCGGCGATGGAGGGCGCGGCCCCGGCTCGCGCCGTGCTTGCGGTGGCGACGACACCCCTTGGCGACCGCGTGACCTTCACGAACAATCCGTGGTCGTTCTCCGTCTCGGAACTCCGCCAGCGCCTCGGCATCGAGCACCTGCGGATCATCAACGACTTCCATGCCAATGCCTTGGCGCTGCCACACCTGACCGCCGACGACGTGCACAAGGTCGGCGGTGGCGAGCCTATCGAGGGCGCACCGATGGGCGTGCTGGGACCGGGCTCGGGCCTCGGCGTCAGTGCCGCGATCCGAGTCGGCGATCGGTACGAGGCCATCGCGGGCGAAGGCGGCCACGTCACCATGGCCCCTGCCGATGCGCGCGAGAGCGCAGTTCTCGATCTGCTCCGCGCCCGCTTCGGCCATGTTTCGGCCGAGCGCGTGTTGTCGGGTCCAGGCCTCGTCAATCTCTACTGCGCCCTGTGCGAGATCGACGGCAAGCAGGCCGCCGATCTATCTGCGGCTGAGATCACCCAAGCCGGTGCCAGGGGCGAATGCAGCTATGCTGGGACGGCGGTCGAGATGCTCTGCGCCATGCTCGGCACGGTGGCAGGGAACCTGGCGCTCACACTGGGCGCGCGCGGCGGCATCTATATCGCCGGAGGGATCGTTCCGAAGCTCGGGGAAGCATTTGCGCGTTCGAAGTTCCGCGAGCGGTTCGAGGACAAGGGGCGGTTTCGCGCGTATCTCGCCACCATCCCGACCCTGGTCATCACCCGCCCGCATGCTGCGCTCATCGGCGCCGCGCAGCTGCTCGGCAAGCGCTAGAGGGCACAACTTATGAAGGGAGGGGCGTTGACGCCAATCGCCGCTGCCGCCACCTAAATGGGTGTAGCGGCTAGACGGGGTATGGCAAACCAATATCATGGAGATCGGCCATGAAAGCCACTGTCAAGACAGCGATGCACAACGGCGCAGAGTGGGTCGGCCCGCAGACATCGGTCACCGAGATTGCCAAGAAGATGCGCGAGCTCGACATCGGGTCAATTCCCGTCGGCGAGAACGACCGGCTCATTGGCATGGTTACCGACCGTGACATCATCTGCCGCTGCGTTGCCGACGGCCGCAACGCCTCGGACCTGACGGCGCGCGACGTGATGACCGAGGGCATCATCTACTGCCGGGACCGCGACAGCATCGATGAAGCGTTGGGGATCATGGAGAAGAGGCAGGTCCGCCGCCTGCCTGTCATCGACGACAACAAGCGAATGGTGGGGATCTTGAGCTTCGGCGACATCTCGCATGCTGCACCGCCGCAGCTCGCCGGTCACGTCCTGGCCGCTTGCTCCGCGCATCACAACTGACGCTCCGCACGCCCGTCGGTGCCGTTGAGGCACCGACTGCGCTCGCGTTTTAGGCGGAAATCGCGGTCAGATCCTGATCACTGGCCACGTGGTCGTCGATGAGCAACGGCGGCTCGTGCAGGTAGCGCGTCGCCCTGCGCTTGGCCTCTATGTCCTTCCACACGAGCAGAACCTGGTCCGCGGTGAGGCCGGTTGCGCGCGCGACGTCGGCAACGGCAACGCCGTTCTCAAGGCCGAAGAGGCAGAGATCCATCTTCTGGTAGGGGAGCGCGAAGTAGAACTCCTCCTGCGTCTGCGCCAGCGACCATGTGTCGGTCGTCGGCGGGCGGCGGCAGATCTCGTCCGGGATGCCGAGCTCCTCGGCGAGCTGGTAGACCTGCGACTTGTAGAGATGGGCGATCGGCTTGAAGTCCGCGGCGCCGTCGCCGTTCTTGACGAAGAAGCCCTGGTCGTACTCGAGCCGGTTCGGCGTGCCGGAGACGGCATAGTTCAACCGGTCGGCGTGGTAGTACTCGAGCTGCTTGCGCGTGCGCTGTTTCATGTTCGTCGCGGCGACGACAGCCTGATAGACGGCGAGAGGCATGCGCGTCTCACGACGCTCGCCCGAAGGCGACTCCACCACCAGCTTGGTCAAGCTGTAGCTGTTACCATGCAGGGCGTTCGAGAGGACGACCTTGCAGTTCCAGCCCGGGCCATAGTCGGGGAAGAGCTGCTTGATTGCCGCGTCGCGCCGGTCATAGCAGCCGGCCGCAGCGAGTGTCGGCGCGATGTCCTCGACCACGTGGCGGATGCCGTAGGTGTCGGCGACGAGGCGGCCGAGGCGCATGCTCTCGGGATCTGAATCCTTCTCCGGCATGAGCACGGCGAGAACGTTGGCGGGGCCGAGCGCGGCGACGCAAAGAGCCGCCGTGACGCTCGAATCGATGCCGCCCGACAGACCGACCACAGCGCCGCGCCGGCGCAAGCGGCGCAGGACCTGATCACGGATGCCGAGCACGATCCTCTGGATGGCACTGCCGGCTTCGAGCCTCAGGGCATCGGCGGAGAATGCCGGCGGGACTGCGGTGTTGTCGTTCTCAGGGGGCTGCATCTTGCGAGTTTCCGGCTTGCGCTTCGGCGACGAGGCGACGGCTGATCTTTCCCGACTCCGTCTTCGGCAGCGAGGGCCGGAACTCGACGAACTTCGGGACCATGTAGTCTTCCAGGAATTTGGCGCAGTGGCGCACGACGTCGACCTCGCCGAGATTTGTGCCCGGCTCGGTGGCGACCACGGCCTTGATGGCGCTGCCGAGGATGGGGTCGGGCACGCCGATCACAGCCACCTCGGCAATGCCGGGTAGAGCGTAAATGATGTTCTCGACCTCTTTCGGGGCTACCTTCTCGCCACGCGACTTGATGATGTCGTCCTTGCGACCGACGAAATAGAGGAACCCCTCGTCGTCAGTGCGGAAGAGATCGCCCGTGTAGAGGATGCGCTCCCATTCGTGCGGGCCCGGCCGCAGTGCGCGGGCGGTCGCCTCGGGGTTCTCCCAGTAGCCCTTCATGACGTGGCCGCCGCGAATGACAAGCTCGCCGACGACACCCGGCGGCACCCTCCTGCCGTCGTCGTCGACGACGTAGGCTTCGGTGCCTGGGATGGCGATGCCGACTGAGCTGATGCGGTTCTTGAGCTGCGCCGGCGGCAGCCACGTGCAGCGCTTGCACTCGGTGAGGCCGTACATCGAATAGAGCGCCACGTGCGGGAACAATGCCTGCAGCCGCTCGATGTGCGTCGGCGGCAATGCGGCGGCAGTGTTGGTGATGTAGCGCAGGTGCGGCAGCGCGCCCGGCTCAAGGTTGCGCTGAGCGATGAGGATCGCTGCCATGGTCGGCACGAGCGGCAGGCCCGTCACCTTCTCCTCGGCGGCGCGCTGGAGGATGACCTGCGGGAAGGCAAACGACTTCTCCAGCACCAGTGTAGCACCGACCTTCACAGCCATCAGCACCTGGTAGAGGCCGTAATCGAAGGCGATCGGCAGCACGTTGAGGATGATGTCGTCGCTGGTGTTCTCCAGGTACGTGGTGATCGATGTGGCAGCAGTGACCACGTTCTGATGGGTCATCATCACGCCCTTGGGGAATCCAGTGGAGCCCGAGGTGTAGATGAGCATGGCGAGGTCGATGTCGATTCCCGGAGCACCCTGCAGAAGTCTGAATTCGGGGACCGCGAGCACATCGCCCCAGTGCGCAAAGCCTGCGGTCAGGGGCGCTGCGTCGCCGTCGGCCACGACCGTGAGCATGAGCGAAGGCGCGGCCAACGCGGCGTCGGCGGCAACCGGCGCAATCTTCTGCTGCGTGATCAGCGCGCGGGCACGGCAGTTGTTCAGGATGTAGGCGAGCTTGTCGGCCTTGGTCGAAGGGTTAACCGGGCAGAAGACGGCACCGGCCTTCAAGACGGCGAAAATCGAGACAACCGCCTCGGCACTATTGTCCAGAAACAGCACAACCCGATCGCCGCGGCCGATGCCGCGGTTGATGAGGCCCTGGGCAAGCTCGTCGGAGAGGTCGTCGAGCTCTGAATAGGTCAGCCGCCTCGATTGGGCGACCAGCGCTGTCTTGTCGGGAAAGCGCATGGCGCTTGCCCGCAGAAAGTCCTCGAAGCGCATCGATTAGGCTCCCTCGTTGTCACCACGCGTGCGCGAAGAGCTCAAACGGCGACCGCGGTCTTGGTCTGGGCCAACTGCTTGGCTTCGACGTAGGCGGCGATCTGCGCAACGGAATCGAGGTTTTCCGGCACGATCTCCTGATCCTCGACGAGGATGCCGAACTCGCTCTCCAGGAACGAGACGAGCTCGAGGATGCCGGTGGAATCGATCAGGCCCTCGGCCAGGAGAGACTGGCCGTCGTCGAGCCCGTCGCGTCCTTCGCGGAAAAGAAAGCTCGTCTCGATGAACCCGCGGACCTGCTGCTTGATGGTGCTGCTCATGCCCCTACTCCCAATACTATGGACTACTCTGTGCGGCCGATGTGGCGGACGCGCCGCTACGCCAGGCGCTCAGCATCTGGGAAGCAACGGCTATGCCACGTCGCCCCTTGAGGCTGTTGATGAACGTCTCGTGCCACACCTGCGTGGAGAGGATCCCCACGAAGGCGAGGTTATCGCGGAAGCCGGTGGACGGAAGCTTGTCGCATTTGGCGATGAGCCTCTGGACGAGACCGCTGTCGAAGTAGCCGGCCGCGTTAACGTTGGCCGGCGACATGTGGTCGAGTACAGCGGCGCCGACGCGTGAGCGCAGGAAGGCGCGGCTCTCGGGTGCGCGGTAGGGCTGCTTCGTCCGTCGCGCGATGCCTTCCGGGAGCATGCTTTCGACACTACGGCGCAGGATGTGCTTCTCGGTGAGGCCCTTCAGCTTGAGGCGCGGCGGTATGCGCGAGGCCAGCTCGATCAGGCGATGGTCGAGGAACGGGAAGCGTCCTTCGACGGCGTTGGCCATGCCCACGCGATCACCCTGCGAGGAGAGGATGTAGCCGGGCAGCAGGTAGGCGCTTTCGAGGTACTGAGCCTGGGACAGAGGATGCCAGCGCGCGAACTCGGCCGGCAGCCGGTCGCGCAACTCGGCGAGCGCGTCGTAATCGCCGATGGTGGCGCGCATGTCAGCCGAGAAGAATCCTTTGGCAGCTGCGCTGGTGCGGAAGCGCGGCAAGTGCGAATAGAGCGGATCATCGAGGGCGGTCTGCCCTCCGCCGAAGAACGCCTCGAGGTAGCGCTGCGACTGTCCCTGCATGCGCGGCATATACGGATAGAGCTTGCGCAAGAGCAGCGGCCGCAGCCGCGACGCCGGCTGCGCGGCGCAGAAGCGGCGGACCTTCGCCTCCTTGAACACGTCGTAGCCGGCGAACACCTCGTCGGCGCCCTCGCCGGTCATCACGACCTTGGTGCCGCTTTCACGCACCAGGCGCGACAGCAGCAGCATCGGCGCGGGGGCCGTGCGCATGATGGGCCGCTCGGTGTGGTGGATGAGCTCGGGAAGGACGGCGGCAATGTCCTCGTCACGGCACATCGTCACCGAATGCTTGAGGCCCAGCGCCGCCACCATCTCCTCCTGGAAGACGCTCTCGTCGTACTCGGCGGTCTCGAATGCCACCGAGAACGAACGCAGTTGCTCGGGGACGAAGCTACCAATCGCCGCTGTCGTGATGGAGGAATCGAGGCCGCCGCTGAGGTATGCGCCAATCGGCACGTCGGCGCGCAGCCTGATGCGGACGGAGTCGAGTAGCAGTGCGCGCACCTCCTCGGTGAGGCGCGCTTCCTCGGCGGCGGAGACGGGACGGTCCTCGCCCGCATCGGGATAGGAGAACTGCCAGTAGCGGCGCACCGTCATGCCCTGACGCGAAGCGACGAGAACGTGCGCCGGAGGCAGCTCGCTGATGTCCTTGAACGGGGTGCGGGGTGCCAGCGGGAACCAGAAGGTAAACATCTGGTCGAGCGCGATCGGATCGAGCTCGGCATCGATCCCCGGGACCTCGAGCAGCGCCTTGACCTCGGAGGCGAAGGCGATGCCCCGGTCGTGCTCGGCATAGTAGATCGGACGCACGCCGGCGCGATCGCGCGCCAACACAAGACGCTGCCGGCTCTGGTCCCAGATGGCGAAGGCGAAATCGCCATTGAGCGCCTCGACGCAATCGGGCCCGCGCTCCTCGTAAAGATGGACGATGACCTCTGTGTCGGACTTGGTCTTGAACACGTGCCCGCGGGCGATGAGCTCCTTGCGCAGCTCGACGTAGTTGAATATCTCGCCGTTGAAGGTGATCCAGACGGTGCCGTCCTCGTTGCACATAGGCTGGCGGCCGCCGTCCACGTCGATGATGCTGAGGCGCGCGTGTGCAAGGCCCACATCGCCATCGACATAAGTGCCGTTGCCGTCGGGACCTCGGTGCGCCAGCGTATCGATCATGCGCGCCAGCAACGGGCGGCGCTCTTCAGGCGCGAGAGGCAGTCGATAGTATCCGGCTATTCCGCACATGTTCGAGCTCCGGGGGCGCGCCCCTCTTTACGCAAAACTTCCGCCGATGAGGCGATTCCAGGATTCTCCGGCCAGCCCCGTCAGCAGAGCGCGTGAGCGGCGAACATGTTCCAGCAGTGCCTTGTCGCGCGCGTGCACGACCATGGCGGAGCCGTGATAGAAGAGGCACCGCTGCGCAACGAGGGCATCGAACATCCCCGGATCGGCACGTCCGCGGACAGCGACGCAACCGAGCGCAGCGGAATGGCGCAGCAGGCTACTCAGCGCGGCACCCGTCGCTTGCGGCAGGGCGAGCATCTGCAGCACGCGGGCGGTGTCGCCGCGGCGAGCGTAATAGAGGTAGCAGGCGACGGGCGCACCGTTGCGCGCGTAGACGATGCGCCGATTGAGCTCGCCGTAGCGCTCCTTGGTTGCTGCGTGCGAGAGCAGCATGGAAAGGTCAGGCGACCGCCAATCGGGGTGCAGCCCGTAGCTGCGGCTCAACTGCGGAATGAGCTCGACGATCTCTGCCGTCGATGCCTCGGCATCGCGAAAGCCTGCACTCTCCTCGGGAGGCTGAAGTGCCTTGAAGCCAGCAATCTCGGCGAGGCGATCCACGCCAGCGGCGACCGGACCGAGCATCCATGCGGGGCCGAACGCCCTTGTTGCCGTTGCCACGCAGAAGCCGGCCGGCCGAAGCACGCGCAGCCAATCGAGGCTGGTCGTCGGCAGGCGCTCGCCGCCGACGCGCTCCCACATGCGCTGCGAGATATCGTTGGCGGTCTCGCTGAAGGACAAGTCCTGCGGTCCCGCAAGGTAGGCGCGCAACAGTCGCGCGCCGGCGGTCGGATGCTCCTGCGGCTGGTCGACCATCATCGATCCCGCCGCCGCCGCCTCGATCGATCGCCCGTCGAGCAGCATGCGGCGCGGCCATACGCCGATGAAGCCGCGCACATCTCCATGATCGTCGACGAAGACGCGCGAGCGCGCTTCGCCATCATCACCCGCCTTTGCGAAGAGCAGATCCTCGATGTACGCGGTGAGCAGCGCACCGGGTGCGCCGCGACGCTTCATGAAGATGCGCGAGAACATCCCCGCCACGGCGGGAACATCCTCGCGACGGACGACGCGAACGGTCTCACCCATGGACGCGATACTCAGCCTGCCAACCCATCCGCACCGACCGTTAAGCGACATCCAGCCGAGCCGGTGTCTCAAACTGGGGCGCTCTCCGTCCCACTCTCAACACCGGACGCTGCCGCCGGAATTTCCGAGGCGAACCCTGCATAACTCAGACCACGATTGGTCCGCCCCGGGTGCCGCCCGGTTCCCGAAGTTGGGCTGGCAAGTGTTGATAATTTGAATACAGGTATTAACGATCAACGGCGCGCGAGCGCGTCAGCATTCTCCCGCAACACGTTGATTGCGCTTGTGTTCTTCATGTCGTCTGGAAAGCGGAAATGTTGCCGGCGAGCGGCGGGCAACGGCGTCCGGGTAACAATTTCCGAACGCATGCTTAGCGAAGCCTGAAAGCCAGGCGCCCCGCGTCGAGGATCATCCTAGTGATTGGCGGACGTCGTCCGGCCGGCGTCCTCAGCCAGGTAATAGCGGTTGACCCAACCGGTCAGACGCCCATGGCGGATCGGGCACCACAAGTCGCGGCATTCGCCGATGATCTCTACACCACGTCCGCGCGCCGGGATGCTGCCCACAGCCTGGTGATACTCGGACGGGCCGCTGCGCACGTTGAGCATGTCGCCCTCGTCTACGCGGGAGACCCGGAAGGATGCGAGCGCCATCGAGGACGTCGTCGCCACTGGGCGCGGGCCTTTGCGCACAGCCGAAGCGTTGGCTACCTGCTGCGTATTCGGTCCCGGCTTCATCGCGGGCTGGCGACTCTTCGCGGGTTGGGCGTGAACCTTCGGCGTCACCTTCTTCATCGGCTGCGGCTTGGCGCGCTCGATTGAGGGTGAAATGTCCGCTCTCGACAGCCGTTCGATGCTCTCGCTATCGAACGACGAGGAAGGCGCCGTGGCCACGGAAGGTCTCGGAGGACTCGCGATGGGTGCTGGCCGGCGCTCGACAGAGGCAAGCTCCAACCTATCGGCTTGCGCCTTGGCCACCGCGACGGTTGGCGCCTCGGTGATGGTCGCCGTGCCGCTCTCGCCGCTGTTCTCGTACCAGCGGACCCGATCGCCTTCACGGTGCAGGATGATGCAGCGGGGCTTGGCGTCGAACCAGCGGAACCACTTCATGCAGAGCTGATCGCCCTCGATCCACCAGCGACCGCGGTCCTTCAGGGCGCCAAGGGTGAGACCCAAGGCGCCCGCCTCGGCGGAGACCATGCTGGAGGAGTCGACCTTGACCGGTATGACAGTGCTCAGGGGCGTGTCGATGGCCAAGACGGCGCCCGGCTGCATGACGCGCTTGATGTCGTCGGCGCTCATACGGACCGGCTCGGCCGTCGCAGCGCCGACACCGCCCAAGAATCCAACCAACGCAGCCCAACGCAGCATCACCACTCCCAAGTGCTCGGCAGAACACCCTTAATGAAAGGAGAAAGTGGCGAGAAGCCGGTTGGCATTGCCGTCGATTCTCCCAACTCGTGGCAGCTCGACGCCAAATGCCTCAGCGCTGGCGCCGCACCCATCGGGAGCGGCATGCAATTCCGGCGCACAGACCGGGTTACGTAGGTGCCAACGCAAGACATTTCCTCGCACCTTTCCTCAAATCCAAGCATCGCCGCTAAGCATTAAAGAGTGGTGGAACCTGGCGATTCCGGGCGGCGAACCGCGCTGCTTTGGGGCTGACCGGCGTCGGTTGGCGTGGCTCTACAAAACATTACTATTGCTGTATGGTAATTGTGTCGGGGCGCCACCCGAGGCTCGGGCGGCTCCAAGGCAACGCAACTTTATCTGCCAAGGGTATCCTAAGGGGGAGCACGTAGACCATGACTGCCGACAACCTCGCCAATGAGCCAAGTGGCCGCTGGCGCCGGCTCAAAGAGGCGACAGCGCAGACGCACGACCGTCTCGATCGCCGCGTGATGGCCGCAGAGCCATTCGCGTCGCGCGACCGCTACGGCCTCTTCCTCAAGGTTCAGCACGCCTTCCATCGCGATATTGCAGACCTCTACGCGCGCCCCGAGTTGCAGCGCCTCTTCGACGATCTTGCGACACGGCCCCGTCTCGAGGCCGTCAGGCAGGATCTCGGCGACCTCGGCCTCGATATTGGCGCCGAAAAGGGCGCAACGGCGGTTGGCGATGCCGACGTACCGACCGCGATCGGATGGCTCTACGTCGCCGAGGGGTCCAATCTGGGGGCTGCGTTCCTACTCAAGGCGGCGGCACGGCTGGGTCTCGACGAGACGTTCGGCGCCCGGCACCTTGCCGCCGCCCCCGAGGGTCGGGGTCTCAGCTGGCGCAAGTTCACGACCGCTCTCGATGCAATCGCGCTGACCGAGGAGGAAGAGGAGCGCTTGTTCGCGGGCGCCCGCGAGGCCTTCTCGCGCGTTCATGCCCTCGTCGAAGCGACAATGCCCATTGCGGGCACGGCGGCTGCACGCGGGCCCGCGGAAGCAGTACCCTAGGAGCTCGGGAAGCCTAACCTTCTGCTTGAGACGCCAGCCAGCGAGGACCGTACCATCGGTGCAGCCAGCCAGCCGAGCTCGACCAAGCCCACCAAGGCACAGGAGCGAACGAGCGTGATGGGACGCCATCTCTTTTTCGGTCTCGGATGCATCATGGTGGCGTTGGGAGCGATCGGCGTCGTGCTGCCGTTGATGCCGACCACGATCTTCCTGATCCTCGCCGCTGCGTGCTTTGCGCGCTCATCGCCGGCATGGGAGACGTGGCTGCTCGAACATCCGCGCTTTGGTCCTTCCTTGCGTGGCTGGCGCGAAGAAGGCGCGATATCGCGTCCAGCAAAGGCGATGGCCTGCATCGGAATGAGCATCGGGTTCGCGCTGTTCTGCGTCGGAGCGCATCCGGACGCATGGCTGCTGGTGAGCGTCGCAGCCGTCATGCTCGCTTCGGGGATCTACGTCGTATCGCGACCATTGCCGGACCTCAGCCGCAGACCTGACGCGCGTGACGGCGAAGAATAGGTCCCTACTCTCGCGGAACGCTTGACCGCTCCAGACCGACGTTGCATGAGGCGCGCTGGCAAGGAGCGCAGCATGGAAAGAATCAATCATCGCATCGCAACCGAGCTCAGCGTCTCGCCTCGGCAGGTGGCCGCAGCGGTGGAGCTGCTCGGCGAAGGCGCCACGGTGCCGTTCATTGCCCGCTACCGGAAAGAGAAGACCGGCGGCCTCGACGATACGCAATTGCGCAAGCTCGAGGAGCGGCTCGGGTACCTGCGCGAGCTGGAGGATCGGCGCGCAACCGTGCTCAAGACGGTCGACGGCCTCGGCAAGCTGACGCCCGAGCTTCAGCGCGCGATCGACGGCGCCACAACAAAGATCGAGCTGGAGGATATCTACGCTCCGTTCAAGCCGAAGCGGCGCACCAAGGCGCAGGTGGCACGCGAGGCGGGGCTCGAGCCACTCAGCGAAGCACTGCTGAAGAACCCGACACTCGACCCGGAGGCGGAGGCGGCGAAGTTCATCGATGCAGAGAAAGGCGTCGCCGATGCCAAGGCGGCGCTCGAGGGTGCGCGCCACATCCTCATCGAGCGCATCACCGAGACACCGGCGTTGGTCGGAGGCTTGCGCGAGTGGGTGTGGGGCGAAGGCGAGCTGAAGTCATCGGTGCGCCGGGGCAAGAGCGAGGAAGGCGCAAAGTTCTCCGACTACTTCGCGTTCGGCCAGCGCATCAAGGACATGCCCTCGCACCGTGCGCTGGCGATGCTGCGTGGCGCCAACGAGGGCATTCTCGACCTCGATCTCGATGTGGCGCACGAAAAGGGAAAGCCGCATCCGGCCGAAAGTCGCATCAAATCCGCGTTCGGCATCGCCGACCGAGGGCGACCCGCCGATGCGTGGCTGGCGGCGACCGCGCACCGCGCGTGGGCCGACAAGCTTTCCAGCTCGCTGCAGTCGAGCCTCCTCGCGCGCCTGAAGGAGCGCGCCGACACCGAGGCGATCGGCGTTTTTTCGCGCAACCTCAAAGACCTGCTCCTCGCTGCGCCGGCGGGCCCCCGCACGACCATGGGGCTCGATCCGGGCATCCGCACGGGTGTCAAAGTCGCAGTCGTCGACACGACGGGCAAGGTCGTCGCCACCACGACCATCTATCCGCACGAGCCGCGGCGTGACTGGCAGGGCTCGCTCGCGACGCTGGCGGCACTGTGCCAGAAGCACAAGGTAGATATTGTCAGCGTCGGCAACGGAACGGGCGGACGCGAGACGGATAAGCTCGTCGGCGAGCTGATGGCCAAGATGCCGGAGCTGAAGCTGACCAAAGCCATGGTGTCGGAGGCGGGCGCGTCGGTCTATTCGGCGTCCGAGCTGGCTGCGAAGGAGTTTCCCGATCTCGACGTGAGCCTGCGCGGCGCCGTGTCGATCGCGCGACGGCTGCAGGACCCCCTCGCCGAGCTGGTCAAGATCGAGCCGAAGGCGATCGGCGTCGGCCAGTACCAGCACGACGTCGACCAGTCGGGGCTGGCGCGCTCGCTCGACGCCGTGGTGGAGGACTGCGTCAACTCCGTCGGTGTCGACGTAAACACGGCATCGGCGCCGCTGCTGTCGCGCGTCTCGGGGCTCAACCAGACGCTTGCGTCCAACATCGTCACCTTTCGCGACGAGAACGGTGCGTTCAAGACGCGCAGCAGCCTGAAGAAGGTGCCGCGGCTCGGCGCCAAGGCGTTCGAACAGGCGGCCGGGTTCCTGCGCATCATGAACGGGTCCAATCCGCTCGATGCGTCGGCCGTCCATCCTGAAGCCTACGTGGTCGTCGAGAAGATCGCCGAGGCGACAAAGCGGCCGCTGAAGTCGATCATCGGCGACAAGGCGTTTCTCAAATCGCTGAAGCCGGCGCAGTTCGCCGACGAAACTTTCGGTGTTCCGACCGTCACCGATATCCTCGCCGAATTGGAGAAGCCCGGGCGCGATCCGCGGCCGGAGTTCAAGACGGCAACCTTCCAGGAGGGCGTCGACAGCATCTCCGACCTGAAGCCGGGCATGCAGCTCGAAGGCGTCGTCACCAACGTTGCCGCGTTCGGCGCCTTCGTCGACATCGGCGTGCATCAGGACGGTCTCGTGCACATCTCCGAGCTGTCCGACCGCTTCGTCAAAGACCCGCGCGAATTGGTGAAGGCGGGCGACGTGGTGAAGGTGCGGGTCAAGGACGTCGACGTGGAGCGCAAGCGCATCGCGCTGACGATGAAGTCCGGCGCCATCGACACGGGCGGAGGCTCCGGCACCCGCACCAGCTCCTCGGCCCCAACGCGCGGCGGGGCGCCCTCACCTCGTCAGGAAGCGCAGGCGCCGGGCGAGAGCGCGCTTGCCGCCGCATTGCGTCGGGCGCAGGAGAAAGGCCGCGGGTAATCGTGGAGTGGCGTCAGGTGTGCGCCTCCCCGGGGTCACCCTGGAAGCGCGCGGCGGCTGCGGTGAGGCCGACGCAGCTCCGCGCCTCGGGCATGACAGCACCGGAGACCGGGTCCGTCTGCTGCTCCTCGACAAGCTCGTGGAGGTACACGCCCTCGATGGGATCGAACTCGCCCTTCCAGGGCGCGCCGGCGATCGCGCGCATGGTCTTGTCGTAACCCGCTTGCCAGCGCCTGCGAATGCCCGACGGACTGAAGTCGACGTCCTTGGTGTGGTCTTCGCTATCGGCGCCCGGCCAGAGAAGCCGCACGATATGCATGCGGGTGAGGCAGCCGAACGCCGTCAGCGCTTTGACATCGTCCTGCCGACGCACGTCATCGGGCAGCAGCATGGCCAGCTCGCGGATGATGTGCCGTAGGCGGTGGATCTGAGCCTGCCGTGAGATGTGGGACGCGACGCGGCTCGAATATTGGATGTCCTTCTGCCGGTGCAGCACCTCCCAGATGGTCTCCGGCTCGGGCCCCTCGGGGTTCCACATGTGTACGGCGAACACCAGCGAGTTTATGCGCGGGTTCTCGTCGAAGATCGCCTCCGTCGGCGTGTTCGAGAGTATTCCGCCGTCCCAATAGAGATCGCCGTCGATGCGCACCGGCGGGAATGCCGGCGGCAGCGCTCCCGAAGCCAATATGTGCTGCGCGGTCAGCTCCTCGTTGCGGCTGTCGAAGTAGCGCATGCGGCTGGTTCGGACGTGCGCGGCCCCGACAGTCAGGCGCGGCTTGTTGCGAGCGATGCGCTTGAAATCCACCAGCTCACCGAGCGTGGTCGCGAGCGGCGCCGTAGAGTAGAAGCCGGCATTCTCGGCGCCGAGCCTCACGTGCGGCCCCAGGAAGGCGAGCGGGTTCGGCACGAAGAAGCCCGGAAGGCCGGCGGTAACCGTCGAAAGATAGGATGCCGCCTGCATGAAGCGCGGCCAGGCGCCCCATTCGTGCCACATCGTTTTGTGCGCCATGCGGCGCCAGAACTCGCGAAGCGCCGGCAGGCGATCGTCGGACTCGTTGCCTGCGATCAGCGCGGCGTTGATCGCGCCGATCGACGTTCCGATCATCCAATCGGGCTCGATGCCGGCCTCGTGCAGCGCCTCATAGACGCCCGCCTGATATGCGCCCAAGGCGCCTCCGCCCTGCAGGACGAGAACGATGCGCCCCTGCTCGGCGTCGGCGCCGCTGCTCGTTCCATTTGCAGGACTTCCCTTGCCGTTCGAACGCGGGTTTCCGCCCATGACGTTCACTCCTATGCAAATGCTTCAGTGATCGGCGGCGATGCTGGACGTGATCGAGGCGATCACCTCCGAAGCCAATTTGAACTGGGTCTCGCGGTCGGCGATGCCGTGGCGGCGCGCGATCCATCCGAAGTCAGTATAGACGGCCCACACGCGGCCGCCGTCGTCCTTGGTGACGAGCAGGCGCACGGGCCAGTCGAGGCCGGCATTGGGATTTGAAGTGAGGAACTGGATGCCGAGGGGCGGGTTGCCGAAGACCAGAAGCTTGGATGGGTTGAGCTTGATACCCGCATCGGCGCCGAGCTGCGTCTGATCAAACACGTTGAAGAACTTGATCCCCTTCTGCTCGATATCCGCCTTGAGGCGTCGCACTGTCTCGTCAACGTCATAGGCACTCTTGACGCGGACGATGCCGTCGTCGCTGCCGGCAGCGCGAACGGCGTTGATCGGAACGAGCGCGTGCGCTGCGAGCGCCGCTACGACAGCAATGATCCAGGTGAAGGCTTGGGCACGGATGCGCATGGCGAACTCCTCGCTAGGGTGTGAAGGACGTGCACCAAGAATGCCGAGGTGGCCGGGGAAGCTGAAATAGCGATTGGCTCAGGTGTCGATAGATGCCGACTATAGCGCCATCAGGCGTTTCATGCTTTCCGGCTATCGAAACCAAACCCAATCGATATTTCAGCACTTGCGTCCGGCTCCGTAGCTTCTCCATCAGCCGCCCACCCCTGGAGCGGTTGGTAATCAACAAAGGAGAACTACGATGACCAAGCTGTTTGCCGCGCTCGCAGTTGCGCTGCTCGCCACTGCCGCTCCGGCTCTCGCCAAGACCGATTGTGACGGCGGCTTCAAGAACCACATGTCGAAGATGTCGATCTACGTCGACAAGATGAGCGGCTACGATCTTGCCGACGCGGTGCGCAAGTCGCTCGACGCCTACAACTCCTGCAAGGCGGGCGACTCCTTCTCGCCGCACGGCGTGTGGGATCAGATCCTCGCCGACATGGAATCCAAGGCCGGCAAGTAATCGACGTCAACTGCGTCCAGGGGGAATCGGCAGTCCGCCGATCCCCCTTTTTCGATTCAGTGAAATCGGGAGGGTTCTTAGATGCCAGGATTGCTTACACGATGCGCGTCGCGCGCAGCGGTGCTTGTCATGGCGCTGGCGCTCGCGCCCATCGCCTCGGCCATCGACGCCGCTCCGCAGGGCGGCACGCAAGGTCTCATCCTATCGCATCTGCCTGCGACCGATTCGGCGGCGTATCGAGAACTGCGCCGGATTGCGGACGATCCGAGCGGCGAGCGGCTCGAGATGACCGGCGCGGAAATGTGGAGGGTTCCGGCCGTGCGCGTCGACGCACTTACCGCGGCGGCAGCCGAGCATGGCGTCACCGTGATGCGCATCGATGCGGGTGCGGCCGCCCTGATGCCGATGTCGCCCTCGACCCCGATGACCAAGACGCAGAGCGCCATGATGCACGATGCGATGGCGTCTCCGGCGGCAATGGGACTGACGGTCATGGGGCTGCCCGATGCGAAGGTCATGGAATATGCGCTGACCAGGGGCATGCACGACGATGCCAAAGGCGATGCGGAAGGAGCCGAGCTGACCATCGGCCTCGATTCAGTGACGACCATCAAGGCGCGACGCACCAGCATCGAAAAATCAGCGGACGGCTACGTGTGGCATGGCGCCATCGTTGGCACGGATGATCCGGTGACGCTGCTCTGGTGGCCCAGCGGGCGCCTCTCAGGGCAGATCACCTACAAGGGGCGTCACTTCGTCGTCAGGAACCTCGGCGGGACGATGCACGGTATCGTCGAGATGTCGACGCGCAAGCTTCCTCCCGAGCATGCGCCCATGGGCAAATCGCTGATGAACGAGATGCGCATGCAGGAGGATCCGCTGGTGACGAAGGGCGATGCCAGCATGCTGCGCAGGCCGCCTGTCGAAAGGATCGAGCGGCCGAAGGAGCCGCTGCGCAATCTGCAGGACGCGGTGCCGGGAAAGCGCGCGCAGGCGGGGCCAGAGCTGGCACTGGTGGTCCCGCCAGCTCTGCCGGCGCAGCCGAAAAGCACGGTCACCATCGATCTCATCGTCGCCTATACGGCGCAGGCGGCAAAGCACTACACCGATATCAAGCGCGACTTGATCGAGGTCGCAATCGAGGAGGCCAACCAGTCGTTCCGCAACAGCGGAGTGGACAACGCGCGGCTGCGCCTCGCGCATGCGTACCAAACCGATTACGTCGAGCAGGGCACGCATTTCGAGCACGTGTTCCGCTTCGCCGACAACGGCGACGGCTACATGGACGAAGTTCACGCGCTGCGCGAAAAGCACAAGGCCGACATCGCCGCTTTGGTCGTCCATGATCCCAATGGATGCGGACTTTCGGCGGCGGTGGCGCCTGCGGCCGATCGCGCTTTCACCGTCGTGCATCACGAATGTGCGGCGCTCAGCTACTCGTTGGCACACGAGATTGGACACATCATCGGCGCGCGCCACGACATGGCGCTCGACGACGACAAGCGCCCCTACCCTTACGGCCATGGCTACGTGCATGGGAAGGACTGGCGCACCATGATGAGCTACGAGGAGAGCTGCGAGGGCTGTCCGCGACTCCCAATCTGGTCGAGCCCGCTCGTCAAAGTGCGTGGCAGCCCAGCAGGCGACGCCATGTCCGACAATGCGCGCGTCATATCGGAAGGCGCAGCTCGGGTGGCAGGATTTCGCTGACGGGAGCTAGGCGTCCTGTCGCGCCGCGCTCAGGCTCAGCACGGCGGCAGTCAACAGGGCGAGACCGATGCCGGCCAATGTCGCCGGCCAGCCGAGGCGGTCGAAGACCTGTCCCAGGATAGCCGTGCCGATCAGGCCGCCGACGAAGTAGCACGCGAGATACATGCCGCTGGCGGCGCTGTGATCGTGCATCGCGGAGCGGCTGACGAGGCCCGTCGCGAGCGCCTGGGCGAAGAACGTGCCGATGGCGACAAGCGCCATGCCGGCGAGCACCAGCGTCAGCCGGGAGGACAGTAGCATCGGCAGCCCTAGGGCCGCGACCGCGAGCGAAGCGAGGAGTGCATTGCGTGTCCCTAGCCTTCCTGCTGCCGCGCCCGCGAGCGGGGTGGTCAGGATCGAAGGGAGGAATACGAAGTAGATCAGTCCGAGCTCCATCATGCCGACCGACAATGGCGGGGCGACCAGCACGAAGTTGACGAACGTGAAGGTGCCGATGAAGGCAAAGAGAATGCAGAAGCCGATGCCGAAGCCCGCGCGCAATCGGGGATGGCGCCAATGCGCGAGCCAGCCCTGCATCGCCTCGCCCATCGCCATGGAGCTACTCCCGGCGCGGCGGCGGGGGATGACTTGGAAGGCGAGGACGGCCCCGAGGAGGTTCAACGCGGCGAAGGCGTAGAATGCGCCGGCAAGGCCGAAATGCTCGGCAACGCCCGCCGCCATGAGGCGGCCGATGAGGTTGCTGGCGACGTTGCCGGTGATGTAGGCGGCGAAGGCGCTTGCGGCCTCCTCGCCGGTATAGCGCTCGCCGAGATGTGCCAGCGTAAGGCTGAACGCCGTCGCCATGCACAGGCCCTGCACGACGCGAAGGGCGGCGAAGGTGGCGAGGTCGGGGGCCTCAGCCAGAAGCGCAGTCGGCAGCGCGAGGAGTGCCAGGCTGGCAATGATCCCCATGCGCCGGTCGATGTGGCGACTGAACAGAGCGACGGCGAGCCCTGCCGCGGCCATGCCGAACGTGCAGGCATTGACGGCGAGCCCCATGGCCGCCGGCGAAACCTGGTAGCGGGCCACGAGGGTCGGCAGCAACGCCTGAGCGGCAAAGAGATCGACGACGGTGAGGAACGCCATGGTAGCGATTACGGTGAAGCGGACCGTACCCCCAAGAGCGGGATGGGCGACTCTATGCGTTGCTTCAGCGGGATTGGCGATCTCGGTCATTTGGAACCTTGCCTGCAATGTCTGCCAAAGAGCGGAGGCGCCGTGCCCTGGCGGCCGGCGCCTCGCGTCGTCACATGCCGTGCTCCTCGGGGTCCTGGGCGATGTCGGCCGAGATGAGCACGACGGGCTTGCCCGAGGTGTTCTTCCACCAATGTGAGAGGCCGCCCTGCTCGACCGACAACTCGCCAGTCTTGTGGACGATCGGCACGGCGCAGTGGCTCGAGTACTCGGTGATCGAGCCGGAGACGACGTAGATGAGCGCGGGCCGCTCGCCGTGGCTATGCCAGGCAACCTCGCCTCCGGGCTTGATGTCGAGGCGGCGCATGCGCAGGTGGTGGCCGGCCACGGCAATCTTCTCCTTGGAGAGATCGATCTGGCCGAGCAGCTTCTCGGCGACGTTCTTGTGCGCAGTGGCGCCCGGCTTCTGGCCATCGGTCGTCTCCTTGCCGGCGGGGCAGGTTCCGGCAAAGGCGGGGGCGGAGATCGCCAGCGCCCCCGCAAGGAGGGCGGCGAGAGCGGCAACGTGTCTGGTCGGGGTCATGGGGTGCATCCTTCGCAAGGGGTTTGGCGAGCGCGCTTTGATCTGCGCTCATGCTGCGAAGATGCCCGCCGGAGGCATCCGATTTGAAATGCCGATTGGCCACCGTATCGATAGCTCGAGGCTATGGAGGGACGAAAAAGGGCCCCGGATTGCGCGGGGCCCTTTGCGTTCTCAGATTGTCTTTCCTGGCAGCGCTACTGGGCTGTCCAGCCGCCCTCGATCGGGATCGCGGCCCCGGTGATGGAACGCGCGGCGTGAGAGCAGAGGAAGACCGCCAGAGCGCCGACCTCCTCGGTCGTCACGAACTGGCGGGTTGGCTGGGCGTGCAGCAGCACGTCGCGAACCACCTGCTCCTCCGTCAGGCCGCGGGCCTTGGCGGTTTCGGGGATCTGCTTCTGCACCAGGGGCGTCAACACATATCCGGGGCAGATCGCGTTCACCGTGATCCCGTCCTCCGCCGTCTCCAGCGCGATGGTCTTGGTGAAGCCGACGATGCCGTGCTTGGCGGAAACGTAAGCCGACTTGAAGGGGGACGCCACGAGTGCGTGGGCCGAGGCCACGTTGACGATGCGGCCGAAGCCGCGCTGCCGCATGCCAGGGACGACGGCACGGGTGGCGTGGAATGCCGCCGACAAGTTTATGCCCAAGATGGCGTTCCACTTTTCGATGGGAAACGTCTCGACGGCTTCCACATGCTGAATGCCGGCATTGTTGACGAGAATGTCGACGGCGCCGAACTTGGCGTTTGCCAATTCGATCATGCGAGCGATGTCGAGAGGCTTCGACATGTCGGCGCCCGAGTGCTCGACGCCAATTCCATACATTCCGGTAAGCTCGGCAATGATCCGGTCGATCTCGCCCTGCTCGCCGAAGCCATTGAGGAGAATGTTTACGCCCCGGGCTGCCAGGGCTTGAGCGATGCCGAGCCCGATGCCGCTGGTCGAGCCGGTGACGACCGCGGTTCTGCCTGACAATTCGGCATGGGCCGACCTTCCAGGGATTGGCGTTGCGCTCGTAGGAGTGTCCAGCATGTCTGTCTCCGTCGCTCGATCAAAAGAAATGACCCGGGGTTGGCTCGGGAGGGATGCGAGGCCCCGGGTCCAGGGGCTGACGGTTGGGGGGGAGGCCGTCAGGAACCTGTTCGACGGCGACGCTACGCGTAACAGGTTGTAAGCTGAAATGCCGTATGGGTCCGAAATTGATAGCCTTCAGCTATAGCTTGACAGCGTAGTTTGACCGCAGGACCTTCCGCGCCGGATCGATTGCGTCGGTGTTCGCATGGAAATGCACCAAGTCAGATACTTCCTCGCGGTGGCGCGGTTGTTGAACTTCACCCGCGCCGCCGAGGAGTGTCACGTTGCGCAGCCGTCTCTGACGCGCGCCATCAAGCAGCTCGAGGACGAGCTGGGCGGCGAGCTGTTTCGGCGCGAGCGCAATCTCACGCATCTCTCCGAGCTCGGCCAGCGCATGCTGCCCCTGATGCAGCAGTGCTATGACAGCGCGCAGGCGGCAAAGCAGGTTGCCACATCGATCAAGAAGGGCGCGCTCGCGCCACTGTCGCTCGGGCTCCCGGTGACGGTGAACATCGAGCTGGTGCTGCCGTTCCTGAAGGAGCTCGTGCGAGCGATGCCGGGGCTGAACCTGAAATTCGTGCGCGGCACGAGCGCCGAGATTAGCGAGCACCTGAAGAAGGGCAGCGTCGATCTCGCCGTCGCTCCCAAGTTCCCCGAAGTCTGGGACCGCCTCGAATCCTGGCCCCTGTTCACCGAGTTATTCCGGCTCGTCGCGGCAAGATCACACCGCTTCAGCGGCCAGGAAAAGGTGTCGGCCGGTGAGCTGCGCAATGAGAAGCTGATCTGCCGTCCCTATTGCGAGGATTTCGAGCGCGGCGCCGCTTTTCTCTCGGCCCAGGGCGTCGAGATACCGGCAGCGCACAATGCCGGGTCCGACAGCGATCTCGTGGCGCTGCTCAATGCCGGGCTCGGCATCGGTTTTGCGCCGGAAAGCAGCGTCAGCTCGGCCGAGGTTGCCCTTCTCGACGTCGAGGGCCTGGAGATGGAGCGGACGGTATTCGCTTACGCGGTCGCCGGGCGACAGCGCTCCATGGCGGCGAGCACGCTGATCAAGATGCTGCGCGCGGCAGACTGGTCGCAGCGCGAAGGGCGCGCCAAGGCGGCCTGATCAGCTGCGCAGCGCCGTGAGCGCCTGGAGGATCGACTCGACATCCATGCGCTTGCGGTAATCAGGATCGATGTGCCGCGCCTTGACGAGGCCGTCGCTGCCGACGACGAACGTCGCGGGGATCGGCAGCGTCCAGTTGTCGTTGGCGTTGTAGGGCGGAATGTTCCAGCCGGCGATCTTCATCAGCTTCTTCTTCTCGTCGCCGACATAGAAGGCGAGGTTCAGCATCAGCGCGTAGCCGTTGTCCATGTCGGACAGCACGGGAAAGCGCGCGGCGACGGCCGACCGCAGCTCCTCGTTGAAGCGCTCGATCTCGGGCGTGATGACGACGAGCTGGGCGCCGAGCGCCTGAACCTGCTCGTGGATGCGCGACAGGGCGTCGGCGGTGATCCGGCAGTATGGGCACCAATGGCCGCGATGAAACGCGACGACGACGGGACCCCGCGCAATGAGATCGCCAAGGTCGATGAGCTGACCGCGCTGATCGGGGAGGATGAACTCGGGCATCGGCTCGCCCGGCTTGGGCGCATTCTCGCCCGCCCCGGATGCCTTCAATCGGTTCACCATTCGATCGACGGTGTCGGCGAACTCGCCGTTGAGGGCGCGCACCTCGTCGGCAAAAGCCTGCAGGCGGTCGGCGAGCGGCGCGTCGAGATTGCGGCAGCGCTCGGTCGTCTCCTCGAGGATCTCGGCAATAGATGGTTCAGCCATCCCTTTGCTCCGAAAGCATCGTGCGTGGCGCCGGTCTCATCATCGGTCAAGCGCTCCGAATCCGCCAGCGGAAAACACGCCATCTATTTCGCTGTTGCGAGCGCATCAATGATCTCGTCGATATCCATGCGGCTGCGAAAATCTGGGTCGACCTTGCGGCCGATCACCATTCCATGGCGGTCGAGCACGAAAGTTGCGGGAATGGGGACGAACCATGTCGCGTTGCCTTGGTAGCGTTCAATGTCGAGCCCGCACTTCCTGTAGAGCGCGCACACGTCATCGCCGAGCCACATCACAATGCCGACGGCCAGCGCATAGCCATTGTCGATATCGGAGAGAACAGTAAGCGTGTCGCCGGTCAAGGCGCGCACGCTGCGGGTATATTCGCCCCGCTCGGGCATGATGGAAACGACGCTTACCCCGCGTGAGGCGAACTCGGCGTGCGCCTCAGCGAACGCGCGCAGCTCGAGCTGGCAGTATTCGCACCAGTGCCCGCGGTTGAAGCTCAGAACGAGCGGGCCGCCCTGCAGCAGCTCCTCCAGACCGACGAGCTTGTTTGTGTGGTCGGGCAGCAGGAAGGGCGGCATCGTCTCGCCGAGCGCGATCGCCGCTCCGCCAGCCCCGGCTTGCTTCAACTGCGCGATGAGGCTGTCGTAGGCATTCGCAATCGGCCTGCTATGCTCGGCAACTGCGGCCGTGAACAGCGTCAACCGCTCGCCGAGCGGCGCCTCGAGGGCACAGATGTGCCGAAAGGCGTCATCCAACGGAGAAGCCTCGCTCATCGCATGCCGTTCGGATGCGTGCCGATCATCGTAAGACCCCATCATTCGTCGTCGGATCAACCTCGCATCGGGGTACTATGCTCCTTCAGCGCGCGCAATGTGGCGATGATCTCATCGATCTCCATCCGTAAACGGAAGTCCGGGTCGACGCGGCGGGCCGCAACCACGCCGTCGCCGGCGACGACAAACGTTGCCGGAAGCGGAACGAACCAGCCATCGTTGCCGTGGATGCTCTCGAGGTGCAGGCCGCGCCCGCGCATGAGCTCCTTGAGGCGGTCGCCCAGCCAGAGGACGAGACCGAGCGACAGCGCGTATCCGTTGTCCATGTCGGTTAGGATCAGCAGCTTGCGGTCGGTGTCGGCCTCGAGCGCTCCGAGAAAGCCCTGGCGGTCGGGCAGTATCGATACGACGCGACCGCCATGGGCGGCGATCTGCTGGTGATAGGAGGCTATCGCGCGCAGCTCGATCTTGCAGAACGGACACCAATGCCCGCGGTTGAAGCTGATCACAACGGGGCCGTCAGCGAGCAACTCCTCGAGGGATACGAGCGTGCGGTCGCGTGCGGGGAGCATGAAGGGCGGCATGCGCTCGCCCACCTGCGGCGCCGTCTGGCCGATGCCGCCGTCGATCAGCCGTGCGACCAGCGTGTCGTAGGCCTCCGCGAAGGGGAAGTTCAGCTCGCGCAGCTTGTCCGAATAGGCGGCGAGCTTGCTGCTCAGCGGGCCGTCCATGACGCAGATGTCTGCGAAGGCTTGCGCGAGAGAGTTGGGAGCCGTCACCGCGGATCGACCTTTCTCATGTTTCTTGTTTGAGCCGAACGGCTGCTCGATCCTACTCGACGGATGGCAGCAAAGCGATGAGCCGGTTCTCCATTATCGTGGGCGAGCTGGAAGCCGGGTCGGTGGACGCCGGCTTCCAGGATGTCCGCGCGGCTCTCGGAGGTGGGGGAGCCCGCGGATGGCTTTCGGTTATTGCCCGTCGACGAAACCGTGAACGGTGATCGTCGAGCCGGTGCGTGCCAGCTCCCGGACGTCGGAGCCGGCGTAGGCGGACGTCGCCAGGACAACTCCGAGCAGCGTGGTGAGTATGATCGTATTCATGGTCTAGCTCCTGACGTTGAGGTGCGATCTCGCGGTGCGAGTAGGGGAGAGCGAGATATCGGGCTCACCGTGCGGACATACTGACGGAGCCACCGGCCGGTTTGAAATATTGGCTTCCTCTCAATTCGATAGCCCATCGCTATCGGGAGCCCCCGCATCAATTCCATAGCCAGGGGATATTTCACCCACGGGGGGCGCATCGCCAATTCTCTCCCTATCCGGCGCATATCCGCGCGTCGGCCCATTCAAACCTTCACGGAGAGATCAATGGCCAATACCCGAAACGCGCTGCTCGCAGCCGTCGCGTCGCTTGCAGGAGTCGCCGCGCTGTCGCAGGCCGCGCTTGCCGACGATGCCAGCAAGGAGAAGTGCTACGGCATCAGCCTCGCCGGCAAGAACGACTGCGCTTCATCCGGCAACAACTCGTGCGCCGGCACGTCGAAGCGCGACTACGACAAAGGTGCCTGGAAGTACGTTCCCAAGGGCACGTGCCTGACGACGACGGTAGAGCTGCCGGACGGCAGCGCGCGCAACGGCTCGCTGGAGCCGAGCAAGTCGTGAGGCATTCCATGTCTGCAGCAGCAAGGCTCGGACAAGGCATAGCCACCCCGATCCCGGCGCGTGCCGGGGTCGGGCTCAAGCCCGAGCACTACCGGGACGTTCTCGATGCCTGCCCGGACATCGGCTGGTTCGAGGTTCACCCCGAGAACTACATGGGTGCCGGCGGCTGGCCGCACCATGTCCTGGAGCGCGTGCGCGCGCGCTACCCGCTGTCGCTGCACGGCGTCGGCCTGTCGATCGGCGGCGCCGAGCGGCTCGACCGGCAGCACATTGGGCGTCTCGCCGAGCTGGTCGACCGCTACAAGCCTGGGCTCGTGTCGGAGCATCTTGCCTGGTCGACCCACGACGGACACTTCCTCAACGATCTCCTGCCGCTTCCCTACAACGCCACGACGCTTGCACACGTCACCCGTCACGTCGACGAGCTGCAGCAGGCCCTCGGGCGCCAGGTGCTGATCGAGAACCCTTCGACCTATGTCACGTTCTCGACGAGCGACATGCCGGAAGTCGAGTTCCTTTCAGAGCTCGTTCGCCTCTCCGGCTGCGGGCTGCTGCTCGACTGCAACAACGTCTACGTCAGCGCCGTAAATCATCGCTTCGATGCCGTGGCCTATATGGACGATTTCCCCGTCGAGCACGTCGGCGAGATCCACCTTGCCGGATACGCGGAGGTGGCGGACGACGACGGCTCGCTGCTGCTGATCGATGCGCACGACCGCAGTGTTCGCGAGGCCGTGTGGGGCCTTTACGCGCGCGTCGTCGGCCGCGCCGGGGCGGTGCCGACGCTCATCGAGTGGGACAACGACGTGCCTGAATGGGCGACTCTCTATGCGGAGGCCATGAAGGCCGAGCGGATCCTTTTGGCGGAAGGTGAGAGCCGTGCAGCGTGATGTCAGTACCGCTTTGCTGGAGGCGGATCAGGATGCGTTCGTGCGCGCCCTGTGGGGCGCGGAGGAGCGCATCCCGCCGACGCTCCTCGGACCGCGGGGAGCGGCATCGGCGAAGCGCCTCGGTGTCTATCGCAACAACGTATTTGCGAGCCTTACGCGATGCTTGTCTGCCCGCTTTCCCGTTATCCAGCGGCTTGTCGGGGAAGAGTTCTTCCGCGCGATGGCGGCCGTGTTCGTCGAGGCTCATCCGCCTGTCTCGCCCGCGCTCCTAGAATACGGTGATGCTTTTCCGGCCTTCCTAGAGAAATTTTCTCCGGTCCGGACGCTCCCCTACCTCGCGGACGTCGCACGGCTGGAGTTGCTGATCGCGCACGCCTACCACGCACGCGATGCGCGGGCCGCCGACGCCGCTGCCCTCGGCGTGCTCGGCGATGACGCGCTCGAGGCACAGCTCATCCTGCATCCCTCGTGCAGGACGTTGATCTCAGGCCACGCCGTTTTCAGTATTTGGGAAACCAACACGCGCGACGTGGTCGTGCGCCCGGTGGAGGCTTCCTCGGGGGGTGAGGCGCTGCTTGTCGTGAGGCCCTGCTTCGACGTCACCGTGGTCCGCATCGACACCGCGACCTACGCCTTCATTGCTGCACTCGCCGCCCGTCATTCGCTCGAGGTCGCGGCGGAGATCGCGGCCGAGCTTTCGGACGCTTTCGATGTCAGCGTAGCGCTGCAGATGCTCTTCACCCTTGGCGCCGTCGTCGGCGTTCATCTCCCCCGCAATGCTCGGCCAACCGAGCCCCAATCCATGAGGATGCTGTCATGCGCGACCTGATCGAGGCGACCATTGCCGCCTTCAAAGGCATACCGACCGATCTCATCTCCTATCTCGCCCGCATCGGCGTCGGGACGACGTTCTTCCGTTCCGGCATGCTGAAAGTCGAGGGCTGGGCCGAGGGCAATACGCTCGCGCTGTTCCAGGAAGAATACAGGCTGCCGGTCATATCGCCGGAGATCGCCGCGTATTTGGCTACGGGCGCTGAGCTGGCGCTGCCGCTGCTGTTGTTTGCCGGCCTTGGGACGCGCTTTGCGGCCGCCGCGCTGCTCGTCATGACGCTTGTGATCGAGATATTCGTCTATCCGAACGCGTTCGACACGCACGGGGTCTGGGCCGTATCGCTACTTTTTCTGATGAAGTACGGTGCCGGTACGCTGTCGCTCGATCGGCTGGTCGAGAGCCGGTGGCCCTCGACCAGCCCAATGCAGGCTAGAAGTTGATCAGCGCGCCTGTCGAGACGTAGCGGAAGTCGTCGATCTCGCCCAGGGCGCCGCCTTCGACATCGGCGTGGTGCTCGCGGTACTTGATCCAGAGCTGCATGGACGCTGCATCGATCTCCTGCACGAAGCCGGCGCCGAAGCGCTCGAACGTGCTGGAGGTTACGCCGGCGACCAAGGCTGCTGGCGAAATCTGATCGAGGTAGGCGCCGTATTCCGCGTAGAAGACGCTGTGACCTAGCGGCAGCCACTGACGGCGAATGCCGCCCTTGACGTACCACTGATCGGAGTCCGGCTCGGTGAAGCCGGCGAGCGTCTTCTTGCCGTTGTTGTCCTCCGAGCCATAAGCGGCGTGCACGAAGAGGCCGCTCGCGAGATGCTGCGCGTAGCCGCCAAGCTGGAACACGGCCGATTCCTTGCTGAGCGAGATCGGGGGCGGCTGCGTGTTCTCATCGGTGTTGACCGAGTAGCCGATGCCGAATGCGAGCTTGAAGCCGCCGGCCTCGCCCGTGTATCGGCCGGCAACCTCCCAGTCGTCGTCCTCGCCATAGCTCGCGGAAACCGAGAAGCCGGCGAACGTCGGGCTATCGTAGCGCACGCCATTCATAACGATGCCGTCGCAGTCGCCGCCCCAGGGGCGCTGCTGCGCATAGCAGTAGCCGAAGTCGCCCCACTTCAGAGTGGAGAGCGCACCGTTGGAGCGCAGGAAGAATGCACCGCCGTCGAATAACACGTAGTTGGCGATCACCTGAGTGCCGGACAGGTCGGTGAACATGGCGGCGCTCTTGGCGGCGAGCGCGTTCTTACCGACGGCCAGCTTGCCGTATTCCTTGCTGGCGATGTACCAGTGCGCCATCTGCAAATTGAGTCCCAGATCGCTGCTCGGCGTGTTCTGGTTCGCGCCCATCGGGTTGTCGTGGAGATCCTGGATGCGCATCATGTATCCGGCCTTCCAGCCTGGCGCGATCGTAGCTTCGCCGGTAAAGCGGAAGTTGGTCGCCTGCGTTGGTCCGATATCCTGGACGTAGGCGTTCTGCTCGACCCCGTCGTTCCAGAACATGATCTGCTTGGTGACGTAGCCGGTGACGGTCAGCGACACCTTGCGGTTGCCTTTGCGTGCCGTTGTCGCCTCGAGCTCGGCGACGCGCTCCTCTAGGTCTGCACAGCAGTCGCCGCCGAGATCTGCTGCCGTTGCTGCCCCCACGCCAAAGCACGCACTCAAGACGGCCAGGCCGCCCACAATTCCCACCCGATTCATCACGCTGCTCGATGCTCCCAATCTACCACTCACCAACGTACGCCTTGCAGCTTTCCCCCGGCTGCAACGCGAACAGCTCCTCAAGACGCCTTTCGGCGCCGATACCGATAAAGATTATGCACGGTGCGCCGTCGTCAGCACTGGCCACGCGCTGCGGCAGAGTCGCGATCGAGGCGGCGATCGCACGCTGATCGGCCCGTGTCGCGTTGAAGATGGCTACGGCCGGATGCTGGGGCTCGAGGCCGCGCCGCTGAAGCTCGGAGCACAAAGTCTCGATGGTCGCCTTGGGCATATAGACCGCAGTCGTCGCCTTCGGGTCGGCAAGGCCAGCCCAATCGAAATCATCCGGCAGGTGCCCATCGGCGGCGTGCCCGGTGATGGCCTGGAAGCGGCGAGAGCCGCGACGGCGCGTCAGCGAAAGCCCGAGGGCGGCGGCGCCCCCCTGTGCCGCCGAGATGCCGGGGACGACATCGAACCCGACGCCGGCGTCGCGCAGTGCATCCACCTCCTCCTCGAGGCGGCCGAACATGAGCGGGTCGCCCGCCTTGAGGCGCACTACCCTGCGCCCCGCACGGGCGAGACCGACCATGAGCGCGTTGATGTCCGACTGCCGGCAGGCGCGGCCGTAGCCCTTCTTGCCGACGTCTATGCGCTCGACATGGGCCGGCGCGAGGGCCAGGACCTCGTCCGAAACGAGCTGATCGTGGAGGATGACATCCGCGGTCTGCAGCACGCGCAGCGCCTTGAGCGTCAGAAGCTCGGGATCGCCGGGACCGGCGCCGACGAGCGCCACACGGCCGTCCTCGCCGTTACGCGCAGCCGCTGCGTCCGCCTTGCCTGCCCGACGCTTGTCCTGCAAACGGCCGATCCCGCTGATGCGCTGCAGGGCCGCGGAGATCGCCTCCAACGCCGTCGGCTTCAATGTGAGCGGCGCACCGCGCATGTTTCCCCTCACCCTGAAACGACGAGCGTCGCGGGCTGGGCTTGCACCCCGCGCTTGCGCTCGATGATGTTGCGGATTTCGGCGCGGCAGGAGCCGCAGTTGGTGCCGGCCTGGGTTGCTGCGCCGACGGCGTCTACCGTCGAGCAACCCCGCGCAACGGCTGCGGCGATATCGTTGGTCCCGACGCCGAAGCATGCGCATACCGTTGCGCCGGGATCGAGGGAACCGGCGGCGGGACGCCCCGCAAGCACCGAGCTGCGCTTTGCGCACGGCGCCGCCGACGCGGCGATTTGCGAGATTGCCCACTCGCGCGAGACGGCAACGGGATCAGGCGAGAGGAAGAGGATGCCGGTGAGCCGTTGATTTTCGTAGCAGGCCAGTCGCATGCGGCCGGTCTGTGCATCCTGATACACCGCCTGGTCGCAGTCGCCGCCGACGAGAGCACGGGCGAACTCGGACCAATCGCCGGCATCGGCCGCGAAAGCCATCTCGACGCGCCAGCCGCCGTCGCATTTAGCGATGGCCCAATACTCGGCAGCGATGGCCTTCGGCTTGCGGCGCAGCACCGCAAATCCGTACATAGCGGCAACGAACCGCTCGATCCGCGCCGGAATGTTCTTCGAGGCCGGCTGCCCCGATACTGGATCGGTGATCCCCTCAGCCAGAACGTCGACGCGCGCGCGGGAAGCAAACTCGTCGTTCCAATGCATCGGAACGAAGATCGAGCCGACCTGCTGGCGCGTCGTAATCAAAGCACGCACGAGGATGGCGCCGAGGCCCGTCGAAACGCGCACGAGGTCGGCATCACCGATATGAAAGCGGGCGGCGTCGAGCGGGTGGATCTCGACGAACGGCTCGGCGCAATGCTGCGATAGACGGGCGCTCTTTCCCGTTCGCGTCATCGTGTGCCAATGGTCGCGAATGCGCCCGGTGTTGAGCGTTAGGGCGAACCCGGGCGCGGCCGGCTCGGGCCCCGGCGCCTCGACTGTGACGAAGCGCGCCCTGCCGTCGGGCGTATAGTAGCGGCCATCGGCAAAGAACCGCTGCTTTGCGTCGGCCCCGGCACGGTGCGGCCACTGGAACGGCGCCAGCCCTTCGTAGCGATCGGCATCGATAGCGGCGTAGGCGCCAATGTCGAAATCGCGGGTGCCGGCGTTCTCGAACGCGGACAGAGCGGCATGCTCGCGGAATATCTCGGATGGGTCGTCGTAGGCGAAGGCTGTACAGTGCCCCATGCGGCGCGCGACCTCGCTGATGATCCACCAGTCGGGGCGCGCCTCGCCGGGGACACGCAGGAAGCTGCGCTGGCGGGAGATGCTCCGCTCGGAGTTGGTGACGGTGCCGTTCTTCTCGCCCCAGGCCGTGGCGGGCAGCAGCACGTGGGCGAGCTTCGCCGTATCCATGGCCACCGTGACGTCGGAGACCACGACGAACGGGCACGCTCGGATTGCGGCCGCGACGTTCTCGGCGTCGGGCATCGAGACGACCGGATTGGTCGCCATGATCCACAGCGCCTTGATGCGGCCTTCGCCGACGGCGCGGAACATGTCGACCGCCTTGAGACCGGGCCTTTGAGCGATGGTCGGCGCGCGCCAGAAGCGCCGCACGCGCTCGCGGTCGGCCGGAGCCTCAATCGACATGTGGGCCGCGAGCATGTTGGCAAGGCCGCCCACCTCGCGACCACCCATGGCGTTCGGCTGGCCGGTGACGGAGAACGGTCCCATGCCGGGCCGCCCGATGCGCCCGGTGGCTAGGTGGCAATTGATGATCGCATTGACCTTGTCGGTGCCGGTCGCCGACTGATTTACGCCCTGGCTGTAGACGGTGACGGTGCGCTCGGTCGCGGCGAAGAGCGCGAAGAACTTTTCGAGCTCGGCGGCCGGGATTCCGGTGAGCCTTACCAGCGCATAGACGTCGAGCGCATCGGCAGCGCACATCGCCTCGTCGAACCCGGACGTGTGCGCGCGGATGTAACGGCGGTTGATCGGACCGCGGCGGGCGAGATGGCGCAGCAGGCCGAGGAACAGCGGCACATCGCCGTCGGGCTTGATCGCCAGATGCAGATCGGCGATGTCGGCGGTCGCGGTGCTGCGCGGATCGATCAGCACCACCTTCAGCTGCGGCCGCCTTTCCTTGGCAGCCGCGATCCGCTGATAAAGCACGGGGTGGCACCAGGCGAGATTGGAGCCCACCAGCACGATCAGGTCGGCGAGCTCCAAGTCCTCGTAGCAGCCGGGCACCGTATCAGCGCCGAACGCGCGCCGATGCCCGGCAACAGAAGACGCCATGCAGAGGCGCGAGTTGGTATCGATGTTCGCCGAGCCGATGAAGCCCTTCATCAGCTTGTTGGCGACGTAATAGTCCTCGGTAAGAAGCTGACCGGAGACGTAGAAGGCGACCGAGTCCGGCCCATGCTCGCGGACTGCCTCGTTGAACTTTGCCGCGACGAGGTCGAGCGCCGTATCCCAATCGGTGCGGGCGCCGCGCACCTCGGGGAACAACAGCCTGTCCTCGAGACCGATCGTCTCCGCCAGCGCCGATCCTTTCGAGCACAGGCGCCCGCGATTGGCCGGGTGCTCCGGGTCGCCACGCACGCTGACATCGCCGCCGGCCTGCACCTCGGCAATGACGCCGCAGCCCACACCGCAGTATGGGCAGGTCGTCTTGATCGAGCGCGGGGCGGCCATGTCCATGGATCAGGCGGCCCTTTCGGCGCGCATATTCGGCGCGATGTAGAGCGTACCGTTCTCGACCTTCACCGGGATGGTGCGCACGCAGCCTTCGTCCGCACCTTGCGCCTTGCCAGTTTCAAGCGAGATGACCCAGTTGTGCAGCGGGCAGGTGACGGCGGCGCCGTGGACGATGCCCTGGCTGAGCGGCCCTCCCTTGTGCGGGCAGTGATCGTCGATGGCGAACACGCGGTCATCGCCGGTGCGGAAGACGGCGACTTTGCCTTCCGGCGTGTCGATGCAGCGGGCGCCGCGCTGCGGAATGTCGGCCAATGCGCCGATGGCGATCCAATGCATGTTGCTCACTCCGCTGCCTGCGTGAGGCCGACCGATGCGAGCGGGCGGAACTCGTGCTTGTGAAGTCCGGAGACGCGCTCCGACCAGGGATCGACCTGCGCGAACTTCTGCGAATGGACGAAGCGGTCGAAGTAGGCGCGGCGGCGGTCGAGATCAGCGAGCACCTGCCGCTTGATCTCCTCGATGCCGATGCGCTTCGCCCACTTGTAGATGCGCTCCAGGTAGCGGGCCTGCTCGCGGTACATCTGGACGAGCGCCACGATCACCTCGAGGGCCTCGTCCTCGGTCTTGACGAGGCCGAGAACCTCCGTGCCCTTGATGTCGAGGCCAGCAGCACCGGCGAAGTGGATCTCATACCCGCTGTCGACGCAGATGACGCCGACGTCCTTGCAGGTCGCCTCGGCGCAATTGCGCGGACATCCCGACACGGCCATCTTCACCTTGGCCGGCGTCCAGGAGCCCCACATGAACTTCTCGATACGGATACCGAGGCCGGTCGAATCCTGGGTACCGAAGCGGCACCAATCGGATCCGACGCACGTCTTCACGGTGCGCAGGCCCTTCGCATAGGCGTGCCCGGAGACGAAGCCGGCCTTGCCGAGATCGGCCCACACCGCCGGCAGGTCCTCCTTCTTGATGCCGAGCATGTCGATGCGCTGGCCGCCGGTGACCTTCACCGTGGGGATGGCGAACTTATCGACGACATCGGCGATAGCGCGCAGCTCCTTTGAGCTGGTGACGCCCCCCCACATACGCGGGACCACGGAATAGGTGCCGTCCTTCTGGATGTTGGCGTGCACGCGCTCATTGATGAAGCGGGACTGGTAGTCGTCTGCGTATTCGCCGGGCCAGTCGCAGACCAGGTAGTAGTTAAGTGCCGGACGGCACTTGGCGCAGCCGCAGGAGGTCTTCCACTCGAGCTCCTGCATGACCGCGTAGATGGTCTTCAATCCCTTCGCCTTGATCAGGCGGCGAACGTCATCGTGACCGAGGTCGGTGCAGGCGCACATCGGCTGAACCGCGGTCGGGTTGTACGCGTCGCCCAGCGTCAGCTTCATCACCTGCTCGACGAGGCCCGTGCACGAGCCGCACGAGGCGGACGCCTTGGTGTGGGCGCGCACGTCGTCGAGCGACGTGAGGCCCTTTGCCTTGATGGCTCCGACGATCTTGCCCTTGCATACGCCGTTGCAGCCGCAGATTTCCGCGTCATCGGGCAACGCTGCAACGGCCGCCGTAGGGTCCAGGGGGGCACCGCCCTGATAGGATTGTCCGAAGATAAGCGTGTCGCGCATTTCGGAGATGTCGATCGCGCGCTTCTTCAGGTCGTTGAACCAGGCGCCATCGGACGTCTCGCCATAGAGAACGGTGCCGATGATGCGGTTCTCCTTGAGGACGAGGCGCTTGTAGACGCCCGCCGCGGCATCGCGCAGGACGATCTCCTGGCGGTCCTCGCCGTCGGCGAAGTCGCCGAGCGAGAAGAGGTCGATGCCGGTGACCTTCAGCTTGGTCGGCGTGTCGTTGTGGACGAAGCGCGGGGTCTCATCACCGACAAGACGGGCCGCGGCGATGCGGGCCATCTCGTAGAGCGGCGCAACGAGGCCGTAGACCTCGCCGCCGACCTCGGCGCATTCGCCGAGAGCGAAGATGTCGGGATCGGAGGTGCGCATGCCGTCATCGACAAGGATGCCACGATTGACGGCGATACCCGCCTCCTTGGCGAGCCAGGCGTTGGGGCGAATGCCCGCCGCCATAACAACGAGGCTTGCCGGAATAACACGTCCGTCCTCCAGCATGACGCCCTCGGCACGGCGCTCGCCGAGGATGGCCGTGGTCTTCGCCTTGGTCACTATCTTGATGCCGCGGCTTTCGAGCTCACGCTGCAGCATATAGCCGGCGGACGCATCGAGCTGCCGCTCCATCAGCGTCGGCATCAGATGCACGACGGTGACGTCCATGTCGTGCGCGGCCAATCCCGCAGCGGCTTCGAGGCCCAGCAGGCCGCCGCCGATGACGACGGCCCTGGCGCGCGATTGTGCGGCAAGGAGCATCGCGTTGACGTCGTCGAGGTCGCGGTAGGACAGGACGCCGGGAAGATTGTTGCCGGGCACCGGAAGGATGAACGGCACCGAGCCGGTGGCGATGGCGAGCTTGTCGTATTTCTCGGTCACGCCCTGATCGGACGTGACCGTCTTCGCCGCCCGGTCGATGCCGACGACCTTGTGCCCCTTGTAGAGCGTGATGCCGTTCTTGATGTACCAGCCATCACCGTGGATGATGATCTCTTCGTACCGCTTCTCGCCCGACAGCACCGGCGAGAGCATGATGCGGTCGTAGTTCACCCGCGGCTCGGCGTTGAAGATGGTGATCTCGTAGCGGTCCGGCGCCACCTCAAAGAGATGCTCCAGCATGCGCCCGGGCGCCATGCCGTTGCCGATGATGACAAGCTTTTCGCGCATAGGGTTCATTCCGCTGCTTGGACGCGCAAATTTGGGCCGTCGCCGAGGCGCTGAGCGCGCTTGCGCTTGATGGCTTCGAGCACTGCCGGTTCCGGATTGGCGCCTCCCTCGTAGGCCTCGAGGAAGTCGAGGAGCTCCTCGCGATAGGCGTAGTAGTCCGGGTGCGAGAGCAGCATCTTGCGCGAGCGCGGGCGCGGCAGTTTCACATCCATGATGTTGCCGAGGGTGGCGTTGGGGCCGTTCGACATCATCACCACGCGGTCGGCGAGCAGGATCGCCTCGTCGACATCGTGGGTGACGCAGATGGCGGTGACCTTGGTGCGCGCCCAAACATCCATCAGCACGTCCTGCAGTTCCCAGCGCGTCAGGCTGTCGAGCATGCCGAACGGCTCATCCAGCAAGAGCAGCTTGGGCGACAAGGCAAACGCGCGGGCGATGCCGACGCGCTGCTTCATGCCGTTGGAGAGCTCGGACGCACGGCGGTGCATGGCATCGCCTAGGCCGACGCGGTGCAGATAGTATTCCACCACGTCGCGGCGCTCGGCTGCGCTTGCCTTCGGGTAGACGCGGTCGACACCGAGGGCGACGTTCTCGCGTGCCGTCAGCCAGGGCATGAGCGACGGCGACTGGAAAACGACGGCACGGTCGGGACCGGCTCCGGACACCTCGCGCCCGTCGAGCACGATGCCGCCGCTCGATATGTTGTTGAGGCCAGCGGCCATCGACAAAACCGTCGACTTGCCGCAGCCTGAGTGACCGATGAGGGTGACGAACTCGCCCTTCTTCATCTTGAGATTGAAGCCGTCGACGACGGTGAGCGGGCCTTTCGGCGTGGGGTAGGTCTTGCGGACCTCGAAGAACTCGACGTAGCGCTCCTCGATCGGCGAATGCGCCGCTTTCAGATACGCGGGCGGCAGTTCGTTCTTGGGCGCCTTGGGCGGAATCGGCGTGATGTTGGGGAGCGCTGGCTCGGCCTGCGCGCTTGCGCCTCGCGAGGCTCCGAGCTCCATCAGGCAGGCGGTGACCTCGGCGCGAATGCGGATGAAGCCGGGATCGGAGTTCATAGCCGCGCGCTCGCGCGGACGCGGAAGATCGACCTTGAACGAAGGGCCGAGCGTTGCGCGCGGTCCTGGCGTCAGCGGAATGATGCGATCGGCGAGCAGGATCGCCTCGTCGACATCGTTGGTGATGAGGATGATGGTCTTCTTGGCGCGCTCGGAGATCTCTGCGAACTCGTCCTGAAGCTTGGCGCGTGTCAGCGCATCGAGGGCGGACAGCGGCTCGTCGAGGAGGATGATCTCGGGCTGGATGGCGAGGGCACGCGCGACGGCAACGCGCTGGCGCATGCCGCCGGAAAGCTCCGCCGGGCGCCGGTCAAGCGCGTGCGACAGCCCCACCATGTCGATGTACTTGTGGGTGATGGCGCCGCGCTCGGTCGCGGACTTGCCCTTGTGCACGGCATCGACGGCAAGCGCGACGTTGCCGTAGACGCTGAGCCACGGCATCAGCGAGTAGGACTGGAAGACGATACCGCGGTCGGGACCCGGACCGGAGATGTCCTTGCCCCGCACCTTGATGCTGCCGCTGTCGGGGGTGATGAGGCCGGCGATAGCGGAGATGAGAGTCGTCTTGCCCGAGCCGGAGAAGCCGACGATGGCGATGAACTCGCCTTCGGCAACCGAGAGGTTGATGTCGGCCAGGACCTCGGTCCGGGCCGCGCCCTCGCCGTAGCTCTTGGAAAGACCTGTGATCTCGAGGAAGCTCATCGGCGCCTCACCGGCTCGTCTGGAAGGTGAAGGCCGACTGCAGCGCATACATGATGCGGTCGAGCGCGAAGCCGATGATGCCGATGGTCAGCACGGCCACCATGATGCGGGCGAGAGAGGAAGATGAGCCGTTCTGGAACTCATCCCACACGAACTTTCCGAGGCCCGGGTTCTGCGCCAGCATCTCGGCAGCGATGAGCACCATCCACCCCACGCCCAGCGACAGGCGCAGGCCGGTGAAGATGAGCGGCAGCGCCGACGGCAGCACGAGCTTGCGGATCGTCGTCGGCGTCGAGAGCTGCAGGACCTTGCCCACGTTGATGAGATCCTTGTCGATGGAGGCGACACCGAGCGCGGTGTTGATCAGCGTCGGCCACAGCGAGCACAGCGTCACTGTAATGGCCGAGATCACTAGCGACTTCGGGAGCGCGTCGGACGGGCTCACGTACAGTGCCGAGACCACCATGGTGACGATCGGCAGCCAGGCGAGCGGTGACACCGGCTTGAAGATCTGAATGAGCGGGTTGATGGCGCCGTTCACCGTCTTGGACAGTCCGCAGGCGATGCCCAGCGGCACGGCGATGAACGTCGCGATGATGAAGCCGAGACCGACGGTCTCCAGCGACGTCAATATCTGGTCGAAGAAGGTCGGCTTGCCGGTGTAGGCGCGCCACTTCACCTCTTCAGGCTTGCCAGCCTCGGCGAGTGCGGCGTTGCGCGCCGCCTGGCGCTCGTAGAACGCGGCTTCCTTGCTGCGCTCGGCATTGTGATCGGACCACAGGTTCAGCGCCTGCTCCCAGACCTGGGCAGGTCCGGGCAGCGCTCCGAGAGAGGTGTCGACGCGCGGCGCGAGCACGCTCCAGGCGACGACGAACATGGTGATGCCGGCGAGGGGGACCAGAAGTCCCCGCTTTATCTCGGCGAGCTGCTCGCCGGGATTGTCACCGGCGGCGATGCGCAAGAGCGGCGTCACCCAACTGAAACCGAGCGCATCGAGCCAGCGCGAGGCTCGGTTGATGCGCGCGAACCGCTTCTCCTTGCGGATCTGACGCTCGGCCGCGTCGGCGAGGATCGTGTCGGATGCTGTGGTCATGCGCGTTCTTTCCCGCGTCAATGCTGCTGTTGAGAGGGTGGCGGCCGCTCCCCCTGCGGCCGCCACGGCCGGCGGCTAGCCGCCGACGACCTCGTTGCCTTCGAGCTTCTGCTGGCCCTTCAGACCGATAGGAAGCTGGTCGATGTAGGCGTTCGGCTTGCGACCGTCGTAGGTGACGCCATCGATGAATTCCGACGTCGGCGCGCGATATCCGTCTGCGTCCCACGGGAAGTCGGCTTCCTTCGCCTTGCCTTCGGCTACCAGGAGCTTGGCGGCTTTGAGGTAGACGTCCGGGAGGTAGACCTTCTTGGCCACATCGGCGTACCAGTCGTCCGGCTTAGCTTCCGGGATCTGCCCCCAGCGACGCATCTGCGTCAGGTACCAGACGGCGTCCGAGTAGTAGGGGTAGGTGGCGAAGTGGCGGAAGAACACGTTGAAGTCCGGAACCGCGCGCTTGTCGCCCTTCTCATACTCGAAGGTGCCGGTCATCGAGTTGGCGATGACCTTGGCATCGGCACCGACGTATTCCGGCTTGGAGAGGATTTCCACCGCCTTCATGCGGTTGGCGTTGTTGTTCTCGTCGAGCCACTGAGCGGCGCGGATGAGCGCCTTGGTGAGCGCGAGCGTCGTGTTCGGGTTCTTCTCGGCGAACGCCTTGGTGATGCCGAACACTTTCTCCGGGTTGTTCTTCCAGATCTCGAAGTCGGTCACGACCGGCACGCCGATGCCCTTGAAGACGGCGGCCTGGTTCCACGGCTCGCCGACGCAGTAGCCGAGGATGGTGCCCGCCTCGAGCGTCGCCGGCATCTGCGGCGGCGGTGTCACCGACAGCAGCACGTCGGCCTTGATCTGCCCCGACACGTCGCTCGGAGAGTAGAAGCCGGGATGTATCTTGCCGGCGGCGAGCCAATAGCGCAGCTCGTAATTGTGCGTGGACACAGGGAAGACCATGCCCATGTTGAAGGACTTGCCCTCGGCGCGGAGCTTGTCGACAACGGGCTTCAAGGCGTCGGCCTTGACGGGATGCACGGGCTTGCCGTCGGCCACCTCTATGTTCGGCTTCATCATCGCCCACACGTCGTTGGAGACGGTGATGGCGTTGCCGTTGAGGTCCATGGAGAAGGGCGTGACGATGTCAGCCTTGGTTCCGAAACCGATGGTGGCGGCGATCGGCTGGCCGGCCAGCATATGGGCGCCGTCGAGCTCGCCGCTGATGACGCGGTCGAGCAGCACCTTCCAGTTCGCCTGCGGCTCGAGTGTGACGTAGAGGCCTTCCTCCTCGAAGAAGCCAAGCTCCTTGGCGATGGCGAGCGGCGCCATGTCGGTGAGCTTGATGAAGCCGAGCTTCAGCTCGTCCTTCTCGGGGACCAGCGGCTCCGCCCGCGCGGCCGGCATGAGGGCGAGCATCGCGACCATGCAGAGCGCGAAAGCGAGAGTTGAAATCCAGTTGAACCGGCTCGGCTCGCTGGCTGTCGTGCTGGCTACAATACCGTCGGTGCGCATTAATCGTCCCCTTGCATGGCCCGAAAACAAAAAAGCTGCCGGCCAAGCCCCTGCGCACGCGCGCAATGGCTTGAACGGCAGCTTTGCCTGGAAGTGCCCGTCATTGGGCACGCTCGGCTTATCTAAAGGCAGATATCGTGCCAACCATCGCGACTGGCTGAATCGGCCTAGATAAGCGCTTTTGTGATTTGTTACGCATGGTTAAGCGGTTGGGCAAGATCAAAGAATAGTCAATTAGCTGCCCATTCGGCACAAAGTTTGTGCAGCGCACATTCTGCCGCAGGCTAGCGTTTCTGTGCCGCGATATAGGCGTCGAGCTTGTCGGGGTCGAAGAGCGCGCCGTCGAAGAATCCGTCCGGTCCGAGCGTGAGGCTCGCGCCTGCCGAGCCGACGGGAGTCGGCCTCAGAAGCGCGCCTTCGACCTTGGCGTTGGCCGCCGGAAGAGCGACGCCGAGCGGCTTTAAGGCACTGCGGTAAATGTCGGGGCGGTAGGTCTCGCGCGCGATCGCGGCATTCTCAGAGGTATGTTGCACTTGGCCCCAACGCGCCATCTGCGAATAGAACCACAGCGCGTGGCTCTTCCATGGAAACGTCGCGGCCTTGGCGAACGGCACAAAGAACTCGGCGACGCTGCGGCTCTCACCACCGCCGATGTCGAGCCGGCCGGAGAGTCCGCGCAGCATCCATTCCGCAGGGCGGGCGATGTAGGCCGGCGCGGCAAGGATCTCGGCCACCTCCTGATGATTCTCGGCAGCGCCGCACCACTGCGCTGCGCGGCAAAGCGCGCGCAGAAGCGCGGCGAGAACATCAGGCTCGCGCTCGGCCCAGGCCGCGGCAACGCCCAGCACCTTCTCAGGACTCGAACGCCAGAGCGCGGCCTTGACGGTGGCGATGCGTCCGATGCCAGCGGTGGCGGCGGCCGTGCTCCAGGGCTCGCCGACGCAGTATCCGTCGATCGTTCCGGCAGCGAGCGCGTCCGCCATCAGCGGCGGCGGCACGATGACGATCTCGACATCGCGCTCGGGGTCTATGCCGCTGGCGGCAAGCCAGTAGCGGAGCTCGTAGTTGTGACCCGAGAAGGGATGCACGACGGCGAACTTCAACGGCGCAGACCAATCCTTCTCCGCTTGCGTGATGACTTTGTGCAGGGCTCGCCCGGATGTCGCCGGGTCCAGATCCGGCTCGGCGCCCTGATCGGCCATCAGCGCCCACAACGCATTCGATACGGTGACTGCGTTGCCGCCGAGGCCGAGCGCGATCGGCGCGATGGTCTTGGCGGCGAGCGGCGTCAGGCCGAGATTGGCGGCGATGGGCATCGGCGCCAGAAGATGGGCGACCTGAAAATGCCCCACGGCCATACGGTCGCGAATGCTGGCCCAGGACGTCTCGCGCACCAGCGTCAACTCGATACCTTCTGCCTCTGCGAACCCCTTCTCTCGCGCGGCGATGAGGATCGCGCTGTCGAGCAGCGGGATGAACCCCGCGACGATCTCATGATTGCTGCGCACGCTCATCAGTCCTCCGGTGGGGCGAGCAACCCCGCTGCCGTGATCAGGCTCTCGGCGATCTCGGAAATCTTGCGGTTCTGGTTCATCGCGGTCTTGCGCAGCAGCGCGTAGGCATCGGCCTCGCTCAGTCCGCGCGTCGACATCAGGATTCCTTTGGCTCTGTCGATGAGCTTGCGGCTCTCGAGCTGAGAGCGCGCCTCATCCAACTCGCGCGCCATGCGCGCAAAGGCGTTGAAGCGGCTGATCGCCATGTCGACGATCGGCCGCACGCGCTCGCGCTTCAGGCCGTCGACGACATAGGCGGATACGCCGGCCTCGACCGCGGCCTCGATCGAGGCCTGGTCGGAGCGGTCGACGAACATGGCGATGGGGCGCTGCACGGCGCGCGAAAGCTGGAACATGCTCTCGAGCATGTCGCGGTTTGGGTTCTCGAGGTCGATGACGATGACGTCGGGGGCCGTCTCGGCGATCTTGCGCGCGATGCCGACCACATCGGTGACGACGGTGAGATTGGTATAGCCGGCGTCGCGCAAACCGTCCTCGATGACGGCCGCCCGCAGGCGGTTCTCATCTATGATGAGGATGGATAGGGGTGTCGGGCGCTCTGACATACCGGGCTCTGGCTAAGGCGGCAGCGCTTTAGCACGGGCCGGAGGCTGACGTCGATCATGGTGAGACGAATGCCCATGCGGCCTCGCAAGAGACCGCAGCAGGTCTTCTCTTGCGCCAATCCATTGAAAAGAATGGTGGGTGATGAAGGATTCGAACCTTCGACCCGCTGATTAAGAGTCAGCTGCTCTACCAACTGAGCTAATCACCCGTGCCGTCTTCCCGGCGCGCCCGCCCGTTTTTGCGGCTGAGGCCGCAGGGCCAAGACGTCAAAAGGGCCCGCCACGCGAGCCCCTCGTTGCAGGTGCGTGTAGCACCATGGGGCCCGCCTGTCCAGCAGGCTCGCGACCCCAGTTTTCAAGGTCCGGCCCAAGGGCCTCGCCGCACCCAAATTGCCGCTGAGGCGGCCAAATCCGTGCCTGGCGTGTAGCGCGGCCTCCGCCCTCTGCTGCATAATCGGCTCTGCTGCGAGTCGTGCGGCGAATCTCGCGCAACCGAGAACCCGCCCCGCCACCGTTGCCCCTGCGGTGACCCATGGAAGAGAAACGGAAGGTTCCACGTCGCCGGGTCCTCAAGGAGGGCAAGATCGTCTTCGCGGACGGGCTGCGGGTTCTGGACTGCACGATCCGCGACATGTCGCCAGGCGGCGCCCGCCTGCTGATTGCCAGCACAGTCGGGCTGCCGGACACCTTCCAGCTCTACGAGAAATCGTCCGGCATGCTCTACCCGGCGAAGATCGCCTGGCGTCAGGCGAATTCCCTGGGGGTCGAGTTCCAGGGTGCTCCGAGCAGCATCCACGACGCCGCAAACAAGCGCTACGCCCGGCTGAAGTTCTGAGAAGCGTCAAGGGCGCATAAGAAGGTGCTCGTGCGCCTCGATTGCTGCCAGCACTGCGGCTGAGCCTTTGACGACGCAGTGCATGGGGTTCTGCTCGACATGGAACCTGACGCCGATGCGGCGGCTCAAGGCGATGTCGAGCTTGTCGAGCATGGCTCCGCCTCCGGTCATATGGACACCGCGCCGAGCAATGTCGCTCAGGATGTCGGGAGGCAGGTCCTCGAGCGCCCTCTGGACGAACTCGGCCAATGCCTCGATCGGCTCGTCCAGGGCCTCGGCGATGTCCTTGGCGCGGAGGACAATGCTTTTGGCACTCCCCTGGCGCAGGTCGCGGCCGCGGATATGCACCTCGGCGGTGCGGCCGTTGGGCGCCGCGAGGGCCGTGCCGACCTCGACCTTGATGCGCTCGGCGTTGGTTTCGCCGACGAGGAGCTGATGGCGGCGGCGGATATAGCGGACGATCGCCTCGTCCATGGCGTTGCCGGCGACGCGCAGCGTGCGCGCGGAGATGATGCTGCCGCCCGACAGCACGGCGATATCGGAGGTACCGCCGCCGATGTCGAGCACCATCGCGCCGCCCGGATCGCCGATGGGGAGGCCGGCGCCGAGCGAGGCGGCGACCGGCTCGGCGATGAGGTAGACCTTGCGGGCCCCGAGGGAGAGGGCCGTGTCGTGCACGGCGCGGCGCTCGACGGGCGTCGCCTGGGCGGGGACGCAAATGAGTATGCGGGGGCGGCGGAACCCGAGCATCGTCTTTGTGCGCTTGATGAACTGGCGCAGCATCTCCTCGGTGGCGACGAAGTCGGCGATGACACCATCGCGCAGCGGCCGAACCAGCTCGACATTCTCCGGCGCGCGGCCGATGAGGGCCTTCGCCTTGCGACCGACGGCGAGGATCTCGCGCGCACCCCGGTATGCGCGCACGGCGACGGCGGACGGCTCGTCGATAATGATGCCGCGCCCGGCGACGTGCACGAGCGTGTTGGCCGTGCCGAGGTCGACCGTGATGTCGTCCGAGAACGCGCTGGCGACGCCCCGCAGCATTGCCGGATTACACCTCTACCATTCGTAGCGGTCGAATGCGGCCGCTTCCGCAGGGATTTTAGGCGTTTTCTCGCGCCAGCCCAAGGCGCAGCAAACGAAAAGGCGCCGCCGCCCGTCAGGTTGCAGCGACGCCTTCGCGGGTTGGGGTTGCGCCTAGAGCGCCTGCTGCTGCACGCGCGCGGTCTTCTGGCGCTTTACCATCAGCTTGTTGAGCGCTGAGACGTAGGCGCGCGCGGAAGCTACCATTGTGTCGGTGTCGGCGCCGCGACCGGTCACCATGCGACCGCCCTCCTCCAGCCGCACCGAGACCTCGGCCTGCGCGTCGGTGCCTTCGGTCACGGCGTGCACCTGATAGAGGTCGAGCTTGGCGTCGTGCGGCACCAGCATCTTGATGGCGTTGAATGTCGCGTCCACCGGGCCGTTGCCGGTCGATTGAACGGTGTGCTGCACGCCGTCGACATCGAGCGTCAGCGTTGCCGTCTGCGGACCCATGTTGCCGGCGATGACGGTGAGCGAGACGACCTTCATGCGATCGTGCATGTGGGCGATACCCTCATCGACCAGCGCCTCGATGTCCTCGTCGTAGACGTGCTTCTTGCGGTCGGCGAGCGCCTTGAAGCGGTTGAAGGCATCCTCGAACGCATTCTCGCCGAGCTCGTAGCCGAGCTCCTTCAGCTTGGTGCGGAAGGCATTGCGGCCCGAGTGCTTGCCCATGACCAGCGAGGTCTTGCCGACGCCGACAGATTCCGGCGTCATGATCTCGTAAGTCTGCTGGTACTTGAGGATACCGTCCTGGTGGATGCCGCTCTCGTGCGCGAAGGCGTTCCGGCCGACGATGGCCTTGTTGTACTGCACCGGGAAGTTGGTCACCGCCGAGACGAGGCGCGAGGCGCGCGACAGCATCGTTGAATCGATGCCCGTGCCGTAGGGCAAGCGGTCATGGCGCGTCTTCACGGCCATGACGATCTCCTCCAGCGCCGCGTTGCCTGCGCGCTCGCCGATGCCGTTGATGGTGCACTCGATCTGGCGCGCACCGGCGCCCAGCGCGGCCAGCGAGTTGGCGACGGCCAAGCCGAGGTCATTGTGGCAGTGGGTGGAGAAGATCACCTTGTCGGAGTTCGGCACCTGCTCGCGCACGATGCGGAACATTGCCGCATACTCGTCCGGCGTCGCGTAGCCGACGGTGTCGGGCAGGTTGATGGTCGTGGCGCCCGCCTTAATGGCGGCGTCGACGCACTGGCACAGGTAGTCGATGCCGGTGCGCGTCGCGTCCATGGCGCTCCACTCGACGTCCTCGACGAGGTTGCGGGCGCGGGCGACGGTGGCGGTGATGATCTCCAGCACCTCGGCTTCGGTCTTGCGCATCTGGTGCGCGAGGTGGATGGGCGAGGTCGAGACGAAGGTGTGAATGCGGCCGCGCTTGGCGTGCTTCACCGCCTCGCCGGCGCGGTCGATGTCGGCGTTGATGGCGCGGGCGAGGCCGGCGACGGTTGCGTTCTTCACCTGCCTGGCGATGGCGGAGACGGCCTCGAAATCGCCTTCGGAGGCGATGGGGAATCCCGCCTCGATGACGTCGACGCCCATGTGGTCGAGGCATTCTGCGACCTCGAGCTTCTCCTCGTAGGTCATGGTGGCGCCAGGGCATTGCTCGCCATCGCGCAAGGTGGTGTCGAATATGACGACGCGCTCGGCGGCGGAATGCCCGTCGGACTTGTGCGGATCGGTGGTCATCGGCTTCTTCTTTCGCTTCCGGCAGCTCCTCAGAGGGAGCGGCATTTGATTTTCAGCTCGCTCGACTTTTCATCCCCCTGAGCGCCCGTTCCGGATCGGCCGGAACCTTGAAGGCTCAGGGGCTGCTAAGGAGGCTCAGAAGCTGCAGAAGACGCGCCGAGGCGGCGCCGCGGATGTCATCCGGGCGGCGGGAGAAGCAATTGCGTTCGATGCCTGTCGTCTGGCGCATGCGCCATCTCTTAATACATCACGGCAATTAAGGCTAGTCCGGCGCCAATCAGGCGCCAACGGCATCGTTAGCAACAGGCTATCGGCCGGATCAACCCTTGATGCCAATGACCACCCGGCCGCGGTAGCCGCTGGCGCCGTCGCCGGTCAGCTCGGGGGTCTGGGCGGCGAGCTGGCGGGGGGTGTTGTCGGCGAAGATACCGTCGCGGCTCAGCGGGGAGTCGGCGTAGTTGGCGATGCTTTCCCTATAGGCGGGAAGAGCCTCATAGACCGCGCTGCAAAGCGATTCCGGCATTGCGAGCTGCGAGGTGAGGATGCGATTCTTGTAGTCAGCCGCCTTGTCGAGGCTCGGATAGACCTCGAAGTGCATATGCGGGAAGCGGCCGCGGTAGCAGCCGGGGAAGATGGTCGTGAAGGTAAGCCTTCCGGCAGCATCGGTGACGCCGACCGCGCGCAAGTAGCTCGCCTCGGGGAGATCGTAGATCGAGTAGCGGCCGGCGGCGTCGCAGTGCCAGAGGTAGATGGCGCGGCCGGGCAGCGGCGCGCAGCCTTTGCTCACGTCGACCAGCTCAAGCGTCAGCTCCAGCGGCGCGCCTTCGGCGACAGCCGCGTTCGGCTCCAGGCTTGGGCGCATGTCGGCGCGCACGATGCCGCTCTTGTCGAGCACGTTGGCGAGCGTGCCATGGGCGCGGTTCGATCCGTCTGCCGGATACGGGCCGGCGGTCTCGCGCGGGTGGGCGACGCACTGGCTGCCATCGGGGGCACTGCCGATAACCTCGGCCTCGGCGCGGGCGAAGGACGGCTCGTCGCCGCAGGCGCCGAGCACGGTGACGAGCCCCGCGGACCCGAGCCAAGCGAGGGCCCGCCGGCGCCCGATCACGGCAAGGTCGTGATGGAGCCCACGATCGTGATCGTCGTCATGGGAGGATGGCTGGCTCGGAACTGCTGTCACGCGTGTGGCCCCGGTGTTCGGCTTCTGTTGTGCCGGTAACGACCGAGGGGGCGAGAATCCGGCGCTCGCACGCGCTGACCGGGGTCAGAGAACTCCTGAAGGCCAGCCTTAGCCGGCTATCGTGCCATCGATGACGCGCACGGCCGAGCCGCCGATACGCACCGTATCGAGGCGCCCGTTCTCGATGACGAGGGTCAAGGCAACGGAGCTGGGGCGCCCCATCTCGTGGCCCTGCTCGATCACGCGCCGATGAGCGCCATCTGGCAGGCCGTCGAAGTCATGCACGACACCGGCAAAGCAGACCGCCGCCGATCCGGTCGCCGGATCCTCCGGCACGCCGAGCTGGGGCGCGAACATGCGCGCGTGGAATGCAGAGCCAGCGTGCACGCACTCGCGCGTATAGAGATAGGCGCCGGCGAAGGTGCTGCTCGGGAAGACGCTCCCCCAATGCGCCTGCTCGACGCGTGCCTTGGCGATGGCCTCGAGGCTGGCGACGGGGACGAAGGCGAAGGTGTTGCCGGCGGAGAGGCATTGCGGCGTGTGGTTTTCGAACCCGATCTCGCGCGGCAAGAGGCCGAGCGCATCGGCGATGCGGTCGCGCGAGGGTGGGATCGCCACCTTCTCGGGGAGCTTTGGCGCGTCGAACTCGGCGAACGGCGCCTGTCCGGCACGAAGGCGAACCCCGACGCGGACGGTGCCGATCGTCTGCTCAAGCACGATGATGGCGTCGCGCTCGCCATTGACCAGCGGCGTGCGCAGCTCCGCCAAAAGGATTGCAGTGCCGATTGTTGGATGGCCCGCAAAGGGAATCTCGCGTCCCGGCGTGAAGATGCGCACGCGCGCGGAGTGCGCCGGGTTCTGCGACTTCAGGACGAACACCGTCTCCGAAAGGTTCAACTCGCGGGCGATGGCCTGCATCTCCTCGCCCGTCAGTGCGTCGGCGTCGGTGACCACGGCGAGCGGATTGCCGCTGAAGCGCTTATCGGTGAAGACGTCGAGCGTGTGCAGCGGCAGCGCCATGCGGAGGTCCCGGGTTCAAAGGCCGGCGCACTCTGCCGAATTCGCGGGACGGGTCAAGCGCAGCGATGTCCCCGGCGCTTCTAAGGGCAATCGGCGCCGAGCAGGGCGCGGGCGAACACGCGCGCATGGGGCGGGGCCTTTTGGTCGGCGAGCTGCGCCTCGCTGCGTACTATGACGATGTCCTCCAGCTCGGGCGAGGCTTGAGGCCGGAGGAAATCGAGAATCCGCTCGCGCAGCTCCACTGCCGGAAGCTGGCTGCGCCATTCCACCCCGATGGCGACATGCACGCCGACGAGCGCCAGTACATATCCGGGCACGCGCTCGAAATCGGCGGGGAGAAGTCCGGTCTCCTCGCCAAGCTCGCGAACGATGCTCGCCTCGATATCAATCCTGTCGCCTGCGACGTCGTCAGCATCGATCACGCCGCTGGGCGGATAGATGCGTCCCGAGTTGAGTTGCCCGGGCGCCTGGCGGCCGAACAACAGGTGCCCCTCTGCCGAGCGAATGAGGCTGGCGCCCGAGGCCTCGCGGACGCTGTCGCTGGCGGCGAACGGCAGCGCGCGAAAATACAGCAGGGTCTTGAAGTCGGTCCTGAACATGGTTCCGACCAGGCGTCCCGCGTCGATGACGTAGTCTTTGAAGAGATAGACTGGGCCATCGAAGAAACCGCCAGCCTCCGCCTGGCGCCGCTGCCAAGCCAACGCGATTTCCGCGTCGTGGCGCTGCGCGAGCGGCCAGCTCCAATCGGCGATGGCGAGGCTGCATTCGTCGACGCGCATGTGCGTCCCCTGGCCTGCCGGTAGTTGCGCCATCACCGCTCCGACGATTTCGCGATCAAACTCGATTTCCGCGCCGAAATCTTAGTTTTGCCGTGAACCAACCACGCTCGTTCCACGATGAAGGAGTGGATTTGAGGGGTGAAGGCAAGGGGTGCCGAGGGGGACTTTGCATCGACCTTGCTCAGCCGAACAGACAGGGCCTAAGCGCGTCCACTCGCGACAGCGAGCGATGCATTCAAGGCCAAGATTGTGCCTGCAACGCCGACGTGTGCGCAGGTGCAGATCAGGAAATCCGGCGGCGTCACTTAACCGTGGCGCCGCTGGAGCGGACGGTGGAGGTCCCCGCTTCTCCGCCGTCCGTTTCTTTGCGCGCTCTGTCGCGAGGTGATCTCTCGCGACAGAGCGATTGCCTGGAAGGCTCGCGCGGCAGTAGCCCAGACGCTACCTCCCCAAAGCCGCTGCGCGGGCCTTCTGGTTTGCTCGCCGCCGCTTACAGGCAGCCGAGCGTCTTCGACCCACACGTATAGTAGTTGATCATCTCCGCAGAGCAGCATGGCTGGTCGGCACCGCAGCGCCACGTCTTGATCTTGCCGCTCGACGTCTTGTGCTTGCAGGTCTTATAGGCCTTCTTCGGAGCGGCATCTGCAGCGTCCGCCATCAGCATGAGCGGCGTAGCGGCTAGTGCAGCAGCGAAGGCAAGCGAGGACAGTACACGAAACATGGCAGAACTCCCTGATGGCCCAACCCTCGGGCCATCAGTATGAGCCAAATCAGCCGAGGTTGCAGTTGCAGCCGGGCCTCAGTTGCGGGACTTGTCCACGAGCGCGCCAGCCTTGATCCAGGGCATCATGTCACGCAGCTTGGCGCCGACCTCCTCGATGGGATGCTCGTCGTTGAGGCGGCGCGTGGCCTTGAAGCGAGCGGCACCGGCCTTGTACTCCTGCATCCACTCAGAGGTGAACTTGCCCGACTGAATGTCGTGCAGCACCCGCTTCATCTCGGCCTTGGTCTCGGGCGTGATGATGCGCGGGCCGGTGACGTACTCACCCCACTCGGCGGTGTTGGAGATCGAGTAGTTCATGTTGGCGATGCCGCCCTGGTAGATCAGGTCGACGATCAGCTTCACCTCGTGCAGGCACTCGAAGTAGGCCATCTCCGGCGCGTAGCCGGCTTCCACCAGCGTCTCGAAACCGGCGCGGATCAACTCGACAAGACCGCCACAAAGGACCGCCTGCTCGCCGAAGAGATCGGTCTCGCACTCCTCGCGGAAGTTCGTCTCGATGATGCCCGAGCGGCCGCCGCCGACGCCCGAGGCGTAGGAAAGCGCGAGGTCGTGAGCGTTGCCCGAGGCGTCCTGATGCACGGCGATGAGGCAGGGCACGCCGCCGCCCTTCTGGTACTCGCCGCGCACGGTATGGCCGGGGCCCTTGGGCGCGATCATGACGACGTCGACGGTCTTCTTCGGCTCGATGAGGCCGAAGTGCACGTTGAGACCGTGCGCGAAGGCGATGGCGGCGCCGTCGCGGATATTGCCGGCAATGTCGGCCTTGTAGATGTCGGCCTGCAGCTCGTCGGGCGTCGCCATCATGATCAGGTCGGCCCACTTGGCTGCCTCGGCGACAGACATCACCTGCAGACCGTCGGCCTCGACCTTCTTGGCCGTCGTCGAGCCGGGCTTCAGGGCGATGCGGATCTCCTTGACGCCGGAGTCCTTAAGGTTCAGCGCGTGCGCGCGTCCTTGCGAGCCGTAGCCGACGATGGCGACCTTCTTGCCCTTGATGAGATTGATGTCGGCATCACGGTCGTAATAAACGCGCATGGCTTCCTCTGTCGTTTCTGACTCTTAGCGAGTGCTGTTTCGAGCTGCGGATGCAGCCGTGGGGCGGGTGCTGGCCTGGACGGAAGTGGCCAGCGGAGAATTTCTGGCAGCTCCTTTAGCTGCTCGCGGAGCCGCGGCCAATGGCGGCGATACCGGTGCGCGACACTTCGACAAGCCCGAGCTCGGTCATGATGCCTATGAACTCCTCGATCTTCGAGGGCTTGCCGGTGACCTCGAAGACGAAATGCTCGGTGGAGGTGTCGACCACCTTGGCGCGGAAGATCTCGGCAATTCGCATGGCCTCGATGCGCTTTTCGCCCTTGCCGGCGACCTTGATCAGGGCCAGCTCGCGCTCCAGGGCGACGCCCTCGTTGGTCAGGTCGCGGACACGGTGGATGGGCACCAGGCGCTCGAGCTGATGCTTGATCTGCTCGATCACGTCGGGCGTGCCGCGGGTGACAATGGTGATGCGCGAGAGATGCTTCTCGTGCTCGGTCTCGGTCACGGTCAAGCTGTCGATGTTGTAACCGCGGCCGGAGAACAGGCCGATGACGCGAGCGAGCACGCCCGGCTCGTTGTCGACCAGCACCGAAAGGGTGCGCGAGACGACCGCCTGGGCGGCGCCGGGTCCGACGTAATGGCTCTTGGGGACGGGTTTGGCCATGTTCATTGCTTTGTCTCTGGGGCCGATTTCTCTTCTGGAGGCGATTTCTCCGGTGCGGTCTTGTCGGGGGCTGCCTTTGCCGCACCCTCACCTGTTTGCGGCAACTTTGCCGGCATCTGCAGCTTGGCGTCCGGGAACAGAATCTTGAAGAACAGCGGGAAGCCGTGCTCGTCGACGTTGCGCTGGAACTCGAGGACGCGCTCCTTGGGGACCTTATACTGACCGAACGCAGCGCCGACGCGCCGCGACATCGTCTGCGCCAGCATCTGCGGGGTCGGCGCGCCCATCTTCTTCAGGGCCTCGGGTGCCATGCGCGAATAGACGAGCGAGAGAACCTGCGTTTCCATGTAGTCCTGGGCGATGCACGCCTCGAAGGCCTTGGTGTACTCGGACGAGAGGCTGTGGGTGCGGTAGCAGGCGTCGATGAAGGTAAAGGCCTTGGTCGCGCCCTGGGTGCGCTGGATCTGCGCGAGGCGCGTCGCCGCTTCCTTGATGTTCTCGACCTGATCCCACTTGGGATCGTCGGCGGCAACGAGATTGGGGGCGCCGAGCCCGATCACACCCGCAGCGCCGAGCGCGAGCAGCGCACGCATGTGCGCCGTGCGTCCCGGCCTGCGGCCAGCGTCGATGTCGCCTGCGCCCTGTTGCATCAAACGAGCACCTTGCCCTCTTCGCCGATGGCGTTGCCGACATCCTCGTCGGAGACATCCTCGCCAAGCAGCATCTCGTTGTGCGCCTTGCCGGATGGGATCATCGGGAAACAGTTGGCGAGGTTGGCCACGCGGCAGTCGAAGATAACAGGCCCCTTGGTCTCGATCATGGCGCGGATGGCGTCATCGAGCTCGGCGGGGTCCTCGCAGCGCATTCCGGTCCAGCCGTAGGCCTCGGCCAGCTTGACGAAATCGGGCAGGCTCTCGGTGTAGCTGTGCGACAGGCGGTTGCCGTGCAGAAGCTGCTGCCACTGGCGCACCATCCCCATGTACTGGTTGTTGAGGATGAACACCTTCACCGGCAGCTCGTACTGCACGGCCGTAGAGCACTCCTGAATGTTCATCAGGATCGAAGCGTCGCCGGCAATGTCGATCACGAGCGACTTGGGATGCGCGAGCTGCGCGCCGATGGCGGCAGGTAGACCATACCCCATGGTGCCGAGACCGCCGGACGTCATCCAGCGGTTTGGCTCGTCGAAGTGATAGAACTGCGCCGCCCACATCTGGTGCTGGCCAACCTCGGTGGTGATGTAGGCGTCGCGGTCCTTGGTCAGCGCAAAGAGCCGCTCGATCGCATACTGCGGCATGATCACGTCGCGCGAGGCCTTGTAGCTGAGCGACTTCTTCGCCCGCCATCCCTCGATTTGCTTCCACCAGGCCTTGTGCGCGGCCTTATCGAGCTGCGGCGCCTTCGACTTCCAGATGCGCAGCATGTCCTCGAGCGCATAGGCGACGTCGCCCACGATGGGGATGTCGACCTTCACGTTCTTGTTGATCGAGGACGGATCGATGTCGATCTGGATCTTGTGCGAGCCCGGAGAGAAGGCATCGAGGCGCCCGGTGATGCGGTCGTCGAAGCGCGCGCCGACGGCGATCATCACGTCGCAGTCGTGCATGGCGAGGTTGGCTTCGTAGGTGCCGTGCATGCCGAGCATGCCGAGCCACTGCTTGTCGGACGCCGGGTAGGCGCCGAGGCCCATCAGCGTCGAGGTGATGGGATAGCCAGAGAGGCGCACCAGCTCGCGCAGGAGCTGACTCGCCTTCGGACCGGAGTTGATCACGCCGCCGCCGGTGTAGAACACCGGCTTCTTGGCACGCGCCATCAGCTCGACGGCCTCGCGCACGGCATTCTGGTCCGGCTTCACGCGCGGCTTGTAGGTCTTGTGGGCGATGTTCGAGGGACCGACGTAGTTGCCGGTGGCGAACTGAATGTCCTTTGGGATGTCGACCACAACAGGGCCGGGGCGGCCGGCCTTGGCGATGTAGAACGCCTCGTGAAGGATGCGCGCCAGGTCGTTGACGTTCTTCACCAGCCAGTTGTGCTTGGTGCAGGGGCGCGTGATGCCGACCGTATCGCATTCCTGGAACGCATCGTTGCCAATGAGATGCGTCGGCACCTGCCCGGTGATGCATACGAGGGGGATGGAGTCCATCAGGGCGTCGGTGAGGCCCGTCACCGAGTTGGTAGCGCCTGGGCCCGACGTCACCAGAGCAACGCCCACCTTGCCGGTCGAGCGCGCGTAACCTTCCGCGGCATGCAGGGCGCCACCCTCCTGGCGGACGAGGATGTGCTTGATCTTCTCCTGCTGGAAGAGCTCGTCGTAGATCGGCAGCACCGCACCGCCGGGGTACCCGAAAATGTGCTCGACGCCCTGATCGTTGAGTGCCGCGAGCACCATCTCGGCGCCCGTCATCGTCCGTGCCATTGACTGCTCCAAGACTCGGGCGCCCTAGCCGAGGCGCCGGATCCGACTGTTGGCGCGCAACCTATGGCGACGCCCGCCAAGGGTCAATGAGCCTTTTGAACAAAAGATGCCAGAATGGCCTCTGGTTTTTCCATTTCTTGCTCTGCCAACCACTTCCACGACATCATATTGCTTCGCGCCCAGGTGACTTGCCGCTTTGCATATTGGCGCGTCTCGGCCTGGCCGGCCTCTACCGCCTCCTCGCGTGTCAGCTCGCCAGCGAGGTGACGCAGCAGCGGGCGCACGCCCAGCGCGGTCATGATCGGTGCCGCGGGGCCTAGAGACAGGCTGACGAGTTGCATCACCTCGTCGGGAGCCCCCTCCAGCATCATCTGGACGAAGCGCGCGTCGATGCGCCGGTAGAGCTCGTCGCGCTCTATGGCGACGAAGAGCGGGATGACGTCATCGAGCATCAGCACCGGCTCGCGCGGGGCGCGCTGCCAGTCCGCGAGCGATACGCCGGACGCCTCGATCACCTCGAGCGCGCGAACGATGCGCTGCGTATCGGTCGGCGCGAGCCGGCCGGCCATCTCGGGATCGCGGGCCGAGAGCTCGGCATGGAGAGCGGCCGCCCCCTCCGCGGCGCCGCGGGCGCGCCAGTAGCTGCGAATGTCTTCAGGCACCGCAGGAATGGGAGACAGGCCATCGACGAGCGTCTTGAAGTAGAGCCCGGTGCCGCCGACGATGATGGGGCGCCGCCCCGCACGCTTTGCTTCGCTGATCGCCCTCGCAGCGTCTGCCGCATAGCGCCCGGCCGAATAGCTCTCGCTGCCGGCGACGAAGCCATAGAGGGCGTGCGGTGCGCGGGCCTCCTCCTCGGCCTTCGGGCGTGCGGTGAGGATGCGCAGCTCGCGGTAAACCTGCATCGAGTCGGCATTGATGACGACGCCGCCTAGCTGCTCGGCGAGGCGCAGGGCCAGGCCGGATTTTCCACTCGCCGTCGGGCCGGCAATGAGGATGGGGCGCGTGTCACTCATGGGGGAGCACTAGCGCACCGGGCCCGACTATTCCATTGCTGCGGCGCTAATAATTGACGGTGGTGCGCAGGCCGAAGACAGCCGCGTTGGGAATAGGAATGTCGGGATTGTCGGGGTCGCCCGAATGGCCGCCAGGATTCCAGAAGTACTGGAAGTCGGGCTGCAGATAGAGGCCCTTCATGATCTCGGCGGTGTAGCTCGCCTCGAAGACGGCTTCGAAGCTCGGCACGACGGGAAACTGCTGGCTCTCGTAGTAATCTATGACCTGTGAAGAGACGCCGATGTAGATGAAGCCGACACTGAAGATGTCGTTCGGACGCGCATCGACAAGGCCATTCATCGTAAGGCCGCCCTCGTAATAGCTCTGAATGAGATTGCCCTCGGGCGGGGCGGCGATGTAGCTGCCAAACAGCGTTATGCCGCGCGGATCGCCCGCCCCCGGCACGCGAAAGATCATCTGGTCGAGGATGGCGTAGAAGCCATAGTCCTTCTCGTCCCTCTGCCCGGGGATGCCCGTCAGCCCGATCGGCAATCCGCTGTTGCCGACGGCTTCGGGTATGAAATCGCCGAAATAGCGCCAAGCGCCGACCTTGAGGTTGCCGGCCAACTCCCCCTCGCCCTGATTGTATTTGATGGACGCCTCGTACAGGAACAGCGGCAGCGTAAAGGGGAAGAGCAGTCCGTCGGGGTTGCAGTCCTGAGGCAGCTCGTCATCCGGACAGTCTCCCGCTGGATCGCCGCTGAAGACGCCGACGAGAAACCCGAGCGTGTCGTTCGGATTGAATGCTATGCGCGCACCGGGAGACGCCATCGGGTACGAAGGGCCCCCATCGGGCAGGTTCACGCCCATGATCGAGGGCCAACCCCAGGAGCCGTTGAGCAGCGCCGCGGTACCCTCGCTAATGACGAACTCCGAGTCGGCCGAAAGCTGACCGATGCGAAACGTCATATGATCGTCGAGCAACTTCTGCTCCAGGTAGATCTCGAACAGGCGCGTTGACGGCAGCGCCTCGATGAAGCTCGCCGGCATCAATACACCGAGGTTGAGCGCCGAGATGCTTTGGCCGTGAATCTGGTAGCCATTGGCGAAGAACCGCAGGCCATCCCAGCCGACAGCCTTCTCCAGGTCGACATTAAGCTCAAGATCGAGGCGCCCGATGTAGCGGGTATCTTGTGCGAAGCCGCCGACCGGGTTTCCCATGACATCGCCAATGTAGTTGACGGCATAGGTGATCCCGCGGCCGGCGAGCATCGCGCGCATGCCGCCTGGGTCAGCGATCTCGCTGGGGAAGTTTGTAGCGATCGACGACTCGGGCAGCCCCGGTACGCGGTCGCTTTCGGCCTCGATCGACTGGGCCGATACCATTGGCGCCGACTGCACAAAGGCCACGCAGGCAAGCGCGAGGGCGATGGAGCGATGATCGTGCCTCATCCTCACGCGATGGCGCCCACCAGCCGATGGCAATCCGTTGTTCCGCGCCTAGCCGCCTCCGGCGGAGCGCGCCGGCGGGATCAGGCCCAATGGCGCAGAATTGGCACGATTCGGGCGCCGTCATTGCAGCGGGGCGACCCTTATTGGAAACGCCACCTGCTCCGGCAAGGACGCGCCGCAGCGGCGTCACGGTCCGATTTGCCTGTCTTCAATCAGCGTTCGGAAATGGCCGTGTGACTGTCAAACCACGTCGCCATGCGGATTCGCCCGCAATCTCGACGCGGGCCGGGTGCGGCCGGACTTGTCGCGCTGCACCGAAGCCGCTAGCCATCTACAAACGGTCCCGGCGTGGCGTGACGCCGACCGTCAAGAAGCAGGAGAGAATGCGCATGGCAGAAGAAGCAATCGTGGCGCAGGCCGGGCCCTACCAAGTGGAGCTGACGGAAGGGAAGCCCTACTTTTACTGCCGCTGCGGACGCTCCAAGAACCAGCCGTTCTGCGACGGCACGCACAGCGGCACCGGAATCGAGCCGCTGCGCTTCGTCGTCGATCACACCGGAACCTTCAATATCTGCGGCTGCAAACAGACCGACGACGAGCCATTCTGCGACGGATCGCATCTTTTGCTCTAATCTTTCGGGCTTCGGGATCGGGGGAGGAGCATGGAATATTTCGTTCAGCAGCTGATCAACGGCTTCTCGCTCGGCTCGATCTACGGGCTCATCGCCATCGGATACACGATGGTGTTCGGCATCATCGGCATGGTGAACTTCGCCCACGGCGACGTGTTCATGGTGTCGGCGTTCATCGCCCTCATCCTCTTTCTCCTCCTCACCCAGATCCTCGGTGTCGGCGCGCTCGGGTTGGCGCTGCTGATCGTGCTCGTGCTCGGCATGGTGCTGACGGCGCTGTGGAGCTGGGTGATCGAGCGGGTCGCCTACCGTCCGCTCGCCGGATCGTTCCGGCTCGCGCCGCTGATCTCGGCCATCGGCATGTCGATCTTTCTGTCGAACTTCGTGCAGGTGGCGCAGGGCCCGCGCAACAAGCCGGTGCCGACGATGCTGAACGACACGATCGCCATTCCGATCGGAAGCGGCTCGGCGACGATCTCCGAGAAGCAGCTGCTTATTTTCGTCGTGACCGCCGTGCTTCTAGCCGCGTTCTGGGCGCTTGTGCAGAAGACCAAGCTGGGGCGGGCCCAGCGGGCCTGCGAGCAGGACCGGCGCATGGCGGCACTGCTCGGCATCGACGTCAACCGCACCGTGTCGCTCACCTTCGTCATCGGCGGCGCGCTGGCGGCCGTCGCCGGCCTGATGTTCATGACCTACTACGGCGTCGTCAATTTCAGCGACGGCTTCACGCCGGGCGTCAAAGCCTTCACGGCCGCGGTTCTCGGCGGCATCGGCTCGCTCCCCGGCGCGGTGATCGGCGGGTTGCTGATCGGCCTTATCGAGACGATGTGGTCGGCCTACTTCTCTATCGACTACAAGGATGTCGCCGCATTCTCGATCCTTGCCGTCGTGCTCATCTTCATGCCCTCCGGCCTGCTCGGCCGGCCCGACGTCGAAAAGGTCTGATCGATGAGCGCAGGCAGCCAGGGCGGGCTGCCGCCCGCATCGCACTCCATACAGGCGATCTTGAAGGATGCGGGGCTGTGGGCGCTCGTCACCCTCGGCCTGTGCTTTCCGCTCATCTTCTTCCGCACCGAGCAGAACCTTTCGCTGCAGACAGTGCTCGAGCCGCGTCCGCTGCTCGTTCTGCTGACGGTCGCGGCGGTATTCGTCGGCCGCGTGCTGTGGCGACTCTATGCGCACCCGAAACGACGGCAGCGCGTGCTCTTTCCGCCGCTCGATCTCAGCGAGCACCACAAGGCCTATGCGCCGCGCATCGGCCTCGGATTGCTGCTGCTGTTCCCCGTCATCGCGCTAGCGCTGGCCGGGCAGGGCGGCGCCATCAAGTGGATCAATAACTACGGAGTGCAGATCCTCATCTACGTGCTGCTCGCGTGGGGCCTCAACATCGTCGTCGGTCTCGCCGGACTACTCGATCTCGGCTACGTCGCCTTCTATGCCGTGGGCGCCTATACGTATGGCATCATTGCCGCCTACGTAATTCCAGCCGTAGCGCCCGCGCTCGGGCCATGGGCATTCTGGATCTGCCTACCGCTCGCCGGCATCCTAGCCGCCCTCTGGGGCGCGCTGCTCGGCTTTCCGGTACTCCGGTTGCGCGGAGACTATCTCGCCATCGTCACCCTCGCCTTTGGCGAGATCATCTACCTGGTGCTTGTCAACTGGGTTGAGGTGACAAACGGTAGCGCCGGCATCCCGACGCCGTACATCACCTTTTTTGGTCTTCCGTTCGCCTCGCGCACCGGCGAGACAACGTTCGCAGACGTGTTCCATCTGTCGGGCTCACCGACATTGCACCGTGTGATTTTCATCTACTACGTCATCCTCGCACTGGCTCTGCTCGTTGCTATCGTTACCCGACGCTTGCGGCGGCTGCCCATCGGTCGCGCCTGGGAAGCCTTGCGGGAGGACGAGATCGCTTGCCGCTCGCTCGGCATCAACACGGTCAACACCAAGCTCACTGCCTTCGCCACGGGGGCGCTGTTCGGCGGCCTCGCCGGAGCGATCTTCGGCAGCAGCCAAAGTCTGCTCTCACCAGGTTCCTTCGTGTTCATGCAGTCGGCAATGATTCTTGCCATCGTCGTGCTCGGCGGCATGGGCTCGCAGGTTGGCACCGCCATTGCCGCCATCGTCATCATCGGCGGCACCGAGCTGTTGCGCGAGCTCGACTGGCTGAAGGCGATCTTCGGTCCGAATTTCGATCCGGCCCAATACCGCATGCTCATCTTCGGCCTCGCCATGGTGCTGATGATGGTCTGGCGACCGCGCGGCCTCATCGCCTCGCGCGAGCCGTCGATATCGCTCAACGAGGCCAAGGCGATCTCCAGCGCCCACGTCAAGGAGGGCCACGGCTAATGCGCTGGCTGCGCGATCCGCTGCTCGTCGTCGAGGGCCTCACAATGCGCTTCGGCGGCCTCGTCGCGGTGCGCGACCTGTCGTTCTCCGTAGGACGCGGCGACATCACCTCGCTGATCGGTCCCAACGGGGCCGGCAAGACCACCGTCTTCAACTGCATCACCGGCTTCTACAAGCCCACCAGCGGGTTGATGGTTCTGTCCACCAACAGCCCAATCGAGTCGCAGGCGGTTGCCGATCTCACCGCATCCGGCCGGCGCTACGCCTGCCGTGACGATGAGATCGGCGGCGGCGGATTGCTCCTGCTCGAGCGCATGCCGGACTTCGAGATCGCAAGGCGGGCACGGGTCGCCCGCACGTTCCAGAACATCCGGTTGTTTCCGGGAATGACCGTGCTCGAGAACCTCATCGTGGCCCAGCACAACCCGCTGATGCACGCCTCGGGCTGGTCGCTGCTCGGCCTCGTCGGCGCAGTGCGCTATCGCCAGGCCGAAGCGGCAGCCGTCGATGTCGCCCGTTACTGGCTCGACCGGATCGGCCTCACCGGCCGCGCCGACGACGCGGCCGGGGCGCTACCGTACGGCGACCAGCGGCGCCTCGAGATTGCGCGGGCGATGTGCACCGATCCGGTGCTGCTCTGCCTCGACGAGCCTGCGGCCGGGCTTAACCCACGTGAGAGTCTGGCGCTCAACGAGCTGCTGCGCGCCATCCGCGACGAGCATGCGACGTCCATCCTGCTCATCGAGCATGACATGTCGGTGGTGATGGAGATTTCCGACCACGTCATCGTGCTGGAGTACGGCATCAAGATCTCGGACGGAACGCCGGAGAGCGTGAAGAACGATCCCAAGGTCGTCGCCGCCTATCTTGGCGTCGAAGACAAGGAAGTCGCCAAAGTGGAAGCGGAGGTGGGGCTATGACGGCATCCTCCCCGCTTCTGTCGCTGCAGGGCGTCACCGCGTGCTACGGCAGCATCACCGCGCTGCACGGCGTGAGCCTCGACGTACCCGCCGGCGAGATCGTCACGCTCATCGGCGCTAACGGCGCGGGCAAGTCGACGCTGATGATGACCATCTTCGGCAATCCGCGAGCGCGCGAAGGGCGGATCGTGTTCGAAGGACGCGACATCACGGAGATGCCGACGCACGAGATCGCACGCCTCGGTCTTGCTCAGTCGCCCGAAGGTCGGCGCATTTTCGGGCGCATGACAGTGGAAGAGAACCTGCGCATGGGGGCGGAGTTCGCCGGAAATCCGCACTACGACACCGACCTTCAGCGCATCACCGCGATCTTCCCGCGCCTCAAGGAGCGCCTCCATCAACGCGGCGGCACCCTCTCGGGCGGCGAGCAGCAGATGCTGGCCATTGCCCGCGCGTTGATGAGCCGGCCGAAACTCTTGATGCTGGACGAGCCTTCGCTTGGCCTCGCTCCGCTCATCGTCAAGCAGATCTTCCAAGTAATCGCCGAGCTCAATGCGCGCGAAAAGCTCACCGTGTTCCTCGTCGAGCAGAACGCCTTTCACGCACTGCGCCTTGCGCATCGCGCCTACGTGATGGTCAACGGGCACATCACGCTCGAGGGCACGGGGCAGGAGCTGCTGGCGAGCCAGGAGGTGCGTGCCGCATACCTCGAAGGCGGGAGGCACGGAAGCTAGTGACGCGAGCGGAAGGAAGCTTTGTATGCATTCATCGTCGCCCGAAGCGGGGACCGCGCCTAAGGCGCGGGGCGCCTTGCGCCCTTGCCGCCTTCGGCGGCCGAGCCGCGTAGGTCAGACCAAAGGTGGATCGCCATGAGCTTCTACGAAACCGGAGACAACGGCCTGTGGATCTTTCTCCTCGTCACGGTACTGATGGGTGGCGCGGCCGCGCGCGCGGCCGGGGCTGCGATCGCCTCGACCTGGCGGGCGCCCTGGAAGGTTCTTGCGGCGGCACTCCTGCTCACCTTCGCGGTGCGGTTCTTCCACTATGCGCTGTTTCAGGAACCGCTGCTATCCTTCAGGAATTTCATCATCGATTACATCGTCGTGGCGACCGCCTGCGCCTGGGGCTTCCGAATGACACGCGTGCGCCAGATGGTGGAGCAGTACCCCTGGGCCTACGAGCGGTCCGGGCTTTTCTGGTGGCGACGGAAGGCGGCTTCCTCTGAACCACGGGGGTGACATTTCCCCCAATTCGGACGAACATGCCGCGCATTTTCTTGCGCGGTGCAGCGCTCAGCGCGCCTTTCGTCGATCAACAGAGGTCTTCATGAAACCAGCAGCCGTTCTTGCAACCTTGGCGCTCGCCTTCGCCGCCCTCCTTTCGGGCTGCGACAGCGGGCCGGCCAAGTTCAAACTGGGCGTCGCGGGGCCAATGACGGGCACCGACGCGGCGTTCGGCACCCAGCTCAAGAACGGCGTCGAGCAGGCGGTTGCCGACCTCAACGGGGCAGGCGGCATCAACGGGCAGCAGATCGAGTTGTTCGTCGGCGACGACGCGGGCGATCCGCGCCAGGGCGTCTCGGTCGCCAACAATTTCCTCGGCGAGGGCGTGCATTTCGTCGTCGGGCACTTCAATTCCGGCGTCACCATCCCGGCATCCGAGGTCTACGTCGAGAACGGGATGCTGATGATCACGCCGGGCTCGACGAACCCGCTCGTCACGGAGCGGCAGATGTGGAACGTGTTCCGCACCTGCGGGCGCGATGACCAGCAGGGCGCCGTCGCCGGCGCGCACATCGCACAGAACTTCAAGGACAAGAAGGTCGCCATTCTCGACGACAAGACTCCTTACGGGCAGGGCCTTGCCAACGAGACGCGCAAGGCCATGCAGGCGGGCGGAGGCACCGAGGCGCTCTCTGAGAGCGTCAACGCCAACGAAAAGGACTTCAGTGCCCTCATCTCAAAGCTGAAGAACGCGGGCATCGAGCTCGTATACTGGGGCGGCGTGCACACGGCCGGCGGCCTCCTCCTGCGGCAGATGCGCGAGCAAGGCGTGAACGCGGTCTTCATGTCGGGCGATGGCATCGCCAGCGACGAGTTCGCCGCCATCGCCGGCCCGGCAGCCGAAGGCGTACTGATGACGTTCGGTCCCGATCCGCAGAAGCGGCCCGAGGCCAAGGAGATCGTCGAACGGTTCGAGGCACGCGAATACAAGCCCGAAGCCTACACGCTCTACAGCTACGCGGCGGTGCAGATCATCAAGCAGGCGGTCGAGGCGACGAAGTCGGTCGATCCGAAGACGGTCGCCGCTTACATGCATACCGGCGTCACCTTCAACACCGTGATCGGTGACCTTGCCTTCGACGAGAAGGGTGACATCAAGCAGGTCGGCTACGTGCTCTACACCTGGGTCAAGCAGCCGGACGGGCGCATCACCTACGTGCAGAACTGATGCCCGCGCCTGGCGTGGGGCATCAGGGCAGCCCTCGCAAAAAACAAAGCGCCGCGGCTGTGCCACGACGCTCTTGCTTGCGGGATAAAGAAGCCGTCCATCGAGCGGCATTCATCGTGCCGCTTTTCCTATGTCGGTTCGCGAGGAACCTGGTCGGCTGAAGCTGTCAGTCGCGGCCCTGCGATGCGGCGAGGCATTCCGCCACCAGCCGCTTTTCGATGAGCACGAGATCGTCCGGAACCTTGATACCCGCCTGGCGGTAGCCGCGGATCTTGGCCTGCACCTTGGCGTAGCCTTCCCGCGGGTCGTCGGTCTGCTCCAACTCGGAATTGAGTTGGGCGATTTCTCCTTGCATTTGGTTCGACATCACGCGGCCTTTGCCCTCGTTGATTTCCTGCCTTTTTGGGCCCGGTCAATTCCGGGTCGGAGCGCCACCGTTATAAGAGTCCGGTCGCTCGTCATAAGTAACTTTTCGTTTCACATCCGTACATTCAAGATTAGACCAATGAATTGATTGGCAAACGTGACAATCTGTCCACAGTCACCACTGGTGCGCTGCAGCGCCAGGACGAAGCAATTGTGGCAACTTCTGGACCGTACTGTCTAATTACTATCATACGCCAAGAAGTTCTTTTGTGCGTTGCAGCAATGGCGCGGCAGTGTGGATTTTGTGCCGGATTGGTCTTCGCTAAACTGCAACAAACAAGTATTGCGGCAGCGGCTTTTCCTGAGACTTCCAATTGAAGCCCGGGGCCCGCGTCTGCTAGGGGTCCGGCCTTCCTTCCCGCGAGGCCGCACATGATTCCGCGCTACAGCCGCCCCGAGATGGCGTCCATCTGGGATGCCGAGACCCGCTTTCGCATCTGGTTCGAGATCGAGGCCCACGCCGCTACCGCCATGGCGGAGCTGGGCGTCATCCCGCACCACGCGGCCCAGAAGATCTGGGACAAAGGCCGGAATGCGAAGTTCGACGTTCAGCGCATCGACGAAATCGAGCGCGAAACCAAGCACGACGTCATCGCCTTCCTCACCCATCTGGCAGAGATCGTCGGCCCGGAAGCACGCTTCGTACACCAGGGCATGACGTCGTCGGATGTGCTCGACACGTGCCTCAACGTGCAGCTCCAGCGGGCAGCCGATCTCCTCATCGCCGACGTCGACGCGCTTCTGGCAGCGCTGAAGCGCCGTGCGCTCGAGCACAAGAGGACGCCGACGATCGGGCGCAGCCACGGCATCCATGCAGAGCCGGTGACCTTCGGATTGAAGCTCGCCTACGCATATGCCGAATTCGAGCGCGCTCGCGCGCGGCTCGTCGCGGCGCGCGAGGAGGTCTCGACCTGCGCGCTATCTGGGGCCGTCGGCACCTTCGCCAACATCGATCCGCGCATCGAAGCCTACGTCGCCGAGAAGATGGGGCTGAAGCCTGAGCCGGTGTCTACGCAGGTGATCCCGCGCGACCGGCACGCGATGTACTTCGCGACGCTGGGCGTCGTCGCCTCGTCCATAGAGAGACTGGCGGTCGAAATCCGGCATCTTCAGCGCACCGAGGTGTTGGAGGCCGAGGAGTTCTTCTCAGCCGGACAGAAGGGCTCGTCGGCCATGCCTCACAAGCGCAACCCGGTGCTGAGCGAAAACCTCACGGGCCTTGCCCGCATGGTGCGCGCGTACGCGATCCCGGCGATGGAGAACGTCGCCCTCTGGCACGAGCGCGACATCTCTCACTCATCGGTCGAGCGCATGATCGGACCCGATGCGACGGTGACACTCGACTTTGCTCTCGCGCGTCTCACCGGGATCGTCGACAAGCTCGTCGTCTATCCAGAGAACATGCAGAAGAACCTCGACCAGCTCGGTGGCCTGCATAACTCGCAGCGCGTGCTGCTCGCCCTCACGCAGGCCGGCGCATCACGCGAGGAGGCGTACGCGCTAGTGCAGCGCAACGCCATGAAGACGTGGCTGGAGGGCAAGGACTTCCTCGCAGAGCTCAAGGCGGACAAGAACGTCACGGCAAAGCTCAAGCCGGCCGAGCTCGAGGCGATGTTCGACCTCGGGTATCATTTCAAGCACGTCGACACGATCTTCGAGCGGGTGTTCGGCAAAGGCTGACGCTGTCTCGCAGGGAACTGCACGGCTCGCGATGAGCTGTTGCGGTTCGTGCTGACTGTTCCTGGGGGAGAGGGAGGCACGGATGCCGCAAGCGCGCGATACGACGTTCTGGAGCCGGCTCGGCGTCACCATAGCGGTGCTCGCCGCCTATTGGGTCGGCAGCAACGTTCCGCTTCCCGGCCTTGATCCGGAAAGGATCGCGGCGCTGACGCAGACGACAGGCCCATCGGCGCTGGCACGCGTCTCGGTCCTCTCGCTCGGCATCATGCCGCTGCTCAACGCCCTGATCCTGTTCGAGATCGCGAAGCTCGTCGCGCCTAGTTTGCGCCCGTGGGAGACCGCCTCTTTCCGCAATAGCGATCGCCTCGCGCTCATCGCCGTCGGCTTGGCGCTGGTGATGGCGCTCATCCAAGGTGCCGGCCTCGCCACCGCCTTCGAAGGCGTCTCCGGTCTCGTCACGGAGCCGGGGACGGCGTTCCGGGCCGTTTGCATAGCCACACTTTTGGCCGGGACTGCTCTCGCCATCGCCTTCGTCGGCCTGATCGACCGGCTGGGGCTCGGCTGCGGCCTGTGGCTCATCTTCCTCGCCCCTGCGCTGGCCGAGCTCCCGGGAATACTGGCCGGTATCGCCTATCTCGTCGAACGCGGGGAATATGCGGCGGATACCGTGTTCTTCAGCCTGCTCTATTCGGTGCTCGCCATTGGCGCCGTCATCGGCATCGTTCTCGCCGCGCGTGGAGCCCGGGCGACCATTGAGACGTGCCTTTGGACGCCGTTTCTGACCAGTGCGATCCTCTTCGTACCGCTTCTGGCCATCGGATGGTTTGCTCCGCCGAGCATCGACAAGTCCCTCGGCATACCGGGCAGCGGCGAACTGGCTTGGAATCTGGGTCTCGCGATCGCCGTCTTTGTCACCGTGTGGCTCTACGCGCGATCGTTTGCACGCGCGGGCGGGGCGAGCCCTGTCGCGGTCGCGCCGATAGCGGCGAGCCTCGCGGCGATCCTCATCGCGGGGTCGTTGCTGGAGTCGCAGATGAGCGCTTTGCTGCCTCTCCGCAGCACGCAACTCATCGTTGCGGGCGCAGTGGCGGCGACATTGCTCATCCGATGGGGCTTCGTGTCCGTCGAAGACACTCCGTTGGAGGCCGACGAAGAACCCGCCGATTGATGAGAGAGGCAGATCAGAGCCGCCATGACGGCTCCGGCCACATCCTGACGCCCGGTCAGTCCTCGGGACGGAACAGGTAGCTGGCGCGCAGCGTCACAAGCGAGATGTCCGCATTGCCGCTGATGGCCGCCGGCTCACCGATCGGGATGCCGATCAGGCACAGATCGCATGAAGCAGCGGTGCCCAGGTCGAGGTCGATGTACTGATAGTCGACGCCGACGATGAAGCTCGGATGCCAAGCGTATTCGATGCCGCCGCCGATGGTCCAGCCATCGACGAAGTCCGTAGCCGAAGCGGTGGTGAAGGCGCCGTTGGCGTTGAGTCCGGTTGCCGACAGCGTGGCATCGCCGCCCACCCAGCCGCCTTTGACGAACACCATCGTACGGTCCCAGGAGTAGCCGAGGCGCGGCTCGACGAAGAGCAGCCAATCGATCTCGGTCTTGAAGGTGTCGGTGGCAACGACCGGGCTGGTCGATTGGTTGAGCCCCATTCCAATGAACGAGGTCTCGAGGCCGAAGACCCAATTGCCCATCTGCAGGTTGCCGCCGCCGAAGACGCCACCCTGGAAGCTGCTCGGCGAGAAGCTGGCCCCACCCGGGGCGGTGAACTCGCTGAAATTCTCCGTCCAGCCGATGTCGCTCCAGGCGCCGCCGAGCTTGCCGCCGATATAGAAGCCGCTCCAATCGCTGACGTCTTGCGAATCCGTCATGGGCGTGCCCGGGACCCACCGGCCCGGCTCACCCGGACGCCAGCCGTCCGCCTGCGCCCCAAGTGCACCAAATGCCAACACACCGGCCGCAATGGCGACCAATGCGAAGCGTCCCCCCGCCTTCGGCTTGCTCATGCATCACCACTGGATCGATCTTTTCCCTCGATTCCTTCTAAGGTGAGTCGCGGCGAGCGCATAACTTATCCGTAGGATCCCAACACCCTTCCCACAAAGGCAGCATGAAGACAGCAGACGTCGACATCCTCATCGTGCCCGGCTGGCTCAACTCGGGGCCGGATCACTGGCAGTCCCGCTGGGAGCGCAATCTCGCAACGGCACGGCGCATCGAGCAGGACGACTGGCGCGCTCCCGATCGGGAGGGATGGGTGCAGAAGATTCTTGCCGAGGTGGATGCTGCTACGCGCCCGGTCGTGCTCGTTGCGCATAGCCTCGGCGTCATCGCCGTCGCGTACGCAGCGCCGAAGCTCGAGAAGGGAAAGGTCGCCGGCGCGTTTCTCGTGGCCCCGGCCGATGTGGACAACACCGCCGCCTGGCCGGAGAACCAGGGTCACGCATGGCCGGCCGGCAGCTTCGGCTTTACACCGGTTCCGCTCGCGCCGCTCGGATTCCCGGCGGTTGTTCTCGCTGCGACCGACGACCCCTACTGCTCGCAGGAGCGGGCGAAGGTTTTCGCCGAAGCCTGGGGCGCGAATTTTGTGGATGCGGGACAGGCCGGCCACATCGCCGACCATTCCGGGCACGGGCCGTGGCCCGACGGCCTGCTCCGCTTCGGCAAGTTCCTGGCCGGCCTGGAGACCGACCCCAGGCCCTAGCGGGAAGCCTCGATGTCGGCGACGGCCTGCGCCAGGAACTCGCTCATCTGAGTGCGAAGCTCGGCATCGGAAACCTTGACGCCAGCGAGAGCGAAGTCATTGTGAATCTTACGAAAAACGTCCGCGTCGCCCTTCTCCTCGAGATCGGCCTTCACGACCGAGCGCACGTAATCGGGAAGAGCGGCGCCCATGATTCCAAGCTTGGTGGCGGCCCACTCGGCCAGCAGCTTGTTGCGCCGGGCCTCAGCGCGAAACTTAAGGTCTTGATCCAGCGCGAATTTCTTCTCAAAACCCTTTTCGCGGTCGTCGAAGGTGGTCATTCCTATCTCCAACAGAACATGTCGCCGCAGGGCCTCACCCATTGCCGGAAAGGTTGCATCGCCCTCCGGCAAATCAGCGGCCGCGGGGAGCCATAACCCGGGCTCCGGCGGCGTTCAATCACCAGTTCCAGATCGTTAGCGACACTTGCGACCTTTCCCATCCTTAAGATTGTTTCCGGGGGCCGGTTCGGCTAGTGTCGCGGCGGGTGTCCGATCTTGCCAGCCGACTCTCCAAACCGGCACCTGCAGACAAGAAAAAATTCGTCATGTCAAAGACTTGGCTCTTGTCGGCAGGTCGTCTCCAGCCTGGCAGACCAAGTAAATTTCTCGTCAAAGGACAAAGGCTCAATGAACAGGCGTCGTCGCATCTACGAGGGCAAGGCCAAGGTGCTTTACGAAGGCCCCGAGCCCGGCACTCTCATCCAGCATTTCAAGGATGATGCCACCGCGTTCAACGCCAAGAAGCACGCGCTCATCGAAGGCAAGGGCGTGCTCAACAACCGCATCTCCGAGTACATCTTCATGCGTCTCGGCGAGATCGGCGTGCCGACGCACTTCGTGCGCCGCCTCAACATGCGCGAGCAGCTGATCCGCGAGGTCGAGATCGTTCCGCTCGAGGTCGTGGTGCGCAACGTCGCCGCCGGCTCGCTGGCGACGCGCCTCGGCCTGGAAGAGGGCATGCAGCTCCCGCGCTCGATCATCGAGTTCTACTACAAGGACGACGCGCTCGGCGATCCGATGGTATCGGAAGAGCACATCACCGCGTTCGGCTGGGCGACGCCGCAGGAGATCGACGAGATCATGCAGCTGGCGCTGCGCATCAACGACTTCCTCGTCGGCCTGTTCCTCGGCATCGGCATCCGGCTCGTCGACTTCAAGATCGAGTTCGGGCGCCTGTGGGAGAACGAGCAGATGCGCATCGTCCTCGCCGACGAGATCAGCCCCGATTGCTGCCGTCTGTGGGACATCGCCACCTCCGACAAGCTCGACAAGGACCGGTTCCGCCGCGACCTCGGCGGCCTGCTCGAGGCCTACCAGGAAGTTGCGCGCCGCCTCGGCGTCTTCACGGGCAACCGCCCGGCGAAGGGTGCAGGCCCCGTGCTGGTGGCCTCGAACCCCATCACCAACGGCAAACCCAATTAGGCAATAGGCATTGGGCAGTAGGCAGTGGCGATCTGCCCCCTACTGCCCTGCCCTACTATTGCCCATTGACTAGTGCCAACTGCCTCGCGAAGCGAACATGAAAGCCCGCATCCGCATCACGCTCAAGAACGGCGTCCTCGACCCGCAGGGCAAGGCCATCCTGAACGCCCTCTCGGCGCTCGGCATCGCCGGCGTCGAGGACGTGCGGCAGGGCAAGTACATCGAGGTCCAGCTCGCCGAGACGAGCGAAGCGCAGGCCAAGGAGACGGTCGAGCGGATGTGCAAGGACCTGCTCGCCAACAGCGTCATTGAGAACTACAGCTACGAGCTGGCGTCCTGACCATGCCGCTCCCGCGCGCCGCGGTCTGGCTGGCTGGCATGATCGCCCCGGCTGCTGCGGCTGCCCAGAGCGCGGCACCACCCTCGCTCGATTGCGCGCTCGGCTTCGAAAGCCTGCGCAGCGCAATGCACGCACTTCCCGGGGTGCAAGTCGGCGAAGGCGGAGGCTTCGATGTCGTCATGCTCTCGGTGCCCGACGTCTGGCGCGCCGAAATCTCATTCACGACGCGCTGGCACCCGGCCTATCCCGCCGCAACGATGCGGACCATCCGCAAGCAGGTGACGGGTGTATGGACGGCCGAGAGCAAATCCTGCGGCTACGGCGATCAGGGCCAGTTCTCCGCGCTTGTCGAGCAGATGAAGTCCGGCGATAAGGCGCTCACCGAGGCTTCGCGCGCCGAGGTCGAGCGCCAGAAGGCGAGCCGGTCGCCCCTCGCCCCACCGCACTGAGATTGGAGCAGAGAATGCTGCGCGCTTCCGTCGTCGTATTTCCCGGATCGAACTGTGACCGCGACGTGCAGGTCGCGATCGAGAAGATCACGGGCTTTCCGGTGAAGATGGTTTGGCACGGCGACGCCTCGGTGCCGGCCTCGGACCTCATCGTGCTGCCGGGCGGCTTCTCCTACGGCGATTATCTGCGCTGCGGCGCCATGGCGGCGCACTCACCGATCATGCGCGACGTCATCGCCAAGGCGAAAGCCGGAACGCCGGTGCTCGGGATCTGCAACGGCTTCCAGGTGCTGTGCGAGTCGGGGCTTCTCCCTGGCGTTTTGATGCGCAATGCGTCTCTGAAGTTCATCTGCCGCGACGTCACGCTCAAGGTCGAGAACGATACGACCTTCTTCACCAAGTGCTACCGCAAGGGGCAGGTCGTGCGGCTGCCGATCGCGCATGCGGAAGGCAACTACTTCGCCGACGCCGAGACGCTCGACCGGCTGGAGGGCGAAGGCCGCGTCGTGTTCCGCTACTGCGATGAAGCGGGCGAGGTGACGCCGCAGTCGAACCCCAACGGCGCCCAGCGCAACATCGCCGGCATTTGCAGCGAGGACGGGCGCGTCGTCGGCCTGATGCCGCATCCGGAGCGCCTGTTCGAGCTGCCGCTCGGCGGCGCCGACGGCCGGCGCATGTTCGAAAGCGCGCTGCTGAGCGCGCTGGAGCCGATGGTGTGAAACAAAACGCGCCGGGCCGAAGCCCGACGCGTCTGACTACCTCGCCGAAAAAGTAGTCCTATTCGTGCCTGACTGACGCCGCCGATTGACGCCCTCGCTGATAGGCGCTCGGGCGATCGGAGCGTTACCGTGCAACCGGCGTGTAGGCCGTCTGCTGCATGGTCTGAACCGTCATCGCAGTCGCCGACTGAGCGCAGTGGAACGCGAGCTCCTTGCCCTCGCCGGTATCGAAGCGGGCGCGCTGGCCGGCCTTGATGGTGGCGCGGAAGCGGGTCGGGGTAACGACGAGGATGCTCTCATCCGCCGGCTCCTCGCCGACGACGAGTGTCAGCTCGCACACGCCGTTGGTCGGCACGAAATAGCCGACGGCGTGCTTGGAACCGACGTGCAGGCTGATGCCGTGCAGCGGCTTGATGGTCTTTGCGGCCTCGTCTGCGGTGGCATTCTGAACAGCGAATGCGGTGAACCCGGCAAGCATGGCGGCAACAACAGCGCCCAATTTGATAGCGGACATGCTCCAGCTCCTTTAGCTTCGAGGAAGCCGGCGGAAATAGTTTGGGGGGAGTGGCCGCCGGCGACTGACGACATAGTTAAGCCTCGGACTCCCCGTGGAAAATGCAGATTGTTGCATCGCAGCAATGCCCCCTTTGCAGCGCGCAACTGTCGCGGGTGGGCGGCTCTTCCCACCCTACCGGGTAGTTGTCGCAGGCTGTGCGCATGCAATGCCGAAGCGAATTTTGCCGGTAGTTCCTGGGCTTCGCGATGCGCCGAGTCTGTCAATGATCGCCCAAGGGCCATAACGGCGCAGCCCCCGGCGCTGGATTCCGTTTGTGCCAAGTCATTGCGCTGTTGCATGACGCGGGGCGCGATAGAAGCGACGCGTTCCATCCCGAGCGGGGCGACAACGCATTGCGTCGCCGCTATAAGCGCTGGCATCTCGACCTCCAGAATCGCTCAAGAGACCAGAAGCGCCCGCGCATGGATGCAAAGACCGAGAACTCGTCCTCGCCCACCGGCATCGAGATCACACCGGAAATCGTCGCCGAGCACGGGCTGAAGCCGGAGGAGTACCAGCGGCTCCTCAAGATTCTCGGGCGCACGCCGAGCTTCACCGAGCTCGGCATCTTCTCGGTCATGTGGAGCGAGCACTGCTCGTACAAATCCTCGCGCGTGTGGCTGCGCACGCTGCCGACGACCGGCAAGCAGGTGATCCAGGGTCCGGGCGAGAACGCCGGCGTCGTCGATCTCGGCGACGGGGATGCCGTGGTCTTCAAGATGGAGAGCCACAACCACCCGAGCTACATCGAGCCTTACCAGGGCGCTGCCACCGGCGTCGGCGGCATCATGCGCGACGTGTTCACCATGGGCGCGCGTCCGGTCGCCAATCTCAACGCGCTGCGCTTCGGCGCGCCGGAGCATGCGAAGACGCGGCACCTCGTCGACGGCGTCGTCGCCGGCATCGGCGGCTACGGCAATTGCGTCGGCGTGCCGACCGTCGGCGGCGAGACGAACTTCGACAAGGGCTACAACAACAACATCCTCGTCAACGCCATGTGCGCGGGCCTCGCGCGCACCGACAAGATCTTCTACTCGGCCGCCAAGGGCGTAGGCCTGCCGGTCATCTACGTCGGCTCGAAGACGGGCCGCGACGGCATCCACGGCGCGACCATGGCCTCGGCCGAGTTCGACGACAAGTCGGACGAGAAGCGCCCGACGGTGCAGGTCGGGGACCCGTTCACCGAGAAGCTCTTGATCGAGGCGTGCCTCGAGCTGATGGCGCATGACATCATCATCGCCATCCAGGACATGGGCGCGGCCGGTCTCACCTCGTCCTCGTGCGAGATGGCCGACAAGGGCGGCGTCGGCATCCACTTGAACCTAGACCACGTGCCCCAGCGCGAAACCGGCATGACGGCCTACGAGATGATGCTCTCGGAGAGCCAGGAGCGCATGCTGATCATCCTGAAGCCGGGCTCCGAGGCCGAGGCCGAGGCGATCTTCAAGAAGTGGGGCCTCGACTTCGCCATCGTCGGCGAGACGACCGACACCGGCCGCATGATCGTCACGCACCGGGGCAAGGTCGAAGCGGACATTCCCGTCCACACGCTCGCCAACTCGGCGCCCGTCTATGAACGCCCGTGGTATCCGACGACGCCGCCGAAGATCATCCTGCCCGAGTGGGTGCCGGCGCCGAATGCCATGCTGGATACGCTCAAGACGATGATGAGCGGCCCGGCGCTTTCCTCGCGGCGGTGGATCTGGGAGCAGTACGACCACATGGTCATGGGCGACACGGTGCAGCGCCCGGGCGGGGACGCCGCCGTGGTGCGCGTGCACGGCACGCAAAAGGGCCTCGCGCTCGCCTGCGATGTCACGCCCCGCTACGTCGCCGCCGATCCGGTCATGGGCACCAAGCAGGCCGTGGTCGAGACCTGGCGCAACCTCACCGCCGTCGGCGCCGATCCGCTCGCGATCACCGACAACATGAACTTCGCCAATCCCGAGCGGCCCGAGGTGATGGGCCAGTTCGTCGGCTCGGTGAAGGGCATGGCTGAGGCCTGCCGCGTGCTCGACTACCCGGTCGTGTCCGGCAACGTCTCGCTCTACAACGAGACCAACGGCGTCGGCATCCCGCCCACGCCGGCCATCGGCGGCGTCGGCCTCGTGCCGGACGTCGCGCGCATGGCCGACATCAAGCTGAAGCGCGAGAGCGACCTCCTCATCCTCGTCGGCCGCGAAGCCGGCCACCTCGGCCAGTCGCTCTACCAGGAGCTGGCGACGGGCAAATTCGAGGGCGCGCCGCCGCCGGTCGACCTCGCCGACGAGATCAAGGCCGGGCGGCTCGTGCGCGCGCTGATCCGCGAGGGCAAGGTCTCGGCCGTACACGACGTCTCGGACGGCGGCCTGCTCGTCGCCATCGCCGAGATGGCTTTGTCCGGCGGCATGGGCGTCGAGCTGTTCTCCTACGAGGGACGCCTGCCGGCGCATTCGATCTGGTTCGGCGAGGACCAGGGCCGCTACGTGCTCTCGGTCGACCCGATGCTGGCCGAGGAAGTGCTGGAGCGGGCGCGCCTCTTGGCGCTGCCGGCGCGCATCGTAGCTCGCACCGGGGGCGACGCCATCGCGCTCAAGGGCGAGCAGCCCCTACCGCTGGCGGATCTCAAGGCCGCGCACGAGGCCTGGCTGCCGCAATACATGGCCGGCCCGCACTGATGTTCTCGTCTTGTTCTTGACGGCCGATCCGCTTCGTGGCACGTTTGACGTGCCAAAGTATGCAGCGTCGGAAGCTGATCTATGCCGAAGGAACCCTCAAACCTCGTGCTGGCGCATCTGCGCAGGATCGACCAGAACGTCGGCAAGCTCGTCGGCGACATGAGCGAGGTGAAGTCGACTGTGGTTGCCCTCGATGGGCATATGGCAAGCTTTCACGTTCAGGTCGCAGGACACAGTGCCGAGCTCGAGAGGATCAAAGCGCGCCTCGATCGGATCGAGCGGCGGCTGGAGCTGTCAGACGGCTGAAGGCGCCGCGCAGGCAGGCCCTTTGGGATCGCAGGCAAATCGGCTTATGCTCGCCCGCAGGACCAGCTTTCTGAGGAGATGCGCCGATGGCCATGGACGCCGGCGAGATCGAGCGGCTCATCAAAGCCAAGTTCCCCGATGCGCAGATTGAAATCCGCGACCTCGCCGGGGACGGCGATCACTATGCCGCTCACGTCGTAGCACCGGAATTCAAGGGCAAGTCGCGCGTGCAGCAGCACCAGATGGTCTACGAGGCTCTCGGTGGGCGCATGGGCGGCGCCCTGCACGCATTGGCCCTGACTACGGCTGCGCCTTGAATGCAGTGACACGGGCGGCGAAAGGCTTTTCCTGCGGCCGGCGCCGCGCGAGCTGAGGGCCGGCGCTCGCGCCGGGCGCCTTTGGCGCCGTGCCGCCTTCGGCGGCCAAGCAGGTCGGATTTGAGTTCAGGGCGCCTCGGTTCAACCCATCCGCGGCTGCAGCGCCAATTGACTTCGCAGCGGCAATCCACACATTGCGGTGTCAGGAGCGTGGGCGGACGGCCGCCCGCCGATGATTTCTAAGAGGCCCGAGATGAGCACCCCGCAGCAGGATGTCCAGGACTGGATCCGCATGACTGTCGCCTCGAACGACGTCGTGCTGTTCATGAAGGGCAACAAGAACATGCCGCAGTGCGGGTTCTCGGCCCAGGTGGATCACATCCTTCGCCTGCTCGGCGTCGACTTCAAGGACGTCAACGTCATGCAGGACCTCGGCATCCGCGAAGGCATCAAGCAGTTCTCCAACTGGCCGACCATTCCGCAGCTCTACGTAAAGGGCGAGTTCATCGGCGGCTGCGACATCGTTCGCGAGATGCTGGAAGCTGGCGAGCTGACGGCGCTGCTCGACGAGAAGGGCATCGCCTACGACAAGTCGAAGCTGACGGCCTAATATCGACCCATATCGAAGCGCGCTGAGGTTCGATCCTCAAGCGCGCTTTGGCTTTTTTTGCGTCGACGTGTTCAGCGCCACGGCCGCGCGAATGAGCGCCTTCAATGCTTTCCCATCGATCTTGTCACCCTCGTGGATATCGATGGCGCGACGCACGTTGCCGTCGAGGCTGGCGTTGAAGAGGCGCGACGGGTCGTTGAGCGAGGCACCCTTGGCGAAGGTCAATTTCACGACGCTCTTGTAGGTCTCGCCGGTGCAGATGATGCCGGCATGCTCCCACACCGGAACGCCTGCCGGATTAGAGGGCTTCCGCCACTTCACGTCCTCGACGACGTCTGGGTCGGCTTCTTTGATGAGCTTGCGGACGCGCGCCAGAATCTCGCCGCGCCAATCGTCCAGCCCCTTGAGCTTCGCGTCGATGAGGCTGGAGGCTGACACCTCCGAATCATCCGGTGCCTTGCCGGCTTTTGTCATGGTCGGCCTCGCCTTTGTCTCAATGAGCAGGAGTCGCTCCCGAATATCGGCATAAGCGGCGGCGATAAGATCTTTCAAGCCTTCGGCGTTAGGCTTCTTGTCGAGCCGCAGCTTCACATGGCGCATGCGCTTGCCCGTACCTTCGAGCAGGCCGCGCGGATCGGCGAGCGTTGCGCCATAGAAGAAACCCACATTCGCGTGGGCCTTGAATGCGTCGACATAGGCAAAGGGCGCATCGCCCACGCAAGCAGTTGGGCATCCGTCATGCAGGAGCTCGCGCACATCTGACCCGCAATCGCGCAGGCGCTCGAACCAGACCCGCGTCATCATTCGAAACGGATCGACAACGTCGGAGAACCAGGCCTCGACCTTCGGGTCGCGCCGGACCGCACCATTGAACCGCAGTAGGTCGTTCATCTCGCCGCTCGCGCTTTGGCGCCACTCTCGTCAGGTCTCAACCGGCCATCCCCGGGGCTGGGCGCCCCCCAGAAGCGGCCCTAGTTTTGCCGTGCGGCCTCAATTGAGTGAAGACGCGGCGCCAAATTTGCTAGCATCGGCGCCAACGCATTGCGAGAAGGGCAGCCCATGCGGCTCGGAGGCCGGCGCTTTCTGTTGAGTTTCGCCATCATCGGCGCCGCCGTGTGCCTCGCGCTCGGCATCACGCTGCCGATCCTGCGGCTCACCAAGTTCATCTTCTGGACGAGCGAATATTCGCTGCTGACGACCGTCGAATTGCTGCTCAAGCAGGGACAGACCTTCCTCGGCCTTGTCGTGCTGGTGTTCTCGATCGTGTTCCCGATCGTGAAGCTGCTCTACCTCTTGCTCGTCTCGACCCTGCCGGCAGCCGAGTTGCGCCGGCACGCCAAGCGTCTCAAGGCCATCGAGTGGATCGGCAAATGGTCGATGCACGACGTGCTGGTGCTGGCGCTGACGATCTTCTTCCTGAAGAGCCAGGGCGTCTATGACGCGGCGAGCCTTCCGGCGGTCTACTTCTTCACCGCTGCCGTGGCGCTGATGATCCTCTCCTACGCCTGGCTCAAGACAGACGTCGCAACCACAGAGAATATGGCGATCGAGCTACGGGTGCCAAAGCAGCTGTCGGTGGTGCGCAACTTTCTTCTCAGCTTCCTCATCATCCTCGCGACGGTGTTCTTCGCGCTCGGCATCATCCTCCCCGTCATCCGCTTCACCACGATCTACGTGTGGACCAACGAGCACTCGATCGCGACCATTATCTGGGCGCTGTACGAGAGCGAGGAATACTTCCTCTGCGCGGTGGTGTTCGCGGTGTCGGTGTTCTTCCCGTTCCTGAAGCTGTTCTATCTCTTGACGCTCGTGACGTCGCCCGACCTGTCGCCGGAATTCCGGCGCCGGTCGTTCTCGACCATGGAGTGGCTGGGGCGCTACTCGATGACCGACGTGATGGTGCTCGCGCTGATGATCTTCTACGTGAACTCGTCGGGCTACACCGAGGCCGTGGTGATGCCGGGCGTCTACTTCTTCGCTGCCTCGGCGATCATCACTATGCTGGCCTACGGGTGGGCGAACACGGTCCCGGCGCTTCCGGCCATGGCGGATGCGGGCGCCGCATCATCAGCAGAGGCCGCACCTGCTGCTTCCGGCGGGCAGGTGGTTACGATGCCGACCAATCCCGGGCGCCGACACCGGCCGTTAAGCAATGAGACCGGATTTTCTGCGCCGGTTGCCGATCCCGAGCCGCTGTAGGCTCCCGGCAACCGATCCTGAGCGAGCATTCGCACAAACGAGCGAAGCACAGGAGAAAAGGCATGCCCGAGATTCTTCCCTCAGAGCGCGCGTGGCAGATCGAGCCGAGCGACATTCCGAGCAAAGGAAGCGCACGCGATGTGCTGGCCTTCCTCGTGCGGTACGCCATCCTGGCTCCGTCCGGCCACAACACGCAGCCCTGGCGCTTCGTGCTCGGCGACACGCACGTCGACATCGTCGCCGATCTCTCGCGCGCCCTGCACATGGTCGATCCGCACGACCGCGAGATGACCATGTCGTGCGCGGCCGCGGCGGAGACGATGTATGCGGCGCTGCGTGCTTTCGGTCTTTCGGGCGAGATCACGCCGTTGCCGCTGCCGCAGGCTCCGGAGGTCATCGCCCGCGTCACGCTGCTCGATCAGCCGGCGAGCGGCGCCATCGATTATGAGATGCTCGATGCGATTGCGAGCCGGCGCACCGTTCGCCGTCCCTACGCCGAGACGCCGGTACCTCAAGACGTGCAGGCGCTGATGCGCGAGAAGGCGGCGCCGTTCGGCGTCGAGCTCAAGCTCTACGAAGATACCGCGACACGCGATGCCCTCGCCGATCTCGTCGTCGATGCCGATCACGTCCAGTTCGCCGACCCCGCGTTCCGCGACGAGCTCGCATCATGGATGCACCCGCTTACTTCGCCTCAAGGGGACGGACTCGCGGGCCCCGGCTTCGGTCTTCCCGACTGGGCAACGCGCGTCGCAGCAACGCTATTCCGGCACTTCGACCTCGGCAGCGCTGTTGCACGCATGGACCGCCCGAACGTGCTCGGCGCGCCGCTCATCGGCGTGTTCTCGACGCCGGGGGACACGCGCGCGGAGTGGGTGGCGACGGGGCGCGCGCTTGCCGCCGTGCTGCACACGCTGACCATGCACGGGCTCGTCAACGCCTTCCTCAACCAGCCTATCGAGGTAGCGACCATCCGGCCGCGGCTCGCCGAGCTCATCGCGCCAGGGCGCACGCCGCAGCTCGTCTCTCGGTTCGGGTATCTCAAGGAGGGCATCGCACTGCCGCCCCACGCCGCACGCCGCCCGCTCGACGAGGTGCTCATCGCAGCGTGATCCTCAGTTTCGGGGGTGACAGGCGGCGGGGCGCGGTCGCATATAGATACCTGACCTTTGCCACGTCTGTCGCAGCGGGCCGAAGGAGACACCACCATGACACACTGGGAAATCGAGGGTACCGAGTTCGCCAACTGCAACTGCGCCTTCGGGTGTCCCTGCCAGTTCAACGCGCTGCCGACGCACGGCCATTGCTTCGGCCTCGGCGCTTTCGCGATCAAGAGCGGGCATTATGGGGACGTGCGGCTCGACGGCCTCAAATCGATCAGCATCTTTCGCTGGCCCGGAGCCGTGCACGAGGGCCGCGGCGAGTCGCTGCTGATCATCGACAAGAGTGCCGATGCCGCCCAGCGCCACGCGCTGCAGCGCATTCTTTCCGGTGAGGACACCGAGCCCGGCAAGACGGTGTGGAACGTCTTTGCCTCGACCATGGAGCGCGTCTACGAGCCGCTCTTTGAGCAAATCGAGCTTTCAATTGACGTCGATGCGCGCCGCGCGAGCGTCGCCGTGGGCAACGGGCTCATTGAGATGTCAGCGGAGCCGATCCGCAATCCCGTCACGGGCGAGGAGCATCGGGCGCGCATCGATCTGCCCGACGGCTTCGAGTACACCCTGGCCGAGATGGGCAGCGGAAGCTCCCGGGTCAGCGGCCCGATCTCTTTCGATCTAGCGGGCACCTACGCCCAGCTCGCCCGCATCCATCTCAACCAGAGCGGCATCGTGGGCTGAGCGGCCGACGGAGAGGCGGGCAATGGCCGAGACGACGCTGACCGAGTTCATCGTTCGCCGCGAGCAGACCGTCATCGCGCTCGGCCTTACGGCGATAGCGGGGCTTGCCTGGCTCTATGTCATCACGGGCGCCGGCACCGGCATGAGCATGATTGCCATGACGACGTGGCAATTCCCGCCGCCGCGGCCCGCTAGTCCCATGCCCGGCGCGTGGGACGCAGCTTACTGGCTGACCATGCTCCTCATGTGGTGGGTGATGATGATCGCCATGATGGTCCCCAGCGCGGCGCCCATGATCCTGCTCTATGCGCGCGTCGTCCGGCACGGGCAGACGCGCGGACAAATCTCCGATCCGCTCGTGCCGACCGCCGCTTTCGCGGGCGGCTACCTTACGGGCTGGCTCGGGTTCAGTGCGCTGGCAACGGGACTGCAGTTCGTGCTCGAGCACACCGGCCTCGTGCACGGGATGTGGATGTGGTCGACGAGCCGCTGGCTGACCGCGGGGTTGCTCATTGCCGCCGGCGTCTACCAGCTTACGCCACTGAAGACGGCCTGCCTGACGCGCTGCCGCGCGCCCGCGGCCTTCCTTGCCGAGCAATGGCGTCCGGGGCGTCTCGGCGCCTTTCACTTGGGCCTCGTGCACGGGGTCTACTGCCTCGGCTGCTGTTGGGCGCTGATGCTGCTGCTATTTGCGGCTGGAATCATGAACCTCATCTGGATAGCCGGGCTCTCAATCCTCGTGCTCCTCGAGAAGATCGCGCCGTTCGGCGCGCGGCTTGCTCCAGTGACCGCCGCTGCTCTTATCGGCGCCGGAGCCTACACCGCGCTCGCATAACAAAAAGGCCCCCGAATCGGGGGCCCTTTCAAAATGCAGATGCGGTCCTCGTTAGCGCGAGTAGAACTCGACCACCAGGTTCGGCTCCATGTGCACCGGGTAGGGCACGTCCGACAGCGTCGGCACGCGCACGAACTTGGCGCTCATGCGGTTGTGGTCCGCCTCGACATAGTCGGGCACGTCGCGCTCGGGGCTCTTGATGGCCTCAAGCACGAGCGGAAGCTGGCGCGACTTCTCCTTCACCTCGACCACGTCGCCGGGCTTGCAGCGGTAGCTCGGCACCGTCACGCGGCGGCCGTTGACCGTCACGTGGCCGTGGCTGACGAACTGGCGGGCGGCGAACACCGTCGGTACGAACTTGGCGCGGTAGACGATGGCGTCGAGGCGACGCTCCAAGAGACCGATGACGTGCTCGGAGGTCGAGCCCTTGAGGCGGGAGGCCTCGACGTAGATGCGGTGGAACTGGCGCTCGTTGAGGTTGGCGTAGTAGCCCTTGAGCTTCTGCTTGGCCTTGAGCTGCTGACCGTAGTCGGACAGCTTCTGCATGCGGCGCTCGCCGTGCTGGCCGGGGCGCGACTCACGGCGGTTGAGCGGGCTCTTGGGACGACCCCAGATGTTCTCGCCAAGTCGACGGTCGATCTTGTGTTTGGCGCGAATGCGCTTGGTCATGGTAACAGCACTCCAGCGTTGCTTGTTTTGATCGTGGAGCGCCCCCTCCTCTGCTCGCAGGGCCAAGCCCTTCGAGCCGACAGGCAGCACCGCGAAACCGGGTGCTGCCGCAGGTGCGCAACAAAACGCGGGCCATTAACCGTTGGCCCGCGTAAGAGGTGGCTAAATACCGGTTGTCGGCCGCGCCGTCAACCTCGACTGCGGCCGGCGGCCGACTTACTTCGGCGTCGTAGCCGGCGCAGCGCCCGCCGGAGCGGCGGCCGGGCTGGTGGAGGCGAGTGCCGGGCCCGATTTCACGTAGGCGGCGATCAGCTCCTTCACCTTTTCCTTCTGCTCGGCGGTGCAGCTCTGGGCGGCCTTCTGCGTCTCCTCGGCGACGACCACTTCCTTGGCCTCGGCGCCAGCGACATCGCCCTCGGGCTTCTCGACCAGCTTGATGCGGCCGGTCAGCAACATGACGACCGTCAGATGGAGCTGGTTGATGTAGACCATCTGCTGCGGGGTCCACTTCTTCGACTGCGACTGGCGCCGCATGAGCGAGGAGTGATTGTCGCCCTGCTCCTGGGCGAGGCCGCAGACCTGGGCATGGGCCGACAGGCGGCCGGCGCGGATAACCTCGCGTGCCACGTCGAGCGGGACCATCACCTCATCGCGCTTCGTCTTGTCGATCAGGATCGTCTCACCGTTGGGCTTGGTGAAGCGCTCCGGCGTCAGCGTCCACGCGTATTCCATAAAAGTACGCGTCGCCTTCTCGCTGAGCTCCTGTGCGCTGGCGGGCGCCGCCGCGAACGCCGTCGCGGCCATCAACACCGCGCACGCCCAACCCCTCCCCGCCCATTTCATGATCCACATCTCCTGAAACTAGTCCCTGTTATATTGTTACTGTTGGCTCTGGCCGCGTTCACTGGTGCGCGCTGGAGCGTAATAGCTCGTTGGGAGCGGCATCGCTCGGCTTTAAACTTGGCCAGATCATGGCAGCTAGGATGACGGCTTGCGGGCATTTCCCTTGCCCTTCGCCAGCGTTGCAACAATACCACGGAGGGTGCGGACTTCCTGCTCGGTGGCGCCCATGCGGGAGAACATGGTGCGCAGATTGCGGACGACCGTTGCACGCTTGTGCGACGGATTGAAGAACCCCATCCGATCGAGTTCCCCTTCGATATGCTCGAAGAATCCGAGCAGTTCCTCCTTCGTCGCGGGCCGGTCGTCGTTCATGTAGAGACCGGTGCCCAGGGGCCGCTCGTACGTGGTTACCCTGCCGAGGCTCTGGGCCTCGCTGCCCCGCATCCACTCGTAGCCGAGAATCAACACCGCCTGGGCGAGGTTGAGAGAAGCGAAACGAGAATTTACCGGAATCATCACCAGGGCGTCGGCGTTGGCGACCTCGGTGGTCTCGAGCCCCGAGCGCTCGCGCCCGAACAGGATGGCGCAGCGCTCACCACGGCCGATACGGGTGCGCATCTCGGCCACGGCCTCGAGCGGGGTCATGACCGGCTTGCGCAGATCGCGCTGGCGCGCGGTCGTCGCCGCCAGCCAGTTGACGTCGGCGATTGACCCATCGAGCGAGGGGAACGCACGCGCGTCGTCGATGACGTAGTTGGCGCCCGAGGCGGCGATACGCGCCCTCTCGTTCGGCCAGCCGTCGCGCGGGGCGATGAGGCGCAGGTCGTCGAGGCCGAAGTTGGCCATGGCGCGTGCCACCATGCCGATATTGTCGGCGAGTTGCGGCTCCATCAGGATCACCGCCGGCGTCTCGCCGGATTGGGCAAACGGTGATCCGGAAATATTGGCGCGCCGGATGCCGTGGCGCAGCTTGCGCAGGACGCGGCGCGCCCAGAACCAGTATTCCTCTCCCGACCAGCTCTTGTGCAGCTCCTCGAGCGAAGCCACGTGCAGCGTGCCCGAGCCGCGCCCCTGAAGCCGAACGGAGCCGTCGCCGACGACGATCTCCTTCTGGCGCGCGAGGAAATCATCGAACGTATTCATGCCGAGGAGCTCGGTGCGCCGCTTGCAGCCGGGACATGTCGCATTATCGGCGCTGCAGCGCTGCTCGGCGCAATAGGTGAGCAGCGGATCGAGCGTGTCGCGATCGAGGCCGTCAATGGCAAGCTCGGCCAGGCCAACGTCGATCGTCTGCTCGTGGCAGGCGCGCACGACCTCGGCAACCGGCCGGGCGCTAGCTCCGACGACCGGGGCCTTCATGCCGTCCACAATTGCGGTATTGATGTCGAGGAGCGCCGTCACGGGCTTTCAAGCTTTCGCATGCGTCTTAGGAATGAACCTTCCCCATAGCAGACCGCGTGCAGCCAGCAAGCCGGACGGCCGCGCGCCGAAGGCAGGGTCGGCCGCGGTCGCCCCTGTCCTAGCCCTTGGGTTGCCGATCCTCGTATTCACGATCGACTACATCTATCTAGGACCGATCGTGCGTTTCTTCCCGTTCATCGTTTGGACGGCCGCCGCGCTCGGGATGGGCGCCTACGCGGCGGTTCCCTGGCTTGCCTCGCGGCCCGGATGAACCTTGTTGCGACGCAGCATCGTGGCTAAGGTGCGGCCAGACAGACCGCCCACCTCAAGGTAATCCCGATGCAGAAGATCAAGGTAACCGGCACCGTCGTCGAATTGGACGGCGACGAGATGACTCGCATCATCTGGAAGCTCATCAAGGAGAAGTTGATCCACCCGTACCTCGACGTGCCGCTCGAGTACTACGACCTCTCCATCGAGAACCGCGATGCCACCAACGATCAGGTGACGATCGACGCGGCCAACGCGATCAAGAAGCATGGCGTCGGGGTGAAGTGCGCGACCATCACGCCCGATGAGGCGCGCGTCAAAGAGTTCAACCTGAAGGAGATGTGGAAGAGCCCCAACGGCACTATCCGCAACATCCTCGGCGGCGTCATCTTCCGCGAGCCGATCATCTGCAAGAACGTGCCGCGGCTCGTGCCCGGCTGGACGCAGCCCATCGTCATCGGGCGTCATGCGTACGGCGACCAGTACCGCGCCACAGACTTCCGCTTTCCCGGCAAGGGCACGCTGACGATCAAGTTCGTCGGCGAGGACGGAAAGGTGATCGAGAAGGAAGTGTTCAAGTCGCCGGGCTCGGGCGTCGCCATGGCGATGTACAATCTCGACGAGTCGATCCGCGAGTTCGCGCGCGCCACCTTCAACTATGCGCTGAACCGCAACTACCCGGCCTATCTGTCCACCAAGAACACCATCCTCAAGGCCTACGACGGGCGCTTCAAGGACCTGTTCCAGGAAGTGTTCGACGCCGAGTTCAAGGCCGAGTTCGACAAGCGCAAGCTGTGGTACGAGCACCGCCTGATCGACGACATGGTGGCGTCCGCGCTCAAGTGGTCGGGCGGCTACGTCTGGGCGTGCAAGAACTACGACGGCGACGTGCAGTCCGACATCGTCGCCCAGGGCTTCGGCTCGCTCGGCCTGATGACCAGCGTGCTGATGACGCCCGACGGCAAGACCGTCGAGGCGGAAGCCGCGCACGGCACGGTGACGCGGCACTACCGCGAGCACCAGAAGGGCAAGGATACCTCGACCAACTCCATCGCCTCGATCTTCGCGTGGACAAGGGCGCTGGCGCATCGCGGCAAGCTCGACGGCAATGCGGCGCTGGTCGACTTCGCGACGGCTCTGGAGCGTGTGTGCGTGAAGACGGTCGAAGCTGGATACATGACGAAGGATCTCGCGCTGCTCGTCGGTGACAAGCAGAAGTGGCTGTCGACAACCGGCTTCCTCGACAAGATCGATCAGAACCTCAAGGTCGAGATGACGAAGGCGGCGTGATCTTGCAGTTCGGCAGACAATGTCTGCCGAACCCTCATGCCGTTGCGCGCGGTGTCACTCTCCTGCGCGCAGATGCAGCGACGCGACGCCGACGGCGTGGATGCCGCCTCGTCGGCGCCGCGGGGCTGCCGCTTTGTGCGTGTCTGGTCCGCGGGACATCGGCCACGGCGAAAGAACCATGAAGAAGCTCCTTCGCTACCTACTGTTGATCGGCGTTATCGGCGGTGCACTGATCTGGCTCAACAACACCTCGCTGCTATCGACGCCAGCAAGGCATGGCCCGACACTCCTCGCGCATCGCGGCATGGCGCAGACTTTCTCGCGCGAGGGCCTCGACGCCGAAACATGCACGGCAACCCGCATCCATCAGCCTGAGCACGGCTTCATCGAGAACACGCTGCCCTCGATGGACGCTGCGTTCAAAGCCGGCGCTGATGTCGTCGAACTCGACGTTCACCCGACGACGGACGGCCAGTTCGCCGTCTTTCACGACTGGACGCTCGATTGCCGCACAGACGGCAAGGGCGTGACGCGCGAGCACACGCTGGCCGAGCTCAAGGCTCTCGACGTCGGCTATGGCTATACCGCGGACGGCGGCAAGACCTATCCGCTCCGGGGCAAGGGCGTCGGGCTGATGCCCTCGCTCGACGAGGTGCTCGCAGCCTTCCCGGACAAGCGCCTCCTCATCAACGTCAAGAGCAACGACAAGAGCGAGGGCGACAAGCTCGGCGCGTACCTTTCTCGGCTATCACCCGAAGCGCGCGCCAAGCTCATGGTCTATGGCGGCACGCCTCCGATCGAGACGGTGCATGCGAAGCTGCCCGACATCAAGACCGGCTCGAAAGCGTCACTCATGGACTGCCTCATCGACTATGTGCAGCTCGGATGGCTCGGGGTCGTCCCAGATGGGTGCCGCACCGGTCTCATGCTGGTGCCCGTCAACATCGCGCCATGGCTTTGGGGCTGGCCTGCGCGCTTCCAGCAGCGGATGGACGACGCGGGCGTCGAGGTATTCGTACTCGGACCTTACGACGGCGGGCAGTTCAGCAGCGGCATCGACGACCTCGAGCAGCTCTCCGGACTTCCGCAGGGATTCGCTGGCGGCATCTGGACCAACCGCATTGATCGGATCGCCCCAGCCGTGCGGAAGAAAGCGGCCGCTGCGCGCTAGCTCGTCTTCTTGAACTGGCTGGCGCGCAGGCCACGGGTCGGGCGTCCGGCGGCGCCCTGGAGCTGCTCGCGGAACTCATCGCGCTTCTCGTGGATCGAGGCGATCACCGGCCCGGTCGGAACACCGAGGCCGACGAGCGTCGCCTCCGAGAGCTGGAGGCTCGCCTCGATCGTCTCGGGCACGGCGTCGGTCACCTTCTGCTTGTAGAGGTGGCGGGCGTGCTCGGCATCGCGGGCGCGGGCGACGATGAGGATGTCGTCGCGCATGTTGCGAATGGCGGTGACGATCTCACCCACAGCCGAGGGCTTGTTGATGGTGATGACGACGCCCCTTGCCTCTTCGAGGCCGCAGCGTTTCAAGAACAGCGGGTTCTTGGCATCGCCGAAGTAGACCGGCATCCCTTCGGCGCGGCAGCGCGCGACGACCGCCGGGTCCTTCTCGACGATGATGTGCTTGACGTTGTGGCGCCCGAGCATGTCCGAGACGAGACCGCCGACGCGGCCAGCGCCGATGACGATGGCATCGACGTGCTCCTGTGGCGGCGGCACGCTCAGCACGGGATTAGGCTCTTGGCCGGCGGTGATGCTTCCGGACATCCGGCGCGCGAGGTGATCGAGCATCGGCACCAGCGCCATGGAGAAGGAGGTGATGGCGAGCACTAGCGCTCCGCGATCGGGAGCGATGATGCCGGAGGCTGTCGCAAGCCCGATGACGATGAATGCAAACTCGCCGCCGGGACCGAGGATCACCGCGGTCTCGACCGTCGCCGGCCAGGGAATATGGAAGAAGCGCAGGAGACCGACCAATACGGCGCCCTTGACGATCAGCAGGCCGAGGATGCCGGCAAGGATCGGCAGCGGGTTGGATACGAGAGACGACAGATCGAGGCTCATGCCGACGGAGAAGAAGAACACGCCGAGGAGCAAGCCTTTGAACGGATCGATCGTCGCCTCGACGGCGCGATGATACTCGGTCTCGGAAAGCAGCAGTCCGGCGACGAAGGCGCCGAGCGCCATCGACAGCCCGGCGGCCGCCGTCACAAGTCCGCTGCCGACGACGACGAGAAGCGCTGCGGCGA